>JABSRN010000153.1:7500-112238 GCA_013214025.1 Polyangiaceae bacterium
CGATCTTGACGTCAAAATCATCCATCTCGCCGGCGTGGTCGACCGTTTCTCCTTGAGCGTCTACCAGAGCTACCGCCCGGGCCCCGCTAACGCGACAGAGCTTTTCCAGGATAGTACGAAAAACGGATTCGTACTCAGCGGCGGACGAGACCGGGCCTGGGTCATCGTTCATTCAGCGTCCCAGCTTCAATCAAAGTCCCCGAAGACTGCGTCAACGAAATCCTGAAGTGACATCGACCATGTCAAGGTAGCCATTCCACGCTCGATCGAAGCTGGGCGGCGACGCTTCACGCGCAGTAGCAAGCGTCTTTTTGAGATCGGTCTCGCTGCGCAAACGCAGGATTTCGGAGCGGAAGTCCTTACGGCGTTTTTCCACGGAGGTCGCTCGCGCCTCGATTCGTTCCGTCAGTACGATGACGTGCAATCCGAATATTGTCTCCACGATGGGGCTGAGGTCGCCGACGTTCTCTATTGCGTGGGCGGCCGCCGCGTAATCGGTATCAAACTGGCCCGGGGGAGCGCCCGGTCGGGGAGGGTCACTGGGGTCGTAGGTGCGGCCGTCCAGACCCACTGGCGGCAGTGACTGGACGGTAACTGTTAGGTCCCCCGCAGGCACTGTATTGGCCTGAGCGATAAACTGTGCCGGATCTTTCACCCCCTGGAGCGCCGCAAAAATCTTGAGGGCTAGCGCCCGACGCTGCTCGGGAGTGCCCTCTTGAACGACGGCATGGGCTGTACGCACCATCACAGGGCGATCGTAGTCCCACCAATGTCGAGCCGTAGCTTCTGCGAGTTCTTCGGCGGTCGGTTCCCCGCGCCCCAGCGATGCGCGCTGCAGTTCCTCGAGGAGCATTCGACTTTGGGTGGCCCGTCGAACCACCGAAATCGACGCACCATCGCCCCGTCGTTCGAACTCGGACGCGAGCAAGGTATCGGACACTGCGAGCTCTAGAGCCGCACGAGGGCTGATGCCTTGAGCCTTAGCGATTCTGCGCACGGTGTCGGGCTGGACCGAAATACCACCCACCATGGCTACAGCCGTCGGCGAAACGGGCGCTTGGGTTTGGCCACGGCTAAGATTCGGGCCGTCGCCGCTGGACGAACAGCCTAGCAGAAGGCTCACGCACACAGTTCGCGAGGCGTATCGACCGACTTGTCCCCAGCTCATGAGCGCCTCGGCGCGGGACGCAACATGTCGGTCGATGCGCGCAACAACAAGCCGCCGATCAGTAGCCAGTACATCGCCAGCAAATCGTGGCGGTCGCCGAGAGAAACAACACCCTGGCAAAAGGCGAGCCCCGCTGCCAACAGCAACATCACACACAAGAGATCGATCATCTTCGAGAACATTAGCTTCAACGGGGTCGGCGTCCGAGTAGGCGAGAGCTTAGACCAGCTCAAGAACCATACCCACCATAGCAAGCAAGACAAGCACGGCTATGGATCCGGCGGCTCGGACGAGGCGCTGGCTGGGGGAACCCGCGCTTTGTCGACTTCGATGCCCAAGAGCTAGCTCGGCTCCGGCATTCAGAACGCCCAGACCCGCCGCTACGGCCACGGCCTGGGCAAGCAGGGCGGACGCCTTGGGGACGACAGTCCACGCAATCCAGCTGGGAGCCAGCGCTACCGCTACCGACAGGGAGAAGACGACGAGGGCTGCCGCGGAAAGTTGTCCTCGGGCAGGCAGTGCCCGAGTTCGCAGCACCCCCGGCTCATCTTCGGGAACCCGGCCCAAGTCCCTGGCGGAACCCCACCCGAAGGCGTAAATCGCCCACGCCACTGCTCCGAGAGCCGATTTTACGGGCTCCACAGACGCTGGGTCGATCCTGGGCCCCAGAAAGAGCCACGTGATCAGCGACATGCCAACGAAGCCGTAAATTCCAGCCCAGCGAGCCACTGTCGGGCACCGAACGCAGGCCACCGCTCCTGCGATTAAACACACGAGAGCGAGCCCGCCCACAACGCGCACCCCGGAGCTGGCGCCTGCGCCGTAGGCCGGCAAAGCCACAGTGGATACCCATGCATAGAGCCCGGGCAACAGCAGGTTGACCGGGCCGACGCGGGGCGAATCAGGTAGCCGGGTTATGCGGAGCCCTCAACCAGTTCGAGGAAGGTCAGCACGGGGTGACCGGTGCCACCCTTCGGATAGGTACCGTTGGGTCGATCGCCCAACACTGGGGCTGCCACGTCACAATGAATCCACGGTACGTCGCCCACGAACTCTCGCAAGAAGAGGGCCGCTGAGATGCTGCCGCCCCAGCGCTCGCCGGTGTGTCTCAAATCGGCAATGTCGCTCTTGAGCGAATCCCGCAACTCTTCGAGCAAGGGCATGCGCCAGAAGTTTTCTCCTGCCACCTTGGCCGACTTGTCGAACTCTCGGGCGAGACCCTCTTGGGCTGTGTAAAAGGCCGAGGTGGTCTTGCCGAGGGCTACGACAACTGCGCCCGTAAGGGTGGCCGCGTCCACAATCAAATCAGGTTTTAGATCCCGGGTGTAAGCGAGGGCGTCGGCGAGTACTAAGCGACCTTCGGCATCGGTGTTGATAATTTCTACCGTCTTGCCGTCGAGGGATCCGAAGACATCGCCGGGGCGGTAGGCCTCAGCGTCGGGCATATTTTCGGCGGCTCCGATGATGCCGTGAACCGCTACGTTCGGCGCGACAGCAGCGACTGCCGCCATCAAACCGAGTACGGCGGCGGCGCCTCCCATATCGCTCTTCATGTCGCCCATGCCGGCGGCGGGTTTGATGCAAAGACCACCGGAATCAAAGGTCAAACCCTTGCCTACGAAGGCTATCGTGCGTTTGGCCTTTTTCGGTGTGTAGGTCATGTGAATGAAGCGCGGCTCATTGGCGCTGCCCTGGCCGACCGCGTAGTGCAGCTTCATGCCGGCAGCGGCGATGCCCTTTTTGTCGAGGACTTTGATCTTGAGCTTGCCTTGTTTGGCGATCTTTTTCGCCAACTGCGCGAGCGCCTCGGGGGTCAGTTCGTTGGGCGGCTCGTTGACGGCATCCCGCGCGATGCAGACGGCCGCGGCGATCTGTAGGCCCGTGTCGACGGCGCGTTGCTCGGTCTTGTTGGGGCGTCCGCTGGCTTTCACCACGGTAACCAATCCGAGGGATTTTTTCGCGGCGCGGTCACCGGTGAAGTATTTGGTGAAGCGGTAAGCACCCAGCGCCAGGCCTTCGGCGATGGCGCGTAGGCTCTTGCCGTCGACTCCTGCGGGGAGACACAGCGTGATGGCCTCGGTGCTACCAGCAGCTCGCGCCACGACTGCAGCAAAGCGACGAAGGCGGGCGTTGTTCATTCCGCGCTTCGGACCGAGACCGACCAGCATGATTCGTTTCGCCGGGAGGGCTCCCAGAGTCGGAAGATCGAGCAAGGCGTCTGCTGTGCCGCCAAACTCGACACGGTCCGCCTCGTCCATCAGAGCGCCGTTGAGCTTCGTGTTGAGAGCCGCAGCCCTCGCTTGTTTCGCTAGTGAACCCTCGTAAACGCCGATCACGAGCAGATCGAGCTCCTGCTCGGATGGATCATCTTTGGATAGTTCGACTCGCAATGTCATAGGACTCCGGATTGCTACGCGGGCCCGGTTGAAGGCCCACGCGGTTGCGGCAGGTCAGCTGAATCGCCCCCACCCTGATGGGGGCGCATATTGGCACAGATTCAAGGCCCGCCGCCAAGGTCTCCGGAGCCTCAGCGAGAGCAAGATCGTGGGGTCCCTACAACCGGATCCGCCATTTTTCTGCTCGCTGCTAGTTTGGATCGGCGTCAGCACGAAGCACCCGGCTGTGCCAACTCTCATCCGATGCATGGCGCCGGCGGACTAGGGGCGATATTAGGCCAATAGGCTGAACTGCAGGTTAGGGGGATGAGGACAGAGCCGCCGGCCGGTCTATCGCGACTGGCAGGATCGATCCTGCGGCTTCAGGCACCCAGGCAGCGCTGAAGCCAGCCTCGACTTAGCCGCCGTAGATGGCCATGACCTTCTTAAGAAGGTCGACTCCTTCGTCGTGGGGGCGCTGGAAGCTGTTTCGCCCGACGATAGAGCCGAAGCCGCCGCCTTCGTTGATCTGCGCTATCTCCTCAAGCAGAGCGTCAGTGCCCTTGGCGGCGCCGCCGGAGAAAATCACGATGCGTCGTCCGCCGAAACACGCCTGAGTGCAGTAGCTCACGCGTTGGGCGAGCGTGTCGATGGGGATGTTCGCGCTCTCGAAGGCTTTCTTCGCGGCGGCTTGCTCCAAGTGCGCCGTGGGCGGCTTGATCTTGATGATGTGAGCGCCAAGCTGAGCCGCGATGTGGGCCGCGTAACTGACCACGTCGATAGCGGTCTCGCCCTCTTTGCTGAGACCGCTGCCTCGCGGATAGGACCATACGACGACAGCTAGACCCTTCTCTTTGGCCTCGATGGTGATCTCTCGGAGATCCTCGAAAATGGCGTTTCGATCGCCGGATCCAGGATAAATCGTGTAGCCGATGGCGCCACAACCGAGACGCAATGCATCGTCTACCGAGGCCGTGATGGCGGAGCAGGGTTCGACGTCAGCCAAGGAGTCACTGTTGTTCACCTTCAGGATTAGCGGGATCTGACCTGCAAACTCTGCCGCACCCGCTTCGATGAAACCAAGAGGCGCAGCGTAAGCGTTACAGCCAGCATCGATGGCGAGCTGGTAGTGATAATGCGGGTTGTGACCTTCGAAGTTCGGACCGAAGGACCGCGCCGGACCATGCTCGAATCCTTGGTCGACCGGTAGAATGACCATTTTTCCGGTGCCGGCTAGGGTACCGGTGGTGAGCAGGCGGGCGAGCTGGGCTCGGGTACCGGGGGTCTCGGATTGGTACCAGGACAGGATTTCCTTCACACGGGGCGTAAAACTCATAGTTCCTCTAGACGGGATATTGCTCGGTAGGCGCGCTGCCATCGGCCGGTCTGCTCCGGCGGTGGGCAAGCTAGATCTATATTGATGGCTTCGCAACGGATGCGTCGCCGGGAGCCGTCCACAGGCCGCAATGTGCTAGGGAAGGCCCATGTCCTATGCATCCTGGGCCCCGCCATCTAGCCCCCAACAGGGAGTAAATCTCGAAACCTTCATTCTGGAGGGCATGTTGGAGACCGAAGGGGCCACCGGTACCTTCACGGCACTGCTGAACCAGATCTGTCTGGCCACCAAGCTGATTACCAGCCGGGTGCGACGGGCGGGCCTGTCCGACTTGCTGGGTTACACCGGCGAGACCAACGTCCAGGGCGAGCAGGTCCAAAAGCTCGACATTATCGCCAACGATTTGCTGATTAACACTCTGCGCCGGCAGGGCCACTGCAGCGCTCTGGCTTCCGAAGAGCTGGCGGAACCCGTGGTGTTTCCCCACGCCAGCGGCGGCTACCTGGTCGTGACCGATCCTCTGGACGGTTCGAGCAACATCGACGTCGACATCTCTATCGGTACGATTTTCGGGGTGTTGCGCCACGACCTCAAGACCGGGCCCCCGACGACCCAAAGCTTTCTGCAGAAGGGCAGGGATCTGGTGGCTGCCGGTTACGTGATCTACGGCTCGTCCACGGTGCTCGTGCTGACCACCGGAAACGGTGTGCACGGTTTTACGTGGGATCCGAGCGTCGGCGAGTTTTTCCTCAGCCACAACAATATCCGTACTCCCTCTCGCGGCAACACCTATTCCATCAACGAGGGAAATACCTCCCGTTGGTCGCCCGGTGTGAAAGCGTGGAACGAGTACATCAAGAGCGTCGATCCCGAGAAAAACCTGCCCTATGGCGCCCGCTACGTCGGGAGCATGGTGGCCGACGCCCACCGCACGCTGCTGCGCGGCGGCATGTTTGCGTATCCTGCCGACACCAAGAGCCCTGGCGGAAAACTTCGACTGCTCTACGAGGCCAACCCCTTCGCAATGATATTTGAGGCCGCCGGCGGTAAGGCAACGAACGGCAACGGCACGAACATTCTCGATATCAAGCCGACGGAGCTGCACATGCGGGTCCCCCTCGTATTGGGCTCCACCGAAGACGTCGATACCTTCGAGAGCTTCACGAAAAACGAGTAGCGCCGGATCGACTAGTGCCTGATTCTGCGCTCGGCCGTTGGTAAACCGCGTGACTCCGCAAATCCGGGGATTCCGGAGAAGGTCGGCGGTAGGCTTCGCCATCTAGTCGCGGACGGCCTATGCTGAGGGCATGCGCACAATTGCCGTGGCCACCCTGGCTTGCCTACTCGCTACCCCCAGCCTGGCGTTCGCCCAGTACACGCCAGCGCCGGATCCCAGTGCAGCGCCGGATCCCGGTGCAGCACTGGGATCCGCTCAGGGCACGTACCCGGCGCAGCAAGCCGCGCCGCCCCAAGCCGCTCCTCCGTCGCAGCAGGCCCCGCCACCCCAAGCCGCTCCTCCGTCGCAGCAGGCCCCGCCACCCCAAGGCGCTCCTCCGCCGCAGCAAGGTTACGGGCAACAGCCGCCTCCTGGCGAGCAACCCCCGCCCAATCAAGCCTACGGCCCGAGCTCTTCGGATCCTCCGCCCCCCGGCGGCTATTCAGGTCGGACCTACGAGCCGCCACCACAGCGGTCCCGGCCTGACGAAGACTCGGGTGGCGGAGAGCTGCCGGATTTTGCCATCCGTATTGATCCACTGGAGTGGCTCTTCTTGGGGCGGCTCGGAATCGAAATCGAAGTGGAGCTGTTGGATTGGCTGACGGTGGAGACCGTGCCGGTATTCGTGACCAACAACGAACCCTTTGCGCTCAGTCTGACGAGCAGCCGGGGGGATGTTCTGAGTCAGCACTCCGAGGGTCTCGGTGCCCTGAGCGGCGCCAGCATCGGTCTCGGGTTCTGGTTGGACGGCACTCCGTTCAAGGGAACCGTTCTTCGCGCGACCCTCACCAACTATACCTACCGCTACGAGTCGCGGCCCGGCGACGTGCTGGTCGACAGTCTCACCCATACGGAGCGCCATTTTGAAGCCCTGTATGGCGGTTATCGCAAGTGGGGCCACTTCACCATCGGCGGAGGCCTCGGCGTTGGTATCGAAATGAACGACGACGAGCGCTGCTTTGATGACGTAGGTCAGGTAAAGACGACGGACTGTGATGGGGGTCTGGACCTCAAGGTGAACGACACCCCCACGGGTATTGCACCGAGCAACCCCAGAGACATGGCCCACCCGATTTATTTCGCCGGGCGTATCTCGCTCGGCGTGGTGTTTTGATCACGCGCTGTTGATTAGCGGTCGCCACCGCGCGTCCTGACGACGGTCCAAAACCAAAGCTTCCAATCACGGCCCCGGACAGAACGTCGTGACTACCAGTACTTCTCCGTGCTCCAGTGTCCGGGCTTGCGCTGACGATGTTTGCGTAAACCCTTGGCCTTCAACACGGCGGTGGTGTCCTTAATCATTTCTGGGTTACCGCAGATCATGATGTGACAGCGTTTTTCCTCGAATGAAATGCCGGCTGTTTTTTCGAGGCTGCCGCTTTCGATCAGCGCGGGGATGCGGCCATTGAGAAATATCGGGTTCCGCTCCCGACTCAATACCGGGATCCAGGTCAGGGCGCCCCGCGGTACCGCATCGAAATCGGAGCTCAAGTAGGCGAGCTGCTCGTGCTGACGGACCCCATGAACCATGATGATTCGTTCAAATTTTTCCCACGTTGCCGGATCGCGAATCATCGACACGAAAGGGCCGAGGCCGCTGCCCGTGGACAGAAACCACATCTCCGGCACAGCCGGGACGAAGCGCAACTGAAATAGCCCCTCGGGCGTGGTCTCTAGACCTAGCTCATCGCCGACCTTGAGCTCGAACAAGCTGGGACTCAGCGCGCCTCCCTCGACGCGGGTGATGAGAAATTCGCAGTTCTCTCCGGGGGCCGATGCCAAGGAGTAGGGGCGAAACGCCGCGGTGGACCCTCGCGCCGCGGCGAGGTTAACGAACTGTCCGGGAGCAAAATCGAGGATCTTGTCGAGGGTGATCGAACACAGATCATCGGACCACTGCCGTCTCGAAAGAAGCTTGGCACTATGAAAACGGGGCACGATGGATAACTAGTGGGGTGACGCACGGAGCGCTAGACGAAAGGGCTCTGCAGTGGATAGCGCCTTGTGGTGGGTGGTGGGCAGCGCTGGTGATGGGCCGCCCGGCGAACCAGGAGCTAGTCTGAAAATACGCCGATGGCTTCTCGGCGGGCATCAACCAGAGAATCCCAGTTTCGTTCCAGCTCTAGGCGCGTACATTCATGTACCCGCAGGCTGCATCCGCTGCGGCTTCGTCGAGAAATTTTTCGTCCAGAATGGGGCTCTTGGCAATTTGCGTATCCAGTCGGTCGGCAATGCGAATGGCCGCCACCATTAGGCCGATATCGCCACCCTCCTCGTAGGCCCAAGCCGGTTGATGATGCCACGCGACAATTTTGGTCACGAAGAGCGGCATCTTCCACATGGTCATCACATGACCTCCCAGGACGCCGTGGTCACAGCCGAGACGCTCCCGCTCATTGAGATGCACGCGGTCCCAACCTTCATCATCCTCCGGGACACGCGTGTAGTCGAACTCTTCGGTCTGCATGACCAACAGCTTTCCGACGTCGCGCATCAATCCGGCCAGGAATACCTGTCCGCCGCCCGCCCATCCGGTTTTCTGCGCCATAGTGCGTGAGATCGCAGCCACTCCGACACAATGATCGCGAATGCCGGCGCCGACTTTACCACTCTCCTTGAAGAGGCCCAGCACGCCGGTCGCGGAAATCATTTGGTACATCGTGTTCATGCCAAGGCGCACGACCGCCTGATCCACCGTGTCGCAGTCAACCCCGACTCGGAACAGCGCCGAAGTAGCTAGACGCAGGGTTTTCGCTGCCAGCGCCGGATCTTTTGTCATGGCTTGACTAACTTTCTCCAGCTGAACATCTGGGTCCTGGGCCATCTGCATGATCCGCTGGGCGATCGCGGGAAAGGGCGTGAGGCCCCGCACCTTCGCCATGGCGGCAGCGAAACTTTCCGCCGCATCGGCCTGCGCTACCTGCAGATCATCGTCGCCGAACCACAGTTCCTCGACAATTCCATCAGAGATTTTCTTCGCTGCGTTGCCCAAACCTAATCCTTGCGGCACCCGCCAATGCGTGTCGCCCACTATGCAGATCGGTCAGCTGTTTCAAAGTTGAAGCGCTGAGTGCCCACAAAATCTTGTCGGAAGCTGATTTATCGGGTCCGACAATCATTCCGGAGGTTGACGAAGCCGGGCCCGTGGGTCAGAAGACTCCAATCCCGGCCCCCAAGTTCCAGAAAACTCCAGAAATGCCTCAGCTTTTTCGTCATCCCTACGCCGATTTCCTCCAGGACGTGGAGAAACCAACTCGGTACACCGGGGAGGAACACGGTTCGCGCCGTAAAGACTGGGACGACGTCGGCATCCGAATCTGTCTGGCGTTTCCCGAGATTTACGACATCGGAATGAGCCATCTCGGCTTTCGGATCCTGTACAAACTTCTCAACGACGACTCCCGGATCCTGGCGGAACGCTGCTACGCGCCCTGGGTCGATATGCACGAGAAGTTGGTCGAACACGGTCAGCTCTTGCTCTCCCTGGAGAGTGCCCGCCCGCTCCGCGACTTCGACGTCGTGGGTTTCTCGCTCCAGTTCGAGCTGACTTACACGAACATCCTCAGCATGCTCGATCTCGGAGGGATCCCACTGCGCTCAGCGAACCGCGGAGAGAACGACCCCCTGGTGATCGCCGGCGGACCGGTCGCGACCCATGCCGAACCCATCGCCCCCTTCATCGATGCTTTCGTGATTGGCGATGGCGAGAAACTCGCCGCCGAAATTTGCGTGAGCTGGAAACAGATGCAGACGGACGGCGTCCCGCGGGCCGAGCGCCTGCGACGGCTCGCTGACATGGGCGGGATCTACGTGCCCGTTCTGTATGACACCCAGCTGGAATCGGACACGGGATTTGCCGTGGTAGTTAAACCCGACTCAAGCGCGCCTTTCCCTGTAGAGCGACACATCGTGCCGAACCTCGATGAGTATCCGTTTCCTGACGATGGACCCGTTGGAGGTCCCGAGGCCATTTTCGATCGCATGAGCATCGAGGTCGCCCGAGGCTGCACCGAAGGCTGCCGCTTCTGTCAGGCCGGCATGATCTACCGCCCCGTGCGGGAACGGGATCCGAAACAGGTGATCGACACCGTTGAGCGCGCCCTGAAGAATAGCGGACAGGACGAAGTCAGCTTGACCGCCCTGTCTACCGCCGACGTCAGCTCGATCTCACCGATGATCAAGCGTCTGGTCGAGAAAACCGCACCGGAACGCGTGAGCCTCGGAGTCGCCTCCTTGCGCGCCTACGGCCTGGCAGACGACTTGCTGGACGACATGCGCCGAGTACGCGCCCAAGGGCTCACCTTTGCCCCCGAGGCCGGTACCCAGCGCATGCGAGACGTCGTCAACAAGAACGTCACCGAGGCGCAACTCATGGACACCGCTGAGCGCACCTTCTCGCGCGGCTTCGACAAGATGAAGCTGTATTTCATGATCGGATTGCCGACCGAAGAAGAGGAAGACGTGCGCGGCATCGTCACGGTCGGCAAGAACGCGCTGCGCGTCGGCAAACGCGTCGGCAAACCTGGACGTGCGAACGTCACTGTCAGCGTGTCAACCCACGTACCCAAGCCGCACACTCCCTTCCAATGGTGCGCCATGGACTCCCTGGACGACATCCGACAGAAGCAGTCCATGTTGCGGGATGAAGCCCGAGACATGCGAGCGCTCAAGGTGAAGACGCACAACAGCCGCACAAGCGTTCTCGAAGGCGTATTGGCGCGCGGCGATCGCAGTCTGGCCGATGCCGTTGAACACGCGTACCTCGGCGGTGCCACTTTCGACTCTTGGGAAGAGCGCTCTCGTCTCGATCTCTGGGAAGCCGCCTTCGAGAAGTTCGGTATCGATCCTGACATTTTCCTGGGAACGATCCCCGTGGGTGCACGCCTGCCCTGGGACCACATCGACGTGGGCCTCGAAGAAGGTTTCCTCGCTCGCGAATACAAGAAGGCGCTGCGTAGCCGACTGAGCCCGCCCTGTGGCAAGGCGCTCAAGATGTTCATTCATCACACCAACGTCGAAGAGGCCGAAAACGACAAGAAACGCCTCGTTTGTTACGACTGTGGCGTCGCCTGCGACATGGGCAAGATGCGCTCCAAGCGAGTGCTGTTTCTCAAGGATCTGGGCGCTGAGACGCCGGGGCAACGGGCAGATCTCAGCGCGCGGCCAGAGCTCAGTGGCGCGGCAGATGTCAGCACCCAGCCAGACATAGACCGCGCCGTGCCCCAAGAGGACAAGAACGGGCCAGAACGCTACCGGCCACCCCGACCTGGCAGCCCGCCCGAGCGCTGGCGAATCCGCTTCGAGAAAACTGGCGCCACCGCTCTACTCGGCCACTTGGATCTCATGCGCGAACTACCGCGAGTGATTCGTCGGAGCGGCGTGCAGATCGCCTACAGCCAAGGCTTCAAGCCAAAACCCAGTATGTCCTTCGGGCCTGCTTTATCCCTCGGCGTGGCCAGCCTGGGAGAGTATCTTGATATCAAGCTGATTGACGCGCCCTCCGCTGAACTGTTCGAGGAAGCGCTCAACCGCGTCACCCCAGCAGGCCTGCGAATCACTGGCGTCGCGAAACTGGACGAACGCGATCCAAACGTGAACCGGCTCATCAGTGGCGCCCATATCGTCGTGGCCTTCGATCGCAGCTCGATTGCGGAACTAGGTGGACTGGACGAGCTGCAACGCCGGATCGACGAATTTTTGGCGACCGAGAGCGTCGAAGTGCTTCGGTCCATCAAGGGTCTCGGGAAGAAGATCGACGTTCGTCATTACGTCGAACGTCTCGAAATCGGCGGTGAGCCCGCTCAAGCGATCGTGGAGCGCGCCGGCCTGTGTGGCGACATGACTCTGATCGACGCCCAATTACGGATCTCCCAGAACGGTTCTGCGAAAATTTCCGAGCTCGTTCAATGCCTCACGGGCGACACCAAGTTCCCTCATGTCGCAGTCCGCGTCGAGTTGCTCGCCGGGGACACCACCCCGATGGACTTGGCCGCACACAAGAAGCTAATCTCGCCGTCAAATAGCGGACAGAGCTCCCCCAAGCCCGACGCCACCGCTCCCTAGGCTCAGCGCGGGGCGACAGCGAGCCTCCAAGAATGATCACCGGAGCTGCGGTGGGGGACGTACACTCCAGCACTCGGTGAGCCCTGCTAGCCTATTTCCCATTTGTGCCATCGCGCTAAGCGCTGTGGCGTATTTTTTCCCTGCACCCTTCGCGGGCGCCAGTGGAGCGATCCGTCCTTTGCTCGGCCTGGTGATGCTGAGCATGGGACTGAGCCTGAGCGCCGCGAACTTTCGCGAGGTGCTCGCCCGCCCCCAAGTGGTGATCGCCGGCACCGTTCTCCAGTTCGGCCTGATGCCTCTGCTGGCCTGGCTCGTTGGGATCAGTCTCGGCCTCGATCCGGCACTGCTGATTGGCCTCGTCATCGTCGGCAGCTGTCCCGGCGGCACGGCATCAAACGTCGTCACCTTCCTCGCCCGCGGCGACGTTGCGCTGTCGGTGTCTTTGACCTGTGTGTCGACACTGCTCAGCGCCGTGGCCACCCCTTTGCTGAGTTGGCTCTATTTGGGGCAGACTGTGGACGTGCCCATCCGCACGATGATGCTCAGTGTGACGCAGTTAGTGCTGTTGCCAGTGTTACTCGGGACGTGGCTCAACACCCGATACGCAGCCCGCGCAGCCAGAATTCAGCAGCTGCTTCCCCTGCTCGCCATGACCGGTATCGTCGTCATCATCGCCATCATCATCGCGCTCTCCAAACCCCAGCTCCAGACCATGGGTGGACTCGTCCTGTTGGCGGTCGTGGTCCACAACAGCTTGGGGCTACTCGCCGGATACGGCGCCGCCACCGCCCTCGGCTTCAACGAAAAAGAGCGCCGCACTCTCGCCATCGAGGTCGGAATGCAAAACTCGGGGCTCGGCGTCGCACTAGCTAAAGAGAGCTTCGGCGCCCTCAGCGCCTTGCCAGGCGCGATATTTAGTATCTGGCACAACTTGTCGGGCGGAGCTCTGGCCGCCATTTGGGCGAAAAAGTCCGACTCTAGCCAAGAGCAACACGGCCCATCTGGTGAGCCACCCCCCGCCTCCGTTCCCTGAGCGGCCTAGCTGTGTAGACGCTTGTACCGCATGCGCGTGGGCCGCCCTGCATCATCGCCTAGTCGCCTCTTTCGATCGGCCTCGTAATCCTCATAGTTTCCCTCGAACCACACGACTTGGCTGTTGCCTTCGAAGGCCAGGATGTGCGTCGCAATGCGGTCGAGAAACCAGCGATCATGGCTGATGACCACGACGCATCCAGGGAACTCAAGCAGCGCCGACTCCAAGGCCCGCAGAGTCTCGACGTCAAGATCGTTGGTGGGTTCATCGAGCAGCAAGAGGTTACCGCCAGTCTTGAGGAGGGTCGCCAAGTGCACGCGATTCCGTTCCCCGCCAGACAAATTCGAGACGCGTTTTTGCTGATCCGAACCGCGAAAGCCAAACCAAGAACAGTAGGCCCGAGATGCCACCTCTCGGGTGCCTAGCAAGACTTTGTCTTGCCCGCCCGAGATCACGTCGTAGACGCTTTTGTCCCCCGTCAAAGCGTCGCGAGACTGATCGACGTAGGAAACCTTGACGGTATCGCCCACGATAAACTCACCAGCGTCGGGTTTCTGTTCGCCAGTGATCATTCGAAATAGCGTCGTCTTGCCGGCACCATTGCCACCGATCACGCCGACAATGCCGCTCTTGGGCAACTTGAAATCCAAGTTGTCGATCAGGAGCTTGTCGCCAAAACCTTTGCTGAGCCCCCTGGCTTCGATCACAAGATCGCCCAAACGAGGCCCCGGTGGGATGCTGATTGCATGGGGATCGCTAGGCCCGTCTGCGGCCTTCTGGCTCAGGGTGTCGTAGGCTGCTAAGCGCGCCTTGCTCTTGGCCTGCCGAGCTCGAGCAGAAGACTGAACCCACTCCAATTCTTGCTTCAGTTTTCGTTGGCGCGCGCTTTCTTGTTTTTCCTCGTCAGCGAGACGCTTGGACTTTTGTTCCAACCACGACGAGTAGTTCCCCTTAAATGGGTAGCCGTGACCGCGATCCAGCTCCAGAATCCACTCCGCGACGTTGTCGAGGAAGTAACGGTCATGGGTGACCGCGACCACACATCCTTGGTAGTCCGCCAAAAATCCTTCTAACCAACCTACCGATTCCGCATCGAGATGGTTGGTCGGTTCATCGAGCAGCAGCAGATCGGGCTGACTGAGCAAGAGCTGGCACAGGGCCACCCGGCGTAATTCGCCGCCGCTGAGATGTGCCAGCTTGGCGTCCTTCGGTGGCAGCCGGAGGGCGTCCATCGCGAACTCCAGCTTCTGATCCAAACTCCACGCGTCCACAGCATCGATCTTGTCTTGGAGCGCGCCTTGTTTCTCGAGCAGCGCCGCCATCTCGTCGTCATCCATGGGCTCCGCGAACTTGGCGTTCAGTTCGTCGAAACTGGTCAATAGATCTCGAGTCTCGGACACGGCTTGCTCCACCGCTTCGAGCACGGTGTCCGCCTCGCCTAGTTCCGGCTCCTGAGCGAAGTAGCCCATGGTCGTTCCCTGGCGGCGATTGGCCTCGCCGAGGTACTCCGTGTCGACGCCCGCCATGATCTTAAGAAGCGAGCTCTTGCCAGACCCGTTGGACCCCAGCACGCCGATCTTCGCGCTCGGGAAGAACGATAAATGGATATTCTGTAGGACTTTCTTGTCCGGTGGGTGGACGCGAGAAACATCCGTCATGGTGAAGATGTAGTCAGCCATGAGCGGGTTATCCCTCGCCTAAGCCACAGAGGGAAGGGCCGCCGGTCTCGGATGAGCGGCGCCCCGAGAGGAGCGCTCAGTCCGTGCTGGCGTCAAGCTGGGAGCTGGCTAGGGTGGCGTCTGGACCCGTGTCAGCCTGGTCTTTCTGATAACGCCGGTTGGCGGCGCTGCAGGCAGTCAACGCTGAGCCCAGCATAAAGACGGAAACGGCCACCAAAATTGCGGATTTTAACATCGTTAACGTCCCTAGAATCGACCGTAAAGAACCAAAATTGCGGATTTTAACATCGTCAACGTCCCTAGAATCGACCGTAAAGACCAGCGGAGCCCAGACCCACCCAGGGGTGAACCCCGGCTTCGGTCTGCTGCCGCTTCTCGCGGCTCTGCTTGGAAGTTTGTACAAGGATTATTGTCACGCCCACAGCGAGAGCCGTGGCGCCTGCCGCAGCCAGTCCCGTGGAAGCGTTGAATGCGGCATCTGCTTCATCATCCAGTGCGGCGATTTCAAACTTCTTGCTTTCCCAGCAACGACCCGGATCCGGGACACGGCCGTTGATGTCACTCGTTTCGCCACAGATATCGTCCGCATCGGCGCGTTTGGATTCGCCGAGGAAGCCGTAAAATACCGCACCGCCCAATACGAGGATGCCACCGCCGATAGCAAAATATGCCGCCGCTGGGACAGCTGAAGCGTCATCCAAATCGAACTCGGTGGTCTGGGGATTTTCCTTTTGTGCGGGAGCGTCGGGCGACTCCTCCAACGTGAGCAGTACAACTTCTGTCGCGCCCGGAGCCAGGGTCACTCTCGCCGTTGCGACCGTCATGCCTGGCGCCGTCGCCAAAAACTCATGCTCTCCGCTAGCGATCGGTCGCGCGTGTCCCGCTTCGGATCCCGGTAGCAACCGACCGTCAATCTTGAGCTCCAGCGGTTTCCCCTTGGCGCCCTTCACCGCGATGGTGACGGTTGCCATTCCCGCCACCTCGGCGGAGTCAGCAGTAGCCGATTCCGAAGGGGTCGCTTCGCCAGGAGTTGCCTCCGCCAAAGTCGCCGGCACCGTCTCGGACTTCGCCGGCACCGGTTCGCTCGGAGCCGGTTTACTCGGAGCCGGTGCCGACTCGGTCAACGTCGGAGCCTCCGTCTTCGCGTCAGCCGCCGGTGTCGCGGCGGCGGCTGCCTGAGACAACGCGACACCGGGCTGAAGAAGCAGGGCAACCGACAGAATCGATGACAACCCCTGAAGCCAAGGCCTCCGAACGGTGCGCGATGGTGGATGCATAGTGCAGACTCTACCACAACCCAATGAGCCCGAGGAGGACAGGGCTTTGTCGATTCGCTGGCCGGGATCTCCAGATTCCCAACTCGCGCGAAACCGGGCGGGGCTCAAGAACCCCGAGACAGCATGACCCCAAGACAGCCGGGATCTGCTCAGGTGGGATGTACGAGGAAGTGTACGTTCGCCGTAGCCACGGGCTTGCCCCGATCCGCCTGCCAAGCCGTCACCGCCACGTTCACTACGCGTCTCCCGTGCTTCGTGATGAAGCCCCGAGCGTAGGTATCCACGGGTTTCGCCGACCTCAGGTAGTCCACGGTGATAGTCACGATCTTCGGGAGAGTCTGAATTTCCGTCTCCCATAGAATTTGAAATATGGCCGTCGATTCTAGAAGCGCCCCGAGAGATCCGCCGTGCAGTGCCGGCAACGAAGGGTTACCGATCAGATCATCGTGGTAGGCTAACTTGCCGAGCAATTCACCCGTGGCTTGCTCCACCGAAATCCCCATAAATTGGGAGTAGGGGATCAACTCCGGGAGCCTTGAAAACTGCCCGCTGCGCTTGAGTTCACGCAGGGTGTTCATCGGCTCTGTCACTGGCTTTCCTCCGATTTCGGGGGCCCAGCTTTTGACGAAACTCCGGTCAACATGAACGTCGCACTGGAGGCGACGATGGGCGAGTCCTGCTCGCCCTCGTGGTAGGCGATAGACCGGACGAACGCGATGTTGCGAGATATCCGGTAGCAGTCGGCTGTCGCTAAGACATCCTCGCCGGGGGTCGCGCGCTTGAGATAATCCAGCCGCAGATCCAACGTTGCGATGGGTTGGGGCCCGCCTAGCTTCATGATTACGCTCGCTCCACTCGCTGTATCCACCAGGGTGGTGATGGCACCTCCGTGTAGGACACGGGTACTCGGATTTCCGATCAACTTCTCGTTGTAGGGCAGCCGCATCGTCGCTTGAGCTTCTGCGCGCCCGACCATCGTGATGTCCAGTGCCGCGTTGTGGCGACTCATCTTCATCTCTTTCACGAAGCTACTGTCCCTCGGCCGTTGCCTCACGGCCAGGCGATATTTGTTCAGGCTCCCGCCGGCTCTCCAGCACCCCCGACCAGCACGGGATTAGAGACCGAAGCGTGCTCGATTGTTCTCTAGAAAATCGACGTAGAATTCGCTCTCTTCGTAGGCCGGCAATTCTCCGGTCTCCACCGCGACCTCCAAGGCCCGCTTGATCTCGCCAATACGACGTGAAGGTGCCATCCCGAAGTGGGTCATCATCAACGTGCCCACGCCCTTCGGCAGCGGGGGCCTCACGGCGTCTAGTTTTGCTAACTCAGCGATGCGGCCACCCAACTCATCAATTAACGCCACCCCTCGGCGCTTCTTTTCTGGCCGCTTGGTCGTGATGTCCGCTCGCGACAAACACATCAAATCGTCCAGTCCATCGCCCATGTCGCGCGCAAAGCGCCGAACCGCACTGTCCGTCCACGAACCATCGTATTGGCTCGCCCGTAGGTGGTGGAGGACAAGAAAACGCACCGACGATTTTAAGGCCGGATCCTGGGAGAACAAGTTCTCCCGGCGATCGGCGCGATCGAACATGCGCGCGCCCACCTCAGCATGACCGAAGAAATGGACTTCACCGTTTGGTCCGAAACTGCGGGTCTTTACCTTACCGACGTCGTGGTAGAGCGCCGCCCAGCGAACCTCAAGGCGGGCGTCAGCTTGCAACACCACCTGTTTCGTGTGCTTCCACACATCCTTGTGTCGCCACTCTCCATCGCCGAAACCCACCATTGCGGATACTTCCGGGAACAGCGCCTCGAGAACACCACCGGTCAGAAGCGCGTCAAGCCCTTCGTCCGGGTGGGGCGCCACCATCACCCGATCTAGAGATTTACGAAGTTCTTCGATACCTAGCGCACGGAGCTCGTCAGCCGACGTCAGCTGGATCGGACGGTCCGGCTCACCCTGCTCGGCGGCTGAAGCCGCTCGCTCCAGAGCGCTCATGGCCCGGTCCGTATCGACTGGTTTTTCCGATGGCTTGGGCATGAATAGGAACCAGCAGGCTGGGCTGCGCCTCGTAACACATTCTGCCTTGCCCGCCGAAACACGCTCCCGAATCTCGTCCAAGCCGCCAAATACTGAACGAACGTCCGAAAGCGGACGGGGTCGAAGGCACGAAAGCAGGCCGATCTGGGTAGGAAAAGCTACGATCGTCGAACGCCCGAGATGCCGAAAGCCAAGGAAAACGCCCTAATCCGCGCGCGGATTCGCTTCGAGCTCGGGCAGAGCGTGGCGAGAATTTTGTGTGCTGTTTTTGCACTGCTGGGCGCCCTGCCCCTGGGCGGCGAGATGTTGGCGCGCACCGAGCGCGTGGAGCGGTGGGCCGAAATGGAGACGGCTCGGACACTGGAGCGTCTGCTGGGCATCGAAGCCAGCTACCGCGTCGAAATGCACGTCTGGCCACTGCAGGTCGTGCTGCACGATGTGCGCGTCAACTCAAGCGATGGCGGCTCGCCTGCACTGATCACGGATCGCCTCGCCGTGACACCACGATTGTTCAGCCTGCTCGCCGGTCAACTGGACGTTGGCGACATCGAAATCGACGAACCGCGGGGTCGCCTCGTCTTCGAGTCGGGCGCTCTCACCAACCTGGACTACAAACTCCCGGAATCGGATCCCAACAGCGGCAAGCTGACGCGCTCTCCCTTCGCATCCATCAGCGTCACTGACGGCAGTTTCGATGTGAGCATCCATGGTTTGCGGGTCAAGAGTGGCACGCTCGATCTCGATGTTTTTGCCGACGCAGGACCCAGCTACGAAGTGGCGCTGCGGCTCGGCGCGAGTGAGATCACCGGCACACGGCCGGGCACTCCCGAAGAAACCGAAGAGGCGACTAACGGGACGTCGGACGACGATGCACCGAGCGCGCTCACGGGAATTTCGGGCAACGACGATTCAGCCCCTGCCGAAGAGGGTACGCCGGCCGAGCCGGTCAATTCCAAGTCAGCTCCCACGCCCTCTGCTCGTCTGCCGCTGGTGGACGAGGACATCGTCTGTCAACTGGATCTACGAGTGCGGGCCGAACCCGGCAGCATCTTAGTACGGCGGCTCTCCCTGATCGGTTACGCCGATCTATCGGGGGACCCCGGATCGCGCCCGGCCTGTACGCCCGCTTCCTTGGCTACCCAGGCGGTGGAAACAGCCACGCCCGAGTCCGCAGATACGTCCACCACGCTCAGCTGGGATGACGGACCGGACCGTCCCAATCGTGTGTCCCTGCAACTCTCCCAGCTCCGGGTCGTGCTCGGCGAAGCGGGTCCGACTCTAATTGACGGACACATCACGGCTGAATTGCCGTCGGAACTTTCGTCCCGATTCAGAGGTCCGGAGTTCACAGGCTGGGTCGCGCTTTCCGGGGCCTTGCGCCACGATTTTAGGCGAAAATTGCCGAATTTCAGGGGAACTGTCCGCACCGGGCGCCTAAAACTCGGCACCCAGCAGTTGGCGAACGGTGCCCACATCGAACTTCGCTTAGACAACGACAAAATCTCGGCGACAAAAATCGTGGCGCGCTACGCAAACGGCGAGGCCGTGATCACGGGGATCTCCCTCGATCCCTTCGCCAGGGGCATTCCGATCTCCGTTAAGCACGCGGACTTGGTGGGACTGACCTTCCCCGGATTGATGCGCGACATCGACGTCACTCCCGATACCGTCGTGCGCTGGGATCTGGATCACGTGGTGTTGAAGAGCTTTCACGGCACTATCTCCCCGCTACAGATTGCGGGCGATCTGAGCGCGGACACATCCGACTTCGAAATTTTCGACCGCGCCTTCTACTCGCCTGCACGACAGCACATGTTTGGCATCGCGCCCGACGTGTCCTTGGTCGGCCGCTTCAAGGTCACCGGCGACTCTGTTCAGTTCCTGAACATGACCGCCCGCTTCGGCAAAAGTACGGTCAAGACTTCTGTCTCCATCGGTTTCGACAATCAGCTCTGGGTCAAGGTGGAAGAGGGCACGCAGATCCACCTCGCCGAGACTAGCCCGCTGGTGACCATCCCCGTTTCCGGGGTACTGGAGATTCAATCCAGTCTGGCGGGACTGGCCAGCAATCCACTAATGACCGGCAATCTCCGAATCAAGAATCTCGTCTTCGGAGGATTTCCGGTCGGCGACATTGGAAAAGCCAAGCTGAAGTTCGAACCGCTCAAGGTGAATCTAACCGAGCTCGTAGGCAAGGCTGGCAATAGCCAATACTCCATCGCTAGAGCGCGATTCGACTTCGACACCGCAGCAGCCATCAAACTCGACGCTGTAGTGCGCAGCGAATCCATGGATATCCGGGACTTCTTCGGAATGTTAAATTTCGAATCCGATCCTCGTTGGAACAGCGTGACCGGCCGCTCCGACCTAAGCGCCAAAATTCAGTACGTTCTGGGCGGGCCGGAAGATCCATGCAAAACAGGGAATCTTACGGTGGATGGCGAATTCGACTTCGCTCCCCTCAATATGTTCGGGGAACACTACGACACCGCAGCCCTGCCCTTTCACCTCGCTTGGCGGGACATCGACGCCGGCAATCGCGGATTCGATCTGGATGTGCCCAGTCTGACGCTCACTAAAGGCAGCGGAACGATGCTGGGGTCGGCGCGGGTCCGCAGCGGCGGCAAGCTTCAAGCTCACGTCATTGCGACGGGCATTCCGGTCTCCCACATCCAAGCATTGGGTACCATGGCCCAAGGTGTCGATGGCTATGTGAATGTGGTTGCCGAGGCCGCTGGCACCCTCAACTCGCCGTCCGTCAGCGCGACCGGCAGCATCACGGAACTTCGGGTGGGCCGCAAAACACTTCCGCCTTCTAGTTTTTCCGGAAGTTTGCGCCCGATCGCGGTCGCCGCGGCCTCGGCGAAGAAGACGGCCTGTGGACAACCCATAGCACCTCCGTTTGATCGCGCCGACTACGACGCCGACGAGAGCCAGGGCACGTTCCACATGAACGCCAAACTGTATGGCGGGCAGATCCAGTTTCATGATCTGCGAGTGAGTTACCAACGCAGGAAGCGCCTCTGGGGCACTATCGATTTTGCTGCGGCAGATCTCGGCGCAGCCCTCGAACTGACCCCTCAGGCAGCCTTGGTCGATCGGGCGACCAGCGGTGCGCTCAGCGGTCAGCTGGAGATCGAATCCTTGCCCCTCGATCGAATGGCTCTAGCTAAGGGGCGCGCGAACATATCTGAGATGTGGTTGGACTCGGCAGGCACACGAATCGAGCTACTCGCCGCAACCCAAGTAGAGCAAGCCCAAGGAACCATCGAGTTCCAGAAGTTGCTCCTCGGGGTCACGCGCGCCGGGCATCAGGCGAAACTTAACGTCAACGGCTCCCTACTCAAGCTGCACCAGAAGCCTGCCGCCAATCTCGACTTTGCCTTGCACGGCATCAATTTGGCAAGCCTGACCGCACTGATCCCCGGAGCCGAACGAAGTGCAGGAGTGTTATCCGGACATCTGCATGTGGAAGGTCCACTGACGTCACTCTCCCAGAGCGGCGAGTTCCGACTGAAGAAGGGCGAAATCGCGATGCGCGGCTTCCCCGCAGCGCTGCGCGACCTAAACATCGTATTGCTAATGCAAAAAGGCGAACTAAAAATCACAGAGGGTTCCGCGCTCGTCGGCGGCGGTACCCTCACGCTCTCTGGACGGGCCCCCATCCGCAACTCCAAACTCGGTGCCGCGCGCGGGAAGCTAGTTGCCCGCAACGTGTCGCTGCCGCTGGGGAGTGGACTGCAAATGAACACCCACGCGGATCTCGATTTGAGCTGGCATCCCCAAGCCGAAGGCAACCTGGGCCGGGGTCCGCTCCCTCGAGTGAGCGGCGTCGTAACACTGCAAAGCTTTGAGTACTCCCGACCTGTGACGATGGCAGCAGACATCTCTTCGCTTGCCGGGCGGGGGAAACGCACCAGCTTTGAAGCCTACGACCCCGCCAACGATCACGTAGCCTTCCACCTCAACATCCGCGCCGCTAAAACCCTGCGTTTGAATAACAACCTGATCGAAGCCGAACTCAAGCTGGCCGAACCGGGACTGCTACTGACCGGTACGGATCAGCGCTTCGGCATGCGGGGCCGGATGGCGATCGTTCAGGGTGGACGCATTCGCCTACGACGAAATGAATTCGAAATTCAGCAGGGGCACATCCGATTTGACGACCCGACCCGAATCGCCCCCCAGGTGGACGTCACCGCCGTCACCGAATACCGGCGTTACAACACCGCCGCGAGCACCACGGGTAGCACAGATGGCACCGCATCTAGCGGCAGCGCGACCAGCGGGCTTTGGCGAATCACACTCCGGGCCCATGGCGATGCGGACAAGCTAAAGATCGACCTCTCCAGCGAACCCAATCTGTCCCAAGACGATATCTTCCTGTTGCTCACGCTCGGTCTGACTCGCACCGAACTCGAGCAAGCCCAGTCCGCGAGCGTCGGCAGCAGCATGGCTCTCGAAGCGCTCGGCTCGATCACCGGCGCCGACCAAGCCGTCACCAGCGCTATCCCCGTCATCGACGAATTTAGCGTCGGCAGCAGGTACTCGTCCAAGTCGGGCCGTACCGAACCCACCGTCACTATCGGAAAGCGCCTGACCGAGCGCATCCGGGCCCTTGTGACCAGCAGCGTCAGCGACTCCCGAGAGGTGCGGTCCAACCTGGAGTGGCGGCTCAAGCCGGGCCTCAGCGTGGAGAGCTCCTATGACAACGTAAATGATATCTCCAGCTCCGCCCTGGGTAACCTGGGTGCTGACATCCGGTGGCGCCTGGAGTTCGAGTAGACAACGGGACAACGCGGTGATTTCCTGCCCCCCGGACCGATTACCCTGGAAGACCTCAGCTCATTAGGGCTAGGGTCCGCCGCCGTGAGAGTCCGACTTGCCCGTGAGTACCGTTTCGAAGCGGCGCATCGATTGCCGAAGGTGCCTGAAGGGCACCGCTGTGCCCGGCTTCACGGTCATAGTTTTCGGGTCGAGCTATTCATTACCGGCGAAGTGGATCCCGAGAGTGGTTGGCTCATCGATTACTTCGAAATGGACGAGGCCTGGAAGCCGCTGCACGAGCAGCTCGACCACTACTACTTGAACGAAGTGCCGGGGCTGGAGAACCCGACGAGCGAGAACTTGGCTCACTGGATCTGGACCCGCATGAGCCCGCGGCTGCCACTTTCTCGCGTGACTATCCACGAGACTTGCGACGCCCGTTGCGAATACGACGGACCCAGCTGAAGCTCGGGGGGTCGGTAGCGACTCTTGCTGGCGCCGGAGTTATCGGACGCTTCAGAGCGTGGGCATCTCATCACACAGCGCCCCGCTGGGGCCGCGTGCCTGTCGATTCTCGAATGCGATAGGGCACGGTGCAGGCTCCAGCCATGTCTCGGCGAACTCAAGTGCCAGCGGACTATCCCACTTGCGCACACCATCGAAGCGCGCGCGGATTATCCCTGCTGGATCGACAAACCAGGTCTCGGGAAACAACTTCGTGCCATAGACATCGGAAACGATTTTCGCCTCAGGATCCATGAGTGTGATGAAGGGCACCGCATCTCCCCCCAGTACAGACTGAAGAGTGGAACGGATGTCTTCCGCAGACTCATCCGTCGAAATAGTCAGCACCACCACATCTCCGCGGCGCTGGACTAGCTCGGCGTATTTCGCCAGTGCCGGCATTTCCTCAAGGCAGGGAGCGCAGGTCTTGGTCCAAAAATTCAGAATCACCTCGCGACCGCGAAAATCAGAGAGTTTGACGGGCTTGCCGTCAAGATCCGGCAACTCGAAGTCTGGCGCCTGCCGATTTCTGCCTGCGTAGTCCGGAGTCATGGCGCACACCGCCGAACATGTCCGGCGGAGTTCCCCGTCACGCCCGGAAGCCACGAAGGAATAGGCAGCAATGGCCGCCACGACCACGAAGGCGAGCTGGATGGCTCCGATGGCTTGGGGCTTGGTGTCCATGGGCCTTCTGATAGCACTTTCTCCAGCATCGGGTCAGGAGAGCGCGGCTCCCGTGCCAAATGCCAGCTTGCCGAAGGCACATTCAGCTATGACTGACACCTCAGCTGGAACTATCGGCTCTCCCACCTCGTATATGCATCGACCATGAGCCCGAGCGAAACGCCGAAGCCGGAGAGGAGTGCCACCCCTCAAACTCACTCCCGCCGCAGCCGTCTGAAGGCATGGGCTCGGGATCTAGGCTTACTGGCTTTCGTCTTCTTCGCCATCAGCGCTTGGCAGTCGCGGAATACGGTCGACTCAGGGCAGGCGGCTCCGGATTTTCGCCTTTCCAGCGTCGACGGCAAGCAAGTCCAGCTCTCGGACTTTCGCGGCCAGCGCGTCTTGCTGCATTTTTGGGCGACCTGGTGTGGCGTGTGTCGAGCCGAGCTCGGCTCCCTCAACGCCCTCCACGACGGGCTCGGGAGCGACGAAAAACTGCTTACGATCCTGAGCCCAGACTGTTCTCTCGCCGACGCGCGTGCCTTCGTTCAAGAACACGGGATCCGCTATACTGTGCTGCTCAGCGACCCGTCCACGACCCAGGCTTATCGGCTCCGCAGCTACCCGACGAACTACTATGTAGATGCGCTCGGGCAGATCGATGCGGCAACCGTGGGCATGTCCAACCGAATCGCTATGGGCACACGACTGCGACTCGCGCGCTAGCCCAGCCGCCGTGAAGCTCCGCCGCCAACGCGCAGGGTCTGGCAACGCCAATCCGAGCTCAGAGCCCTAGCTGAGCGCTAACGTGCCGGATTCTCCGGCCACCACATCCCGCCGACAGATGTATGCTCTCATGCTACATGTGTGTCGCGCTCGTTATTGTACGCGCACACGGCAACAAGCGATGCCCCGCCCCGGGACAGACCGTTCCGTTCCGGGTCGCTCCCGATCGCCGCCCGCTCGCAGCAGCGAACCCTTGGCGTCAGGACACAGCCCCAATCCCAACCGCCTATCACGAAGAATCCCCAAAGCGGAAGTCACCGATCCGTTCCGGGTCACGGACAGGCACCAGCCCGGCCTTGTCTGCGACCCGTTGTCGTGTGGACGCCGTACCAATCCAACACGCGGCGACGCGACAATCACCAAAGCAGAACGGCATTTCCTGATTTGTGTTGGCTCGGTGTCAACACGGTACAGCCGCGGACAAAATTTATCGAATCGTGTTCAAGCATTCGGCGCCCACGCCGTTCAGCTGAATGTCCCCAACGCCGCGCCCTCGGTTGATTCCCCTTCCGCCAGGGCAGGGAGCCGGCGTGTTTTTGGTCACCCTATGGTTGCTAGTGTACAGATGCGCCACAGCTTCGCTGTGCTTGGATCCCTGCTCGCCCTGATTTGTCTCGGCGGCTGCGGTAACACGCCAACCGATCCAGACCCCGCGTATTCCATAGAATCCCGAACACCAGGAATTGCAGAACAGCGTTTCGGTAAGTGGATGGAAGGCTCCGTACGGGCCCGGAGCGCGGGCGTCGACGGTCTCTACTACGCCTACTACGATACCGATACCTCCACGCCCACTCATCTATCGCCGATGATTTCGGCTGAGGTGTTGCGATATCGCCTGGGCCTCGGCGAGATCGCGGCAGCGCGCGAGATAGGCGAAGCCTTACTGCCTTGGCAGGCTCAAATCAGCGCGGACACCCGACGATCCCGCAACGCCGGAGCCTACCCCTCCGAGATTGCAGCACGCGAAGACGGGAGCTTCGAGGCTCGCTACTTGTACGACTCCTACGACAGCCTCGCGGTCGCCGAAGCGCTGCTTGATCTGTTCGATGCTACTTCTGATGTGCGCTACCTCAAATCCGCGGAGCGGGTCGGCAGCTGGATTCGCGATGTGATGAGCCAGGGTGACACGTTCGCATTGTGGCTGAGCAATCTCGACGCACCCATGAAAGCGGTCACCGACGCAGGGGATTTCGACAATCGAATTGCCGTCGGACGCACACTGTTTTTCCTGCCAACACTTCATCGCCTCAGCGAGCGGACGGGAGATGAGAGTTACGCTGCCTTGGCATCCCGTGCCGCCACTTGGCTGCTCGACGCGCAAACCCCCAGCGGGGCGTTCTACGACCACTACGATCCCGGCTACCCACCTGTCGCTTTTGATCCCGATCGATTTGCTCCCTTTGGTAGCGACGGTTCCGTGGTCGCTGACGATTCCCTCCGAGCAGGTCTTGCCGCATGGCAGCTGGGCTACACCGATGCCGCGGACTCCCTAGCCGACTGGGTCCCCGATGCCAGCGGCGGTGTGCCGGGCTACCTGAGCCTCGCCAACGGAGGAGAGCACTTTCCGGGGGCGAACATCCCCTACCACGACGTGATCTCCAGCTCCTTGCACGCAGCCCTGATTGAACGCAATGGCGGCGATGCCAGCGAAGCGCGAGAGTTTGTTCTCGGTCTGCAGGACGCCGACGGCGGGTGGCACTGGGGGTGGACCGTCGACGCTCCCGAGGTCGTGGGAACGCTGCAATCGACGCTCACGGGTCTATGGGCCTTCGTCGATCTGCTACCCCAAGGTTAGCTGCCGCTGAGCAAGGGCAGTTTTCGCGGAGAGGCGCTGCCGCCGGCTTGTTGGGCTCCATGAACCGAGTAACCCAGGGGTGCAAATGCCTTTCGGTAGTCAGCGAAGCGGCCACCTGCCTGCACGGCTTCGATCATGGCACGGCCTTCACGAGCGCCGCCTTGTGCCAACACGTACTCTACCCACGCCCACTTGGCGCTGGTGGAGCGAACATCCGCACGCCCCTTGAGCCCCTTGCGCAGGCGGTCGAGCCGTTTGCTCACCACATCCACGCCCGCATAGGCGTAGCCATCCAGCGGGGTCTTTCGCTTGGCGCAAAACGGAGCCACGCCGAGGGCAATGGGCACGATTTTAGAGAGCCCCGAGACAAATTCGACACACTCGTCGATATCGGAATCGTCCTCCTCCGGAAGGCCCACCATCAGGTAAAGCTTGAGGCGTTTCATCTTGTACTTGCGCGCCAACTCGGCGGCGTTCACGTAGTGTTTTTCGTAGCCCCGGCGCACCACCATCTGGCGCATGCGCTCGCTAGTCCCGTCCAATGCGGTAGTGAGCGTTCGGTAGCCACCCCGGCAGAGGGCTTCGATGAAGGGCTCCTTCAGTCGGTCGGGACGCAAGCTGGAGAGGCCCACCCCCAGCCCGCGGTCCGCCAACTCGTTCACGATATGGGTTATCTTGGGATGATCGCTGACGGCGGCGCCTACCAATCCGACCTTCATCACATCCTCGGGGATGGAAGAGAGGATGGTCTCCGCGCTGACCAATCGCATGCCACCGTTAGTGGTCCGGCGCATGACGCAGTACTTGCACTCCCGGGAGCAGCCCCGCTCGGCCTCGATCAGAAACATATTCGAAAGCTCCGTATGGGGCGTTCGAATTGCACTGATGGCCGGCAGCAATGCGAGATCACAGGCCGCCGGATTCCGCGGCTCATAGCCGTTCTTTATCGGCACGTTGATGTGAGGGTGGGCGGCCAGATTGTCCAGCGCCGCATCCCGGGTGCTCGCCTGGTGGATCACCTCGATTGCCCAAGGCGTGACTTCCTCGGCCTCGCCCTGAATCACAACATCCGCGAAGGGCATCATCGGCACGGGGTTCGAAAAGGTCAGGGGACCGCCCGCAATCACGATGGGATCCCCCTCGCGCCGATCCTCCACCAGCAAGGGCACGCGAGCCTCGTCCAACATGCGAATCATGCCGGCGATCTCCAACTCGTAGGCCACACTGAACGCAATGATGGGGAAGTCGCCGAGGGGGCGGAGGCTTTCGTAACTGACGGGGACTTCGATTTCGGTCGTCCCGGCCCGATCCGCGCCGTCCGGCAAGAACACACGCTCGCACATCACCCCAGGCATGGCCTGAATAATCCGGTAGATGCTCTGATAGCCCAACGAGCTCATGCCCACGGCGTAGGGAGACGGGTATGCCAGCGCGATGCGATGGGGCGCTTGTTTGTCGATGCGGCCGATCTCGTCCGCTAGTCGCGATCGAATCAGCTCCCGGCTGGCGTTGGAAAGCTTCACAGTTACCGGTACAACTTTAGCTCAGGCTGAACGCAGGGGAGCATCGATGATGGAAAGCGCATACGAAACGACGAACCACTTCTTGAAATGTGGCTTCAAGGCGGTCAGCATCGACCCCGTCTACAAGCGGCTGCTACAAACGCCAAGTCGAGAGTTACGTGTCGAAATGACGATCCGTCTAGATGACGGCAGACCGGGACACTTCATCGGTTATCGCGTGCAGCATGACAATAGCCGAGGGCCTTTCAAGGGGGGCCTGCGCTACCATCCCGACGTCAATATCGACGAGGTGCGCTCCCTCGCCAGCCTGATGACCTGGAAAACGGCCTTGATCGACGTGCCCTTCGGCGGAGCCAAGGGGGGCGTTCAGGTGGATCCGAAGACCCTCAGCATTACCGAACTGGAGCGGCTCACGCGGCGCTTCGTGGACCAAGTGAGCCCACTGATCGGACCCTCAGAGGACATCCCGGCGCCGGATATGAACACCAACGCCCAGGTGATGAGCTGGTTTTTTGACCAGTACAGCCGGATGCACGGCTACACGCCCGGCATTGTGACCGGCAAACCCATCAAACTGCATGGATCATTCGGGCGCACGGCGGCCACGGGCAGGGGCTGCATGCTGGCCGCCCGGGAAACCCTCGCGGCGGACGGGAAAAGTCTCAAAGGCTCTTCCATCGTAATCCAGGGCTTCGGCAACGTCGGCAGCTGGCTGGGCAAGCTCGCAGCCGACCAAGGCGCAAAAATTGTGGCGGTTAGCGACATGAAAGGCGGCATATTTTGCGGGGACGGCTTCGATATGCCTGCCCTGATTGCGCACCGAGACGAAACGGGCGGCCTGGCGGACTTCCCGGGATCCGAGAAGGTCACCAATCGCGAGCTACTCGCCATTAAATGTAACGTTTTGGCCCCAGCCGCCCTGGGTCACGTCATCACCGAAAGCGTCGCAAAGGAGCTCCGAGCGGACTATCTGCTAGAAGGAGCGAACGGTCCTTGCACTATCGCCGGCGATCGAGTGTTAGAGGAACGCAATATCCAGGCTATTCCCGACATTTGGGCCAATGCCGGCGGCGTGACAGTGAGCTATCTCGAGTGGGTACAAAACACACAACAAATCCAATGGGACGAGGAAGACGTCGACAAGTTTCTGGAGAAGAAGATGGTTCGGGCTCACCAGGCTCTGCGGCAGACGATGGCGCGCGAAAAAACGACAATGCGTCGGGCGGCGTTCATTCTAGCGATTCAGCGAGTGAAGGAAGCGACGGACATGCGCGGCTTCGCGTAGCCAAAACGCGCACCCGCAAGCGAAAATCTGTTGCTGCCCGCAAGGCGAAGCAGCTCGGCCTCTCCGCCGACGACGCCAAACCCAAGCGACGAAAACGTCCCAAGAAGGACAAGAAGCGTTTGCGCGTGCGCTCGACGGACTCCGCGGCAGCGGGCTCCGCCGACGAGGCCGCATCTGTAGCACCCGACACAGAGAAGGCTGCCGAGAGAAACGAGCCCGCAGTCGCCGGTGCCGCCCAGTCCGAAAAAAAGGAAAAACGCCGACGGCGCCGGGCCGAGACCGCGACCGAAAGCCCGACAGCGAGCGCGGTCAAAAGCCCGATGGCGCGCCCTGCCGAAGTCAGCCCTGCCCCGGAGCGAGTTCGCCGAGAACGGTCCAAGCCGGCCGAGACCGATCGAATGCACAGCACGGGCTTGCGCTCTTCGAAGAAACCGACTCGCCCGGACCCCTCCGGTCGTCGCGCCCTCTCCCACGTGGGCGGGCGGCTCGAAATCGAATCGAGCTCGCAGAAAATCGAGGACGCTCTGCGAACAGCGCTGTCCATCGAACCTGACGAAAGCAAGGTCAACGCCCACGTGCATGGCTTTCACAGTTACCCCGCACGGCTGCACCCCACCACGGCTCGCTCCTTGGTAATGGGACTGAGCGATCCGAAACAAACCGTCCTCGATCCCTTCTGCGGTAGCGGCACCGTATTGGTGGAGGCGCAAGCCATCGGGCGCCGCGCCCTCGGAGTGGATGCGAACCCCCTCGCCGTGTGGATCGCCCAGACGAAACTCAAGCGTTCTTCCAATAAGGAAGGCGGGGACCTCTTTCATGCCGCTGAAGGGATCTGCGCGATCGCCGAAGAAAGGCGTCGCAGCAAAACCAAGCCAAGCCGAAAATACGGCGACAACGAGCGCGAGTTGTACGCCCCCCACGTATTGCTCGAGCTGGATGGCTTGCGGGTCGGCATCGAACTGTGTCCCGATCGGGAGCACCAGCGCGATCTGTACATGGTGTTGTCATCTCTGCTTACCAAGCTCAGCAACCGTGCCGGAGATTCCACGGACAAGCGAATCGCAAAACGCATCGCCTCAGGCTACGCTATCAAGATGTTCAGCGCCCGGACCCGCGAGCTGCTCAAGCGTCGCAAGAGCTACGCGAACAAGATCAACCCTGACAGTCCACCGTCGGCGGTATTCGGCGGTGACGCGCGCGAGCTCCGTGACATCCACGACGACAGCGTCGATTTGATCGTTAGCTCGCCCCCCTACCCCGGGGTCTACGACTATCTGACGCATCACTCGACGCGCCTCAACTGGCTTGGACTCGACGGAACCAAGTTCGCCCGGACCGAGATGGGGTCCCGAAGGCAGATGGCCAAACTCCGTGAAGAAGACGCCATCGACATTTGGGAGAGCGATCTGGGGCGTTGTCTGGAGCAAATTCACCGCGTGCTTCGCGTCGGCGGCCGGGCGTGTTTGATCATGGCGGACTCGGCGATCCAGAGTCGGGCGATTTTTGCCGATAGCACGCTGTCTAAATTGGCCACCGAAGTCGGGCTGCAAAACGTGGCCCGGGCCTCTCAGGTTCGCCCTCACTTTCACCGCGACAGCGAGCGAGCCTTCGGTGATGAGCCGCGCCGCGAGCACGTTTTGGTTCTGCAGAAATAGTAGTTGGGGGCCGACCCGAAGCTAATCGACGGCTCGATCGGTGCCGAAGCCTGGGTTTGGGTGAACATCTGTTTCGCACCCGGCCAAACGAATTGGCCGGACCCCGAGCGCAGCCGGCAATCCCGCCCAAGATGCCAAGACACACATTGCGCACGACCAGGCCTCGCCGTACGTGTGCCCTCGATGTCATCCGAGCCGAAGCGCAACCGACTGGCGGGCGAAACTAGCCCCTACCTGCTCCAACACGCCAGCAATCCCGTGGACTGGTTCCCCTGGGGGCCCGAAGCACTGAACCGTGCCGAGGAGTTGGACCGGCCCATCCTGCTGTCCATCGGCTACGCGGCTTGTCACTGGTGCCACGTGATGGAGCGCGAGTCCTTCGAGAACGACGAGATCGCAGCTTTGATGAACCAACACTTCGTTTGCATCAAGGTCGACCGCGAGGAGCGTCCTGATCTCGATGAAATCTACATGGCCGCCACCGTCGCTATCAGCGGTAGCGGGGGCTGGCCCATGACCGTCTTCTTGACGCCGGACCAACGACCCTTTTTCGCCGGCACCTACTTTCCGCCAGCCGACATGCCCGGGCGAGCCGGTTTCCCGCAAATCCTGAAGCGGGTGAGTCAACTGTGGGCCGATGAAGCGGACAAGGTACGCAGTCAAAGCGCGGAGCTCAGCGCGCACATCATCGGACAAAGCACGCCGCCGAGACCTCGGGTGGTGAACGACAGCGCGCTCACTCAGGCCGTGCAGCAGCTCGCCAGCAGCTACGATTCGCAGTTCGGCGGCTTTGGGCCAGCACCGAAGTTTCCGGCGGCCGCCAGCATTCGTCTGCTGCTGCGACATAGCCTGCGCACCGGCGACGAGATGGCCCGGGAGATGGCATGCAGCACCTTGAATGCCATGCAGGACGGCGGCATCTACGATCACATCGGCGGCGGCTTCGCGCGCTACGCGACGGATCGACACTGGCTAGTCCCGCATTTTGAAAAAATGCTCTACGACAACGCGCAGCTGGTGAGCGCGTACCTGGAGGCCTACCAACTCACGGCGAACGAAAACTACGCCCGCGTGGCCCGCGAGTGCCTCGACTATGTCATTCGCGATATGCAGTCGGAGCAGGGCGGTTACTACTCCGCCACCGATGCAGACAGCGAGGGGGTCGAAGGCAAGTTTTTCGTCTGGACGCCTGCACAGATCCAAGACGTGCTCGGTGAATCCGAAGCCAAACGCCTCTGCGCCTATTACGACATCACCGATCGCGGGAACTGGGAGGGAACAAACATCCCCAACACCCCGCGCAGTTATGTGGAGGTCGCAGCGTCCCTCGACATCGAGCCTGCTGGCTTGGCGGACTCCGTACGGGAAGGGAAGAAGCTCCTATTTACGGCCCGCAAAGCTCGACCCGCGCCGTTACTCGACGACAAGATCCTGGTCAGCTGGAATGGGCTGATGATCAGCGCCATGGTTGCAGGCGCTCGTGTTCTGGGTACCACAGCGTATCTAGAGAGCGCTCAAAAGGCCGCCAGCTTTATTCTGACGCGCATGCGGAAGCCGGATGGCGGACTGTATCGAACGACACGCCACACCGACAAGGGCGACAAGGGCGACAAGGGCGACAACGCTCACTTAGACGCCTACCTGGAAGACTACGCCTTCCTCGCAGACGGCCTGCTCGATCTCTACGAACTGAGTGGCACGCCCGCCTCTCTCGATAACGCCACGGAAATGACCGAGCGCATGCTGCGGGATTTTGCCGACAAGGATGGTGGGGCATTTTACCAAACGGCCACGACTCACGAGACGTTGATCGTTCGTCGTCGAGAGGGCAGTGACGGAGCCATTCCGAATGCCAACGCTATCGCCGCACGCTGCATTGCGCGACTCTCGTACCATCTGGACAAGCCCGAACTGCGAACCATCGCCGCCCAGGCGATCCGCGCCTACGGCCGTGTCATCGAAACCGCGCCCCGGGCCTTCGCCAGTTCGCTCATCAGCCTCGATTTTCTCCTGGAATCTCCGACGGAAATCGTGTTCGTCGGAAATCCCGACAAGGCGGACACTCGCGCCCTCGCCCGGGAGCTGAGCCGACACTATTTGCCGAATCGCGTGGAAGCTCGTATCTCCACCGGCGAGGAATACCCGCGCTTGCCCCTGCTGGAGAGCAAGACTCTGGTGGACGGTCGCGCCGCGATATATTTGTGTCACGATTTTCGATGCGAAAAACCCATCACAGATCCAATGGATCTACGGGCGGCACTGGAGTCGCCGATAGACAGACAGCGAGCGGCTGCGCTCCGGGCGACCGCCGTGAGCGGCCGTGCCACGGCCGTGGGTACACTCCGACTCAGCCTTCGGCATGAGAAGAGCTATCAGGGACACGGATATGCTGTGCTGGGCACCACTGAACTCCAGGTGAGTCGTGTTGGTATCGGAAGTCACCGACTGCACGACGGGAGTAGCGATCACCGACAGACTGTCGATCTCGCCTTGCGAGCGGGGTTGAACCTACTTGATACCGCGGCCAATTATACGGATGGACATAGCGAGACCCTATTGGGCGAAGCCCTCGCCGAGAGCTTCGCCAACCAACAACTGAAGCGCGACGAGCTCGTCATCATCAGCAAGTTCGGCACCCTCCAAGGGTCGGGGCAAAAGCGAGCCAGAGATCGTCTCGGCAAGGGGCGGGAGCTATCGGCGCTATCCCAACGTACCGAGCAGCTATGGCATCACCTCGATCCGGTACTCATGAGCGCAGAGCTCACGGAGAGCTTGGGGCGCTTGAACCTGGAAACCCTAGACGGCTTCCTGCTTCAGGATCCCGAACTTTATCTATTGGACGCCATCGACAACGGAAGGGACCCAGAAGCCGCCAAGACGGCATTCTACAAACAGCTGGTCCGGCTATTCGGCGCCTTGGAGCGCGAAGTCGCGCAGGGGCGAATTGGTTTTTACGGCGTCGCCAGCGAAGCCTGGGTGAGGCCACCGAGCGACGCTATCGCGATCGATCTGGGCCGTGTAATGGAAGCGGCGGTAGCGGCCGGCGGCGAATCGCACCATTTTGCCGTAATCGAAGTCCCACTCAATCTGTTTGAGGCCGGCGCTGTCAACGAACCCAGCGTCGACTCGGGGGACGGTAATCTGCAGACAACTCTAGAATTCGCCTTCCAGAAGCAACTCGGCGTCTTGTCCACCCGACCCTTGGACGCCGCACTCCAACACAGCCGCGTTCGGTTGGTGCAGCCAGCAGCCAGCAGCCATGCGCCCGAACTGCTCGCATCCTGCCAAGTCTTGGAGAAGCTAGAGGCTCAATTCGAAGAAAAATTGTCCCCCCAGCTAACGGCATTGTCCGGATTCGAGTTCGATCCTGAAACGCTACTTCGATACGCCCCCGAATTCGCTCAGCTCGGCGACGAACTCGAGAGCCTCGAACACTGGGAAGAACTGCAAGGCGAGATCCTCGCGCCGCGCGTTCTCGCCCAACTGCAACGCTTCGACCGAGAGTTTCGCGGACCCGCCTCCCAGATCTGGGAACCCTGGCGGCAGAAATACGTCGGCGCCCTCGACGCTTGCCTCACCGCCTTGGCAGCAGTGGCGACTCGCATCAGCGAGCAACGCTCCCAGAAAATCGTGGATGCCTTCGCTCGTACGCTGCCCGACGACGGCCGGCGAGTCAGCCTGACCGAGCTCGCCATCTGGAGCGCCCTGAGCTGCGAAGGGGTGACCGCTACCCTGCTGGGCATGCGGCGGTCACGGCACGTCTCAGCGGCCATGCAGACGTTGAGCAGGGAGACCAATGAGTCGCTGTCGGACTTGCCGGGCAGCGTTGACGGCGACAAGCTGGGCCTCTGAAGCGTCGACCGCGGCCGATCGCTAGGTGCTCTGTATGCATGTCACATTTGGCGGGCGCCATCGGACCGGTTCGAGCAAGCCCGTCGCCCATCGGTAAACTACCGGTCGTCCGTTCCGTTTTGTCCGAATAACTTCCAGGCCCACAAGAATCGGCCCGGCAACCTGCCACAATTCGGGTCATTGCCCCGAGTCAATGTAGGTCCGCCATTTTCATTTCGCCGGTCGTTGGGATATAGGGGGGCGATTTTGGACGGCCAGCCACTGCGCTGTGAGTCGTCATTTGTCGGGCACCAGTCAGTTTCGCATCGCGATTCAACAGGGTTCGAACGCACTCAAACGGAGAACGAAACAGTCATGGATCCTGTCTTATTTGCAGCCCCCGCCGCTGGCGTACTGGCGCTGATTTTTGCTTATTGGAAAGCGGGTTGGGTCACCAAACAAGATCCCGGTGAAGGTGAGATGATCGAAATCGCCGACGAGATCGCCATCGGAGCCATGGCCTTCCTGGGTCGTGAGTACCGAGTGATCGCAATGTTTGTCGCGGGAGTCGCTGCCCTGCTCGCCGCTGCCAATATGAGCGGTGAGGCACGGAGCCCGTTGATAGCTGTCGCCTTCGTCGGCGGTGCTGCCGCCTCTGCGCTGGCCGGCTTCATCGGCATGAGGGTGGCCACCAAAGCCAACGTGCGCACCACTGCCGCTGCCCGACACGGCATCGCCCAAGCCCTCCAGGTCGCCTTCTCCGGCGGCTCGGTCATGGGCATGAGCGTTGTCGGCCTGGCGCTGCTCGGTCTCGGCGGCTTCTACGTCGCCTTCACCCAGGTAATTTTCAAGGATAGTCTGCTGACCGCTCTCAATGTGCTCACCGGGTTCTCCATGGGCGCTTCATCGATCGCGCTATTCGCCCGCGTAGGCGGTGGCATCTACACCAAGGCCGCCGATGTCGGCGCCGACTTGGTGGGCAAGGTCGAAGCCGGCCTGCCAGAAGACGACCCCCGCAACCCAGCTGTCATCGCCGACAACGTCGGTGACAACGTCGGCGATGTAGCCGGCATGGGCGCGGATCTCTTCGAGTCCTTCGTGGGTGCCATCATTGGTGCCATGATCCTCGGCTTCGGGGCCACTTGCGTAGCCGGTGGGACCGGCGACCTCGGGCCTGTCGTTCTGCCCCTCGCTATTGCAGCCGCCGGAACCCTCGCCTCCATGCTGGGGACGTTCGTCGTCAAGACCAAAGAGGGCGGAAACCTACAACACGCCCTCGACATGGGTGCTTTCGGCTCCGCCGGCATCATGGTCGTGGTCACCTTCCTGCTCGCTGACATGTTCTGGCCGGAAGCCGGTACCGCGCTCGCTGGCAAGGAGATGGTTTCGGCCGTGGATGTCGGCATCGCCACCGTGATCGGTCTCGGCGTCGGCGTCGCTGTGGGCATGATCACCAGCTACTACTGCTCGATGGACAAGCCTCCGGTGAACGCGGTCGCCGATCAGAGCGAGACGGGCGCTGCCACCAACATCATCGCCGGTCTCGGCCTCGGCATGCAGTCCACGGCCCTGCCGATTCTGGCCATCGCGGCTGGCGTGGTTGGCTCCGCGCATTTCGCCGGTCTCTACGGCGTCGCCATCGCCGCTCTCGGCATGCTCAGCACCACCGGCATTCAGCTCGCTGTCGACGCCTACGGTCCCGTCGCGGACAACGCCGGCGGAATCGCCGAGATGAGCAAGCAACCACCCATCGTTCGCGAGCGCACCGACAAGCTGGACGCCGTGGGCAATACCACCGCTGCCATCGGAAAGGGCTTCGCTATCGGCTCCGCCGCCATGACGGCGCTGGCTCTTTTTGCAGCCTTTGCTCAGCAGGCCAACGTCACCAGCATCGATATCACCCAGCCCTTGGTGATGGCCGGCGTGTTCGTCGGCGGCATGTTGCCCTTCTTGTTCTCATCGATGGCAATGAAAGCCGTCGGCGAGGCCGCCATGGAAATGATCACCGAGGTTCGCCGTCAGTTCCGCGAGATCGAGGGACTGCTCGAAGGCAAGGTCAAGCCCGACACGGCTCGCTGCGTCGACATCTCCACCCAAGCCGCCCTCAAGAGCATGATGATGCCCGGCATTCTCGCCGTATCATCCCCCATCGCCTTCGGCTTCCTGCTCGGCCCTGAGGCTCTCGGCGGCATGCTCGCCGGCGTCACCGTCACCGGTGTTTGCATGGCCATCTTCATGAGCAACGCGGGCGGCGCCTGGGACAACGCAAAGAAGTCCTTCGAAGGCGGCGGTCACACAACCCAAAAGGGTGCGCTGCTCGCGAAGGGCACCGACGCCCACAACGCCGCCGTCGTTGGCGACACCGTCGGCGACCCATTCAAGGATACGGCTGGTCCGTCCTTGAACATCCTCGTGAAGTTGATGAGCGTTGTGGCCCTGGTCATAGCTCCCCTCATCGCTAACGAGGTCGCAGCCCCCGCGGCGGGGGCCCCGGCCCCGGCCGCGCCCCCTGCAACCGCTGGCAACTAGTAGCCCCCAGGGGCGTGAGAGAGACGGGAACGGTTCGCCGTTCCCGTCTCTCGTTTGTGCCCGCCGCATTGTGGCCGTCTAAACGTAGGTTCCGCTCCCACCAGTCACTGCGCCCCGGCCACCCTGCGATGGCCGCAGGATAGCGCCCAGGGGAGGCTGTAACCTCGGCGACATGAACATCGAGACGGCCACGATCCGCTGACTGCGCGACGCCCTGCTCCAGAGCGGGCGCCGCCCCGCCGCCGGGGTCAGTCCAGCCTTCGAGACGCTGGCCCGGGAAGGGTTGCTTAGCGAAGAGGAAAGCTCTGCTCTGGCGCGAGTGGATCCCATGGCGGAAACCATGTTCCTCATGATCTCGGCGGACGGCGACGTCAGCCCGGAAGAACTGGACGCGGACCGCGGTGCGATACGAGGACTCATCGGCGATCTACTGCACACGGGAACCATCAACGTAATGACGGAAAACTACGCCAAAGCCCGGAAGTCCCAGGGGCGAAACGCTCGACTTAAGCAAATCGCCGAAAACCTAGCGGGCGCTCCCGAAGAAGCCGAAGGAACCGAAGGAGCGTTCGCCATGGCGGCTGCCGTCGCTCTGGCAGACAACAAGCTTCATGAAGCTGAACATTCCTTCATTCAGCAGCTGGCAGAATGGTTTCAAATCGCGCCGGAACGATGCGCCAAGATACTCGACCAGTTGGAGGACGAGCGGCCATCCGCCTAGTCGCCCACTGATCCGCTCCCGCTACAGCCCGGCTGGACGCACATCCACCTAGACACGTCGGAACCGGCGGGTTACGGCCGTCAACGTGAAAATCGCTGTAATTGGGACAGGCTACGTAGGCCTCGTGGCAGGTGCGTGTTTTGCCGATTCGGGCACCCACGTCACGTGTGTGGACGTCAACCAAGCGCGACTCGATGAGTTGAAGGCGGGGAAGGTTCCGTTCTTCGAACCGGGCCTCGAAGCCATGGTCACTCGGAACCACCGAGAACGATTGCATTTCACCACTGATCTAGCCACCGCTCTCAATGGCTGTAGCGTCGCCTTCATCGCGGTGGGCACGCCGCCCAATGACGACGGCTCGGCAGATCTATCCCACGTGCTGGACGTAGCCAAAGACGTAGCCCACCTCGCCACCGACGACATCATTCTCGTGCTCAAGAGCACGGTGCCCCTAGGCACCAATCAGAAGGTCCGAGACGTGGTCAGGGGCTGTGCGCACAAGGTGAGCGTGGTGAGCAATCCAGAGTTCCTCAAAGAAGGCGCTGCCCTCGGGGATTTCCTTAAACCTGATCGCGTCGTCATCGGAACCGACGACGACCATGCCTTCGAAATGCTGTCCCGCCTCTACGCACCGTTCAATCGCCAGCGAGATCGCCTCCAGCGTATGAGTCCGGTCAGCGCAGAAATCGTCAAGTACTCGGCCAACGCATTACTGGCGACCAAGATCTCCTTCATGAACGAGATCGCTCTGCTCTGTGACCAGGCGGGCGCCGACGTGGAAGACGTTCGGCTAGCGCTGGGATCCGATCGGCGCATTGGCTACGAGTTCTTGTACCCAGGCTTGGGTTTCGGCGGGAGCTGTTTTCCGAAAGACCTTCGGGCATTGGTGCACACCGCAACAGAGCTCGGCATCAAGCTTCAGGTCACCCAGGCCGCCATCGACGCCAATCGCGAACCCGTAAAGGCGCTGCTGGGGCATATGGAAAGGGATTTGGGCGCCTTGAAGGGCAAGACCATCGCGGTGTGGGGACTGGCCTTCAAACCGGGAACCGACGACGTCCGTGAGGCACCCGCGTTCACGCTCATCGAAGGGTTGCTCAAACGAGGTGCCAAAGTACGCGCGACGGATCCCCAGGCGCTCACCACCGCCAAGGCGCGATTTGAGTTTCTCGGCATCGAAGGTGTGGAGCTCAACTCGGATTCACTCGCAATTTGCGAGGGAGCTGACGCCCTGGTGCTCGCCACGGAGTGGAGCGCCTACCGCTCGCCGGACGCCGGTAAACTCGCTCGGCTCATGACCGGGCGTCACATATTCGACGGGCGAAACGCCCTGATTAAAGGCGAACTGGTCGACGCCGGCTTCATCTATCGCGGCGTCGGTCGAAGCTAGCCGCCAGAGGCAGCGGGCTCGCCGTCCACAGCGTCTGCCCTCGCAGCAGACTCCGCATCGCGCTTGGCCGTTTCTTGATTGAGCAGGCGATGGGCCGACCTCATGAAGAGAGGCGAGACGGTCATCTGCATTATGGTCATGGCCACCGCAAAGGTCAGTGTCGAGGCCGCCACACTCGCTCGTGCCGTTTCCGGATCTCCCTCGGCAAATTGAGAGAGCAACAACACAGCAACCATGTCGCGAGTGCCCACGCCCTGGGGCGATATCGGCAGCGCGCTCACAATCATAAGCGGCGGTATCAGGGCGAAGGCATCCCCCGGAGAGATCGAAACGCTAAAGAACCAGAACGACGCCCAAGTGCCCAGAAACAGCACCAACACGTGAGGCAGCCGACGAATCATCAAGCGGAGATGACCGACCACTCCGACCTCCACCAGCACCTGGGTCGGCGGTAGCTTCAACAGGAATGCGGGCTTGCGGTGTATCACGGCAAGATAGATCAGCCCCGCCACTACAACGCTCGCCACCAACGGGGACAGCCAGGGTAGCGTCAAATAGCTGAAGGGCAGAGCCGCCATCACAAGCAAACAAACACATGCAAAAATGGTGGCATAGGCAACCAGCGTCGCCCCCGCCACTCGCCAGACTGGGGCCCCGTACACTCTGGATACGAAATAGGTGATCCAGGCTTGGCCTAGGTGGTGATTCACAATGCTCGGCAAATACGACGCCGCTCGAATCACGAAGTATTCCCTGAACTTCACCGGGCACACCGTCATCCGGTACACGAAACTGGTGGCGTAGCAGTCTGCCACGAGTAGGCAGCCCGTAAAACAAACCACGTACAAGAAGTACAATCCGTAGTTGACGTTGACGATCGCCTCCACAAAATGCTCAAAGTCCAACGTGCTGACGACGATGGAGATGCAAGTTGCCCCTATCGTGAGGGGCAACAGCCGACGCCACAGCGGCATTTGGACCGTGGGCGGCCCGGCCAGTTCTTGCGTGGAATCATCGCCCATGAGGAACGTTAGCCTAACAGAGCTCCGGAGGGCGCGAAGTGTGGGTTCCGAGAAAGGCTGGGAATGTTCCGAGCAGGAGTCGCCCGATCTAGAGGACGAACAGAACGGGGGAATTGGTCGTCACTAACAATGCGTGATCCGGCCCCGTGGCGAAGCGCGCTTGGGACCAGTCCACCGACCCCACGTTGACGACGATGATATCTCCGTAGCGGACACCGTCCGAATTCACCAGATGCACAGTGGCAGTCGCCGCCACGGTGCTCGCGACCAGCAGCGCACCATCCCGTCCCAGCGCCACCACCGCACGCTTCAGCGCCACACTATAACTGTTGCCTATCGTGCACCCACCGTCCACGACGGAAAAGAACTGTAGGAAGTACGACAGAGATGCAGTCGTCGACACCATCGCCCCCCGCTCGCCAAGAACGCTGAGGTGAACCGGTCCGTTGGGGGTACAAAAGGTACCGGCGGAGCTGACCCCTGGATCGAAACCGTACACGGTGTTGTTGGACGCGTCCGAAAAGGCAACGTCCTGACCGTCGGACACCAGAGCCTGCAGCCCGAAGGGCGCGTTCGTCTCGTTCACGAAACTAGTGGCGCCGTCCTTGAGCTCTACGGTGACAGCGCCGGCATTGCCGACCAACAGACGGTCGCCGGCATGCGCGAGGCTGAAGCCGCTCGCATCGCCCGAAACAGCCAAGCCCGCATCGGCTGCGCAAGTCGAAAGGGTCACGCGGTACAGCTTCGAATCGCTGACCACGAAGGCGGTATCGCCACTGGCCGCCACCGCGGAGGGATCCACCGCGCTACCGGGAATGTTACACTCCCTGACGATTGATGCGGGACTCAGGGGGTCAAACTCGCGGAGTTTATCGCCCACCAAGACGATGAAATTGTCGGACCCGTAATTCCACGCCGCCGCCGTCGCGCCATCGAGATCGACCGTGACATCATCTATCTCGCTGAAGTTTGGCTCTACGGTGGCGGTCAGTGGTGCGATCAGGCGGCAGCTGCTGAACTTGTGATCGAGGATGACTTTGGCCTCATAGGTGCCCGCCGACTGGTACGGCACCATTTCGTCCGCCTGCACCCGCACGGCATCAATATCGAATTGCACGGACAACCACGCAGGGTGATCTTCCAAAGAGATATCCCAGTCCTGCCGCTCGTCGCCCCAGTCCACGGAGAAGGTGATGGCGTTCACGGCTAGGGCATCGCCTTCTTTCCCGGACCATTCGTAGGGGAAGGCGAGGAAAGCCGCGCCCTCTGGACAGCCAGGATCGGTACCCGCGCCTGCTTGGCCTCCGCTGTTGCCACCGACACCCACGCCACCGATGCCGCCGGCGCTACCGCCGGCTCCGCTCACGCCACCGACAGCCACGCCACCCGTATTCGTTGTCGCTCCCGTGCTGCCGCTTGGCGTCCCCCCGACGCCCAGTTCACCGCCGAAGCCGGCGTCAAGCTGCAAGCTGCTGTCGCCGGCAGTGGCATCTGCCGTCCCGCCCGTTCCTGTGACGGGTCCGCCCCCACCCGCGACGAACTCGAAACCTTCCAGGCCGGACTCGCAGCCAACCACTCCGCAGCTCGCCAACCCGCAGACCACAACGGCAGCCCTAAGACTGAGAACGCGGCGCCGGCTGAAGTTCATGGGGTGTACAAGGTTGAAGACGTGCGAGCGTACCGCAAGAGGGAAGTCTGGCCCAGACAGAGCGCATAACGAAGCCGTAATGGAAGTCCGCCGCTCTCGGTGACCCTCGCCCCATCGAGACGCTGGGGATCTGGTGGCTTGACCCCTACCGCCCTTGCGCCGGGCGCCCCCGCGCCGCACGGTTAAGTGATGGACAGCCGTGCCCAATCCGACACACACCCACACACCCTTATCCTCCGGAACTGGATCGCCGGAAAACCCGAAACAACCGGGAGTTCGACGGAAAGCCGGAACCCGGGGGATCGCGACGATATCGTCGCCCTGGCGCCCGTCACCGGACCCGACGATGTCCGGCGCGCCTGCGAGGCCGCCAAGGGTGCCCAGGGGCGCTGGGCGGCTCGTCCGGCACCCGGGCGCGCCCAGATCCTGGGGCGTCTCGGAAAGCTCCTCACCCAACGCAAGGAAGCGCTCTCGCAGTTCGTCTCAAGAGAGATGGGAAAGCCGATAAAAGAGGCCCGGGGCAGCGTGCAAGAGGCCATCGACACAGCCGAATTTTTCCAGAGCGAGGGAAGGCGTTTGTACGGACAAACCGTGCCCAGCGAGTTGCCGAACAAGGAACTGATGACCTACCGACGCCCCGTCGGTGTGGTCGGCGTGATCACCGCAGGCAATTTTCCGGTCGCCGTTCCATCGTGGAAAATCATTCCCGCACTCTTGTGTGGCAACGCTGTCGTTTGGAAACCATCGGATGACGCCCCAGGCACAGCGGCATTGTTTGGCGAGCTGCTGCGAGCGGCAGGATTGCCTCCTGACCTGGTCTCCATTGTCTACGGCGGAGGAGCAGGCTCTACCGGCGAGCACTTGATCGATCAGGTGGATGCCGGTTTGCTGCAAAAGATCAGCTTCACCGGTTCCACAGCGGTCGGGCGCAAGATCGGCGAAGTCTGCGGCAGAAACCTCCAACATCCCTCTCTCGAACTCGGGGGCAAAAACCCACTGGTTGTGCTGGCCGACGCCGATATCGATCTCGCCGTGGACGGCGCGCTTTGGTCGTCGTTTGGCACCGCGGGTCAACGCTGCACCAGTTGCGGAAACATCATCGTGGATGGCTCGGTGATGGATGAGTTCCGGGAGAAGTTGTTAGCCCGGGCAAAAACCTTACGCATCGGAGATGCGCGTTCGGCAGACATCGACTACGGCCCGATGATCAACGCGCGGTTTCTTGACGCATGGAAGGCCCAGCGACAGGTAGGCCTCGACGACGGCGCCAAGTTGCTACTGGACGGTCACACGATCGACAAGAACAGCGACTACACACACTTCAGCGGCAATGCCGAAAAGGGGCACTACGCGACACCTCGTATCTTTGACGCGGTCACCATGAACATGGCCATAGCCCAGACGGAATGTTTTGGACCGACAGTCAACTTGGTGACTGTGTCCGGAGTCGACGAGGCCATCGCTGCAGCCAACGCTACGCCCTACGGATTGTCCTCTGCCATCTACACCCAAGACGCCCACCTGATGCATCGCTTCAAGACGGAGATCAGCGCCGGCATGACGAGCATCAACAACTCCACCACAGGGGCAGAAGCGCATTTGCCCTTCGGTGGAAACGGTTGGAGCGGCAATGGCACGCGCGAGAGCGGTATCTGGGTCATCGACGCCTACACCCAATGGCAGTGCGTCAATGTCGATCTCAACGGTCAGCTACAACTGGCCCAGATGGATACGGAGGAGCTGCCGGAGCCCCAGCTCGACGATTGGGACGCTTTAGATTCGTCGGGGAAGTAGCTTCGTCAGGAAAGCAGCGCCGCCTTCAAGCGGCTCAGAGCGCCCGTGTCCAGAGCGCTGCTAATGAACGGCAACTCACGCGCGTCGCGATCAACCGTGGCCAACAGGCGATCGATGCACATGCCTTGGACTTGCTCGCGGCGTGCCCGACGTCGAGCGAGCTCGAGCGGTCCCAAGGAGTCCCCGCTGAGTCCCGTCAAGGCGCTGGCATCCGCGGAACTGAACAGTTTCGGTATCACTTGATTGATTACCAGACCACAACACGGCAGTCCCAGCTCGCCGGTGATGGCTCGCTGTAGCTCAACGGTCTCGTTGGTTGGCATCTCTTCGGGCAGGGTGACGAGCAAGACCCCAGCTTGCACGGGGTCACAAAGCATTTCCCACGCGGCTTGCGCGTCGGTGCGGAGGATGCCCGCCGGTACGGAGTCCACGATCACCTTCGGGACTTGCAACATTTCGAGGGCGTGACCCGTCGCAGGCGCATCGAAGAGCACCACATCAAAGCGATTGATCTTGCCCGTCTTCTCGGTCGAATGAAACCACGCTTTACCCAACATCGCCCACTGACGAAGGCCGGGCACGGCAGCGAAGAAGTTCTTTGCGTAACGATTTCCGAAGACCGCGTCGTTGAGCACTCGGCTTTTGAGCTTCATCAAGCCGTACTCGCGTAGACACGCGTCCGGCACGAGGCGCACTCCCCAAACCCCCGGGCGCAGCTCGCGTACAGTGTCATCCAGTGGTTTCCCGCTTTCGGGATCCATCGCCAATGATTGGCCGAGTTGCGCCTGCCCGTCACAACTCGTCACTAGGACACGCTTCCCCCGCTCCGCCAGTCCCATCGCCAGGGCAGCGGTAACCGTCGTCTTGCCCACGCCACCCTTACCGGTTATGAAGAGGAAGCGCTGGTCGTCGATAGTCATAATTTCGGGGGGGCTCTCATTCATACGACGAAGCCCCGCACCCGCCAAAGTCCCGCGAGCAAAAGCCGGGAGACCCAGCCCCCCCACGGCAGCTGCCCAACAAAATGCGTGTTTTGCCGCCCCAGACGCTCCCGAAACCGTCCCATCCAGCGCTTCCGAAACCTGGTCCGGCCATCGCCCGAGCCAGCCGCGGGCCCACGGCCCTAGTAGCCGAGACACCCGCGTCTGGGACTGCTAACTCGGCAGTTGTTCTCCCAGCTCACCCCTCGGATAAAAAACCCCGAAAATGCGTTTCGCTCTGATTCAAATGAACCCCACGATCGGGGACCTCGACGCCAACGCCGAGCGCTTAATCGATTTCGCTGTCCGGGCCCGAGAGCAGGGCGTCAGCCTTGCCATTGCGCCAGAGCTGTGTGTCACGGGCTACCCGCCGAAGGATCTCTTGGACCGGCCCGCCTTCGTCCGGCGCGCCAGCGAAGTAACGAACCGCATCGTCGACCAGATCCCGGATGGCTTGACGCTCATCTTCGGCACTCTCGGCACACCCGATGATTCGGTGACGGATGCCCAGACAACCGACGCGCGGGCACGACTCAGTAACGATGCCGTGATCGCCCAGCGCGGTCGTGTTCAGCAACGGATTTCCAAGTGCCTTTTGCCCAGCTACGACGTGTTCGACGAGACGCGCTATTTCGTACCCGCCGCACCGCCAGGCACCATCGACATCGACGGCTCTCGGATTTGCGTGACCATCTGTGAAGATCTGTGGGGGCAAAGTGATGCCCTTCGCGGGCGCTACAAGATCGATCCCCTCACGAAGCTTGCCGCAGACACAGAACTGATCGTCAATCTGTCCGCCAGCCCCTTCACGATGCAAAAGTTCGAACAACGTTCGGAACTGTTCTCGCAAATCGCCCTACAGTGCTCCGTCCCCATAGCTATGGTCAACCAAGTCGGTGCCAACGACGAACTCTTGTTTGATGGTCGGAGCGGCGTCTGGACAGCCAATGGCGAGCGCCACTCCACCGCGAATAGCTTCGAAGAACAGTTGCTCATCTGTGATCTGAGCGCCCCGCCCAGCACCCCGCGAGCGGTAGAGACCGACATCGACGAAGAGGTGTATCAGGGCCTGGTATGCGGCGTCCGGGACTACGCGCGAAAATGTGGTTTCACCCGTGTCGTACTGGGGCTCAGTGGCGGAATCGACTCAGCGCTGACCGCAACCATTGCGGCTGACGCCTTGGGTCCGGACCGCGTGCTCGGCGTTGCCATGCCCACACGATATTCCTCCGCGGGCTCTGTGCACGATGCCCGCGCGTTGTCGGAAAATCTTGGCTTGCAGTTCCGGATCGTGGACATCGATCCAATGTTTCAGTCCTACCTGGATAGCCTGAAGTCGACCCTCGACGAACTCCAGGCAGCCACCGAGAACGACACGACCTTAGAGAACATCCAGGCGCGGATCCGGGGGGCGACCGTAATGGCGATCTCCAACCGTACGGGCGCTCTCGTGTTGACGACGGGCAACAAAAGCGAATTGGCTGTCGGCTACTGCACGCTATACGGCGACATGGTGGGCGGTCTCGCCGTCATCAGTGACATCCCCAAGACTCAAGTGTACCGGCTCTCCCGTCTGGTGAACCGACAGCGAATACGCATCCCTGTCTCCAGCATCGAGAAACCCCCGTCCGCCGAACTCCGGCTCGACCAAGTGGACCAAGACTCGCTCCCCGCCTACGAAGTCTTGGACGCCCTCCTTGAGCTACTCGTGGAGGAAAGGCTCGGAGTCGATGAGATCCTGGCGCGGGGTTTCGATGCGGACGTGGTTGAGCGCATCGTGCACCTAATACGAATCAATGAATACAAGCGTCGGCAAGCCGCGCCGGGGCTTATCGTCAGTCACAAAGCCTTCGGCCCGGGCCGGCGTATGCCTATCGCCCATCGCTACACCGAGAAGGTACCCCGATGATTCTCAAGAATGTTTCGCGCTCGCGCAGTGCCCTGCCGCTGGCATTGTTGGGGACCCAACTCGCCTCCGTTGCTTGCGACAAGGGGCCATCCAGCCAGGACTCAGTCAGCCACAACTCGGTCAGTTCAGCTCTCGCCCCCCCGAGCGTTGCGCCCTCCAGCCAGGCCTCTGGAGTCGAGAACACCGTGGTTTTCGAGGGCGTGCCGGTAGCCGAGGGGCCCCGGCTCGCGATCCTGCCGGGCCAGGGTGTCGGTCCGATTCGCATCGGTGCCAATGCCGCGACCATCGCTCGACTCATGAAGAAGCCATGCCAGTACGTGGACAAGGCCGTGTGCCGCTACTCCGGTCGAGCCGTGGAGTTTTTCTTCGATGAGAAGGGCATGACCCGTCATATCCATCTGCACCGTGCACGCCGCCGCTTGGGCCCCGAGGGAGTGATGTTCGGTCAGTTCAACGGTAACTTCCCTTCTAGTGCGGAATTCCCCCTGCGCAGCCGAATCCGTTTCGGCATGCTCGCCGCGGGCGTGGTGGAACTGATGGGACCCCCCACAGAGATCCTCAAAGAATGGCCGCCGGAGACGCGAAACCACCCCTCGGCTCACGCGGTCGTCAGCGTCGTCGCCTACCCGGGCATGTGGCTGGAATACGACAAGCTGGAATCCGGCAGCATGGTGCTGAGCGGAATCATCCTGAAGAAGGACTAGCCGCCGCTTATCGCCGGATGCGGCGACGTTCCTGAATCATCTGGGCGGTGATGGCGCGCTGGGCTAGGGCCGGCTCGACCAGCGTCCACAGGTCGTGATCCCGCTCGGTGCCCGCCATCTCGAGAAGGACGTCCGCTGCGCGCTCCGGGGCGATGGCATCCCAGTAGCGTCCTGGTAACTCCACCACCGCTGTGCGAGCGCGCAGTCCGCGCAAAGTTTGGAGCATCGAGCCCGTGACCTCCCGGAAGCGCTGCTCATCGAAGGCACCGCTCTTTCCCACACCAAAGAGCAGAACCTTGTCGAAGGATAACTTCGGCTTTCCAGGCAGCAACAGCACTTCCCCCAAACGACCCGTGGCATAGCCGGAAACAATCATGCGGCTGATGCGTCCCGCCAAGCGCCAATCCACCATCGCCGCCACGCCCCTGGGGGGCCGCTCGCCCTCACTGAGAGTCGCTACTAGGACTTCTGTGCCCAGCTTGTCGAGCTGTCGCAGGCCGGGGGTCGTGAAGCGTAGTTCCACGGGATCGCCAAACTAACTCTTGCAGCCGCTGTTCTCGGCGATCCGATCCAGCACACCGTTGATGAAGGCGCCGCTGGTCTCGCTGCCATATTGCTTGGCAACATTGACGGCTTCATCAATGACCACGGCTCGGGGCACATCCGAACGCTTGAGCAGCTCCCAGCTGCCGAGTCGTAATACGTTTCTATCCACCCGGGTCATGCGTTCCAGCCGCCAATGCTCGCTCGCTTGACGGATCACGGTGTCCAGCTCGTCGAGGCAGGCGTCCACACCTCGGGTGATGTCATCGGCATAGGCGCGGTCTTCAGGATCCCCCGGGAACTCCCGCCAAAAATCGCTGATGACGCTGTCGCAACCGTTCTCGCTCAACTCGAGCGCGAACAACATCTGCAGGGCAGCATCGCGAGCAGTACTTCGGGCACCCATGAAAGAATCGCAGACTAGAGCTTGGCTTGGGTCAGTGCCGCGTCCAAGCTCACCATTTCGATGGCGGCGACCGCGGCGTCAAAGCCCTTGTTGCCGGCCTTCGTGCCGGAGCGCTCCACAGCCTGTTCGATGGTATCGCAGGTCAGTACACCGAAGGTCACCACTGTGCCGAACTCGGCCGCAACCTGGGCGACTCCCTTAGAAACTTCACCGGCTACGTACTCGAAGTGAGGCGTGCCGCCTCGGATGACCGCGCCCAAAGCGATAATGGCGTCGAACTTTTCGCTGCTCGCCAAGCGTTGGCACACCAGCGGCACCTCCCAAGCGCCCGGCACGTGCACGATAGTGATATTGCCGGGGCTGACCCCGTGCCGCTTCAAGGCGTCGGTCGCACCGCTTACCAGTGACTCCACAACGAAACTGTTGAACCGAGTCGCCACCAACGCAAATCGCGTCTTGGGATCGACGACCAGCTGACCTTCGAAGCGGGTGATTTCGTTAGACGACTTTTTTGCTGCCATAGGAGTGCTTCTAGCTAGGGGGCTGATTGCGGTCTCGCCGAGAGCCCGCAGAGTGTTCAGGATTTGCCGGCCCGGAATTTGGGGCCCAGCGCGATGGTGTCGACCACTTCCAAACCATAACCTTGGATGCCGGCGATCTTGCGGCGACTGTTACTTAATAAGCGGATCTGGTGCAATCCGAGCTCTCGCAGCACCTGAGCCCCTTGGCCAAATCCCCGCAAAGCACCCCGATGAGGAGGCTCAAGCTTCTTGGCGTCGCGAGTCGCGTCCACGGAGCTCTTTTCCGAGGCGTCGCGGAAATTTTCCAACTCGCCCTTCAAGTCTCCCGCGGGCGGCAAGTACACCACCACTCCGGCCTCTTCCTTCTCGATGATCTCGATGGCCTCGCGCAGATTGGCGCCGCCCTCTTCCCGGGTAGACGTGAAAGTGTCCGCGATCACGGCTCCTCGATGCATGCGCACCAGAGGGGCTTCCTGGGACGAGGGATCACCGTGCACCAAGGCCAAGAATTCACTGCTGTCGATGGTGGACGAATAAACGATAGCTTTCCACTCCGTGCCGGTGTGATCCAGAACCACGGGGCGCTCGTACACGCGGCGCACTAGCTGCTCGGTCTGCAAACGGTAGCGAATGAGATCGGCCACCGTAATAATGCGGAGCCCGTGGGCTTTCCCGAACACTTCGAGATCCGGCATGCGCGCCATGGTGCCGTCCTCTTTCATGATCTCGCAGATCACTCCGGAGGGATTGCAGCCCGCGAGGCGAGCCAAATCGACCGACCCCTCGGTCTGCCCGGTGCGCACCAAGACGCCCCCCCGACGAGCCTTCAGCGGAAATACGTGGCCCGGAGTGACGATATCTTCCGGGCGGGCGTCGGGACTGACCGCTGCCTGAATGGTGCGTGCACGATCGGCGGCGCTGATGCCCGTGGTCACGCCGTGGCGTGCTTCGATGCTGAGCGTGAAAGCGGTACCCAGCGGCGGTCCCCCGCGCCATTTGGGCAGTGCCATCATCGGCAACTCCAAACGTTCGACTTGCTCTTCGGTCATCGTCAAGCAGATCAACCCGCGGCCATGAATGGCCATGAAATTCACCATGTCTGCCGTGACCCGCTCCGCGGCAAAAACGAGATCGCCCTCGTTCTCCCGGTCCTCGTCATCCACCAGAATCACCATCTTGCCCGATCGAATGTCGTCGATGGCGTCTTGTACTCGGCCAAGCAGGGCCGGATCGATGTCGAGATTGGGACTCATAAATACGTGGTTTCCTTATAAGGGGGAGCGCTGCCTTAGCACGACCAGCAGGCTTAGGCGAAGCCGCGCCGAGCCAACAGCTCGCCAAAGGGCTCCGTCTTTGGCTCGGAAGCTCCAGAACGGGACGCCTCGGCACCAATTCGCTCCGAGGCGGAACGGCCTGTGACCTCCGCGTGGCGAGCCGCGTAGCGCGCCAACAGATCCACCTCGATGTTTAGCAGTCCGCCCACTTGCAGGCCGCCCAGGTTCGTCACCGATTGGGTATGGGGGATGAGCATTACGCTGAAGCGCTCATCCGACACGGCATTCACCGTCAGGCTCACCCCGTCGAGGCACACGGAGCCTTTCACTGCGATGAAGGCCAGAAGCGCTCTGGGTGCTTCAATGGTCAGCTCCAGCGCATCACCGCTGGAACGAAGCTCAATAATTTTCGCAACACCGTCCACATGACCACTCACCAAATGGCCGCCGAGGCGGTCGCCCACGCGCAGGGACCGCTCCAGGTTGAGCGACGCTCCTGCTCGCAGGCCGCCCAGGGCAGTCTTGGCGAGGGTTTCCGACGAGACGGTCGCGTCAAAAAAACCCGGCCGGAGCCCGTCCACAGTCAAACAGACGCCATTGACCGCGATCGATTCACCCATCTCGATGCCCGAAAATCCGCAGCAGACGCTCAGGCGCTCACCTGGGCCCATGACCTGCCGATGGGTCAATTCGCCGACAGCTTCCACCAGGCCAGTAAACATGAAGCGGGCATAGCATTAGCCGCCGCGGATAGGGCCTGGACACGCTTGCAGCAATGCTCACAAATGGGCGACCTCCACGGGAAAAGGCCCCGTTGCTGCCCTGCGGCATCGGCTCGATCCGCAAAATTGCCGATCCGCTCTGGGCAGCCGGGGACGCCACCAGGCGACCACCGCTTCCCCCCGATCCCGGACTTGCGACAGGGGCCGTCAGCGGGCAACCTAGGCTGGTGAGGACAGGGGTTCGAATCACGCTGATCGCAGCAGCCATTGCGGCTTTGCCCGCCTGTGGGCCGAGCTTTGAATCGCTGCACGAGAGCAATGTGCGCTTTGAACATTGTCATCGCCTCGACTTCGATCCGCGGGTCACAAATTCTCATCGCTCGCGATGCTGGAACACCTGGGTCGGTACCTACATCTACGGGCAAACTTCGGATCGCGTGCAGTATGCCAAGCGTCGGCTGGGTGAACTGGGACGAACCGACGGAACCGATTCGTTGTTGGCTCGAGTCCAGCACCCTCTGGGTTCGGCCGGCCGCAAGCTGCTGAGCCCGATTGACTCTCACGCCCCCCCGCCCTCCGTGGAGCCCAACGCCGCCGCCGAGGTGCCAAGCGAGGAGGCCCAAATCGACACAGGCCAAAGCGACACCGGGGACACCGAGCCGAACGTCCCCCCAGGCGACGCCAGCCGGGCCGCGGAAGATCTCTGCAGCGATCGCTGTCAAAAGCAGCGGACTTCTTGCCGAACCAGCTGCGCCAGCGCCGACGGCGCTTGCCGAGCTTGCGGCAAGGACTACCGCGGGTGTATGCGGCGTTGCTTCCCGTAGACCCCTGGATCCCCTGGAATCGCGCTTTTTGTTGGCCGCGTCGGCCAAACCTCTTACACCAAGACTTCAATCGACGCCGATGAACCCCCACGATCTCGCGAATCCCCGCCGGTCCCCCGCCGGACCCAATTCCAACCCACGTAGTCCGGGGGCGCCGCGCATCATGCGTCCGGAACGCGCCCGGCTCCAAGATTGCGTTCGACCCACCCGCGCCGAAATCGATCTATCCAAGCTGCGGCACAATCTCGGCGTCCTCCGCCGAGCGAGCCGTTCCCCCGTGTGGGGAGTGTTGAAAGCAGATGCCTACGGGCACGGAGCGAAGCCCCTTGCCCGAACGCTCGAACGCGCGGGTATCGCAGGTATCTGCGTCGCGCTATTGGAAGAAGCCATCGAGCTTCGTGACGCTGGCATTCGCACACCCATACTGGTGATGGGCGGATTCTACGGCGGAGCCTGGAGCAAGCTGCTCGAGCATCAATTGACACCGGTGCTTTTCGACCCCGCCCAAATCGAAGCCCTCGCCGAGGAGGTTCGTTTCACTGGCGCATCTCCCATGTCCGTGCACATCAAGATCGATACCGGCATGGCCCGGCTCGGCGCGACAAGCAGCCAAGCCCACGATCTTGGCGCCACCTTGCTTCGCCATCCTGAAGTGAAGCTCGAAGGCTTGATGACTCATTTCGCCTGCGCCGACACCAGTGTCGAATCCATCGGTCAGCAACTCAACGAATTCGACGTGGTCACGGCCAAACTGACCGCCCTCGGGCTGGAAGCTCCCATCCGTCACGCGGCCAACTCGGCGGCAGTATTTCGCAGCGAACGGTCCCACTTGAACATGACCCGACCGGGCATCGCGCTGTTTGGGGTTGAGCCCGCCGCCGGCATGGCCGCCCAGTTAAAGCCTGTAATGAAGGTGCGCAGCGAGTTCTCCGCCCTTCGCGAAATCCGTGAAGGGAACAGCGTCGGCTATGGCGCCAGCTGGACAGCGAAACGAACTAGCCGAATCGGAACTCTTCCGATCGGCTACGCCGACGGTCTCCCTCGCTCTCTGAGCAACCGCGGGCACGTATTGGTTCGCGGGAAACGCGCTCCCATCGTGGGTACCGTCAGCATGGACATGACGATGATCGACGTGACCGAAATCGAAAACGTAGGGATGGCCGACGAGGTGGTTGTGCTCGGCGAGCAAACGGGGCCGCTCGGCTCTGATGAAATCACTGCCCGGGAGATTGCCGATCACTCGGGCACCATCGCCTGGGAAATCCTCACCAATATTTCTCGCCGAGTCCCGCGCTTCCTCCGAGAGCCCTAGCCTTCGTCGAGAGCCCGGGCCTTCGTCGAGAGCCCGGGCCAGCCAGCTAGATGGGGCCGATGGGCGCCGCACCCTGCGGTAGTGACTCTGCCGCTTTCAGCTGCTTCGCTGCGTCCTGCGGACGACCCAATTGGCTGAGCAATTTCGCGAGCAATCGATGAACTTCTGCCTTCTCGGCGACGTCGCCACGGCACAACAGAGCACTCTCCCACTCAAACAGGGCCTCCCGCCTTCGCCCCAAGCTCTCAAGCGCAGTACCGTACAGACGATGGGTGCTCATACCTTCCATGTCTAGGTACACTGCGGCTTCACCGAGCGAAGCGGCTTCTTGAGGGCGCTTCGCCTCCAACAGCAATGCCATGAGCGTCCGATAGGAGACGGCGTCGCTTTGATCGATCTTCACTAGTTTGCTCAGTAGCGAGATGGCCTCCGTCTTGTCCTTCTTGGCCGTCGCCAACTGAGCCAAGGACCGAAGGGGCCTTTCCGCTAGAGGGTCGAAGATATGGGCCGACCGCCACGCCAGCACAGCAACGGACTGCTGTTTGCGCTGCTGGGCGATCTCCGCGCGCATCATCTGAACCAGAAATCCATCGGCACCGCTTGCCAGCAATTTCTCCAATTCAACACCGGCCTGTTTGGCGTTCTTTTCCCGCACCTGGATCAACACCCGAATCCACAATGCGTCGGGATCCCTGGGCGCCAGCTTGAGCAGCTTCGACGCCGTGAGCTCGGCCAACGTCAGCTTGGTGGCGCGCACCGCCGCCAGCGCCAGAGCTCTCAGCAACTTCTTGTCCTGGGGCGAAGCCTGGGATGCGGCCTTTGCCACTTTCAGTTCCGGAGCCCGATCCAGAGGAACAAACTGTCCCTCGAAACGTTTGGTTCGTTCTCGCATATAGGCACGAAACTGAGTATCAATCTGGTCAAGACTCTGTCCCAGAGCTTGCTGGCAGACCTCGGCGGTAGGCAAACCCTGACCCCACAAGGTCATCATGCGAGAGAGCTTCTTGGGGCCGTGGCTTTCCCCTAGCATCTTCACCACGACGCTGGCTGTGTAGTACGCCGTCGCGACATCCGCCATATCGTCAGCATGCGTAAAAGCCCGGTTTAAATCGCGCAGATGAGGCACACGCCCTTGGAGGAGCGCCCGATACAATGGCAAGTCGAGCTCCCTACGCCACTCCGGACGGGCGATGATCGTCTCGTACTCTGCAAGGCCTTCTGTGAACCAGCGCGGCACGTGATGAAGTGATTGCTGAATGTGGAATACGTGGGCAAGCTCGTGCCACAAGGTCATGCCGAGATTGAAGGTCTCAGTGGCTGGACTCATGCTGGCGACCGTGCGCCCGAAACACACACCTTGAATGGCTGTATGGGGCAAGCCCGAAGTCCGCACCGCAAAGCTCTCTCGCTTCGCGTACAGTTCGATATAAGTCGGGTTCTTGGGTCGGAAATTATAACGCTCCACAAAACGATCGAAGGCCTGGTTGAGCATCTTCGGTACGTATCGTTCGAGGATGGCCCGCTCTTTTCGGTGATAGCGAAAGTGGAAACGCCGTCCCGCCACGCTCTCGTATTCCTTGGCGATCACTTTTTCATAGAGGTTCAACGTGTTGAACACTCGCGTATTAAATGGATCTCGCGAGAATGCTCGGCCCAAGGCTCGAAGACCATCCGCCTCCGCACCCGAACGGATCAGGTTGACGCCAAGCTTCGCGTAGGCATGAGCATCCGTCGAATCAACGAACACCGCCTCCCGCATGAGTTCGACAATTTTTTCGTATCTGTGCTCCCACTCCGCGTATTCCCCCACAATCTGAAACAGGCGTGAGTAGTTTGGCGATAGCATGAGCACATGAGCTTTGGCGACTTCGAATCCCTCGGGATCATCCGCTAGAAAACGAATGGCCGCCTTCATACTCAGCAGCTCTAGGTTCTTCGGCTCCCAGCGGAGCCCATCATCCGCGTGAGCATCCGCTTTATTGATATCCAAGTCTCGAAGGGCCAGGCCCGCCAACACGAGATGCCCACGCGCCAACTTCGGATTGGTGCTTAGGGCTCGCGACACTAAGGCTTCCGCTTGATCAAATCTCAGCGCCTGAATTAGCCGGATCTGCGCCAGATACACCAGCGCCTCGGGGTGCTCCGGGGCGCGTTTCAGTAGATCATTAACGACCTCTTCCGCATGCCCGGGATCGTGCTTGTCCAGGAAGAGCTCGGCGCGCCATAGCAGGACTCGGGCGGGAGCATCCGACACCAGCTCGGCGCGATTGAAGGCGTCGTTGGCGTCCTCGGGACTCTTGAGCAAGAACGCCGCGCGCCCCACTCGCGCCAATCCCAACGCGTCCGAGTCTTTCAGCTGGTCGTCGTTGAACTCGTCCACCAGAGTCATCAAGAGCTTCTGGCCGCTATGGCGATGACCGCGTAGCAACTCCAGTTCCCCCAGCCCGAGGCGAGCTGAGCGAAGCGCATCGGGCGTGGCGGTTTCGGACGCCACGACGGCTTCAAGCAATGATGCCGCCTCGTCGATTTGCCCGCGACGAGACAGCACACCCGCGAGGATGAGCTGCGCCTCCGGATGTTTCCCATGGGCTGCCAACGCCGACTCGGCAAGCTTCCCCCGACCCGTTGCCACCAACACCCGAGCCAGCCCGACATCCGCTGGCGCTCCCGCCGCTACCAGATGACGATACTGGCGCTCCGCCAAAGCGTACTGGCTCTTGCGGAACGCGGTCTCGGCAGATTGCAAGGAGACCACTGCCGGCGCTGCAGGCTCGCGCGCCGTCGAAAAGGGGGACGGTCCCGACGCCGGTAGCCCTCCGGCAGCGGGCGAGCAAGACGAGCTGGCACAGACCAGAGCCCCCAGCAGCGCCGGTGAAAGCAGCTTCGAGACTCTCACTTGGGACTCCACCGCAGGCTAACGGGGGAGCCCAGCGCATCGCCATAGTTGCGGCGAGCGCTGGCGTCTCTGGAAACGATTTCTAAGGTGCCGAAGGAGTTCACCAAAGTGCCCGACGCACCGACCTCCAACTGGCCGTAGGTCTCAACAAGAGAAAAAGCGTGTTCCCCAAGGTGCAGTCCGAGGTTCGCACGCTCTTCGGCGGCGCGGGCTGGCAGTTCGATGTTGGTGATCAAGTTGCCGAAATGGTCGACGCAGACAATGTGGCCATCCACCCGACCCGGCGACGTCACGGTCTCGCTGAGTCGCGGCGCAACGATGTTTTGCGCAATCTCTCCCAGCTCACTCGGTTGGCGTTGAGCCGACGCCAGTTCGGCGGCCAGAGGGGCGAACAATTCACGCCCATGAAATGTCGAACTCAAGGTCGGGTAAGCTAGCGCCGGCACGTCAACCCGGCGCGTAACAGCGTCCGCAGACGAGCGCAGGCTATGGGACAGTAAGCCGTTGTCCGGCACCAGGAAGACATGACCGTGCGCCTCGTGCACCAAGACCGCCCGGTCGGTGCCCACTCCTGGATCGATCACAGCGATGTGCACCGTGCCCCGTGGGAACCACGCGTAGGCCCGCTCCAGCCAGTAGCTGGCCCAGCGAATGTCCTGGGGAGGCACGCCGTGGCTCACATCCACGATGCGAACATCAGATGCGCGGGAATAGATGACGCCCTTCATCACACCAACGTAGGGGTCGCTCAGCCCAAAATCAGTCAGCAGGGTGATCAGCGCCGGCACGAGGGTTAACGCCTCTCCACCTTGTCGCGCCACCGCGTAATGCGCCGAGGCCAACCCGAAGACTGCTGATCTCGCCACGCCCCGCGCAGCAGGCTCCGGAGCCAATCAGTCACCCATTCTGGCATGGGCGCCGTCTGCTCCGGGCTGAACTCGACCTCGACCTTGCCGTCCGCTTTGGCTACTTGGGCGACGCCCTGCCAGCCGTGCTCTGCCGACTGAATGTCGATCAGGTAACGTGCATCTTCCTCGACGCTGTCGAGACGAAGCTCGGCGCGCATTCCGCTATTTGGGCTCTCCACCTACCCACCATAGCGCGTGATGGGAGATTGGCGAAAACGATCCTAGCCTTCCAGGCCGCGACCACCACGATTTGAGCACGGGATCAGGACATCACGTCGTCAAGGTCAACGCCGGCTTCCTCGAGAGCCTTTCGCTGGACCTTACAAAGGGACGCTACGCCCTCCATGCCCAGATCGATCAGTCCGTCCATATCGCTACGCGGAACCGCTTCGCCCTCGGCGGTGCCCTGAATTTCGACTACGCCCTCCCGGCCGGTCCCGACCAGATTGAGATCCACGCGCGCGGTGCTGTCTTCGGCGTAACACAAGTCCAAGGCGTACTGCCCGTCGACATGACCCACACTGATGGCCGCCACCTGATCGCGGACAGTACCCGACTTCAAGCTACCCGCCACCTTCAGCTTCGACAGCGCCATGGCCATCGCCACAAATCCGCCGGTTACAGATGCCGTGCGAGTCCCGCCATCTGCCTCCAAGACGTCGCAGTCGATGGTGATGCTGCGTTCGCCAAATTTGTCGAGATCGATGGCTGCCCGCAGGCTCCTGCCGATCAATCTCTCAATCTCTTTGGCGCGACCACCGATTGAGCCCCGTCTACCGTCGCGATTCTCGCGGCGCTTCGGATTGCAACGCGGATGCATTTGGTACTCAGCCGTGAGCCAACCCTTGCCTCGACCTACCAAAAATTTCGGCACGCTGCTGTCTACGCTGGCGGTGCAGAGCACCACCGTACCGCCAGCGGAGTACAGCACTGAGCCCTCCGCTAAACGGTGAAAACCCGGCGTCATGGTGACAGGGCGATGAACGCGGAGATCCCTTCCGGACCGTTTTTCGAGACTCATGGGCGTCTTGTAACACGACGGGGCCATCCTGGACGGGCGTTCCGCGGTTTCGCCAAGACGGGACAGCCGATGCGCTGATTCGTTGCGACCGCGTGCCGGCTCCAGTAGCCATGGCGGCATCCGAGCCCGGCCATGTCCTCCGCCCCCGATGAGTTGAAACTGAAGATCTCCGAGATCTTTGCCAGTGTACAAGGCGAGGGCCGAAGCGCTGGGGCCGACGCTGTTTTTCTCCGACTCGCGATGTGCAACCTGCGCTGCGATTGGTGTGATACGCGCTACAGCTGGGATTTCGCCAATTTTCGCTACGACGACGAGGTCGACGAACTCGACATTTCGGCCGTCGAAGCTCAGCTGACCGCCACCGACTCGCCTCCGGGATCGCACTTGGTCATCACCGGCGGGGAGCCCTTGCTTCAGCAACCCGCCCTCGAAGCACTGCTGGCCCGGCTCGATTCCGAGCTCTTCGTCGAGCTCGAGACCAACGGCACGCTCGCGCCGTCCGAAGCTATCGCCACCCGGGTCAATCAGTTTAACGTGTCGCCGAAGCTCGACAATTCCAAAGAGCCCGAACGCCGCCGGCTCATTTCGTCGTCGCTGGATGCCCTACGGAGGACAGACAAAGCGTGGCTAAAACTGGTCGTCGAAGGCGAGCAAGAGCACGACGAGATCGAGACCCTCGTCAGCCGATTCGATTGGCCCAAGGAACGTGTGTTGCTGATGCCTCAGGCAGCGCAACGATCGGTGCTAGAGCGGCGGGCGCCCCAGGTGCAACAACTCGCTCGGAGTCTAGGACTCGGCTACTCGCCGCGGCTCCACATCGAACGCTGGGGCGGGCGGCGCGGCGTCTAAACGGAAGCTCAATGGCCCCACACGGTGAGCGCGGCGGCAGTCTCGTCGTCCAGATCGGCGCTCTCCCGCCCGACCAAACGAGCCGGCTTGCTCCGCGCAACGCTCAGTTGCCCAAACGTACGGGTCCACATCGCGGACGACGTGAGCGGACGCTCTTGCAGTAGGTCCGTCGCACAAGCAGGATCCACGTCCAGGCGACACAGAGCAGGGACCGCGCCAAAGTAGCCGCTGAGCAGCCAGGAGCCGAGCCGGGTAGAGTAGCGGTTGCCCAGGGTGGCGCTCAACCAACGGCCCGCCAACGGTGTCACCCCCGCCGCGACGGCCGCCAAGTCCAGACCCCGCATCCGCCGCGGCGTCTTCAGTCCCAGAGCCGCCAAGATGGTCGTGGGTAGATCCAGCGGTGTCACCCAACTGCGCGATCGGCTGGCCACCAGGCGTTTTCCAGGAAACTTTACGAAGAGGGGCGACAGCAGATGGTCCTCGCCTAGGCTGGGTGCCGGCGCGTGGGGGATCGCAGGCGGATCGCCCATGGGCACGTCACCGGCGAAGATGAACAGCGTATGGTCCCATTCTCCGCTCTCCTTAAGCGACCGTACAAGCCGCCCCAGCTCCAGATCCTGTTTCTCCAACGACGCTCCGGCCAGCGCGTGCAGCCGTTCCCAGTCGCGTGTCTGCAGCCGCCGCAACGAACGCCGCCGGCGTTTGCGTACCTTGGAGAGCGCCAGAGCGCCCCGTCGAGCACCCAGTACGCCGCCGTATCCCTCCGGGGGCAATTCCTGAACTTCCTTACGGGTCAGGTCCCACGGGGGATGAGACCCGCGAAGATGAAGCACCAGAAGCCGCCGCTGTTCAGGCTCGGACGCGATTTGTGCCTGCAGCCATTCTAATCCAAGACGAATCGGTTCTGTTGCCGGCACATCCTGCACGGGCGAAATGCTCTCAAACGCGTCCCAGCCGGTGTCGAAACCGAAGGCTTCGAAGGACGGGGGCACGGCGGTGAACATCGCGGTGCGACCGCTCGCCTCCTTGACGATGGAATTGAGCGTTTGAATCGCCGCGGGCAGCCGGGCCTCGGGATCCTCCAAGCCATGACTGCCCGGGGGCAAGCCACTGAGAATGCTCGCCACCACGGCTGACGTCACTGTGGTCGGTTGCCGGTAGTTCTCGAACACCACGGCGCTGCGAGAAAGCACCGCTAGGGCGGGGAAACGTTTCGCTTGGCCCCAGGGCGGGAGATTGTCGCGATCCAAGCCAGCGGCCAGCACCAGCACCACGGTTCGCGCCGGATTATCGGGCAACTTGGGGGGACGACGCTGCAGCTCAGGATTTCCGAACGCCACCCGACCCGATCGTCGGCTCTGACGTGCCCGAAACTCCAGGTACACAAGCTTGCCAGCATATTTCGACAGATCGATATCCACACGATCCCAATCCTTGGGGTCCGGCTTGGGTACGTCACGTTCGTCGAGCAATACGTTGTAGTCACCGTCGGCGATCAACGAAATCTCCGCTCGTCCACCGCCCTCGCCCCAGTAGCCGAGCGCCACTTTCAGATGTGTGCCGGGCTCGATCATCACGGGGCATCGCACCGCCCCCGGCCCTTTGAGCACGAAGGAGCGCTCCGCCACCTTGTTCAACACCACGTCGTTCAGAATATTTCCGGCTGTCGGTGCGGAGAAGGTTTCGACCGAGCGTTGGGAGGGTCCGATTCGTACCCAATCCACCTCGGCGTAGGGCGTGTGCTCAGCTGTGGGACGACCTCGCATCCGCAAGGTCAGAGTGTGACGCCCAGGAGCGAGTGTTTTCTTCAGCGTCCGAAAGTTCAACACTGCCGGAGCGCTGGACTTCAACTTACCGACACCGGCCAGCTCTTGGTCGACATAAACCCACAGCCGGTCACTGCGTCCACCTTTCGCACGAATCGTGACTTGCGCCGCTTCTAGCTCTGAGTGAATCCAAAAATCGTATCGAATGCGACGGACAAAAAGCTGTGCAAAAGTCGTACCCGCGACCTCCCGCGTCTCGACGCCGTCAAAAGGCCCCAGAGAAAAACCTCGATGACGCTGGGCGGATCGGGCACCGAAATCCAAGCTCACTCCGCGGTGGAAGACTTGGCAATTGGCTAAGTCGTCGAGAAAAGAGAAACGCTCCACCGCTTGGTTGACGGCTGCGCTGGGGTCTACGGTGGGGGGCGTCGCCTGAGAGGCTGAGGGTTCAGATTTTTTTTTGCAGCCCGTCTGAACGAAACAGAGCGCCAACACGCACAATATCAGCCAGCCGCCGCGATCAGCGGCCAGGGCAATCGAGCGACTCCGGAAAATCAACCGGGAAGCCACGAGCACGGCCTTCCCGGGTAATCGCTGCGAATCATTTCGCCGGCGGGACTACCAGATCCACCCGAGTGCGTCGCCCAGCTTGGATATCGATGCCCTCCGTGACTTCCGCCCCACCCAGCTCGATCCGAAGGTTCGTAGTGCCCGGCAGCAACTGCAGCTGGCGGCGAGGCCCGCGACCCACGAAACGACCATCCAGGTAAATCATGTGCCGATCGCCAGTAGATATCTCCAGCAGGCCCTTTCCGGGCGGGACGGCCATTCCCACTGGCAAGGGGCGATCGCTGGTGCGAAACGAAAGGGCTTTGGATTCCGCCCGAGCAGTTCGCTTCTGCGCCACAGGATCCGAAGGCGCCTCATCGGCCTCCGCCACGGTCTGCTCGGTCCGATCCGTCTCGGACTCGGTATCCGCGGCCGGCTCGTCATCGTCGACGGCGCTCTCGGCGGTGGTTGGCACGTCCGTCAAAGCGCTACGGATCAGCCGTGTGCCGCCAAAACTGATGACCAACGCGGCCGCCAGGGCGGCGGCGAAACCCAACTTTTTCCCCAAGCTGGGGGCACCTTCGGACACCGGCAGCAATTCGTCTTCGCCGCTAGCGCCGAGCTCGTCGCGCAGGGATCTCAAGCGCGCGGGCTCGGGAGCAACAACTCGGGTGTCCTCGTCGTCCCCTGCAGAAGCGGGCACGGGCTCAACATCAGCCAACCCAGAAGCGGGCACTTTTTTCGGAAACTGGATCGACTTGGTCTCGGCGATGATCCCGCCGCTCTGTTTGGGCGGGGACTCCACAGCATCCTCGGTAGTTTTCGGGGACGCCTCGGCAGCATTCGGGGAGGCACTGGAAATTTGGGCCGCCTCGACCCCGCCGCCGAACAATGTCGAGGCGAGCGCGTCCGCTTCCGCTTCCGGCTGCACGGGCTTGGGAGGCGGGGGCGCTGGAGACACGGCGTTCTCCCTCTTCTCTGGCGCCTGGCTCTTGTCGGCGGACATTCCAGGAAAATCAAACTGATCGAGCGCGGCCAGCGCGGAATCCGGATCCACCAGATCCCCGAGGGATGGCGGGGGCGCTGGAGTCCCGCGCAAAGTGTCCGGGGGCTTCTGAACCCCCCCGAGAGTCGCCGAGAAGGGCTTCGGCGGGGGCTTGGCGACCCGCGACACTGTTCCCAATTCTCCCAGAGCGGACGCTGGCCTGCGGGGCTGAGGGCGCGGAATGGGAGACACCTCGGGGACCTCTGCATCGTCAACCACCAGTGGCTTGGCTGTACCGATGAGAGTTTGGGTGAAGCGCTTCTGACCGCCGGACGTCGAAGCCTGTTGGCGTGCCGCAGGCGCAGGCGCAGGCGCAGGCGCAGGCGCCTCGCCCATCATGGAACCAAGCACCGCGTCGGACAGGTTGGCGACGGGCTCAGCCGGCTTCGCTGGGGCGGGGCCAGTCGGTTCGGTCGGAGAGCGCCGCACGGCCACCAATTTTTTCCCACCGACGGCGGAGTCGTCATCGGCCGTTGACTGCGGCGCGCTAGGGCTAGCGCTAGCGGCAGCGCCGTCGTCAACAGGAGGGGCGGTAGGGGGAGCCGCTTCTTCAGCGGGAGCTTCCGCCGGCTCGCTCTGGGATGCCGAAGACGGCTCAGCGGTCTCCGGCGGAAGCTCCTCGGCGGCATCACTCGCCGCAGGGGCTGACTCAACTGGGAGCGGCGCGGCTGACTCGGCTAGGGGCAGCTCCGCAACCGGCGCAGACTCTGAGGGCGAGTCGACAGAAGCTTCGGAATCTACCCCCGCGCTGGCAGTAGAAACTTGAGCCTGCCCTGCCGTCTCCGCTTCCAGCCGCTCTCCAAAGGTATCGGCGGGCGCTGTTTCCACCTCCGGGACTCCGCCCGTCGCTGCGGTAACCACCGGGGGCTCCGCTGTCGCGAATTGGCTCGCCGGCAGCTCATCGGAACCTGCCGGCGCGGGCGGCGCTAGCGGAATAGCGGAAGAGGGCGGCATAACAGGTGTACCGCTAACCGCAGGCGGCAAGGGAGCCGACTGAGCGTCCACCGTGCGAACCTCCGCGGGCACGGGCTCCACGACAGCTGGTGCGGCTGAAGGTCGCGCGACTACCGCCACACCGTCGGGACGCGTCATCTCGGTAGAAGCAAGGTTGACCTCGGGTTCGTGATCTTTTGCCACCACAGCGACGGGTGCCGCCGGACTCTCCGGTTTGGGCTCGACCGGGGGAAGCACCTTAGAACTCTGCGCACTCTGGGCATCTGCCGTAAGCTGCACCTCCGCAGGCGGCTCTGTCGACACAGCGGGGGGCCCGACACGGTTCTCCGCGGCCGTATTTTTAGACTGGCCGAGGCCCGTTCTGGGAAGCCTTGTGTCGATGGCCGGCAAGAGCTCGGGATCCCCCGCGCGAAGTTTTTCCAGCGCCGCCGCCAGCAGATCGCGACCGTCTCGGTCCAGCACGCTGCGTACGGTTCCGTGAATCACCAGATCGGTCAAGGCGCGATCCAAAAGCCCGGGAGTCACCCGTCCGGCCAGTAGCAGTTCACCGGGGGACTCACCGCGGCTCAGCATAACCGTGAGGCGCTGAATGTCCTCTGGCGAACTGTCGAGGTAAGGCGCCATCGCTTCGGTATCGATGGTCACGCTCCCCACATCGATCAAGCGCTCTGACGAAAGTGCCGCCGCCGCCGCCCGCGCTCGCAGAACCGGTGTCTCGAGCACCTGGCGGAGCCCGCCATCAAACTCTTTGCGGCACTCGTGCGAGCTGCGACGAATGGCGAACCTGCCAGCTCGCATGCCCAACAGTGGAGCCAACGCATTTTCGGCATACTCGGTAGAGCCGCTGTGGCCCGTGCGGCTGGCGCAGCGGACCTCACCGAGGCGGACCTCCACCTCGTACAGAAACGCCGCATCCCGGAACGCGATATGCGCGCTCAGTTGCGCATCGCAGACCAACTGGAGCACCAAGCGCGGCGTCATTCCATCCAAACGACCCCGCACTTCGACGTCCGTCGCCAGCCGCGATTCGACCCTCGACCGAGCCTGGAGAACCTCTCGAACACGAGCGGTCACGCTGGAGGCGGTGGCTTCTTTACGCAGGTAGCCGTCAGCTGCGGCCCCCAACTCCCGGCCCCGCTGAAGTAAGTCCTCTTTCCAGGACAGCAAGATCACCGGCACGTCACTCAGCGCCACATCGCGCTTCAGCTCCCGACAAAGCGCAAAGCCGTCGAGCTTGGGCATCAAGATGTCGCTCAACACGAGATCCGGCCAATGCTCGCGGCACAGACGCAACGCCTCTTGGCCGTCGTGAGCTTCGATGACTGTGACGCCGGCATCCCTCAGGACGTCGCCGAGAAACCACACCACCGCCGGATCGTCATCCACCACCACCACGGTGCGGCCCTCCAGACTCACGTCGGCAGCCAATCGAGCCTTGGGCTGACGGCTGCGAGTATCGCGACCTGCCCACGGTGCGAGCGGCACCGCGCCTTCTGGACCCGAAGCGTCAAACTGCACCGATCCGCCCGAGCGCATGGTGACCAACTCACGAACACGAGCCACCGCTGACCAAACGGCTGCCAATACATCCGTTCCGTCCCCGAGGGGCACGCTGATGTCCCGGGCGCTATCCAACGCCGCCCCGCTCAACCCGCGACGGATCTCTTCAATGATGCGCTCGGCCAACACATCGATAGTCACATCGCCGATCGGATCGGCCCGTATGGGTTCGACACGCCGACGCTCCAGCGCTTCGACGATGGCACGTCGCAGGGTGACGGGACTCACCGGTTTGGGCAGCACCTGGGCTGCCCCGAGTTGCACAACCCCTGCCGCCGCCTCAGGCCGCTCAAAGGAGCCAATGGCGATGATGATCGTGGGCTCGATCAACGGATTGTCCCGCAGTCGTTCCAGCAATTCCTTGGCGCCGCGTAAATCGCCGTCGATCACGGTTACGTCGGGGGCGCGCATGCGAACCAAATCATCCGCGTCCTCCGCCACGTCGGTGGCGGCGCAATCGATCTTCGTGCCGTCGGCTGGAGCCTCTTCGATGGCCACCGCCAGCTCGCTCTCGCCGAAGAGCACCACGCTCACCGGCCAGGCCCCGGTTCCCGAATCCAAGTTCAGCCGCACATCAGCGGGGCCCCCCAGCTGCACCGGTGCCCCCAAGACGAGGGAGGGCACGAGCTCGAGGAATCGCTTTACATCCTGAATATCATTGAATTTTATCTCGCCCTGGGCGACGGCATTGGCCAACACCGCAGCCGCGTCCCCCATGGCGTCGCCGGCCTTCTCGAAGCCCAGAACCCTGGCTGCGGCACAGATAGCGTGTAATCGCCTCCGCAGATTGTCGCGGGCCCCGATGTTGTCGGGCTCTTGTTCAAGGCTTTTCAGTGCATTGGTGACGACGTCCAGGCGACGACCAAGACTGCCAACGAATTCCGCACGGGAATCCGCCAGGCGCTTGGGTTCGCCGGATTTCCGTGCGTGGCTCGGCTCGGGCATCGCCCCGGCCGTAACACAGCGCCCGAACAAAGCAGGAGTTTTCGATAATTTCGAACCCTCGGGCCTATTGTTCCGACACGCCTTCCCTAGGATTCTGACACTTCAGCGGAATATACGTGAACCGCGGGACCCTCGAGAATCATTGCCAAGCTGCCCTCCGCCACCTGCACGCTGAGCTGCCCGCCCGGGAGATTCACCGCCACATCCGCGCCAAACGGGACGTGACCCGCCAGAGCCGCCGCGACGACGGTAGCGGCGGCTCCCGTTCCGCAGGCCTGCGTGCGACCGACACCACGCTCCCAGACATCCAAGTCGATTCCACCATCGGCTCGGATCACGGCGAACTCGATGTTCGCACCACCCGCGACACACGCCGAGATTTGAGGTGCTAAGAGATCGATTCGCTCTTTGCTTTCACGCTCGGCGAAACGGATCGCATGGGGATTCCCCGTCGAAATACGCTGAAAATCGAGCTCTTTTCCTGCATCGCGAAAGACCAAGGTGCCCGCGGTTTCGGCACAACCGAGCTCCAAGCGCACGGACGCAGACGCTGCCCCAGTACTGAAATCGGTCAAACGGCACGCCAACAGGCCCGAGTCTGTCTCCACCGCGAACTCCGACGGTATATCGGCTGTGGCGCGTGCCAAATGCAGCACCACACAGCGCAAGCCGTTTCCGCACATTTCCGGACGCGACCCATCGGCATTGAGCACGATCATTCGCGCTCTCGCTGCCGGCTCCTCGGCGGGGGTCACCAGCAAGACACCGTCAGCGCCGATACCCCGATGCCGAGAGCAGAGGCCTGCCACTCGCGCCGCATCGAAGCCGTCGGGCGAGTCCGCCTCCACAACGATGAAATCGTTACCGAGGCCGTGATATTTTTCGATTCGCAGGTTCATCTGCTGTTGGTGTGGGGGTTTACGTGCGGAACGTCAAGAGTTGCCCCATCCGGGCAGACCACTGCGAGCCCACGCACCCGGCCCGATCCAGCGCCCAGTCGAGGCCCCCCGGGCTGGTTCCCACGAAAACTGCCTGCCTCGGCGCCCACTGGATTATAGAAATTGTGCCGGCAACAGCCGGCGAACCACCCCTCCACAGCCCGCCTGCGACAAACATCCGAAATGAAACGCCCCCTGCTCCTCAACGGCTTCATGGCCACCGGCAAATCCACCGTGGGCCGCCTGATCGCGCAGGAGACGGGGACCCCCTTCGTCGATCTAGACGCCGCCATCGAGGCCGCAGCCGGAGCTAGTATCCCCGAAATTTTTAATAACGAGGGTGAAGCGGGGTTTCGCGATCGCGAACACCGGGCACTCAGCGACTTGTTGGAGACACCCATAGCCCAGGTCATCGCGCTCGGAGGCGGTGCCCTATTGATGCGGGAGATCCGGCTGACCGCAATGGATCGCGGCGTTGTGGTCTGTCTGCACGCCGAATTGTCCGAGCTCATAACCCGCGCCGGCGCCGACGGCTCTCGACCGTTGCTGGCGGGGCCAAACCCCCAGGCACAAATCGAACGGCTGCTGACTCTGCGGTCGCCCGCCTACGAAGAGGCGCATTGCCAAGTCAACACCGGTGGGCGAGATCCCACGGAAATCGCCGAGGAGATTCGAAAGTTTTGGCAACGCGATCCGATGGGAGTCGCCGCCGGATCGAGCTCCTACGCGGTCGACATAGGGCGATCCCTCGTCGCCACCATCCTGCCGCCGCAGCTGAGCTCTGCCTCAAGCGCCATCTTGGTCACCGACGCGAACGTCGGCCCTCTGCACGGCGATGGCACCCAAACGGCCATGGAAAGCACGGGACTCTCCGTCAGCCGCTACACCCTCACGCCTGGGGAAGAACACAAAACCATCGCCGCCGTAGAGAAGATCTGGAAACACGCGCAATCCCAAGGGGCTGATCGAAGCACTATTTTTGTGGGTTTAGGAGGCGGCGTCTGCACGGACATGACGGGCTTCGCGAGTGCCAGTTGGATGCGCGGCACCCCTTGGATCGGGCTGCCCACCACGATGCTCGCCATGGTGGACGCTTCGGTCGGCGGCAAGACAGCGGTGGATCTCGGAGCCGGCAAGAACGCTGTGGGCGCCTTCTGGCAGCCCCGTGGCGTGATTTGCGACGTCGATTTTCTTCAGACCGAGAGCGCACGCGGCTTCAAAAGCGCCCTCGCGGAGGTCGTAAAGACTGCCCTCATCGGGGATTCGAAGCTTTTCGAGCTGCTGGAAAAATCCCCCAGAGATGTGCTCGCGAGGGACCCGGATCTAACTACGGAATTGGTTCGCCGCTGCATCCGCGTAAAATCTCACATTGTTGGGCTAGATGCCCGGGAAGGCGGGGTGCGGGCAACGCTAAATCTCGGCCACACCCTGGGACATGCCCTGGAAGCCTACGGTGGGTACGGAAAGCTTACCCATGGCGAAGCTATCAGTCTGGGACTTGTCGCCGCTCTGCAGGTCGGCGTGCGCCTCGGGCTGACCCCGCCAGAGCTCAGTGAGCGTACGACGCGGCTGCTGCAACAACTGGATCTTCCGACAGATCTCGCGAAACAGCCGCTCGTAAAAGCTACGTCTCTCTTAACCCACGATAAGAAACGCATCGGTAAGTCTATTAAGTTTATCGCCGCCAAAGCCATTGGCGATGTCCTAACTATCAGTCTGCCAGTGGACGATCTCGCCGCTGAAGCCGCCGCCATAGCCAAGCTTTAAGCCCGATATCGACTTTAATTAGCGCCACAATTTTTGCGAACGCTCACAGCCTCGGTAGACTTGTGGGAGAGTTGTCCTGGACGCGAACTGCGCGGGACGACATTGAGGTTCTTATGAAGTTGCAGCTTGGAAAACTTGGGGCTCTTGGCGCCGTCGCCCTCTCACTCATTTCGGCCACCAGCTGTGCTGAGGTGAAGACGGACCTTTTCATCCGGGGCGTCTCGATCGTCACCGTCAGCGGGTCGGCCTGCGAGTACTCACAATCCCAGACTGTGTTGAGCGGCCTCATGGACGTCAACCTGACCACCCAGTTTCGGATTGGTGTCCAAGTCGGGAGCCAACTGTTGGAAACTGGCAACTCCGACATGCTTCGACCCGAGAGCAATCGAGTTGTGATCAAGGGTGCTGAAGTTCATCTGCTCGACGAACAGGGGCGCTTGATCGAAGAATTTACCGTGGCAGCTACCGGCTTCATTGACCCAACCGTTACCTCGGAGCCCACCTACGGAGTGGCGGCGTTTCGCGTGATTCCACCGCAAACTGGCGCACTGCTCAGGGACCAGTTCATCAATGCCAATCCGGGCCAGATCAACATCATCGCCACTTTTACGGTATTTGGTGAGACCCTCGGTGGCTCCGAGATCGAGTCCGCCGAGTACTCTTGGCCCATCACTGTCTGCTACGGCTGTGCGGTCTATTTCCCCAGCGAAGCGATGATCCTAGACAGCACCGGGCGTCGTTTTTGCGGCGGCGAAGCCGAAAGCGGCGATCCCCCGCCCTGCAATGCCGGGAGCGGGTCCGACGTAGACTGCCGTACCTGTCGCGACATCTCCTACGATGACTCTCTCTGCCTATACCCGCGCTGACAGCGCAGCGCTTTTGAGCTGAGCGCGCAAAGACGCCCGTGTTCCGCCGCGCGCCCCCCTTAGCTAGCCACGGCTTCGTGGCAGCTCCGTTCATGGCTTCGCTGTTCGTTACGCTGCTCGCAGCGAAGCCCTGTGCGGCGGATCCGCAGTATAGCGCCGGCCTACTGGTTGGCCTCGGCCACGAATCGGCTACCGACCGTGACGGCGACAACGAGTTTCTGCTCGGCGCCCGAACGGAAGCTCTTTTCGGCCGGGATAGCAGTCAGCAGTTCGCCGTAGGTCCGTACCTCTCTGCTCTGAGCTCCGGCTTCGACGATCTGAGCGTGGGGGGAGGCGCTAGCCTGCTAGTGCCGTGGACAGATCCCATCCCTGCCGTGGTGAGTGTTGGGCCAGCCGCCCACTGGGGCGACTTGGGGTGGGCTCCGGCCGTCGTGGGTCAGCTCTACCTCGGCAGCAGAACCTACAATTTTTCCGGCAAATACAGCGTGGCCGCGGGGTTCGTACTCGGAGTGAAACGCGTGTTTAACGACGCCGGTGAGCGCACAATATACCTCGCAGCCCATATGGACGGCGCCCTGCTCTCCCTGCCCTTCATCGCCCTCTTCGAATGGCTCCGCCCCCGGGCTGACTGATCCCCCGCTCCAATATGCAGGAGCCAGGTTTTTCCGGGCCTCGTTTTGATGCACCGAGCCCGGCGGTCCATCGCCGAGATTTTTCTTCGGAACGAACTACGCGAAAACACTCCATAACATTTAAAGTTCAAACAGCTCATTTCCATCCTGCTCGACAGGTGGTAGCGTTCACGCATGGATCAGGCTCCTGTGGAACTTCGAGTCGGTGGACAAGTCTACCGGATAGTGGCCTCCACGGATCAAGGCGAGCTGCAGGGCCTCGCCGCCATCGTCGACAAGAAACTGCAGGAGCTCAAAGTGCCCGGACGGGCCTTCGAGCAAAACCTTCTGCTCGTCGCTCTCGCTTTGGCCCACGAAGCGCAGCAGGCTCAACAGCAACTCGCGGCGACCGAAACACGCTCTCGCGAAATGTTGCGCGAGCTCTTGGGCCGTGTCGATCAAGCGCTCGGTGCGGATGACCCGGACGACTCTCCCATCTCCGACATCAGCCTCGACGGGCCCACGGCAGCGCCCAGCGTCTCCATCGACTCCTAGCGCGGGGTCGCTTGCGGGGGCCCGAAGCGGGCCAGCCGCAGCCGCTGGTTCCTTCACTCAGGCTGCCCGCACTCAGGCTACCCTTCACTCAAGCCAATTCCCCCAACGGCTTTCGAACGTCGAGGCTCGGTTGTCGCCCCCTAGAGGTCGCTAGCGCAGCATTCGACTGAGCAAATCCCCTAGCGCCCTCGCTCCCTCGTCAGGGTGAGCCAGCGGGCAGCTGTGCAATTGATAGGACGTCAAGCCTTCTACTGCGCAACACAGAGCGTGCAACTGGACCGCCTCGCTCGGTGCGGAGCGTGCGCCGTCGCGAATGGCAGCCTCGATCAAATCAGCGAACAGAGCGTTCAGATGTTTACGCAGACGCTCCCGGGCAGGGTTAGATTGACCCAGTAGCGCCAACACCAACTCACGGTGAGCCACCGCGGTCGCGTACCAGGTTTCGGAAAATTCACGCTCTCTACCGCCCGGCGTGGGCGCGCGAGACGTGAGGGAACGCAACGGATCCGTCAGTCGAAACAGCGCCAAATGTTGGACGGCATCCACCAAATCCCCGATGTCGTCGAAGTGTTCGTAAAAAGTATTGCGACCCATGCGGGTCATCGCGATCAATTCCCGCACACTGGGAGCTTCTCGCTCAGAAGAGAGCAACAAGGCCCCCGCACTCAGCAGTTGTTCCCGCTGATCCCGGCGGCGGTGCTCCTGGCTCGCCGTCCGGTCGTATCTCCCTCTGGAAACGGCCACCGCGGGATAAAAACATGAATGTTTTTATCCCGCAAGGTCCGGGCACGGATTTCGTCGATCCGGTGTAAATATATCATAAAGACAGTTGAGTTTCTATATTACCTTCCCTCCCCGATTTGTGCTCGTAACTATGAGTAATTATAGACAACAATAAAGAGACTTTGATGTTTTTATATGCCTTCCGGGATCGGATCACGGGATACGGCCCGATGGCCTTCCATGGTCGGCCCGGAAGCTGACCGCGGTTCGGGCGTGGGGCCGCGAATTTTGGGCGCTGTGGAACGAAATCTTCCGTTGAGGGGCTGAAAATCTTTGTGAACATGAGGTTCAACCCAGCAAACCGGCCGGCCCATCTTGTAAATTATCGGACTCGGCTTCGAGATGGAGGTCGGCAGGTTCCGAACGCGGCCAACGACGGACCAGGTCGTCGGGAAAATCTCGGGCGGCGTACGGTTCTTTCGTCCGCACCGCCGTCCAGGCTGGCCGCTCGAACGCCGGAGGTCGAGGGCGTGTATTTTGCGCAACAGAGACCGCGAGGACCTCGGAAACAGCAGCCCCGACGCAATTCGCCTCTGGTACGCGGTCTTGTTTGCTAGGTTCCCAGCCGTGTGACTGCCGGTATCGGCGCCGAGGACAGGCCAGAATGAAGCGGTTAATCTCGCCAATGGGGCGGATTACGCTTCTGCTAGGGTGCAGGCGTGGGATTCGTTGATTATCTGCAGGATGAACTCGATGATTTGCGAGAGCAGGGGCTCTTGCGTGAATCTACCGGGGTTGCCACCCAGGGGCTCGACTACAGCTCGAACGATTATCTGCGGCTCGCGGGGGGCGCCGTTTCACGTGAAACACCCTCGATCCCCACAGGGGCGGGAGCTTCTCGGCTGATATTCGGAACCCATGAGCAGCACCTGGCGCTGGAATCGGAACTGGCCCTATGGGTTGGCGCCGACTCCGCATTGCTATTTAGCAGCGGGTACGCGGCTAACCTGGGGGCTCTCGGTGCCCTCGGAAGGCAAGGCGACATCTTCCTGTCTGACGAGCTGAACCACGCGTCTATCATTGATGGCTGTCGGCTGAGCCGTGCGTCGGTGCTGACATATCGCCACTGTGATTTGGATGATCTTGCACAGAAGCTGAAGTCCGCACCCCCATCGAGAAAGCTATGGGTGCTCACGGAGAGTTACTTCAGCATGGACGGAGACGGCCCTGATATGGCCGCGCTCAGGCAGCTCTGTGCCGACGCCGACGCCGGGCTATATGTAGATGAGGCTCACGCCCTCGGGGTGTTCGGCAGTGCTGGAGGGGGCTTGTGTGCGGCCGCGGGATTCACTCCGGACGTTCTAGTGGGGACCCTAGGAAAAGCGGTTGGAACGCACGGCGCCTTCGTCGCAGGCCCGACTGTACTGCGGAACTGGCTGTGGAACCGCGCCCGGAGCTTTGTCTTCTCGACTGCCCCAAGTCCCTTACTCACGGCACAGTCCCGAATGGCTGTCGCTGAAGTCATCGGTGCCGTCGACAAGCGCAGCCGTTTGCTCTCGGCTTGCGCTGCGTTCGAGGACGCCTTGAGCGGGGCAGGGGTGGAATTGTCGACACGCCGCTTCGGGCCCATCTTCCCAATCCGACTCGGTACCAACGATGCCGCCCAAGGCCTGGCAGAACGACTTCTTTCCGCCGGCTTCCGAGTTCAGGCCATTCGCGCGCCCACCGTCCCTACGGGCACAGCCCGGGTCCGCATCACCCTTTCGTCCAACACCACCGATGCTCAGCGAACAGAGCTGGTCAGGGAAATCGTCGCCTACCAGCAGACCCTACCGAACGGCGATTGACGCCGCTGCGTTGGGCCCAGATACCGTGCCCATGGCGCGAGTTGTTGTCTTGGGCACAGGCACCGGAGTTGGGAAAACCTATGTCTCCACCACCTTCGTCCGCGAGTTGGCACGAGCCGGTGCCGCATCGGTGCTCGGACTCAAACCGGTGGAGAGCGGCGTGTCGGACGACCCCGCGGGCACCGATGCACAGCTACTCGCCGACGCCTCGTTTCACGTGAAACCGCCAACGCCCTTGCGTCGACACTCATTTCGCGAACCGGTGTCTCCACACCTGGCCGCCCGAGCTGCCGGCACCACCATCAAAGTCGCCGATCTGGTGGAGTGGGTCGTAACGAACGAAGATGATTGTCCACTGCCATATGTGACCACTCTTATATCGCAATACTCGCGCTGGTCCGTCATTGAAACCGCCGGTGGCGCCTTCAGCCCCCTGAGCGACACCACCACGTGCGCGGATCTCGCCGAGGCCCTCGAACCCTGCTTGTGGATGCTGGTGGGACGCGACGCCCTCGGCACATTGCACGACGTCGCCGCTACCACGCGCGCCCTGAAGCGCGTGCCAGATGTAGTCGTGTTGAGCGCTCCGGAAGCACCCGACGCATCCACCGGAACCAACGCCAACGAAATGCTGCGCTTGGGCCTAGCAGCGCGGGTGATAGAACTAAGCCGTGGTGGCAGTCGCCCTCTGGCGAATCTAGCGACTCGTTGGATGACCAAACACTCCCGAGACGACTCCCCGCCAACGAAGTCATAAAACTTCATCCTACAAGGCGCGAACACGCTCGCAGGGATGAGTCGCCGCTCACACTCCGCTCAGCCACTGACTGCGATAGACGAGCCGTCATCCCGAAGCCGGCCCTCTTCAATCAACACCCGCCGCCCGTTCAAGCGCTCTCGCAAACCCACTACGTGACTCACCAGCACGACGATGGTGCCGCTGCTATTTTCCGCGAGCATCACCTCTTCGCAACGTTGGGCGGACGCCGCATCCAAGCCCGTCAGAGGCTCGTCTAGCAACAACACAGAGGGGCGATGCACCAGCGCGCGACCCAAAGCGATGCGCTGACGTTGGCCCCGGGACAGGGTGCCCACGGGCTGATCGCCGAAGCGTTCCATGCGCAGCCGATCACAGACGCCGGACCATGCCTGCTCGGGATCGAGACCATGCAGCTTCGCCGCCAACGCAACGTTCTCGCGCCCAGTCAACTCGCGGTAGCAGTGGGAATCGTGCCCCAACCAGCCAATGTGCCGACGGATCTGCCGCAGATCGGCTCCCAGGGGCTGATAGCTAACCACCCCAGAAGTCGGACGCAGGACCGTGGCAAGCAGTGCTAACAGAGTGGTTTTTCCCGCACCGTTCGGTCCTTCCACACAAATGATCTGCCCCGGAACGAGCGTCAGATCGATCCGCCGAAGAGCGGCGGTGGCTCCGAAGAAGCGACTTACGTTCCGCAGCTGGATGCTGTCGACTCGACTCGGCATTGGTGCCACGAGTCTACAAAGACTGGGACCCGCCACCCGCATTTCAGTCGAAATGTCCCCACCCTACACAGACGTGCAGCTGCCCCCGCCTTCCAGCCTCGCCGAACTTCCTCGGGCAGGGGACTCAAGGTTCAATAAATCCAGCTTGAATCTGGCCAGATTCTGCGTGCTACGATAGCTCCGATGTCGTCGTCTACCGCGCGAGCGCTGCGCCCCGATCGGGTCGAACGTCTGAGCGAACTCCGTGAAAGTGTGCACAAGGCGTTGCACGGCAAAGCCGAGCCCGTCGAACTAGCAATCATCTCGTTGCTCGCCCGAGGCCACGTGTTGGTCGAAGACGTTCCCGGCGTCGGGAAAACGACACTCGCGCGTGCCTTAGCCAAAGCGCTGGGTTCAAAAATGAACCGTGTACAGTTCACCAGCGATCTGCTGCCGAGTGATCTGCTGGGCGTCTCCGTCTTCGATCAAAAGAAGGGGGACTTCACCCTTCGACGCGGCCCCGTATTTACCAACGTGTTGTTGGCGGACGAGATCAACCGCGCCAGCCCGCGCACGCAGTCCGCCTTACTCGAAGCCATGAACGACGGGCAAGTGTCCATCGACGGTCAGACGCTGCCACTGCCTTCTCCCTTTCTCGTGCTGGCTACGCAGAACCCTCAAGAATTCGCCGGCACATTTCCACTGCCGGAATCCCAGCTCGATCGATTTATGGTTCGCTTGAGCCTGGGTTATCCCTCTTCCGACGTGGAAACACGCCTCATCCTCGATGGCAGCCGAGATCGAGTGGCCGACGTGGAATCCGTGTTCACACCCGAAACTTTTCTTCGGCTACAAAATGACGTCGACGACATTCGTCTCGACAGCGCGCTGGCGACCTACCTGCAGGCCCTTATCGCCGCCACCCGCAGCAGTTCGAATATTAGCCTAGGCGCTTCCACCCGAGCAGCGATCAATCTCGCTCAAGCGGCACGGGCCCGCGCTCTGCTGCACGGCCGCGACTATTGCATTGCGGACGACATCCACGATTTGGCCACCCCGATGCTCAGCCATCGCGTGCGCTTGAGCGCCATCACCGAAGGATATTCGCCCTCTCGCGAGGAAGCCGAGAGCACGGTTCGCGACATCATTACAAGAGTCCCCGTCCCCATCTAGCGTCGTGGCACCGCTCGACGAACAGCACCACGGAAGGCTCAACTTTCTCCAAAAACACTTCCGGCGCAGCCTGACGTTTCCCCGGAAACTAAAGTTCACGCGCGAAGGCAAGTGGTTCGTGTTCATCACGATGGCAGTTGGTTTCGCGGCGATCAATACGGGCAACAACCTGCTCTATCTGTTTCTGGGGATGCTGCTCGCACTGATCGTCGTGTCCGGGGTGATGAGCGAGCTGAGCCTCCGGGGACTGGTGGTCACTCGACGCCTACCGAAACGAGCGCAGGTGGGACGACCGCACCTAGTAGAAATCGAAGTCAGCAATCGCAAACAAAAGGTCCCCAGCTACGCCATTGAGATCGAAGATCTACGGGAAGGGCAGCCCGCCGACAAGCGATGCTTTTTTCTCAAGATCAGCCCGGACTCGTCCCAAGTAGCCGCCTACCGGCGAACTCCTACGCGGCGAGGTCTCGACCGCCACGTTGCCTTCCGACTGGCCACGCGATTTCCCTTCGGTCTATTCGAGAAGTCCCGGGAAATTGTAGCGTCGGACGAGCTCGTCATCTACCCGCAAGTGAGCGCCGTCGTCTTGCCCCCACCGCGAACTGGCGCGGCAAGTACGGAGACGGGCAGATTGGGGCGCGGCGCGGGCGACGAAATTCTGACCGTGCGCGCGATGCGGGATGGGGACGACCCACGAGACATCTACTGGAAGCGCAGTATCCCCGGCCGGCAATTGATCGTGCGGGAACGCGCCGCGGAAGCCCGCCACGAAATCAACCTGAAGCTGGAGTCGACCTACGAAAAACGCCCGGACCCGTTGTGGCTGGAGCGTTTTGAGCATCGCATTCGCGAAACCGCATCCCGAGCCGTCGCCCATGTGCGACGCGGCGATCAGGTGACGATCCACACGACCGAAGGGCAACGCGCCGTCGGAGGAAGAAGCCTGGGTGCCGATCCCATCCTGCGCTTCCTGGCATTGCTCGAGCCCAACCCGCACTCCGACGGCGCCAAGGCGCCCGAAAGCCAAGCTTCGTGAGGTTTGGCCAAATCCACCGTCTGATGACGGACGCCCTAGCCAGCCTGGGGCTGATGGCGCTGCTCACATCTGGCAGGCTCAACGACTGGATCGCCGGCCCGATCGTTGTCGGCATGTTGGCGGCCATCACGCTTCCCGAGCGCTTTCTCAAGGACAACCGCCTGACCCAATTCGCCATGGTGACGTCGGTAGTTTTACTGCTCGTGCAAATGCTTCGCCTGGGGAGCGGCACGGATATTCTCGAAGCGGCTGTCGAGTTCGCAGCCGCTCTACAAGTGATCCGGGTCCTGACTCGGGAAGGAGCCGCCCACGATCAACAAATCATCCTGCTGGCTCTTCTTCACCTCATCGCCGGAGCAGTTGTCGGCGGCGGCTTGGCCTATGGCGCGTGTTTCCTCGCCTTCCTGGTGGTGGCGCCCGGCGCCCTCGTGCTCAGTCACTTGCGGCGCGAAGTCGAGGGCAATTACCAACAGGGAGCCCGAGACCGCACCGGGCTGCCCGTGGACGTGCCACGAATTCTGCGTAGTCGCCGCGTAGTGAGCCGCCAGCTCTTGGTGTTCACCTGCTCGCTCTCGATTCCAATCTTCCTTTTCACAGCCCTGCTGTTCGTCTTGTTCCCCCGGGTCGGCCTGTCCCTTTTTCTGATCAACCCCGGCGCGGGCACACGGGTCGTCGGATTCGCCGAAGAGGTCAATCTCGGCAGGGTGGGCACTATCCGATCGGATCCGACCATCGTCATGCGTGTGTTTCCAGCAACTGTGCCGAGCCCGGCCCCCCAACGTCTGGGGCTGTACCTCGCGGGAGCCAAATTCGACGAATACGACGGGAGGGCCTGGCGCCGAACACAGTCCGGCCGCCAACTCGCCGACCAAGTCGCCGGAAGCTTCCGACTCGGCTTCCCCGTCGGCCAGCCCCAAAAGAATCGGATGCGTATCGATCTTGAGCCGATCTCCCCGCAGGTCCTCTTCCTGCCGGAGCAAGTGCTCACCTTCACCCTCCACCAGCCGGACAGCGCACTGCCGGACCACCGCGAGCCCGGCATCTTCGTCGACGGCGAGGAGATCTACTCCTACGAGGGTGGCGATGGGCAAGGGCTCCGATACTTCGTGCAACAGGCGGATCTCATGGGTCGGCGCCCCTTGCACCCCGTGCCGGCCCACCGCCACCGCTATCTAGGTCTGCCGCCTAAGCTATCGGACAAGGTGGCGGCCCTCGCCCGTCGCTGGGCCCCCGAGGGCCTCGCTCCCTTCGAAGCGGCTCGAGCCATCGAACGCCGGCTTCGCATCGACTACACCTACGACTTGAGTTCTCCCTCCGGCTCAAGTGCCAACCCGCTCGAGCATTTCCTCTTCGAGTCCAAACGCGGTCACTGCGAGTACTACTCCACGGCCATGGCCATGATGCTGCGCACCCTCGACATTCCGTCACGCAACGTCACCGGATTTGTGGGCGGTACCTACAACCGATTCGGCGAGTTCTACGCCGTGCGGCAGGCGGACGCCCATTCCTGGGTCGAGGCACTATTGCCCAAGCGGGGCTGGGTGCGCTTCGATCCGACGCCGCCTGCTGGCGCCTTACCCGATGCCCATCCCGGCGCGATCTCCACGATCCGCGAAATGCTTGAGGCCCTGAGTCAACGTTGGGACCGCCACGTCGTCGGATACGATCTGAACCAACAGGTGTCGCTCTGGCGCGACATCGTTCGCAAGTACCGGGGCTTCCAACCGAAGAGCTCCTCGCGCTCTGGCGCCACCCCGTCCCCCAAGCGGATCGGCCTCGCCTTGTTCGGTGTGCTCTTGCTAGGGGGAAGCCTGTACCTCTACTACCGGACGCGAACGAAGCGCGATGAGGACGACAACCCACCGGACGCTGAAACCGTGGCCCGCCTCCAGGCCGCCGCTCTGTATCAAAAACTTGAGCTGGTGATGGCCAAGCGCGGTATCCCGCGGGCTGTCGGCATTCCCCCCTGGCGCCACGCATCCTCCATCGCCGATGCCGACCACCCGGACGCCGAAGAGGTACTCGAACTGACCGAGCGATACCTCACGGCAAGGTTCGGAGGCGCTCCTTTGGACGAAGAACAACAGCGCGACTATTTGAGCCGCGTCCGACGGTTGCAGTCTGCCGACCAAAACCACCCGCCCGCCTCAGAGCCGAGTCCACTGTCCGCAACCTAGGGCACGCACCCCAGATCGCCGGGATCTAAATTCTAGGCTGCGACGGCACGCTCAGCACCAAACACGACGGAGACGCGAGAGCTGGCCCCCACCGCTTGGTGAGCGAGGCAAAGGGCGCGGTCAGGACGAGAACGAAGACCGTCAAACTCCAAATCTGCCCGGCCAACTTCTAGCCACGCCACCACAACGGTTCCGGATACGTCATCGGCGTTGTCGCCGACAGAAACCAAGGACATCTGCACACCAGCAAGCAACTGCCGACGAGTGACCTCGCGTTGGCTCGAGCCGCGGGGGCGGGCATAACGCGAGGGAAGACCATCGACCAAATCTTCCTGCCGGTAGGACTGCACGATCAACCGAACGTGTTCGTCTGAGCTGAAATTGTCACCGGGCCACGCCAAGCGAACTCCCACAGTCACGCACCCGAGCGATTCGAGACCCACTGTGGTCGCGGCGATAAGGGACGTCCAAGAATCGTGACGCTGCCTACCAGTGCGAATCTCTTTGGTTTTGTGAAGGGGCGGGGCGTTTAGCATGGGGAACTCAGTTAGGGGTCAATGCGATGTCCTACACATAAGCACGATGCGTGCCATGTCCAGAGGGGGGGTGGGCGTTGCGTCTTTTCAACGCATTGGGATCTCTCCCACCCGGGTCACAGTCACCCCAGTGAGTGCATTTGGACTAGAGCTGTTACCCCCTCCACACAGGGGATTTGCTCACTCTCTGAGGATCGTTTGGGCGCGTCGAATGGCTTGTTTGCAAGAGGCTTCGACCACCCCAGCCAACGAGTTGCGTAAAAAAGGTCCGGCGATGACCGCGACATCTGTGCCACTCCCCACCACTGCGAGTGGGCCCAGAGTGCCACGGGCAACACATTCACTCGTCACCCCATCCGCCCGGCCGAACGCAACATTGTGCGCAGCCGACTGCGAAACGGGTGACGATCTGAGCTTCCGAGTGTTACGCCGCAGCGCCTCGCGAAACACCGTCAGTCCCCGAGCTGCAGCCGGCCCATCGTCCCAGCGAAGATGCCACGCCAGCAACCAGCGCTCTCCATCCCGAAATACCGCCAGCCGATCGCCGCCCCAGCCGCTAGCGGCCCGCCGGGCAACATCATGGGAATCCCACTGCTCAAAACAAAGGCGTAACCCCTGTTCGCCCACTACATCCCAATAAATGCGCCGAGAGAAAAACGCCGGAAGCTCCGGCAAACTTTCCGCGGGCTCCCGCCCCAACCATTTGTCCAAATGAAGCAGCTGCTCCGTCGTCTCTGGCGGGCGCGCCCAAACTTCATCCACCGCCGTCCAGCCACCGCGCCTGCGAAGCTCCGCTACCAAGGCCAAGCCATCCCGGTAGGGCGCGAGCAAGGATCCCCACAGGATGCCAGGCATCTCCGCCCCAGGCGGTGGCTCACTGACCAGCTGCAGGTGCTCCAACTGCCGCTCCCGATTCATGGCCATCACTTGCGTGGCGCCCAACTGGTGGTCCAACATGAGCGAACTCGCACCGCCTTCTGCCAGCGCAAGCCGAGCACTGATGGCATCGCCTCGACCTTCCCGCCAATCCATAATTTGCGCCAAACCGAAGTTCTGATCTTGCAGGGCATGCACCAGCTCGTGCGCCAATGTGTTGCGCCGAGACACTCTGTCGAGATCCTGGCGCAACTTCATACTTCCCGAACGGGGATCGTACAGTCCCGCTAAATGTTCGCCGAGCAGCGACAACACGACCTGCCGATACTCGAAGTCCCGCTCCACCAGGCCCAATCCCACCAGGAAGGCCTCTTGTCCCATGATGAGCGCCTCCGGCATACCCTGCCGCATTTGACTCCGGGCCTCTCCCATCATCTGGGCCTGGCTCAACTGCACAAGCGGTACGCCACGTAGGAATGCCAAGCCGCGCAAGCCTGCCACGCGGCGCAACATGGATGCCAGGCGGGGATCTGAAACGCTAACCGCGAGGTCGTCGACAAGAGTTGGATCGCGCTCTGGCTGCGGCGACTGCGTCGCTCGAGCCGCCGGGGCCGAGACTTCTGAGGGCGCCCCGCACGCGGCCAGCACTACCAGCCAGGCAGGAACGGCGGCCGCGAGGCGCGTCGCCAACGCGACTTCAGCCAGCGGCTGCCTCGCGCAACGCGCGAACCGCCACCGCACGGTCCTTTTGGCCATAGACGGCGGATCCCGCCACCACCACGCTAGCTCCCGCCTCCACTACAGCGCGCACAGTCTTCGGGGAAACTCCACCGTCCACCTCAAGCTCGATGTCGTAACCACTTTGATCGATCATTCTTCGCAGCGCCCGCAGTTTTGGCAACACATCGGGAATGAAGGCCTGACCCCCAAATCCTGGGTTCACGCTCATGACCAGAATCAGGTCTACGCGGTCCATGACGTAACGCAACACGTCCTCGGGCGTGTGCGGATTGAGCACGACGCCGGCCTTCTTTCCCAACTCCCGGATCTGCACCAGGCCCCGTTGCAAATGAGTCACCGCCTCCGCGTGAATGCTGATGATGTCCGCTCCCGCATTGGCGAAATCTTCCACATAGCGCTCGGGCTCCTCAATCATCAAGTGAACATCCAGCGGGAGCTTCGTGGCCGCACGGGCCACTTTCACGACCATCGGACCGAAGGTGATGTTCGGCACAAAATGCCCGTCCATCACGTCGAGATGAATCCAATCCACACCGGCGGCCTCCGCATCCGCGATCTCAGCCGTGAGATTTCCCATGTCGGCGCTCAAAATCGAGGGGGCGATACGCAGCATGGCCCCACGCTTACACGAGCCCCCGCCGCGCGCCAGCACGGAACAACTCAAGCGAAGACAACAGGGATTCGGTCGCGAGTCGAGCTGGGCACCTGCCACGAACGGCCTGCCCCAGGCCTCCAAGCTGCCCAACGCGGCACAATCGGTCCCCCGAACATCAGCCGGCGATTCACATGGCGGGCCCTGCTTGGGGAGCGTACTATGCCGGCGGCGGACGGCACTTTCGCGCGAACACCCGACACAACCGTCCGATACTCATCATGCTTACACGCCCCCTAGGCAAGCTGGATTACGCTCACATCGTCCAGGTCATCGATCGCTGGTGGGGCGGACCCACCAGCTCACTCGCTCACCCCTTGTTCTTTTACGAGCTCGGCGCACTCGCTCGGGTGGTCGAAGTGGACGGTGTGCTCGTCGGATTCTTGTTCGGCTTCATTTGCCCCGCCGACGCCCAGACCGGCTACGTGCACCTCGTCGGCATCCATCCAGATTTTCGCCGCCGGGGTGTGGGCCGAGTGTTGTACCAAGCCTTCGAAGAAGAGTGTCGCTCCAAAGGCTGCACCCTGCTCAAGGCGATCACCAACACCGGTAACGACGGGTCCCGCGCCTTTCATCAGGCGACAGGCTGGGACGCGAGCATCGTGGAAGACTACGCGGGTCCCGCTCGGCCGCGTGTAGTCTTCCAAAAACGCTTGGACTAGGACTTTTCGTGGCCGAGAAAAACGATTCCCAAGAGTCCACCGCGCGGCCCACGGTTGCCCAGCTCCGCAACGTGGGCCTGTTCGGCGCCGTGAACGATGAGGCCCTGCAGTTTCTGATCGAAAGACTACCGATCCGTTCCCTGGACACGGGAGATGAAGTATTCGTCGAAGGGGACGACGGTCGCGAAATGTTTCTCGTACTTGCCGGAGAAGCCGAGGTACGCAAATCCACGCCGTCGGGCACCGGCGGCCGAATCGCCACGTTGGGCGCGGGAGACTGGTTCGGCGAAATGAGCGTCCTGGACATCCAGCCGCGCTCTGCCACCGTTCGCGTCCTGTCTCCAGCGCAGCTTCTGTGCCTGCACGCCCGCGATCTCGAAGCCTTGTATCGACACGATCTGAAGGCGTACGTCCTCGTGATCCAGAACCTAGCCCGTGAGCTCAGTCGCCGGCTGCGGGTCGCCGACGGTTTAATGGCAAGTCTGGCAAGCGGTCTGGATAGCGACATGGGCCCTCATTAGCAGCGCCGCCTCCCGAGTCGCCAGCCAAGGCGCCGAAAGAATCGGTGATGCCGCCAGGCGATCTGATGCCTCATCGCCCAGCATTGTACCTACCCCACTGCCGTGCGGCACCGTGCCAACCTGCGCCGCACCGTGCCAACCTGCGCCGGTCGAGGGTCCGCGTATAGTTGCGCGGAAACGCACGCACAGAATATTTTTAGCACTATTGGCACATATTGACACAGTCCGCGACAGTTGTGTCAGCCTGAGTCAGGCCCTGCCTCGTCACCGCAACACCCGACGCCTCGTCACCGCAACCGCCATCTGGCTCGGGACAGCCGATCCCCCCGTCGCCGCTGCCTGCAGTATCAGGATCCTCAGGTGGGGGGCCGGTGCCGCCGTCCGAAACCCTATCATCGACTCCTTCGAAGCCGCTAGCCCCGGCGTCCGCAAAGCCATTCCCAGCCATTCCCAGCCATTCCGGGAGGCACGGGCTGAGGGTTCAGTCCACAGGCCGTGCTCAGAATGGCTGCGAGAAGAGCCGTAGGCCCGAATCGTCAGAGGCAAGACCGCATCAATCCACCACCGCATCGAACGATCCATCGGGCAGCGTCTGAGCGTCCCCAGCCTCTTTTCCTCCATCTTGTCCGGCACTTGCATCGGCACCGGAATCACTAGCTCCCCAATGCAGCCCAGACCCGGTGCCTCCGTCAGCGAGAGCAATCGGCTCGCGTGCGCCCCCGGAGCCGCCTGCATTGGCTTCGCTAGCAGCGCCTCCATTACCGGTCGGCAACCCCGTGTTGTCGCCGTAGTCAATTGCCGTTTCCGAGTCCACGCTGGGATCTTCGGGGCGGGGATTGAGCCCACAACCGGTTGCTGTGCACAAGGCCGCGGTCACGGCCATCAGTCGGGCAAGTTGGGACAGCTTAGGGAAAATCATCGGTCACACCGGGGGGCTAGGTTGAGGGGAGCCCCGGTAGCTCCGCCCAGGGTGTTGCAACGACCTTGCCAACCGCCCCGACGGCAGAAGTCGGCAAACGTCAGGCTCGCTACAGGTCCGACTCGGACATGCCCGCCGCCGCGAGAAGAGCCAAGACGGGCTCAAGATCCTCCCGCTCGAGGCCGTCCGCCACATCCGACAGTCGCGCGGAGAAACTTCGCAAAGCTGCGGCCACCTCGTCAGCATTGCTCGAAAAAATATCGCGCCACATGGCCTCGTTGGCACCGGCTCCCTGGGTACATCGTTCAAATGCGGGGCCACCAGTCGCCAACGCGCCCTGATCCTTGGCAAGAGTCAACAGAACGCTCGCCAGCACCTGGGGCGTATGGCTGGTCAGCGCTAAAGCCTTGTCGTGCTCGTCCGCAGACATCGACATCTCCACGGCTCCCAGTTGCTCGATCAACCACGACACCTTGCCATGGGCGTCCTTGTCCGACTGCTGTTCGCAAACAATCCAGCGACGACCCTCAAAGAGATCCGCCCGCGCCTCCGCGAGGCTACCGCCCGCTGCCCCCGCCATGGGGTGGCCGGCTACAAATCTCGAAGCCCGCGAACACGCGGCAACGGATTCCATTATTCTTCGTTTGGTAGATCCGCAGTCAGTAACGGCGTCCGCCGCCTGGAGAGCCTGCGGAATGAGCTCCACAATCACCCCGACCGGCGCGCACAACACACACAAATCCGACGCGTCCAGCGCCACCTGAAGCGCGCGCGGGTCCCGCACGGACACCTGCGAATGGGTGTGACGCTTGGCTCCCTCAGCGTTCAATCGCTCCGGAAAATCGACGCCACATATTTCCGACTCGGGACTCCGAAGTCGGAGGCCCGCTGCAATCGACCCGCCGATCAGTCCGAGTCCAACGATGGTAATTTTCCGAGGAGGATTCGAATCGATCATGCGTTCAGCGCGTCGCCCAAGGCGCGCAGCTTCTTAGCCAGATCCATCGCGGCTTCCCAGCTCAAGGTGGCGGCAAATCGCGAGCGTCCCGCTTCGGTGCCGACCCAGGCGCGCAATATCACTCCATCAGCGCCCGACGCGATCGCCGCACACGCCACCGGCTCCACCAAACTCACACGTTCTGCGATCGTCGGAACATCCACCACAATCGGCAAATGGGTACGACGTTTGGCATTGGCGACCGCAGCCACGTCTAGAGTGCGGGCTCCACCGGGCACAGCACCACCGGTTTCCAACAATACAACCGCACTGCCACCACGCTGCAGCTCCTTTTCAGCCGAGCCCAGCCAAGCTTCGGTGCCCCAGCTTGGATCCCTTGCCACAAACAACGTCGGAAATTTCGCTTCGCTCGGAGAGACGTGAAGCGACAGACAGCTGAGGGCTCCGACCGCCTCAAACGCGATTCGATCCCGTGTCACGGCCGCATCAAAAGGGCGCCCGGCGGCGACCTCGTAAGGCAGCGACGCGCTCGGCGGACCGTCCGTGCTGGGCTCAGGAACCTGCAACCCGATGGGTTCGACTGCGATCCACGGAGTGTTGCCACCAATGGTGCCCCACTCCCCGGACACAACGGTTGACCGGCGCCGGAAACGCCGGGACGCCAGACGATAAGGTTCTGTAATTTGCACGACTTGCAAGACCCCCTCAAATTCTTCGATGACTCCAACGTCATCATCCCCGACGGTGCCAACCACCCCCAATATGGTGTGATTTTCTCCACTGGAACGGTGGACCTCACAGCCGGTCCCCACCAGGAAACTCATCACCGCGTCCGTCGCCGAATCCGGCGCCTCCCCCTCCATAACAACAATCATCGGACCGCTTAGGGTAGCAAAAGCAGCATGGCCTACCCAAGACAGTGGCCGGATATCGCGGGCTGAAACCCGCCGTGTGAGGAGGGATCCGGACATGATCCGAACAAATCGAGCAAAACCGGCCAGCATTCAACGCCCCGAGCCGTGAGCTCGCGGCCCTGGCCACCGGGCCCGCTTGGCCTGTCTCGGAAAAGCCACCCGGTCACACCGAGCCCCCCGTGAAACTTCACCGCCAGGCGGACACCTGCGGCGTCGAAACCGACTGTCCACCCAATGCCGGGCTGACCGGCTCCGGCCAAATCCAGCGCGACCCGGACTAGCGGCAGTGAAGCGACGCGAGTATCTTGAGATGCTAGCGAAGCCTTCGCCCACCACGATCCCCATGTCTGACGCCCATACCCAAGAAATCGACCCCCTCATCGGGCAGTTGGTCGCATCCCGCTACCGAGTCATCAAGCAACTCGGCGAGGGCGGAATGGGTCAAGTGTACCTGGCGGAACACGAGGCCATCGAAAAGAAGATTGCTCTCAAGGTGTTGCGCCCCGAATACACCGCCAAGGAAGACATCGTCACTCGCTTCCAACAAGAGGCCATCAGCGCCTCGAGGATCAAACACCCGAACGTGCTCGACGTGTTCGACTTCGGCAAGCTGGACAACGGCGCCGCCTTTCTGGCCATGGAGTTCCTCAAAGGCAACGACGTTGCTGACGAGCTCATCGAGAAAGGAGCACTACCACCCGAGCGCTGCATACATATCCTCACGCAAATCTGTCGTGCCCTCGCGGCGGCTCATGAAGCCGGCGTGGTGCATCGCGACATGAAGCCCGACAATGTCTTCCTGCAACGAACCGGCGACGGCGAAGAAATCGTCAAGATCGTCGACTTCGGGATCGCTCAACTCAAGAGCAACGAAGAGCCCGAAACCCCCGGAGGACCGAAGCGTCGTCGTTTAACAAAAACCGGGATGATCTTCGGAACCCCCGAATACATGGCGCCTGAGCAGGCCGCCGGCAAGAAAGCCGACCTCCGCGTAGATGTCTACGCCTGCGGCATCATCCTGTACGAGATGCTCACCTGCTGTGTGCCGTTTACGGGTGAGACCTTCATGGCCGTGCTCGCGGCCCATCTGAACGACCCCCCCCCGCCCATGGTGCAGATGAAGACAGATCTTCAGATCTCCGCCGAACTGACCGCGGTGGTGGAGCGGGCTCTGGTCAAGAGCCCTGACGAACGATTCCAAAACATGGCCGAGTTCGCCGCTGCGCTGTTGGACACGCCTGAGGGACTCAATCTGCGGTCTGGGCGAGAGCGTTTCAGTTCCTCCCACAGCATCGTGCCTTCGACCACAAACTTCAGCGCGCATTCGGTCACCGCGGCCGTGGACGCGCAGACCATAAGCGGCAGCACTCAGAATATCTCCCGCTCAGACACGCCGCTGGACGCCAGCGGAACGGTGCCGGGCCAGGCAGGCCCCTCCAAGTCCTTGGTACTAGGATCTCTGGCCGCCGTAGGTCTGGTGGGCAGCGTGGGCAGCTACTTGGTCTACACCCTCGCTATCGCCGCTCCTGCCGAGGAGGCTACCCCCAGCGGCGAACTGAGCGCCGAGCTAGCGCCAACTCCCAGCGTTGGGCCACCGGTGGTGGCCCCAGTCAAGGAACCGAAGATCGAACCCGCCCCTACCGTAGCCACCCGCATCAAATTGTCCGTAGAAACGGAGCCCCCAGGCGCGACGCTTTCTAAGAACGGATTCCAGGTCTGCGACACCACGCCCTGCGAGGTAGAAGCCGATCCCAAGGAGCAGCTGGAACTCGAAGCCAAGCTCGGCAATAAGGTCGGCCACGCCAAGGTCTTGGCACAAAAAGACCAAACCGTTCGCATCACTTTGGTCGGACCGAAACCCACCAAACGCCCTCGCCCGACTGCGCCTCACCCCACCGCCAAACCGAAGCAAACCGCCATGTGCGAAGTGGATGTCGGCGGCTTGAAAATCCTGCGCCCCTGCCAATAGGCCAAACGCCGCGACGCCCAGAAGTCATCGGCTGATGCATGCATGGGCTCACCTGCGCAAGCGCTCGTGGACTGGAACGGCTCAACAGCTTGAGTGGGTCTTGAAGCGCTCCCACGACTAGTATTCACCCCAGCGATCGAGGCGGTGCGCCTTGCCACCACGGTGGGGGTAGACTTAACTCGGCCGGCGCTGAGCAAAGCGCGTGGGAGGAACGATCAAGTGGCGGATGAGGTGAACCAGCAGGCGGGCGAATCGTGGGGTAGCCGAATCGGCGTCATCCTGGCGGTGGCGGGCTCTGCCGTCGGCCTTGGCAACTTTTTACGGTTCCCCGGACAAGCCGCGCAAAACGGTGGCGGGGCATTCATGGTGCCTTACTTCATCGCTTTCTTGCTGTTGGGTATTCCCATCTGCTGGACAGAATGGACGGTGGGGCGAAAGGGCGGCGGAATGGGCTTTCACAGTAGCCCAGCCATCTTCGGTGCCCTTGGCAAACGGAAGGGGTGGCGTTACGCCGGTGTGCTCGGCGTACTGATCCCTATCGTGATCTACATGTATTACGTGGTGATCGAAGCTTGGTGTCTACGCTACGCCATCGCCTACATCACTGGCAGCGTGGATCTCGGTCAACATCCCGGGCAGTACGCCGCCCGCAGCTCCGACTTTTTCGGGGAGACGGTGGGCATCGGCCACGACGGATTCTTCGGTGCCGACGGTTCCTTGGACTCCACCTTCCTCATTTGGATCTTCGTATTTTGCCTCAACTTCGCGCTCATCTACCGAGGCCTCACTGCCGGCATTGAGACCTTCTGCAAGTTCGCCATGCCAGTGATGGCACTGTGTGCGCTGATTGTTCTCGTCCGTGTGCTCACCCTCGGCACCCCCAACCCTGAACTGCCGGACCAAAACGTCATGAACGGATTAGGTTTCATGTGGAACCCCAAGGTCCCCGAGGGTGGCGTGTCGTGGATGGAGAGCTTGGTCGATCCGGGTGTCTGGATGGCGGCGGCAGGGCAAATATTTTTCAGCCTGAGCGTCGGCTTCGGCGTCATCGTCAACTACGCCAGCTACCTAAAGAAAAGCGACGACGTCGTCCTCTCAGGTCTCACCGCAACCAGCACCAACGCCTTCTTTGAGGTCTGCCTCGGCGGCATGATCACAATTCCCGCAGCGTTCATCTTCCTCGGCGCAGCCGGCGCCACCGGAGGCACTTTTGGATTGGGCTTCAACGCCCTTCCCGTCGTGTTCGTCTATATGCCCGGCGGCAATTTTTTCGGCTTCGTCTGGTTCTTCATGCTGTTCCTCGCGGCCGTGACCAGCTCGCTGTCCATGCTCCAGCCGGGCATCGCCTTCATGGAAGAAAGCCTGAATATCGACCATAAGAAGTCCGTTCTCGGTCTGGGCGGCATCACCCTGCTCGGCTCGCTATTTGTCATCTACTTCAGCAAGAATCTGGCGGCACTAGACACCCTGGACTTCTGGGTTGGCACTGCCGGCATTTACGTCTTGGCCACCATTCAAGTATTGCTCTTCGGCTGGGTGATCGGGGTCGACGAGGGCGTAGCGGAAGCCGAAAAGGGCGCGGAGCTGAAGCTGCCCAAGCTGTTCCCGTTCATCATCAAGTACGTCTCGCCCGCGTACCTGCTGATCATCTTCGCCGCGTGGTGTGTCGAAAAGCTTCCGGACTATGTAGCTAGCTTGGCGAAGGGCGGGGTGCCGCTGTACAGCGTTGCGCTCGTGGGGGTCGTGATGCTCGCCTTCGTCGTGTTTGTGAACATCGCCACGCGTCGTTGGGACGCCGTTGAAAACAAAAATGATCAGGAGGCATCATGACAACCGCTGGTTGGATTTTCATGCTCGGTTCAGTCACCACGGTGCTGAGCCTCTTCGTGTTTTGCTTTGGTCGAGTGCTGCGGGGGCCCAAGGACAAGTGAGCGCTACCGTCCTAGAACTCGGCCGCTTCCAATCGTCGAGCGATTTCGTCTCGCACGTCCCGGAAGCTCTGAAGCTGAGCCTCCTGGCTTCCGCTGGCTCCAGCAGGATCCGGCAAGGGCCAATGCCAGCGCTCGGCTTGGCCCAAGAATACCGGGCACACCTCTTCGGCGCATAGCGTGATGACCAGACTCACCGACTCTGGCGCGATGCTCTGAACCGATTTTGAGCGATGGGCTGACAGATCAATGCCCAGCTCCGCCATGGCTTCGATGGCCAGAGGATTGACCGAACTCGGCTCCGAACCGGCGCTCTGGACGCTTTCCGCGCCGAAACGCCGCGCCGCGAGACCGTGAGCCATTTGGCTGCGCGCGGAATTGGCAACACACAAAAACAGAATGGATAGCATGAGCACCTTGTAGCAGTCTCAGCGCCACCAGACAGCCAGGCTAACGAGTCGAGCCGGATCCCCTAAACGCGAGAACCGGGGCTAGGTCGCCACGGGGACCCACAATTCGACCTCAGGAGCCCACTGGGTAGCGGGCTGCGTGCACTGGACAGCAGTTAGGCCGCAAGCATCCCGAACGCCGCCACGCCGTATTTCCGCAGGTCATCGCGGATCTCGTGAATATCGACATCCACCAAGAGCGCCGCCAGCAACGCGCTCCCCCAGGCATCAAGAGTCATCGGGCGACAGGAGCCGAAGTCTTCACTCTCTCCCCGGAGCACGCGCCGCCACGCCTCCGCCTCCGCGCAAAAACTGGGGGCCAGCACCAGGCGGCTGCCGACACACATGCCGATACCCGCTTGGTCCAGAGCCCAGAGCTGGGCTTCGTTGAACACGTCAGCCCCCACGAGATGTCCCGCCAGCATCTCCTGCAAGGCGACTGCCAGCTCGCGATTGCGGGCCTGCATCACCACATGCACCATGGCTGCGACGAATTCTTCGTAGTCACCGCACCCGGCATCCTCGGCTTGTTTGACGCGAATGTGGGAATCGAAGACTTCCCGAGCCGGGGTCGCCCACTCCGGGCCGTAGCAGTCTTGGGAGTGTACATTCACCAGATCCATCACGCCCTCCAAAGACGGCGGCGGGGGAATGGTGAAGCAAAATTCGGCCGCGTCAAAAGCCTCATCGAAAGGCCGCGTCTCGCTTACATCCGTGGGCAAGTCATAGGCGTCATCGAACTCAAAGAGTTCGCTCACGTCCGTTGAACGTTCGTCACATGCCAGCTGCATCTGCGTTTTCTCCCGCTTTCTCCTGGGCACACGGCGAGGAACGATCCCCAACTCCGCTGCCCACACGCCGAACCCCGTAAGCCGCGCCGGCTTGGGAATCATGACTTCTAGATCGCTCCGCGATCCCCCGCACCGAGTCTCCTTGTCAGATAGACACCCACCCCCCAACACACCGCCAGCCCTTGCTTGCATTAGGGGCAGTCGCACCCCTTCCGCTGTATCGGTGCGCAAACACTCGGTACCGCTCGGGGTAGTGGGGGCAGATCGCTTTGCCTTCAAGAATTCCTCACTCAAGGCGATATGACGCCAGCCGGTGCAGGGACAACTTCACGGCAAAACTTTCGTCCGTTGCGATCCATGCCGGGGCCGTTCAGGCGCCATCGCCGACCACAGCCTGCGCTCAGGCCCCGCCGAGCAGGACGTTTGCCAATCACCGCACCCCTCGTCACCGCTATACTGCCGCCATGGACACCGCACGCGACCCCATCGACTGCCGTTCGAAACCGTTCGAAGCTAGCGCCCCCCCCGCTCCCGTGCGAAAGAGACATTCGCCGCGACGTTCCGCACTGGCCGCCGTAACCATGCTCGCCAGCCTAGGCGTCGTGGGCTGCAAACCATCCAAACCTCCGCAGTGGGAGCAAGGCGGCGCCCGCTTGGTGGTGTTGGCGGCCCATTGGGAACGGGCTCACAGCCCGACCATCATCATTCGGGGCGACGGAACTGTTTACGAAGACGAAGATCAAATTCTCTTCGTGGACGAAGCCGGCAGGGTTGCAGATGCCAACAACGATCCCGTCGCCATCCTGCTCTCCGGCGGGCAATTGATGGCCCGGGACGACCGCTTCCTGGGGCAGCTCGGTGTGCACAACGCCACGGGCCCCAGCGGCGGTGAAGCCTGGCTGAGTGTGTTGCCGGATGGCAAGGTCGTCTACTTCAACTCCGACGGCGAACGTCGCTCCGACGGCTTCTGGGAGGGCTGCGGTGGTCCGCAAATGCGCACCTGCCTGCTGGTCACCCAAATGATGGCCCTTCGAAGGTCCCAAAACCGCTCCGGCCCCCGATTTCGCATCGGTGTGGGCGTCATGATGTTCCGATAGCCGCAGAAAAACCCGCTGGGCCTTCTTCCCTCGTCGCGACGGATGGAACCCGCTACACCGCGACCAAGATGCTCGACCCACGCTACGTCGCCGACAATCTGGACGAAGTCCGCACCAAACTGCTTCGCCGCAGTCCCGCCGCTGCCGAAAGCCTGAGCGCCATCGCCGAGCTCTCCGGGGCCCGCCGCAAATTGGTGGCAGAGACCGAAGTGAAACAGGCCGCTCGCAATGCCGCCAACCAAGACATGGCCAAACTAGCGAAGAGTCCAGACAAGGCCGCCTTCGCTGCCCGGCGTGAAGAACTCAAGACCCTAAGCGGAGAGGTGAAAGCCCTCGAGACCCAACTGAGCCAGCACGAAGAGCACATGAAGGCTCAGCTCATGGCGGTCCCCAATATGCCCTCGGACGGAACCCCCGACGGCAAGGGCGAAGACGAAAATGTCGAAGTTCGCCAATGGGGCAACAAACCCACCTTTGATTTCGAGGCGAAGAATCATTGGGACCTCGGCGAACAGCTCGGGGTGCTCGATTTTGAACGCGCGGCGAAACTGAGCGGCGCCCGCTTTTCCGTTTTGCGCGGCCTAGGCTCGCGTCTGGAACGCGCGCTCTCGGCATTCATGCTCGATTTGCACACGGTTGAACACGGCTACACCGAGATCACCCCGCCTTATCTCGTCAAGGCCTCGGCCCTCGAGGGAACCGGACAGCTCCCGAAGTTCGAAGAAGATCTGTTCAAGACTCACCGCCACGGCAGCGAGGACGACACCGAAGCGCTGTACCTGATCCCCACCGCCGAAGTCCCGGTGACGAACCTTCATCAGAACGAGATCCTCGCCGCTGAGGACTTGCCCGTCAGCTACACGGCTCTCACCCCCTGCTTTCGCAGCGAGGCGGGTTCTTACGGCAAGGACGTGCGCGGACTCGTTCGCCAACACCAGTTCCACAAGGTAGAGCTCGTGCGCTTCGTCGAGCCAGAGAACAGCTTTGACGAGCTAGAGAAACTCACCGGCCACGCCGAAGAGGTCTTGAAGAAACTTGGCCTGCACTACCGCGTGGTCGAGCTGTGCGCCGGCGATCTCGGCTTCACCGCCGCTAAGACCTACGATCTGGAAGTCTGGCTACCCGGGCAGAACGCCTACCGAGAAATCAGCAGCTGCTCGTGTTTCGTGGATTTCCAAGCCCGCCGCGCAAAAATCCGCTACCGCCCCGGCGGCAAAGGCAAACCCAAGTTGGTGCACACACTCAACGGCTCCGGGCTCGCAGTAGGCCGCACCTGGATCGCCGTGCTCGAGCAATACCAAAACGCCGACGGGAGCGTGACCGTCCCCGAGGTACTCCGACCCTTCATGGGCACGGACAAGATCAGCACCAGCTGAGGCAGTCCCCCTATTTGCGGCGGCGGGCGGCCGGCCCAGCCTTCGAGATCTTGCTCTTCTTAGTCGTATTCTTTTTGCCGGTTCGGCTTTTAGACGCGGTTGGCGAACTACCCCGAGCGACTGTCGAACGACTGCTGCCGCCAGAGACACGACTGAGACTGGCTTTGCCGAGGGCGGGACGCCGCGTGGACTTGCCCGCTACAGTCTTGCGGCCCCGACGCGGAGCACTGATGGCCGGCAAGACGGGTTTAGCCACTTCATCCGTGGAGTGCACCACGCGTCTCGCATACACAGTCCGACGCAGCACCGCCACATCCTCAATCTCCACCGTCACTCGATCGCCGAGGCTGATGGAATCTCCGCTGCGGGTACCCACCACGCTGAACTCGTCGTCCGACAGCTCGTAGCGGTCGGGTCCCATGGATTCGAAACGAACGAATACATCAACGAAGGGGTCGTCGAGCACGACGAACATACCGCCACCCACAAGCGCTGTGACCACGCCTTCGCAGAATTCACCGATGCGATCTCTCATGAGCAAGGCGCGATAGAGATCCATCACTTCCCGCTCCACTTGCATGGCCGCCCGCTCGCGAGTGCTTGCCTGGGTGGCCGCCGCTCGCAGACGTTCCACAGCGGATGCCGAAGTGTCGGGCTTCTCGCCGCGCAGCAAGCGTTTGATCGCCCGGTGCACAATCAGATCCGGGTAACGCCGGATGGGCGACGTGAAATGCAGATAAGCATCGCTGGCCAAGCCGAAGTGCCCAATGTTGGCAATCTCGTAGGCCGCCTGATTCATGGATCGCAGCAGCATCATCTCGAGTACAAAGCGGCCCTTGTGGTCCTCGATCTCTTTGAGCCAGCGGCTGAGCCCCAAAGGATCGCTCATCTCGTCGAGATCAAAGGGCGCACTCAAGATATGAGCGATCTCCCCCAGGCGTTCGAGCTTTTCTTCCTTGGGTTTGCCATGCACGCGGTAAATGGCCGGGCAGCGTTTCTTGCTCATCCATTGAGCCACCAACTCGTTGGCGAGAATCATCAGCTCTTCTACGATTTCGTAGGTTCGTTTGACTCCGGGATCTTCAGCTCGGCGCTTCACGTCTAGGGCGGCCCCGGTCTTCTCGTCCAACACCAACTGCGGCTCCGGCAGATCGAACCCCAGCGCGCCTCGTGCGAATCGTGAGCGGCGAAGCTTACGGCTGACGTCGTCGAGTACCTTAAGCTCCTTCTTGAATCGCTCCGCCAAACGGCTCGGTCGTGGTTTGTCACTGAAGCCGAGGGCCCGAGCGACGCCGCCGTAGCTGACCATGGCTGCTGCCACCATCAGTCCTTCTACGACCTCGAAGCGCTTGACCTTGCCCTTCTTGTCGAGATCCGCAACCACCGCCATGCAGTAACGCTCCGTATCCGGGAGCAGCGAGCAGAGATCAGCCGCGAGGGCACCCGGCAACATGGGGATGGCTCGATCCGGCAGGTAGATCGTGCAGCCTCGGGACAGTGCCTCTTGATCCAGGGCCGTGCCAGCCTGCACATACTCGCTCACGTCGGCAATGGCGATCCACACCCGAAAACCATCGGCGAGTTTCTCGGCATACACGGCGTCGTCGTGATCCCGGGCATCCACAGGATCGATAGTGAGAAACGGCACCTCCCGAAGATCTTTCCGTTTACCCAGCGGCAACTTCGCCAACTTCGCGGCCATGGCTTCGGCTTCTCGCAACGCTTCGGGCGGGTGCTCCTCTTCGATTTGTTCTCGAACGAGGATCTTCGCGACCTCGGCATTCGCGTCGCCAGGCCGGCCGAGCACTGCGACCACTTCGCCCTCGGCGTTCTCATCGGCAGTCTCAGGAAAACGCGTGATACTCACCACAGCGGCGTCCCCATCGTTGCCTCCCACCCCGGCGATCACCGTGATGGGGCCGCGAACCCGAGCGTCATCGGGCTCCAACCAAGCGCTCTTGCGGCGCTTACAGAGCACGCCGGCGACCCGGGGACTACGGCGCTCGACAATTTCCGCGATGCTGCCCTCCGCTCCCCGCGCGCTCCGAGAAGAGATGCTGACAGACACCAGATCGCCGTGAAACGCGGCTCCAATGGCGTGCGCCGGAATGTACACGTCTTCATGCCCAACCGCCGTGACGAAGCCGAAACCGCGGGGATTGACGCCCAATCGACCTTCCCACAGCTCTGTGCTCTGTCCCCGCGGCTTCTTAGCGACCCGGTACCGGTGCCCCCCAGAGGTCTGCAAGGTGCCGTCAGCACAAAGCTGGTCCAACAGCTCAATCAAGCGGTCAAAAGACTCCGCTGGGACCTGGCATCGGCTACGGATCTCTCGGGGATTCATCCCGCGTTTTTGCCCTTTGAAGCAGGCAACGATCTCAGCGCGGGTCGGCAATGGTTTAGACATCTGAGCGGGTCATAGCGCATCTGCCGGACAACCGCTCATCGTGCCCCCACGCTCGTGCCGATCGCGCTGGGGTCGGCGAATGCGACAGGTGACCAATTCCCCCACAAATAGTGGTGAACCCAGGGCCAGGAGAGCTAGATTAGGCACATGCGCTCGTCCCAATGGCTCGCTCTCGGCCGCGCTCTGACGCTGGTGGCTATTTGTGCCAGCGCAGCGTTGGCAGTCCACTACAACGCCCCGTCCGGAGGCGCCTTCTGCGGTCTCGACGGCGGCTGCGAAAGCGTCCGGGGTGCCGCCTACCAGCTGCTGGGCCCTCAAGTTCGCTATATCCCCGCCTTTGGCATCGTGGCCTACGCCGGGCTGCTCGGCCTGTCCTTCGTGACCAAAACGGGCTTTCGTCATTCGGCCATGCTCGGGGGCACCATCGGACTGGGCCTACTGATGGCTCAATTACGAATCGGGGCCTTCTGCTACCTCTGCGCCATTGTTGACACCGCAGCCATCCTGCTCGCCGCTAGCGCTGTGGCCCTCCGCCGCGCCGAGAATGCCGAGTCAGCTGGCCCGAGCGCTGCGACGGATGCTGACAGGGCGGCGTCCCAAGCCCCCAGCAAAGTCACCGCCACGGATTACCTCGCCTCCTGGGGCTGGGCGGGTCTGGCCCTCATCGCTTTCGCCACACCCTTCGTATGGTCTGAGCATAAACCGGCGCCCCCGGTGCCAGCCGCCATCCAGGCGCTGTATCAGCCCGGCAAGATCAACGTGATCGAGTTCGCAGACTTTCAGTGCCCCCATTGTCGACGCTTTCATTCTGTCCTCAAGACGGTGATTGCCGACTACAGAGACAAGGTACATTTCGAGCGCCGCCACATGCCGCTAAGCATGCACGATCTGGCGCGACCCGCTGCGAGGGCCGCCGTCTGCGCCGCCAAGTTCGGCAAAAAAGAAGAAGCCGCTGACTGGTTATTCAAGAATGAGCTAGAGGTCGACTCTCCCCGGAAGCTGGGCAGGGCGATGAAATTTCCGAGTCTACCCTATCTGGCGTGCCTGGAGGCTCCGGAGACCGACCAGATCATCGATGCCGATATGGCGCTGATCAAGAGCATCGGCTTTGTCGGGCTGCCCACCACCTACATCGGCGGCAAACGGTTCATCGGCGGCCGTCCGGAAGTGGAACTCCGAGCCGCCTTCGAAAAATCCAAACACGGCAACGACACCAGCGGCATCCCAGCGCCCGCCTTCGTCGTGTTCGCCTTGGCCGCTGCTTTCGGCGTCGGAGCTTTCAGCTGGCAACGCAACACGCGACCACTGTCCTGAAAGCGCCAAGCTTTTCACAGCATCTAGTAGCCATCCGCCAGCACCTCGCCCCGCCAGCACTGCGTGCTACGCTACTAGATGTCCACTTCCAGCTCCTCGCCGTCCATTCCCTATGAAGTCTTTCGTAAGCTCCCCAAGACCGATCTGCACGTCCACCTAGACGGCTCCCTGCGCCTAGAGACCATCGCGGCTCTCGCCCAACACCACCGCATCGAGCTACCCGCTGAAGATCCGGCAGGGCTCCGCGAGGCTATCGGTTGCGGCAATCAGTTTGGCTCCCTGGTCGAGTATTTGCGCGGCTTCGCCATCACCCTAAAAGTGATGCAAAACGAAGAGTCCCTAGAAAGGGTCGCCTTCGAGCTCGCCGAGGACGCCCATCGCGAGAACGTTCGGTACATGGAGGTGCGCTATTCGCCCATGTTGCACACGGACTCGGGACTGAAACTCACGGCGGTTGTCGAAGCCGTGCTCGAAGGCTTGCGCCGAGCCGATCGCGACTACGGCATCGTCTCGAACGTAATCCTCTGCGGTATTCGCAATATCTCTACCGAGTCCTCGTACCAGATGGCAGAGCTTGCCGTCGCCTACAAGAACCGCGGGGTCGTCGGCTTTGATCTGGCCGGCGCCGAGGCTCAATACCCTGCGAAAGATCACAGGGATGCCTTCCGCTTGGTTCGCGCCAACAACATCAATTGCACCATCCACGCCGGTGAAGCCTACGGACCTGAATCGATTCACCAGGCCATCCATGTCTGTGGGGCCCATCGCATCGGACACGGTTGCCGCCTTCGCGAGAACGGCGACCTGCTGCACTACGTCAACGACCAACGCATCCCCCTGGAATGCTGTCCATCCAGCAACGTACAAACCGGCGCCGCTCCGGGCCTGGCCAATCACCCCCTCAAGCTGTACTTCGATCTGGGCTTGCGCGTGACCATCAACACCGACAACCGATTGATCACCGATACCTCCGTATCCAAGGAACTGTATCTCGCCCACACGGCGATGGGCATGAGCTTCCGGGACATCAAGCGCATCGTCCTGAGCGGTTTCAAGAGTGGCTTTTTGCCGTTCCATGAAAAGCAAGCGCTGCTACGTCAGATCTCCAAAGAGCTTCGTGCCTTCGATCACGCGCCACCGTCCGATATCAACGCCAGCGCGCCCTCCAGTCACTCTCCCCGCTCGGAGGCCTGGGAAGAAGACAAAAACACCGACAACAAACCGCAGAGCCAGCCCCCACACTGAGCCCTCACCAGCAGGCCGCGCGACAGGCCGCGCGGCGTGCTGGCACGCGGGTGGCACTTTTGCTAGAGCGCCATCTTGTCGCGTTCGCTCATGTCCGTTTCTTCCCCGAGCGCCTTCACGGCCTGCTCGATGCCGCGACTGTCGTCCGAGGGAAGATGAATCATAAACGTCACGTAGAGGTCGCCTGTTTTCTTTTGGCGCTTCACGCCTTTGCCCTTGAGTCGCAAGCTCTGACCCGACTGGGTCCCGGCGGGCACCGTCAACATCACCCCACCGTCGATAGTGGGCACGCGAACCTTGGCGCCGGAATACGCCTCCGCCACCGTGATCGGTAAATCCAAACTGAGATCGAGGCCGTCGCGTTCAAATATCGGGTGATCGGACACGGCGATCTCCAACACCAAATCCCCAGCAGGCGCACCGTACACACCGGGAGAGCCGTGGCCGCCGACCCGCACCTTGTCGCCAGCGCCAGCACCCGGGGGGATCCGAACGGTCACGTCCTCCGCGATATTCGCCACCCGTACGCTAACGCTCGCGCCGCGGATGGCCGAGGCGAAGTCCACCCGAACCACCGCGCCGATGTCTTCGCCACGGCGTCGCGCAGCACGGCGCGCTCCGCCAACACCGCCCATGAGATCGCCGAAAAGATCGCCAATCGATGCGCTACCGCCGCCGCCCATCAGATCTTCGAGATTGATGCCACCGGGAAAACCGCCGCCCCCACCGCCCATGCCACTGCGCGGACCCCGGCGTCCGTAGGCCCGAGCCATGTTGGGATCGAAGCCATCCCGCAATCCTTGCTCGCCAAACTCGTCGTAGAGCGCTCGCTTCTGTTTGTCCCCCAGAACCTGATTGGCACTGTTCAGAGACTTGAATCGCGCCTCGGCCTTGGCATCTCCCGGGTTCTTGTCCGGGTGATACTTGGCCGCCAGCTTGCGGTACTGTTTCTTGATTTCCTCTTCAGTGGCGTTGCGACTGACGCCAAGTTCTGAATAGGGATCTGCTGTCACTGTTTGCTCTTTGCGCTGATCGTTCCACAGAATCCGAAGATCCGGCGCAACGCGGTCTGCTTGTAACCTAAGGACGGCCCCCACCCAGATCAAGTTGACAAAATAGGGAATTTGCGACCCCGAACCGACGAATACCTCTCCGGAGGACAGCAATTTAGAGCACTTGGGCGACTTTCCTTCGCGCGGCAGGACACCCCGCTACCGGAGCTGTGTGACGGCGTTGAGCAGGGCGGGGCGTCCCGGCCTGCTCACGGGCGATACCCGCGCTGAGGCCGACAACTCACGATCAAACTCTCCACGTCTTCGTCCAGCGCCTTGTCGCTGAAGTCGCCACGAAAATCAATATCTCGAAAACCGTTGTAGTGCAGCAAGGCTTCCATCTCGGCTGGGAAATATTGTCGATGGGTCAGCGGCACCGTAAAGCTCGGGCTCTTGCCCTCGGGCATGAAATCCATATTCACCAGCAGCACTTGCCGCAGCGGATCGTAAACAAAGCGTTCGGCATAACGCGTGAGCTCACCTGTCGTCGGGTGTCGAATTCGGGGCGCGCCGTATGCCTTGTCGGGATCGAGGCAGAGATCTGCCGGGTGAGGCATGGAGAAGTCGAAAACAAAACGACCCTTGGGGGTGAGGTGGTGATGCACGCAGGCCAGGAAGCGCTCCATGTCCTGGCGCTCGTAGAGGTGCAGCACCGTGTTGAAGCTGGCAATAACCAAAGGAAAACGTCTCTTCAGCTTTACCCGCCGCATGTCGCCGCGCCGCAGCTCGATACGGCCACGTACGTCTTTCGCTTCGTCTTTTAGCTGTGTGCGCAGACTATCGAGCATAGGCGCCGACAGATCGATGCCTGTCACATCGATACCCGCCCGCGCCATGGGCAAAGCGATACGACCATTACCCACGCCGTACTCCAACACGGGCCCCCCCGAGGCCAACGCCTCATTGACGTAGTAGTAGACATCCTCGGTACGCGAGCGATAGGTCTTCGTGTAGTACGCAGGATCGACGTAGTGGGCGACCGCACCCAGATCGCCAGCGATACCGAGTTCGCTCAACTGCGGAGCTGCACGGCGCGCCCCGAGCTTCTCACCCTGAGCGAGAGCCGGCGCTTTCCAGGAACGTCGCCTTGCCATCAGTTGGCTGCCATCTGCGGTCGGCGGGGCGACGCGGCAAGGCCGGCCGCTCTATAAACGAAAACGGCGCCCCCAACAGAGAGCGCCGAATGGTCAGAGCGCCGAATGCACAGAGCGCCGAATGCACAGAGCACCAGGGAGGCACTTAGCGGAGGGTGCTGTGACCCAGCTCTTCCAACCACTCCATGATGACGTCATCCGTCGGGCGGTCGAAGTGCACTTTGCCGGCGGCGATTTCACGCAAGCTCAAGACGGCTTGGCGATTGCTCGCGTTAACCAATGGATCCGCACCCTTGATGAGCTGACGGGCGCGCTGGGCGGCCAGTACGACGAGAGCAAAACGGTTATCCTCGACTTCGAGACAATCTTCTACGGTTACGCGGGCCATGAATTTCCTCAGATACCTTTGGGGGAGCGGGAACTTAGCTTCTGTGGTCGACACAAGCAAGCCGACTCCACTTTGGCAAGCAGCCCTTGCGTTCACTAGTCTTACGTTCAGTGAGGTGGCGACAGGGCTTCGATTTCCAATCATTGAGTACAGAACCACCGAGAGCGGGCGAAGCCTGGCCGCTCTCCCCAGTAGACTGACATAAAACCTGATAATTACAGGTTAAACGCACTGGGAACACCGCCAGGCGCGCCTCCGGACCCGCCCCCCACAGCCGGATCGCTGGCTTTGGGCGAGATCCAGTTCGCTGCCTTGTCCTTCATATCGCGGAACTTGTCGCTGGCCTGTTCCAACTTGGAATCCCACTCGAGGTTGATGGGCTGGCTCTGAACCTGGTCGTGGAACTTGACGATCATCATGGTCAGGAAGAAGGGGCGCAATACGGCCATTCGCACGTCAGCTGCGAACACGAAGGCGAAGATCACCATCGTGACCACCGGCCAGATGCCGAGGGAGGCGGGGATGATCAAGTAGATGATCCAGGCAGGAAGGAACATGAACACCGTGATGATGGCGCTCAAGACATAGTCGAGCACGGCGATCCAAACGCCGGTCTTGAGCACTTCTTTGGAGTTCTGCGCGTAGTAGATGAGAGCGTCTTTGCTACTGCGCCAGGAGTTCTCGTCGCCGCGTGCGACGTTGTACGAGAAGATCGTCTCATCGATGTAAGTCGTCGCCGCATGCACGATGCGATTCACAATCGCCTTCACGTTGTTCACGCCGGGGATTGGCAACAGGTTCGCCACCCAGTTGAGCGTGCGGTTGAATTGGCGGATGACGCCGTCGATGACCATGTCCAAGGCGAACAGAATGTTCACTTCGCCAAACCGTTCGGTGACGATGCGTTTTCCGTAAACGAACATGCCTTCGCTTCCGTGATTGATGCTGCCTGTCGTGATCAGCTCGGTCAACACGGCAATGTGTGCTGCCTTCATCAAGTACAGAAAGTAACGCACCACGGTGTTCCAGAACCAACCGCCTACGGAAGCAAAAGCGATGAACCAAATCCAGCCCACGCCTTTGCCGAACACAAAGAAACCGCCGAGCATCCAACACCAGTAAAGGATCGCGACCACCGTCATGGCTACCATCACGCCCAAACGAGCCATCACGAAGGGCGCGGTCTTCACCAACAAGGAAAACGCCGTACTGATGTCTCCGCAGGTTATCGCCAGCGGGTAACTGTGGCGTACAGGCTGGTCCGGATGGCTGTAGACAGAGCTAGGCCCCCCTGTAGCAAAGGCTCCACCGGCTTTAGGATCCTGAGCTGTTGGGGCCGGCGTCGCCGCTACCGGCGGACATGCCGCCCCTGCGACTACGGGCGGAGCGGCTGCGACAATGGCAGCGGGCGGCGCCGGCACGGCGACGGGAGCGGCAGGCGCTGCCATAGGTCCCTGGGCCATCACGGCGGTTCCAGGAGGGGCCGCCGCAACACTGATGAGAGTGATCGTGCTGTTGCCGAGACCGACCGTCATGTTCGGAGTCAGGGCCAGGGGAGCCGTGAGGCTGTGCCCGTCCGGTCCGCGAGTGCCATTGGTCGAACCGGTATCCGTAAACCAAACCTGGGTTCCGTCGAAGTCGAGCTTGCCGTGACTGCCGGACACGTTGGTGTCTTCGAGCTTGATCCCGGTGACATCACGGCCAACGAGCACGCAAGGCTCAATGAACGTTAAATCTTCTACCCGCACTCCGGCGTGGGAAATCCTAACTACGTAGCTGGCCATTCTGTCTTTCCTCTCTCAACAAGTTCTGCTGCGCCCTCGGACCGGATCCACCGGCAGTTGCGTAGCTTCCTAAATTTTTGCTCGGTTACGAAAGCGGGAGCCCCCTCCTGCCCCCGGCAACCGACGACACGCCGCGCTGATAGATCGCGCAGCTTTTGCCGTCGGACGAAAGCCCGACCGGACAGATGTGCGCTCCCCTAGGGCCGAAGCTTCCCACAAGCGCCCACCCCGCGGGGCAACGAATATTCGGCACCGCGGAATCGACGCGGAGCACCTCTCAAACAGCGGCGCCGGCCCATCCTCAGCAAAAACCGCGCGTTTTCGTGGACCCGGCTCGTAGCGTACCCGAGCCGTAGCCATTCAAACAGCGGCGCCGGCCCATCCCCAGCAAAAACCGCGCGTTTTCGTGGACCCGGCTCGTAGCGTACCCGAGCCGTAGCCATCAGCTACTGCGCCTTGACCACGTGGATAAGCTCCGCCGGTCTGCCCTCGAAACTCTGGGACACGAGTGCAGCCATCGGCCGCCTTCGCGAGAGCGCTCTCCACGGGGGTCTCAGCAGGCGTGGGCTCCCCTTCGGGCAACGAGGGCCCGAAGTAGATATCGGATATCGACCCGACGTCCGCGAGCTCCACTGGTGCCAAACTGTTAACTATTCGCATCAGCTGCAAATACTCATCCCAACTGACAGCCATCAGATCGTAGGTGATGAAGAGATCACGCTGGGCCTTCGGTACCTTCAACAACAGCGCCGCTCGAGCAGCCAAGTCGGAGTCCAGCGTTTCCACTTTCTGCGGTGTACACTTGTTACCGCCACCAACCGCAGAACAGACATAGAGCTGCTCCTTGCACGCGGCGCGCCAGGTTCGCGACTCCACGCGGTAGTCGAACACCGCCAAAGACTCCGCCGGGCACCCCGTGCTGCCTACCGTAACGTTGGCCACCATCTTCGGCTGAGGCGCACATCCCACGCCGGCAACTAGTAGACTACCCAATAGCGTAGTGCCCACTAGGCAGGTGCCCAGAGCCGAATACCAACGCGTGCCGTTCGCGATCCACGTTGTTCTAAGGAGGTGATTCATCATGGCCCGAGATATCGACGGCAGACGTGTATCTCACAATCCAGATCCGCGTAGCCAATAACGGCATTCCGAGTCTTGCCCATTCGGGGGCACATTGCGTCGCCTACGGAAACTCTCGCGCCGATCTGCTTCGATACGTAGGAGTTTTCTTAGATCGTAACGAACCGCCGCGCCGCCGTAGACAAGCGCGCGGGCGTCGCCCTCAGTCGTAACGGGAACGTGCCAGCTTCCTAACGAACGCAGCAGCGCCTACCGGACGGAAGCCCCCGCGCCCTCACCGCAGCCTTGCAGATATGAGGCAAGCCGCAGCCAATGGTTCGAGTCCTCGTCAGCACAAGCGCCGTCTGGCTAAGCTGGCGCCTCAACCGACTGCCAGAAAGCAGCTGTTTTCTCAGCACTCCTGCAAAGCCATGGATTCCAGCAAATCCCATGCTAGTCCCGCCCGTGGAGGCGTGGCCGAGTGGTCGAAGGCAGCGGTTTTGAAAACCGCCGAGGGTTTACGCCCTCCGAAGGTTCGAATCCTTTCGCCTCCGCTAGAATCATTGAGGAAAGTGCCGGCACCATCGGGGTGTCGGTAGCTTTTGTGACCACGCCCCGGACCAAGTTTTGGTCCCGGCTTTGGTCCCGAGGGTTTCCGCGGCGCATCGTGAGCGTTGGCGTTGCTATCTGAGTGTCGCCGTCGAGTCGAAGAGTCGGGTGTTACCGATCGCGTAGAAGCGCGCTTATTCAGCGCAGTTATTTGGGGTTCTTCGGCTTCCTTTTTCGGGAGGCACGTTCTTTGGCCTCTTTCATCCGGTAGCTGCTGCCCTCGATGGCGATCACTTCGCAACGATGGATGAGCCGATCCACTAGGGTCACGACGCAGCCGGCGTTTGGGAAGACGCTGGGCCATTCACTAAATGGCTTGTTCGTCGTCAGCACGATCGGCTTCTGAGCCTCGTAGCGGCGCGTTACCACCTCAAATAGCAGGTCGGCGTAACGCGTGTCGTAAGACAGGTAGCCCACCTCGTCGATGCACAGCAGGTCCGGGTTCACG
>JABSRN010000154.1 GCA_013214025.1 Polyangiaceae bacterium
CGCGCGCTCGGTCGTGAGAACGGCCCCCGACCGCCCGCCGGACAGAGTGATCTCGCCACTGCACATAAGATACCTCGAAGGCAAATACGGGAAGCCGATCCGAACAGCCCGCGACGCGCTGTACTCGATGGCGAAGTTAGGGGGGCACTTGTCGCAAAACGGCGAGCCTGGCTGGCTGACCCTAGGCCGAGGGTACGAGAAACTCGCGACTGGCGAAGCTTTCTACTTGGACATGCTCAAGCTCGAAACTTGTGATCAATCATGAGCCCGTTGGGGGTGGGTGGCGCAGCGATCGTCACCCACGGCTCGGACAGCGAACAATGGTTTTGCACCGCGAGTCTTACTCGCGTCGCAAAACCATTGTTCGACCACGACCCAGCTTCATGCGGATGCTGTCGGTGTCGTCGAGGATGAAGTGGGCGGTATCGATCCGGCCCTCGGCTCCGGACACCGCGAGGGTGATGTCGTTTTCACGCGCATGCACGACTTCGTATTTTCCGGTGCGCGGCTCTTCGAGGGGGACCATCACGGTGAGCTGATCGCCGGCGAATTCCATGCTCATGCCCTTCACCCAGCCGGTCACCATGGCGAGCTGCTCGCTCTCTACGTTCTCCACAGACTCGCCGAACCATCGCCCCTCGAGTCGGCGCTGCAGCGGGTGCCCACAGCCCACAGCTCCGAGCAGAGCGGCTAGAAGAAGAACGATCACAGGGGTTTGATGAGTCACATCGCGATTATGCGACAATCACCTACATTGTAGCCAATAAGTCGCTGAGTACTGAACACCGGTGCGGGCGAATCCGGGTCGGCTACTCGCAAGCGCGGGTTTCGTGCTGCCGGTTTCAGAACCAGGTAGGTCCAGAGCGTGTTGGGAACCCACTGGATCGCTGAAGGCACGGGTTGCCAAGGCTCACGACTGGAAGCCGGCGGCTGTCAGAGCTGTCTGCTCGAGTTGTGTCGACGACTCGGCATGACCGCCGTAAGCGAAGCGCAGGTGCACGAACAGGACGCGGCAGGGACGCCCTCAAGCATCGCCGGTATATTGCTCATCGCCGAGAGTCATATCAGCGTGCATATTTTTCCGAGCGATCGTGTGGTGCACGTCGATGTGTTTTCTTGCGGGGCTTTCGATCTGCCTACGGCGCGCGCGGTGGTCCAGGAACACTTCGCCCCCACAAGATGGAGCGAGCAATGTGTCGACCGCGGCGGCTCTGACGAAGCCGGCTCCGTAACGAAGCGACGTTAAGAAGCGACGTTACTAAACCGCAACGCCCGCATGCCGCAAGTTCCCCAGTCCGGCTCTTCCCCGAGTTTTCTGCTCGTAGCTATACTGCCGGAGACAGCGCTGGCGCCGATGAAGTCAACGGTACGGCGAGGACAGACGACAGGCGCGCGATAATCGCCGATCCGTCCAAGCCGCGACACCACACGTCCAAGGTCGCTGCCCGGTGTTCGGGCCAGCTGTGCAGGGCAATGCGCAAGCCCGCGCTCACAATGGTCGCGCTCACACCCTGAGGAGTGAAGTGATGAAACAAGCTCATACCGGGATGCAGACCTTCGTGCTGCACTGTCCTGTACAGCAACTCCCTGAGGGCGGACTCGTCGTCCAACCAGCTTGGCTCCAGCTGCCGGAGATCGGCGGTGTGCAGGGACCAGCCCATACTCATGACAGCCATCGCCTCATGATAGCCGTCGTCTCACGCCGAGGTGTGAATTTCGTGTGGGGTCTCTGATCTGCCAGCGTCATGAGCTACTGGGCCGAGCGACAGCATCGAAAGCCCGTGCTGTAGTCGAAATATTCTGGCGAGTGCACGGTGACCTTGGCCTCGCAGCCTTCCTTGGTAGCGCGGGCGTAAAAGCCTCCTCGAAACACCCCGTCCGCGTCGCTTACCCACTCGTCCACGTTGCCCACCATGTCGTAAATCTGATCGTCCCCCCACTCGCTGGCACACTCGGATGTGCCTCCGGCGGGTTGCAGCACCGTGCGCCCGTCCACCTGGACAAGATTGAGCCGCGGATCGAGGTGACCCATCGATGTATCGCTGTGAAGCGCCCGCGCCGGATGCACGGAGCCGAATACATTGCAGATCTCGGGGCGATACACGTCGCTATAGGGGAATTGACGTCCGGACTCCCCGCGGCAAGCACGCACCCACTCTTCCGAGGTGCACAGTCGTTTGCCAGCGTTCTCGCAGGCGGTCTTGGCCAGCACCGCGTTGATGTAGCCATTGGGGATTTGACTGCGTTCGGATACCGCGCGGATCTTCACCATCTCCGTCAACTGCCACTCGGGCGGGCGAGGCACCGGGAGAGCTCGTGCACTGGCGGGGCCCACCTCGAAGCGAAGGCGTTTCCAGCGCTTGTAACTCTCCGCCGTCCGCTTGCGAGTGGGGTGATAGTACGGCGACAACGCGCGACCGCTGGCGTCGTCCACCAGCGCCCCTTCGAATCGGTCGATGCAGTAGCCCGCACCGACGGCCACCATCTCGGCGGGGCAACTCTCCCAGTCCGGCGAGTCGCCGGTGATCGCTGACGGCGGCAAGAGCGAGCCTGCCTCTGGAAGGTAGAGCACCTGCGGCGGTTGGCTCGGCTGTGCGGAAGGCTGCGGCGCAACCGTCAGCGGCGCGGGATCGTCGGACTCGCACTGACACGAACTCAGCGCGAGCAGACAAAGCAGCCCTGCCGCGAGGTGTGCGATTCGGCGCCGGGAGCCCAGAAGCACGCAGCCCAGAAGCACGGGGCCCAGAAGCCAAGACCCGAGCGCCGGGTCCAGGGACACCGACTAGGAGCGTCCGCGGTAAACGATCAAACCGTGCGTCAGATCGTACGGCGAAACCGCAACTCGGACGCGGTCGCCAGGTAAAACACGAATGTGATGGCGCCGCATACGACCCGAAAGCTGACCCCGAACGGTTGAACCGCCCTGATCGACCTTGATCGTGTATTGACCACCACCGAGAGCGTCTTGAATGACACCCTCCATCTCTAGCAAATCGCCCTTACTCATAGACTTTCCATGCCCCGTTTCGTGAGGCCGGCGGACCCTGGCATGGGTTGCTGCAGTTCGCAAGAACTGCCGAACTGCCACAAATTTTGCCGGAATGGGGCGCGCGGGCCGAGGAATTCCGCCTGAGATACCAGCGGCGATCTGCGCGAGATGGCAGTTCCCGATACCCCCGGTCCCGAGGGCAGCGCTTGCGGCGTCGAGACCCCAGCCCTAGGCATGCCGAGTGGGCAACGTGACCGTGTTTGAGGCAACCCTGTTCGACTACAACGGGGTACTGGTCGACGACGAAGAGATCCATTTTGAGGCCTTCGCCGAGGTTCTGCGGGGACAAGACGTGGAAGTGTCCCGGGAGGCCTACTGGAAGGAATACCTAGGATACGACGACGTCGGCGGCTTCGAGGCGATGCTGCGAGATGCGGGCCGCAGCGTCAGCCGCAAAGAAATCGACGAGCTGGTCGAGGCGAAGAAGCCCGTCTACCTGCGCTTGGCCGGGTCCGATTTGTCCACCTTCCCGGATGCCGCAAAAGTATTCGCGGCCCGAGCAGCGGCCGGCCCGGTAGTGATCGTCTCCGGCGCCCTACGAGACGAAATCGAACTGGGTCTAGATGTGCTCGGTGTGCGCGACTTGGTGCTCGGCATCGTCGCCGCCGAAGACACGGCCCAGTCGAAACCGGATCCCGATGGCTATCGGCAGGGCATCGCCATGCTCAATCAAGCTAGCTCCCGGGATGTAAGGGAGGGCACGCTGGTCATCGAAGACTCTGTCTCCGGCATCGAGGCCGCCAAGAGCGCCGGGCTATACTGTGCCGCGGTAGCCCACAGCTATGACGCGTCCGCCCTCACTGCCGCCGGCGCTGATTTTGTCACGGACAAGCTGGGGGAACTCACCGAGGAAAAACTGCAAGATCTCTATCAGCAGAGATGTACCCGGTCGTGAAGTTAAATGGCAGAGCGCGCTGGCTAGGTCTCTGCCTATTTTGTCTGGTCGGCTGCCAAACGCTCCGTGCCGAACCCGCGGCTACCGGCACCTCCACGGCGCCCTCCCCTGCGGCCCCCTCCCCTGCGAACGCTGAGTGGCCCGCCCCTCTGCCGCTATCTGGCGCAACCCAGCTCGGACCGATCCGTGGCGTGACCGTCGGACCCATCGAGAACGGGATGCATCCGGGACGCGGCTACGGCAGTCCCGCCTGCGCCAGGGCCATGGCCGACCTCAGGGCCATGGGAGCGACCTGGGTGAGTCTGACCCCCTTCGGGCGCGTCTGGGATCTGCAGCCCGCCGGGATCGATCTGCGCTTCGAAACGCCCTACCGAGAAAACCGCGCCAACGTAAAAGCGGCTGTGCGACAGGCCCATGCTGTGGGGCTCAAAGTGCTGTTGGTCCCCCATCTCTGGGTGGAGTCCGGACAATGGCGTGCCGAGATCGATCCGAAAACTCCCGAGCAGTGGCAGATCTGGGCGGACGCCTACGAGGCTTTCCTGCTGGAGTGGGCCAGCGCCGCAGCCGAGTCTGGGGTCGACTTGCTAGCCATCGGAGTGGAGATGCGCAGTTGGCTCACCACCACCCACGCCCCCAGCTTCTTGCCAGTGCTCAAGAAACTCCGGCAGCGCTATCACGGACCCCTCACCTATGCGGCTAACTGGGACGACGTGGTGGACACCGTCATCCTGGGACAGCTGGACGTAATCGGCATCAATGCCTTCTATCCCCTCACCGATCACGAAGGCGCGAGCTTCGAAGAGATGAGGCAGAGCGCCATCAAACTAGCGGACCAAGTCGAAGAGCTCAGCTTGGCCTGGAACAAACCCGTCATCTTTACAGAGTTCGGATACACGGCACGCAAAGACCCCGCGCTCAAACCCTGGGAGTGGCCAGAACACCTGCAGAACGTGGTGAAGAGCGAGGCCGGTCAAGCGTTAGCCTACCGCGCCCTAGTGAGCGCCTTCATCGAGCGTCCGTGGTTTCACGGATTTTTCGTGTGGCGGGTCTACGCCGATCCGGACGACGTCTCCCAGGAAACCGTCTGGGGATTTTCCCCCCGGGGCAAGTTGGCGGAACTGACCCTGCGCGACGCGTTCTCCACTCACTGGGCTGTCGATGGCCTCCGCCTACCGGGACGTAGCCTGTGGCAGCCATCGGCCGCTCGCATCGGCAACTACTAGCCTCAATACGGTTCTAGCCCTCAGTACGCGTCGTCGGGAACCGGCTGATACGGCGGCAGAGCCAGTTCGAATTCCCGTTCGCCCTGGTCGTAAAGATAGGTGTATCGCGCGAGGTTACTCGCGACACGAGTCACGTAACGGCGAGTTTCCAAGTAGGGGATGCGCGCGACCCAGAGATCGAGCTCCATGCCCTCGGTTTTTCGCATCCAAGTATCGACTGCGTTCGGACCTGCGTTGTAGGCGGCCGCCGCCAGGGTCACGCGATCCCCGAACATCCGATACACCAGGTCGAGGTAGTAGGCGCCGAAACGCACGTTGTAGGCAGGCTCCGTTAGCGCGCTCGCCTCATAGGGTACGCCCAAAGCAAGCGCGACGCGTTTCGCCGTAGGCGGGATCATTTGCATCAAGCCCACCGCTTTGGCCGACGACACCACGGACGGTCGAAACGCGCTTTCCTGACGCATGATGGCGTAGGCGTAGTGTTTCGGCAGGCCGTACTTGCCGCTGGCCGCGCTGACGATTTCCGCGAACGGCCGGGGGTAAATGCACTCCCAGGCCCACCGTGAGCGGGCGGTGGGCTGTCGGCTCAAGGCGGCGGAGCGCACCACCTGCTGGCCCTCGCGATAGCGCGCGTCCGCTGTGCCTAGCTGACCGTATATCCGACACATGGTCTCGCCGCGGCGGTCCGGGTGCCGTTCGCGAATCGCATCGCGGTTTTTCCGAAGCTCCGCCTCCGCCTCACGATCCAAGCCCAACTGAGCCAACCACTGCGCCTTCGAAGGCAAATGCAAATCGAGCAAGGGACCCGGATTGCGCGGCGTGGAGGCTGGGATGAGCGGCGGCAATTCATGTTTGTGTCTGCGCAGCCGCGCGCGAGCTAAGGAGGCTCCCAAGGTCATCGGATGCTCGCGAAGAACTCGTAGCAGGCCGGCGATACCGGTGCTTTCCGCGCCGGCGGCGATTTGCGCCGCGGCCCTGAGCTCTCGGATGAGAGACTTGAAGTGCGAGTCCTTGAGCTTGCCTATCTCAGTCGCCAGGGCCTTGTCTGCTTCAGCATACTGCTTGGCGCCATAGAGGGCGATAGCTCGTTCATAGCGTGCCACACCCTCAAAACGCCCGCGCTGGCGACGCCCCTTCTTCTTGCCATAGCGTTTGAGATAAACATCGTAAGCATCCCGAGCGGGACCGAAGTCCCCATGAATATAGTGCAAGCGAGCGATTAGATAGATGGCGCGCTCGGCATAGGAGCTAGTTGGGTACGATTTGGCAAGCTGTGCATAGTCGGTGATGGCTTGTTCGTCTTGCTCGGCGCGGGAGAGTGAGCGAGCCGCGTAGAAACGATCTTGAACGCGATGCTTCGCTTCGAGATCCGCTGCCTGGGCAAACAGGGCCGCAGCGCCCGCGTAGTCTTGACGCCCATTGTAGCGGGCCCAGGCCCGTGTCCTGGCACGATCCGCCAGGGTGGCATCGCCCGCCACCGGTGGGGTCATGCGTTCGATCGCCGCGTCGGTGTCTTGCGGTCGCCCAGCCTCGGCGAAGGCATCCGCTAGCTGGTAGTTCTCAGCATTGCTCAACTTTCGTGTGGGCCACAATCGCTCGACCCGTTCTAATGCGCCCACAGCCAACGCATGAGTCGGCGCGTGCAGCAATATCCACAGGTGATCTCGACCGGCGCCCGCAGGCTTTCCGCTACCTTCCAGGATCTCCGCACGCAGATCCCTGAGTTTCGCCGTCACATCGTGATGTTTTTTCCGGCTACGTTTGGCACCGAGTCGCGTCAGCGCCACGTTCACTGTGGAGAGCGCGATGTCGTCCTTCTTTGCGCGATGATAGGCCAGTCCTAGACGCCACGAATTTTCCGCGCCGGCTCGCCCGGCGTAGTACTGCGCGGCATCTAGAAAGGGGCCAACCTCCAACTGGAGCGCCGCGCGTTCGGAGAGGATTTCCTGCTGAACAACTGGCAGTTCTGACTCTAGCCCGGTCAGGAGCTCGATCGCGGCCTCGCGCTTGCCTCGATGGCTGAGCACCCGCGCCATGAGGTACTTCATCGGTGCTTGCTGTTGCACCGCTGCGTCGAGCTCGGAGATTCTCTTTTCCGCCTGGCTCCAATCCGCCATACGTACCGCCTCAAGCCACGACAGATCGCGGCTCGCGGCCGGCGCTGTGGCAATGGGCACCACTCTCCCCCGAACCGGCGGGATCGGTTTCACCACCGCTGCATCTGCGGGCCCCGGCCCCCTAGGGGCACTGGGACTGCAAGCCGCCAGCGCGGTAGCGAGCCCAGCTCCGACCCAAACAGCAGCGTCCCTACTCATCGATTCCCCAGCGGTATTCCAAACGCAGAGTAGTCGTAAAATACTGTGAGTAGAAGGCCAGTCCCACATCATCCCGGATCTGCAAGCCAACGGAAAATTCCGGAATGATGCAGCGGTCCACTCCGAGAACGAAGCTGCCCATAGGCCCCGACACCATTTCCCCGATTGGCGAGGCTCCCCAGACCTGCCCGTATCCACCGAGCAGCCCCATGTAGGGGATCCATCGAAACACATCGAACTTGTAGTGAACCCCTACGGTGGCCGTCCCGAGATCTGCGTAGCGATCCGTCTCGCGGACTTGATGGCCCGAATATTGGAGCTCGAAATTGAGGTCGAACATATCCGACAAGCCGTAGCCAAGATACGTGCCGACGCTGGTCCCTGACTCTTCCGTCACCAAACAACCCGCATCGTAAAGCTCTGACACGCACGCTCGCCCCGTGCTCGCCCCGACCCGCCACATGCCGTCGAAGGCTTTCGCCTCTAGCGGGAGCCCGCCAAGACATACGATGCCGGCCAACGCCGCAAGGGCATTCCTCAAGGTATCGAACATCGGCTTCACAGACACTAGGAAGAATTCAATCAGCGGAGAACTCGACAGAGCCTACAACATGCTCACGGGATCTACGTCTACACTGACCCGAAGCTTGCGAGGCACCTCCGCACGAACGATGGGCAAAATCGCCTCTCGCAGGGCTTTTCGTGCTGTGGCCCGAAACATGAACCGGTACCGGTAGCGGCCGCGCAACCTCGCCAGCGGGGCCGGGGCCGGGCCGAGTATGTCCACGCCGGTGATGACGTTCTTCTGAGCAACTGCCGCCAAGCGCGCAGCAAAAGCTTCGACTTCGTGTTCCAGCGGGCCATCAATACGCACCAATGCGAGGAAGGCGTAAGGCGGGTATCGCAGCTCCTTTCGATCGCGCAATTCTTGTTTTACGAATCCTGCCAGATTGTGTGTCGCGGCCATCGCCACCGCCGGGTGCTCGGGGTTGCGGGTCTGAATCATTACCACCCCGGGGTCCTCAGCCCGCCCCGCCCGCCCCGATACCTGCACCAATAGCTGGAAGGTGCGCTCCGCGGCCTGAAAGTCGGGCAGTGACAGCGCCGTGTCGGCATTGAGCACGCCCACCAAAGTGACTTTGGGAAGATCGTGGCCCTTGGTCACCATCTGGGTGCCCACCAAGATATCCACCTCGCCTGCCCGCATGCGATCGAGAATCTTTTCGCTTTTCAAGCCCGCGGCCACATCTCGATCGAGTCTCGCGATGCGGGCCTCCGGATACAGCTTGGCTAGCTGGTCTTCCACTCGTTCGGTGCCTGCCCCCTCGAGGCCCAACGACTTTCCGCCACATTTCCCGCACTCAGAGGGCATGCGAATTGTGTAATCACAATAGTGGCAACTGAGCTGACCGCCGGCTATCTTGTGATGGGTCAGCGCCACGCTGCAGTTGGGACACTCCGCGAGCTGGCCGCAACTCTCGCACACCACCGCAGGCGCGAAACCGCGACGGTTCAGAAACAGAATCGCCTGTTCGCCGGCAGCCAGTACGGCTTCGAGCTTCCGACACAGGGGCAAGCTGAGTAGTTTGTCGCCGGCGGGGCCTGGTCCCATGCGACGCATGTCGACCAGCTCCACCGTTGGCATGCTGGAGGCCCTGTGCGCCCGCTCGGGTAGGCTCAAGCGGGTAACTTTTCCTCCCCTCACTCGGGCCTCGGTACTCAGAGACGGAGTCGCCGAACCTAGCACGCAGACGGCACCCGAGCGGTGAGCTCGGAGCAGCGCCATATCCCTCGCGTGATAACGCACGCCTTCTTCTTGCTTGAAGGAGCCGTCGTGTTCTTCGTCGACGCATATGAGCCCGAGCTCCACCATCGGTGCGAACAGCGCTGAGCGCGCTCCGACCACCACCCGTAGCTCCCCGCCACGCAAGCGAGTCCACATTTCGAAGCGGTCGCCCTCGGTGAGGCCGCTGTGCATCACGGCGATTTCGTCCCCCAAGCGTGCGCGAAATCGACTGACGAGTTGCGGCGTGAGCGCGATTTCCGGCACCAACACCATGGCGCTGCGTCCCTGGTTGAGACAATGCTGAACGGAGTGCAGGTACACCTCCGTCTTGCCGGACGCCGTCACTCCGTGCAGCAAGAAGTGCTCACTCTTCTTCTCGTCAAGAGCCGCGTTGATGCTCTCGGTGGCCTCCCGTTGAGCAGCGTTGAGAGACGGTGCTTGGTCTCGTATTGCCGGGGCACAAAAAAAACGACCGCGCCGTCGTTCTTTCTTCAGGATGCGAACCACGCCACGGCTCTCCAGCGACTTGAGAACGGAACGAGCGTTTTTGTGGAGGCTCTGCAAATTGGACACCAACTGGGGGCCATCACTCGCCAACTTTGCGACAACGGCAACTGCCTGCCCTTTCAACTCGGGAAGCTCGTTCCCGGTGAGCTCAGCCACCTGGACCATTCGTCCCACGGTCTTGAGCTTGGTATTGTCGAGCAATCCCTGATCTGCCAAGACAATTTTCGCCGAGCGGGCCACGGAAGGCAAAGCCAAGCGCACCACATCGCCCACGGGCGAAAAATAGTAGCGACTCAACTGGAGCAAGAAACTCAGGAGATCCATCGGCAGCACCGGGTGTGCATCCACTACTGCGCGCAGGGGCTTTATTTTCTCCAGCGGAACGTCAGCGGGGGCGGTCGGTCCCCGATCGATCACGACTCCCAGCACTCGTCGCCGACCAAAATCACAGAGTACCCGGCAACCGGGCACGGCCGTGCCCTCCAACTCGGTCGGAACCGCGTAGCTGAAGGAGCGCCCCAGAGGGACCGGAACGGCGACCTTGACGTAGTCCACTGGTGGATCTTAGTCGCTATGGGCAATCACACAAAAATGTACGCCAAGGAGGCTACTGCGAGCAGTAACACCGCGACGGCCGCCGCGGCGGGGGCCGAGGCGGTCTTGCTATGGGTGGCGAATCCGCCTGCTGTGGCGGGGGCTGAGACGACGCCCAGGGGCTGGTCCAGAGGTGGGAAGGACGGGGACGAGGTGCGGCCGGGGGACCGTGGTGGCAGGGAGTCGAGGAGTTCTCGAGCATGTCGCTCCCGAGCACGCCGCTGGGCAACGATGTCACGGCCAAAATGCTCGTTGAGCCAGTCCCGAAACCGCAGCGGGCTAGCAGCAAGCTCCGCCTCCTCCGCATAACGTTCAAGATCCTCAAGCATATCGTGGGCGCTCGCGTAGCGTTCGTCGACGGCCCGACTCAGCGATCTCATGACGATTTCGTGAAGCTGCGTTTCTTGAGCCAATCCGCGGATGGGCAAGCTCGGAATTTCCGCCAGTGCGGCTCGCTCCAAGGACGGAGCCGAACCCTTCGGCGCCTTGTACAAGCGACGTCCCGCCAGCAGCTCCCACAAGATGATGCCCACACAGAACACGTCGGCGCGACCGTCCAACTCTTTTCCCAAAGCCGCCTCCGGGCTCATGTAGCCCGATTTGCCCGCGGGTTCGTCGTCCGCGCTCGGCTCGGCCGACAAGGCTCGTGCAATTCCGAAGTCGCAGAGCTTCACCTCGCCTTCGAAACTCAACAGAATGTTGGAGGGCGAAACATCCCGATGCACAATTCCGAGCGGCTTCCCCGATTCGTCGCCCAGGCGATGGGCAAAATCCAAAGCACGGAGTGTTTCGATCACCACGGCTAACGAAAATTCGATGGGCAGGGAGATCCGCCCTCGACTGCAGCGTCGCAGTAGCTCCCGCAGGTCGAAGCCCTCCACGTACTCCATGGCTATGTAGAGCAGGCCGTCCTCTCGGCCCAAATCCATCACCTGGACGATGTTTCCGTGGGAGAGCTGGCTGCACAGCTTCGCCTCCTCGATCAGCTTGCGCCCGAAGGACTCGCTGCGAGACAACATGGGCAGGATCTGCTTGACCGCCACCTGTCGTTCCGCCCCCAGCTCCGTCTGGCTGCGAGCAAGATAGATGCGCGCCATGCCGCCTTCGCCGATCTGATCGTAGAGGAAAAAATGTCCGAACCAACGAGGCAGCTCGTCACTGGCTTCGGGCTCGACGGCTTCGGGATCGACCGTGCTCACATCGCGTGTCTTCGCAGTCAGACGCAAATGGGTCAAGGCCGTCCGGCCTCCGCCACGTCGCGACGGCCGTGCCAGTAAATCCTCGCGCTGTTGCCCGACAAGGCCCTATGCTGCCCACCGCGTTCCTCCGGCTCGCCATGGTCCCGATATTTCTCCTGATCTTGCTCGTTTTGGGCACCCCGTTGGCGATTGCCATCTACCGGTCGAACCAGCTGTTTGTGCTGCATATCGTGGATGGGCACGCCTATTTCCGGCGGGGCCGCATGCCCCAGACGCTGCTTGACGAAATAGACGAAGTCACCCAGAGAGCAGGCGTCGCGGATGCCCGAATCACGGTCATCGTCGAGGACGGCAGTCCCCGGCTCACCGGCAGCGGCTACGGGGAAGGCGTCGCCCAACAGCTCCGCAACGTGATCGGTACCTATCCGCTCGCGCGAATTAAAGCCGGCGGGCGTCCGCGGCTGCGACGAGGCCGTTAGCTGGACTGTCGTATCTTACGCCCCTGTTTATTTGGGGGCGGGTTGGTTTGGGCCAGCTTGTCCAGCCCGAAACCGTCGTGCAAGGAGCGGACTGCCAATTCCGTGTACTTGGCTGAAATCAGGCAACTGACCTTGATCTCGCTGGTGCTGATGGCCGAAATATTAATTCCCTCATCGGCGAGAATCGAGAACATTTTGCTCGCCACGCCCGCATGGGATCGCATGCCCAATCCGACGATGCTGACTTTGGCGATGTCCGAGTCGTACTCCACACTGGTACCGCCCCCGAGACTGTCCATGTGGGCCTCGATCAAGCCCTTGACTCGGGCGAGATCTGTCTCGTTCACCGTGAAGGTCACCTCGGTGGTCTCGCCGGAGCCGCTGGACGCGCTCTGAATGATCATGTCGACCGACACGTGGTTGTCACTCAACAGCTTGAATACCCCCGCCACGGTACCGGGCTTGTCGGGCACCCCAATGAGTTGCACTCGAGCTTCGGACTTGTCGTAGGCGACTCCGGTAACGGTGACGGATTCGAGATCCTCTTCGCCTACCACCATGGTTCCGGGTCGATCGCTAAATGAAGATCTCACGTGAATGGCCACTCCGTATTTCATCGCCACCTCGACAGAACGAATCTGCAGCACTTTTGCGCCGAGGGAGGCTAATTCCAGCATCTCTTCGTAGGCGATGCGAGCTATCTTGCGTGCCGTGGGGCACATATTTGGGTCGGTCGTGTAGACGCCGTCAACGTCCGTGTAAATTTCGCAAACATCAGCTTCAATGGCCGCAGCGATGGCGACCGCGGTGGTATCCGAACCGCCGCGTCCCAGGGTCGTGATGTTTCCCCGGCTGTCCACTCCTTGGAATCCGGCAACCACCGCTATCTTGCCCTCTTGCACCGTCTCTTTTAGCCGAGTGCCGTCGATGGTCCGTATGCGCGCCTTGGTGAAGGCCCCATCCGTATGCACGCGTATTTGATGCCCCAGAAAGCTCTGGGCGCGCGCTCCCATCTTCTGCAAGGTCATCGCCACGAGGGCAGCGCTCACTTGTTCCCCGGTCGCAGCGAGTGCGTCCAGCTCACGGCTGTCAGGAACCTCCGCGATTTCGTGGGCTAGCTTGAGCAAGCGGTTGGTTTCCCCACTCATGGCACTCACGATCATCACGACCTGATCGCCGTTCTCGTGAGCTTGGATCGCGCAACGCGCGACATTGCGCATCTTCTCCAGAGTGCCGACCGAAGTGCCGCCAAATTTTTGTATTATGAGTGCCACGGATGGCCGGTCGGGTAGCGTCCCAAAGCGCCTACGTCAATCCACAGCACGAGCTTCGGCCAGCATCTGAGCCGGGAGGGCTATTCAAGCGCGGCCCAGGGTGTAGGCTCCCGGCCGCGTGGGGACCTCTGGCAGCTACCTGATTCAAACCGCCGCCATTCTGCTCGGCGTGGTGGCCCTGGCGGTTGCGGTAATTTACGGCGCTCGGCGGATGGGCATTGGCAGCGCCGGCGGTCCACTTCGGCTGCTGGGTAGGCTCCCCCTGGAGCCCCGGCGTAGTGTCTATTTGGTGCAGGTCGGGGAACGAGTCTTCGTCGTCGGCAGCAGCGAAAGCGGCTTGGCAGCTCTCGGTGAAATGACCGCCGACGAAGTGCCCGCCGTCCCCGAAATCCCCAACGGCTCCGGGAATTTCGCCGCCCTGCTGGCCAATGCCCGAAGAAACACCCCCGAACTCCCCGGTAGCGAGCCCCTAAAACGCGCTAAAAAAACCGGTTCCGAGGATTCAAAATGACGACTGCGGAGCTGCTGAATCAGCCTATGTCACTGGTTTTGATTGTGGCGCTGTTGGGCCTAGTCCCGTTGCTCGCGATGGCACTGACCGCCTTCGTGAAGATATCGACCGTACTTCACATCACCCGAAGCGCTATCGGAGCCCCCAGCGTACCGTCAAATGCCGTGATTTTGGCATTGAGCGCGGCGTTGACGCTCATCGCGATGGCTCCCGTGGGGGCGCGCATCTCGGCTCGCTTGCTGCCAGCCGTCGAGCAACCAGCCCCCAACGCGACCCAATTGATCGTCAATCTTGCCACCGCTGTTCGCGAGCCGATGAGAGATTTTCTCTCCGCCAATGCGTCGGCGTCGGAAAAATCGCGCTTCCTTAAGCTGGCGAAGGAATCCGCCGGCGATCCCGCCCTGATCGGGGCCGATGACCTCTCGGTGATCATCCCCGCCTTCATCGTTTCAGAGCTGATCGCGGCTTTCGCCCTCGGATTCGCGATCTATTTGCCGTTTCTTGTGATCGACCTCGTGGTCAGCAACGTGCTGCTGTCTCTGGGCATGTCGATGATGAATCCAGTCCAAATCAGCCTGCCGTTCAAACTGCTGCTGTTCGTGGCTTCTGACGGCTGGGGGCTGCTCGCCCAGAATCTGGTGTCGGGCTACAGCAGCGGCGGATAAGACCAACTTCGGCAGCAGAAGCACCGGAGATCTCCCATTCCGGCACAGGATCAGCGCGCCGCAGGAATAGATCGGGCACTCAAACGTTAGAGCGCCGTAGCCCGGCGACCAAAGCCCAAATCCCGGGAGAAATCTCCTATTTACGGTTGTTGACACCCCTCAACGCGCGGCTACCATGCCGCCGCCCGGGCGGAGACTGGGCCGAAGCGCAAAGCAGTTCCCGCACAACCCCAACTCACGCCCGCTGCCGCACAACACACAAACCTACCAACAGGTGGAGCCCCATACATGACCGACGTCATGATCCAAGCAAACTCATTGTCCAAACGATTCGGATCAACCCGAGCGTTAGACAAAGTCAATTTCGAAGTCCAGCGCGGTGAAGTCGTGGGCTTCCTCGGCCCCAACGGTGCCGGCAAGTCCACGACCATGCGCATCCTGACGTGTTTCATCGCACCCACCACGGGTTCGGCGACTGTCCACGGACACGACGTCTTCGACAACCCGCTCGAGGTACGACAGAAGATTGGTTACCTGCCCCAGCGGGCGCCACTCTACACGAACATGAACGTCTGGGAGTACCTGCGCTTCGCCGCAGAAATCCGCGGCATCGACAAGTCGGAGTTCAAGAAGCAACTCCGCAAGGTGGTGGAGGTCTGCGGCCTCGCCCAGGTGCTCGGTAAGCAGATCGGCACCCTGTCCCACGGCTACCGTCAGCGTGTCGGCCTCGGGCAAGCGCTCATTCATGATCCTCCGATCCTGATTCTGGATGAACCCACCAGCGATCTGGATCCGAATGAAAAGGCCGAAGTCCTAAAATACATCAAGGAAATTGGCAAAGAGCGCACCATCCTGCTCTCGACGCACAATTTGAGCGAGGTGGAGGAAGCCTGTTCCCGCGCCATCATCGTGTCGAAGGGGCGCATCGTCGCCGACGGCAACCTCGATCAGATCCGCGGCAAGACCGGCGCCGATCGCTACGAGGTCACCATCGACGAGAAGAACGCCGAAAGTGACAAGGCCGCTCCGAAAACCGCAGAGGTCGAAGAGGCCCTAGCCGCCATCGGTGGCTGCCAGCGCGTCAAGGAACTCAACTCCGACGAGCAGCATCACCGCTTCGAGCTATCGGGCTCGACAGATTCGGACCTGCGCGCCGACATCTTCCGCCTGGCGGTCGACAAAGGCTGGACTCTGCTGGAGCTCAAGCGCGACGCCGCCAGCCTCGATGCGGTCTTCCGAGATCTGACCCGAGGCGACGAAAAGCTCGACCGGGGCGCCGACTGGGATGCCGGCGATGAAGATGAATACGACGACGACGACGGCGATGCCGAAGAAGAGTCGAAAGAACTAGCCACCGAGAGTGAGGAATAAGAGATGTCCCCCTTAGTTACGATTGCGAAGCGCGAGTTTCGTTCCTACTTCGATTCCCCGGTGGCCTACGTGGTCATCTGCCTCAGCTTCCTCGGACTCGGCCTCATGGTATTCGCCATGGGCGGTGCCTTCTGGCAAGCGGACCGCGCCACCCTGGTGCAGATGTTCGCCGTGGTACCCAAGGGCCTGAGCGTATTGGTCATTCCCGTGGTGACCATGCGTTTGCTCGCCGAAGAGCGCGCGAGCGGCACCCTGGAGATGCTCATCACTCTTCCGGTGAAAGACAGCGACGTCATTCTCGGGAAGTACTTCGGAGCGCTCGGCCTGGTGCTCACCCTCCTCGCCACCACGGCCATCTACCCCCTCGCCATGTTCTACAAGCCCTGGCACTTGGGCGCCCTCGACTGGGGCCCGGTCAGTAGCGCCTACTTAGGGCTGGCGCTCTTCAGTGCCGCGGCAGTGGCCATTGGCCTGTTGATCAGCACCATCACGGACAGCCAAGCGGTGGCGTTCTTTCTGACGTTTTTCACTCTCGGAGCCATCTGGTGGGTCGGTGACGTCGCCAACGGAATGGAAGGCGCCGCCGGCGGTGTCCTCCGTTACATCAGCTTCAGTACCCGACTCGACGGCTTCATCCGCGGCTTGGTGGATACCCGAGACATCATCTATTTCCTTAGCGTAACGGCGCTCAGCCTCGTTGTCGCATTCCGTGCCCTTGAGCGGCGAAAGTGGGCCTGATCCATGGCAAACGAACAAGACCGACGAAAAGCTGCCGCCCAGACCGGCGCCTACCTATTTGTCATCGCCGCCATCGCGGTGATGGCCAACATGTTCTCCGCCGGCGCTTACTCGCGCACCGACTGGACGAAGAACGAACGCTACACTCTGTCTAAGGGCAGCGGCCGTCTGATCAACACGCTGAAGACCCCCGTACAGGTCGACGCCTACATCACCCGCGGCCTCGCTCAGCTCGATGCCTTCAATCGGGATCTCACCGATCTGCTCAAAGAGTACGAACGCGCGGGCAACGGCAAGTTCGAATACACCTTGATCGAGGCCAAGACCGACGAGCTCAAGGAGCAAGCCAAAGAAGCCGGACTCCAGCCCATGGCCTTCGGCGAGAGCGACGCCACCGGTGAGGACCAGACCTCTATCGCCCAGGGCTACATGGGGCTCGTCATCAAGTACGGCAGCGAAAAGCAGGTCATCCCCCAGCTCAATCCAAGCCAGGCCACCGGTCTGGAATTTTGGATCACCAACAAGATCCGAGAAATCCGCGACAAGGCAGACGACATCAAACACAAGGTCGGCGTTGTCACCGGCAAGGACGAGCTGAAGCTCGACGACCCCAACCTCACGCCCAAGCAGGGTCAGGGCGGCGGGCCCAGCATCAAAGCCATCCTCGGACAGGCCTTCCCCTTCTACGAGTTAGTGGATGTAGAGTTGGCGGACGGCGCCACCGAGATCGATAAAGAACTCGACGGTCTCATCATCACTCAGCCCCAGAAGGACTACACGGATAAGGAGCTGCGTCGCATTGACCAGTTCCTTATGCTCGGCGGCAAATCCCTCGCGGTATTTGCCAGCGCTGTGACGATGAAAGCCAACGATCCGACCATGAGTGCGACGCTGAACACGCATAACCTCGACAAGTTGCTCGCCGGATACGGCGTCGACATGAAGAAGGATGCTGTGTTCGACTACGGCGCCCAGTTCCGCATTCCGATCATGACCCAGGGCGGCGTCGCCTCGATCCGACACCCGGGCATCGCTCAGGTCGTCAACGATCCGCGGTTCGACGAAGACAAACGCCTGCTGGATCCCAGCTTCGCCGGATTCTTCCGTATGGAGGAACTGGCGTTTCCCTTCCCCTCCAGCCTGGAAATCCTTCGGGACAAGCAGCCCAGCGACGTAAAGATCTACGCCGTCGCGCGTACCACTCCCGCCGCTGGCGTCGTAACCGGCGATGTCATCGACATGAAGATGCGACGCGAATGGCAGCCCAAGCCCCCCTTCGAGCAGCGCATCATCGCGGCCGTCGCCGAAGGAAAACTCAAGAGTGCCTTTAGCGAGCCGGGGGATAGCGGCATCAAAGCCAACGCGCAGGCTCCCGAGGCATCCCGGGTGCTCGTGGTCTCGTCCAGCCAGTTCCTGACGAATCCCTTCGCCCGTGCCGGCAACGGCCCCGAGCTCGGCGGCCAGTTCGCTCAATTCGGCAACGTCGGCGGCGACCAGCAACTACTGATGATCGCCGGCCCCTACGCCCAGCGGTATCTGACCAACGTCATTCTGTCGGTCAAGAACACCCTGGACTGGATCAGCGGAGACGCCGACCTGCTGGCAGCCAGCGCCAAGATCATCGGCGACCCCAACCTCACCTACTCCAGCATCACCAAACCCAGCATCGAAGCTGAAGACGATGACGTTGCCATCAAGAAGAAGGACGAGGAGTACCGAACCGCTCGTAAGGACGTTCAACGTAAGGTCCAGTGGACTCTCACCCTCGGCATGCCTTTCTTGTTCGGTCTCTTCGGTCTCTTCCGATGGCGATCCCGCCGCAACCCCGGCAACAAGTACAAGCTCTAGAAGGTCCAGCTGTCATGAACACAGACAAAAAACTGTACGCGGCCATTGCCGTGCTCGGGGTGCTCGGCATCGCGAACTTCCAACAGCAAAAGGCTGAAACCGCCGATCGCGAGGTGCACAGCCTGGAAGGCAAGGGTGCCAACGTCCCGAACATCACCCTCTCCGAGGAAGATCAAAAGGCGATCACCAAGATCAGCATTACTAAACCCGCTGTGGGTGACGAGAAGCCAACCGAAATCGTTCTCGCCAAAAGTGGCGAGGATTGGACGGTAGAAAAACCCGTCGCTGCCAAGGCGAATCAGAGCAACATCAAGTCGCTCCTGGAGAACCTCGACAAACTCAAGGGCAAGGAAGTCATCTCAGAATCGAAGGACAGCTTCGTGGAGTGGGGCGTCGACGACAAGAACGCCATTCACGCGGTCTTCAGCGCCGGCGATAAAGCCAAGCTCGACATCTACTTCGGCAAAGACGGCTCCCGCGGGCAAATGACCCGTGTCGCCGGCAAAGACACCGTGTTCGCGGTCAAGGGCTACTCTAAGTATCTTTATGAGCGAAAGGCGTCCGACTGGCGCGACAAGACCATCCTCAAGTTCGACGAGAAGACCGCTACCCAGGTGAGCCTCACCAACGAAACGGGCGAGTTCGAGTTCAAGAAGGACGGCGACACGTGGTCAGGCAAACTCAAGGGTCGAGATATCAAGGAGTTCGAGTCCAATAAGGTCGACGACTTGCTGCGCGCCTACAAGGGGCTCAACGCCGTCGACTTCGCGGACGGTAAAACCGCAAGTGATGTCGGCCTGCTAGAGCCCATCGCGACGCTCACCATCCAGGTGGCAGACCAGAATCACTCCCTGCAATTCGGCGCCAACTCAGAAGGCTCCAACCGCTGGGTCAAGCTGGTCGGTGGCGATGTCATCTACAGCGTCAGCTCCTGGGCTGGCGACTGGGGAACCGCCGACGAGAGCAAGTTCCAAACAAAGAAGGAAGACGACAAGGCGGCTGACAAAACGACTGACAAGCCCGCTGCCATCAAGCCCGCTGCCGCTAAGCCCGCTGCCGCTAAGCC
>JABSRN010000155.1 GCA_013214025.1 Polyangiaceae bacterium
CACCGGCCTCGTCCAGATCGAGGCTGGTGGGTTTTCGTTCCGCGCCCGGGTGGCGGGTCTCGATGGGGAGGGGCCGGGTCTGATCCTGCTCCACGGATTTCCCGAGAGCTCGATCATGTGGACGCCCTTACTCGAGCGTGCTGCGGAGGCCGGCTTCCGTGTCGTGGCCTTCGATCAGCGTGGGTACAGCCCGGGTGCGCGCCCGGCAGGCGCCGACCAATACGCGCTCGACCTACTCGTCGACGACGTGTTCGCGGTCGCGGACGCGGTAGGCTTCGATGGCTTCCATCTGATCGGGCACGACTGGGGCTCGATCGTGGGCTGGGCAGCGACCTCGCGAGACACCACGCGGGTCCTGTCCTGGGCCTCGCTCTCGATTCCGCATCCGGGCGCGATCCCAGAGCCCGATGCGCCGCGATCGACGCCAACCTACGTCAAAGTGTTCCGTCGACCCGGGGTCGCCGAAGCGCTGCTCGGAGCCGGCGGCCGCTGGTTTATGAAGACCTTCATGTACTCGACGATGCCGGCCGGGCACATCGCTGAGTACGACGCTCTCTACGCGGAGCCCGGCGCGCTCACCGCGACCCTCAATTGGTATCGCGCGCTTGACCCTTCGAGTGGTGCACCCGGCAACGTCGGGCCCGTCGAACAGCCCGTCCTCTACGTCTACGGTAGAAACGACATCGAGGCCTTCGTGAACGAAGACGTGCAGTCACGCATGCCGGCCTTCGTCGAGGGGCCCTTCGAGACCGTCGGCCTGGATGCCGGACATTGGCTGATCCAGGACGAGGAAGTGATCGTCCTCGACTATGTGATGAAGCACCTAGAGCGAAATCGCTAGACGTTGGCCGTCTTCTTCTTGCTCCTGCTGTAGTGCACGGTTAGCTCCGCCCCACGGGCCCACAATCTCCACCAAGGAGGGTAGGAGACATAAGCGGGCTCTTGCGCTTGGGTTCAGGTTCCGATCACGAGCATTCTGTAAAGTATACGCTGAGTTGGTCCCTGTGACCGAAAACGATTTAGATCCACTCCCCGCTAACCGCGCCGAATACCCGAGTGCGTAGGAGAGAGAGAATGACGAGCAAGAGTCAGCCCGTGCGAAAGAGCGGATCGATCGAACACTACGATGTGGTAGTCATCGGAGCCGGCGTCAGCGGTATGTACGCGCTGCACCATTTGCGCGAGATGGGCCTTTCGGTGCGGGTGTACGACGGTGCCAGCGATATCGGTGGCACCTGGTGGTACAACCGCTACCCGGGTGCACGGGTCGATGGTCCGGGCAGCCCCTTCTACTGCTACACCTTCTCGGAAGAACTGATGAAGGAATGGGACTGGGCCGAGACCCAGTCCGAGCAGTCCGCCGTCCTGGAATACCTCGAGCATGTCGCCGATCGCTTCGATCTCCATCGCGACATCCAGTTCGAAACCTGGGTGGAAGACGCCCGTTACGACGAAGCGGCGCAGCGCTGGACGGTGGAGACCAGCAAAGGCCAGCGCGCCTCCGCCCCGTTCCTAATCTGTGCGGTGGGCGCCCTCTCGACAGCGAACATGCCCGACATCGCCGGGATCCATGACTTTGCGGGCGAGTGCTACCACACGGGCCGCTGGCCTCACGAGCCGGTTGCCTTCGAGGGCAAGCGCGTCGCGGTGATCGGGACGGGCTCTTCGGGGATCCAGTCGATCCCCGAGATCGCCAAAGAGGCGGTGCACGTGACGGTGCTGCAGCGCACGGCGCAATACTCCTTTCCCGCAGGCAACCGCTCCATCGCAGCCGAGGAGATGGCGGACGCGAGAGCGAACTGGGACGCCCTCCGCGCGAAAATGCACGCACACGTCGGCGGCTTCCCTTTTGACGCGAACCCCCAGCGCTCCGCCCTCGAGGACACCCCCGAGCAGCGTGAGGCGCTGTACGAAAAGCTGTGGCAGCGAGGTGGCTTCAAGTTCTTCCTGAACCTCTACAACGATATCGTGATCAGCGAGGAAGCCAACAAGTCACTGGCCGACTTCGTGCGTGCCAAGATCCGCGAGATCGTGCGCGACCCCGAGACCGCCGAGAAGTTGATGCCCGACCACTTCGTAATCACCAAGCGCCCGATCCTCGACGATGGCTACTTCGAGACCTTCAACCGCGACAACGTGACGCTGGTCGACTTGCGCGAAGATCCCATCGAACGGTTCACAGAAGCGAGCGTGATCACCCGGTCAGGCGAACACCCCATCGACGTGGTCGTTCTGGCGACCGGCTTCGATGCCATCAGCGGCTCGATGCTACGTCTCAACCCCAAGGGACGCGGCGGCATGAGCCTGAAGGAGAGATGGCATGACAGGTTCCACAACTATCTCGGCCTCACGATTGCCGGATTCCCCAACCTGTTCGTGATCCACGGTCCCGGGTCGCCAGGCGTGTTCTACAACATGCCGCTCGGCGCCGAGCGCCAGCTGGACTGGATCGGAAACTTCATGCGCCACCTGCACGAGCGAAGCATCGGGGCCGTCGAGCCGACGACCGACAGCGAAGAGGCCTGGGCCAACGAAGTCAACGGGATCGCGAGCGCCACTCTCTTCCCCCGCACCGACTCCTGGTGGACAGGCGCGAACATCGACGGCAAGCCCCGTTACTTCTCCGCGTACCTAGGTGGATCGATCTACTACCAGCGCATCGCCGACGTGGCGGTCAAGGACTACGAGGGGTTCGTGTTCGAGCCAGCGCGCCGGTCGGACGAGGCCGAAACGTGGTGACTTTGTACTGTGAGCGGGCGACCAGGGGAGGGGCGCATCGCATCTCTAGAGCGCTTGAAGGACGACCGGGCGCATCTAAGTCACACGCGCGCGAGAGGAAGTTGTTCTTCCGTCGTGCTTCCGGCCCCTGAGAGGCTGCGTAAGCGGAGTTTTCGACGGTGGCGACCCCTAGGCTCTCCCTCTCCGCCTAACGAGCACCAGGCCGGCGGCCGCGATCAGGAGCAGCGATGTCGGCGGCTCGGGGACGAACGAGAAGCTCCCGATCGTGCCGGAGAGGTTCTGCTGGATGGTGTCCCCAACCGCGTAGAACGTAGTTGGACTGAACAGCACCAGATCCAACGATCCGAACGTGCCCGTGGCCACGAGGTCGAAGGCAGCCATTTGGTAACTCCCGGCGCCAAGGCCCCCGCGCGACGTTCCCTATCCCGCATCGACTGTGCGATCCGGGTTCCGGACCGAGGATAAGTGAGACGAACTGGGTTTGGGGCCTGGTTTCAAGTGCTGATCACGAGCGCTCGTCTCGGTGGCTCCAGCGATCCGAAAGAGGGATCGATGCGCACTGGACACGCGCCTCAGACCGGGGACACTCTCGCGCACATCCTTTCGTAGCTGGGTCTCGCGATGGTCGCCCGTAAAGATTCCCACACCCCGCTAAAACGTAACCTGTCCCTGTTCAGCATGGTGATGGCAGTCATTACCAGCACGATCGGTTCGGGCTGGCTGTTCGCCCCCTACTTCGCTGCCCAGTTGGCCGGACCTGCGAGCCTGCTGAGTTGGGGGCTGGCGGGCGTCATGGCGTATGCCCTGGCGCTGGTGTTCGCGGAACTCGGCGCGCTGGTCAGCAGTTCGGGCTCGCTCGCACAGATTCCGTTGCTCAGCCATGGCCGCCTTTCAGGGTTCATTGGCGGCTGGTCCGCCTGGATCGCCTACGTGACGTTGCCATCAATCGAGGTGATGGCCACCATGGATTACCTGAGCAGCACCTTCCCCGTGCTCACGCAGCACAGCGACGGCGAGCAGGTACTCAGTGCCACGGGCCTGGGACTGTCGGTGGCGCTGCTCGCGGCGTTTGCCTGGATCAACCTGGCAGGTGTCGTCTGGCTGGCTCGCTGGATCAACGGCCTCACTCTTTGGAAGTTGCTAATTCCGGTTCTGGCCTCTGTGACACTGATGTTCACGGCCGCTCACTGGCAGAACCTCTCTCCTTTCCTGCCCGCTGCGATCGAAGACTCGAGCGGAGTGCTACGGGCGATGAGCGCGGGAGGCATACTCTTCAGCTTGCTCGGTTTTCGCACCGCGATGGATCTGGCCGGCGAAGCCAAAGATCCCCAGCGCACGGTACCTCTGGCGATGGCCCTCGGGCTGGGCATCTCTTTGGCCATCTACCTGTTGTTGCAACTGGCCTTTCTCGTCGCGGTTCCCCCTGAACAACTGGGCGCCGGATGGAACCGAATTTTCTTCGAGGGCCACGGCGGACCGCTCGTTGCAATCGCCGCGGGACTGGGTCTCACCTGGGTGATTTCACTCCTGATCATTGACGCGGCCGTCTCCCCTAGCGCGACATCGATGGCCTACATGGGTGCGGCGGCACGCGTAAACTGGATGATGGGCCGAAGTGCGCTGCTTCCGGCGGTTTTCGGACGAACCAACCGCGCCGGCGTACCTTCGGTGGCGGTGCTCAGTAGCCTGGTTGTCGGTGTGGTGATGCTGCTCTTGCCCGGGGGGTGGAGTGGTGCAGTGAGTTTTCTGACGGCAGCGCTGATCATCGCCCTCTCGATGGGGCCTGTCTGTCTCTGGGCGCTTCGTCGGCAATTGCCGCAGAGACACCGGCCCTACCGTCTGCCCTTCAGTCGTACCTGGTGCGTGGTGAGCTTCGTGATGGGCAGCTGGGCGGCTTTCTGGAATGGCTGGGACACGCTGTTGTTCGCCGTGCTGGCAATCGTCCTTCCCAGCCTGATTTTTCTGTACGTGGAGTGGCGTCGTGGCCGTCCGGTTCAGTTCTGGAGCGGCGCGTGGTGGTTCGCCTACCTGGGTGGCCTGTGCATCGTGGCCGGGCTCTTCGGCGACGACCGGCCATTCATGCTCCCGCTCGCCTGGCAATTGACCGTTGTCGGGGCCTTCGCGGTCGTGATCTTTCCTTTCGCCGTAAGGTCCCGGCTGGACTGCGTCGCGCCCGAAGCCGCGCTCATGATGGACACCGACGCCCGCCCCGCTCACGACGCGTAACGCGCGTTACGCCGCAGAGCCTTCGGCCACGGATTGCCGCCGCCCCGCGCTAGTGCTCCGGGTTTTCCCCACGGCCCTGCTCAGCCTAAACCCAGCCCCAACCCAGCTCCTATCTAACAGAACCCCCGTTACCGGAACTCGGACCCATGCCCAAAACCCCGCTTATTTCTCCTATCCTTGAGGAGGTCCCAGTGAAGGTTTCGCCGATTGCCGTGCGATGGACACTATTGTGAAGCGCGACCACCCGCGTTCGAGTCTGGTCACACAACTCTTGGCTCACCTATACTCGGCAGCGGTTTCCAGATTCCGGACTCAATAAATCTTAGCAGGGGAGATCGATATGCCGAAGTATCTGTTCGAGGTCGACTACACGAAAGAAGGAAGCGCCGGCTTGCAAAAGACCGGCGGCTCGCAACGCCGCGAAACTGCGGCGCGCGCCGTTGAAAGCGTGGGTGGCCGCCTGGAGGCATTCTATTTCACCTTCGGCCTCCGTGATGCGGTAGTGATCGCTGAATTGCCTGACCACACGGCTGCCGTTGCGCTGTCACTTGCCGTCAGCGCGACGGGCTCGGTCGCTTACAAAACGACTGTGCTGATCTCTCCAGAGGAAGTCGACAAGGCGGCACACCAAAGCGTCAGCTACACCCCACCTGGC
>JABSRN010000156.1 GCA_013214025.1 Polyangiaceae bacterium
CGACCTTTTTCCCCTCGCGATGCCGTTCGGTAGCGTTTTCTCACCTCTGTAGCGAGTTCGTTTCGCGTGTCCATGCTGATGCCTTGCCTCATGAAGAAGAGTTGCCAGCGCGTTCCGCTGGTAACAAATTTCGTGAGGCAACGACCCCTGGCTCCGGTAGCAATTAGGTTGAGTCAATGCGCTTCAGCGCGAGCGACTGTCCTGCTTCTACAAACTCTAGGACCAGGAGCCCCTGGCTCTCGAGCAACTTGTACTGAGCCGGGTCGATTTCGCTCGGGTCTTCACCGGCTACTCGAAACTGAAACTCGATTCCGGCTTCGCTCGGCGCCACTGCGAGAATCCCCTTCGCTACTTGAACACGCGAGAGCCGTTGCTTGGAGGCGCGCGCCTTGACTAGCGTTTTGCGGACCGTTGACTCATCGATGCCAAAGCAAATTCCCCCTTCCGCGAGACGCGACATCACGCGAGCGATGGCCTCCTCGATGTCAAAGTCGGGATCCGGGTCGATGTCGGTGTACGCTGTCAACTCATCCTGCGAGATCACTATCCGCGGCGGACACGGCGGCATTTCCGGATTTGGGTTCGACTGCTTGGACATTCGGTGTCCTCTATTGATACGGCCTACATTGCCTTCTTGTTTAGCGTGAGTGCCGGTAGACTCGACTGGCCGCTGCTGCCGCTCCGCGCTGCAATGGCGCCGGGGCCCAGCTTTGAGGTGCTCCTCACTTCAAGATTCTGTGATACCGCTACACCTGGGGCGGTATTGATGCCAATCGTGGTCTTCGATATCGACCGGTCGTTTCCGCACGAGCCGATCTGGCGAGACCGGCAATAGGCTCATCTCGAGACCATCGATGCATAGTTTGGGAGCCCTCAATCTTCCGGCTGGTCGCATTCTGCATAGACCGATGAGCATCCCTACCCCCCTGGACTGCGGCTTTCGAGTTCAACGAGAAACAGCGGTTGGCTGGAGCTGCTCAGAGCGCGCGCTACGCCGAGGCGAGAGGACAGCAAAAAAAATCGCCAGCCATGAAGCCAGGGGCAGAAGCAACGCGGAGGCAGCCATGACACTGGCCACCTCCCGAAAAGGCCAGTCCGTTGGGACCAGATGCAGAAACCAGTCTCTCACGAACATGTGGATCAGATAGACGGGAAATCCGATGCGACCCATGAACGCCACGAAGCGGCGAACACCTGGAGGGCTACGCGAGAAGATTGCAATGCACATGCCTGTATAGGCAATAAGGGCCGGCACATCATTGAGCACCCTCCCTACGGCGCCGAACTGGTGCGCGAGCGTCGCATGGAGGACCGCACAAATTACAGTAACGATTACAGTTGCCCGCATTCGACAGTTCCAAAACTCGAATCCTCGACTCTGAAAACGCCAGGCGAGTGCCAGGCCCAAGGCGATTTCCCAAAGGAACTGAGGAAGCGCCCCGTTATAGATTCGAAGCTCAGCCTTGCCAGTGCTGATAACGAACCACCACCACGACACTGAGATCATCGCGCAGCCAAAGATTGTCCAGCTCTGCCAGCGCTCGTAGAGACGAAGAAGCCCGGGATATACAGCGTAAAACTGCAAGATTAGCGACATGAACCAGAGCGGATAGCCATACGAGCCGACAATGCTTTCGTCGAACATTTTGTAGAGCAGCGCATGGCCGAAGTACGAATAAGCCGTAGATTCGTACACCGGAACAGCTAAGCAGATCAACGCAATGAGTGACACCACTGCCAGGTATGGCAGGTACACCTTGCGGAACCTGCCGAGGTAGTAGGGGCCAAGCTCGAGCGGAGCTGCGCCGACCATACCCGATCGCGTTGGCTGCGAGTATCGACGCATGCGTGAGAGCCCCAAGCCAAACGCCGAAACAAAAACGAACGCGTGAACACCTGTGCCGCCGAAGGCGATAGCGAAGTGGAGATCGCGCGGCAGATGCGGCAGCGTGCCAAAGTAATGCATCATCACGATCGTACTGATCGAAAAGCCTCGAAGAAAAGTTACGAACTCGACTTGAGCTGGACCGGGAGGGCCAGTGTTCTGTAACGCTGAAACGCTCAAGCTGACTCTCCAGCTCGCTGGCTTTCGCCAGAAGATCGCATGCCAGCAAGAGAAACAGCGACGCCGGCGACGACCCAATAGACGTAGCCGACCTGGGTCATGCGCAGGGACCATTCCAGCGTCCCCTGGACTATTACCACTCCGAGACCGACGACTAGCCCCCACATCACATCCCGCTGGCCGGCCCGTCGTCGGTTGAGCGCCTGCGGAATCGCTATCCACAATGGCGTCATGAGCAACACCACGAAAACCATCAGGCCGACGTAGCCAAGTTCAGATGCGGTCAGCCAGAACACATTATGGACGAGGCCGTCGCGATCAATGTCCGGAATACCAAACTTGTCAGCGTACTTCAGATTGAGCACGAGCG
>JABSRN010000157.1 GCA_013214025.1 Polyangiaceae bacterium
CGAAGAAAACGCTGCGCATGTCGTTGTCGACACCCCAGACGTCGTAGCCCAACTCGTGAAAGTGCAGGGCCGACTCGGACCCGATCAGGCCTGCCGAACCGGTGATCACACAAATGCTCATCGCTGCGATTCCTCTACTGCCCTGGCCCCCGCCTCATCAGCGGTCACCAACATCCCCCATTCCGCCCTGTTTCGCGGGGATTTATCCAAAAAGCGTAGCTGAGCCCGTCGAGTCGGTACAAGACAATTTACATTCCTTAACTGCGACAAGCCGGCCTCCTGGCAGGCCGCACGAGCGCCACATCCCTCATCGGATCGGAGCGCCGCGAAACTTGCACATGAGTCTGATGTTCGCCGAGCCCTGCGCATTCAAGCTCGGGCTCCGAGTACCAAACCACTGAACGTCCACGACCCCTCGTGGCAGGCCGCGACTACGCGATAGGGGGAGGGCGGCAGCCCTGCCAGGGGCCCGCGATTCTAGCCAGCGCCCGCGATCACCGCGTCGATCCGCCTGCTTCAGCGCTCTGGTCCGCGCCCTCCGATCCGCGGCCGGACCACCCCCAAAGCCCTGAGCGCGTGCTACAAGAACCGCCGAATCATGCGTGTTTCATTCCGTTGGCTTCGCGAATATCTGCCCAAACTTGACGCTTCCCCTCAAGAGGTCGCTGACCGACTGAGCGTGTCCGGCCTGGAGGTGGAAGAGATCCACCACGAGGGGACCGGCCTCGAATCCGTGGTCGTCTCCGAGGTGACAAAAGTCGAGGCCCACCCGAACCGCGACAAGCTGTCCCTCGTGACCGTGCTCCGAGAAGGCGGTCAAACCCAGGTTGTGGTGTGTGGCGCGAACAACGTCCCCGCTCCCGGTGGATTGGTCGTGCTCGCCCCCCTAGGCACCACCCTACCGGCCATCGGAATCACTCTCACGCCCAAGAAGCTCGGCGGCATCGTCAGCGAAGGCATGTTGTGCAGCGAGACCGAGCTGGGTCTGGCCGAAGAGAGCGACGGAATTATCGTTCTGGCTCCGGGGACGGCAGTGGCCGGCACGCCCGTCACGGAGGCTTGCCCGGAGATCTGTGACACCCTTTTCGAGATCGGTGTGACTCCTAACCGTCCGGACGCACTGGGGCACATCGGAGTCGCCCGCGACATCGCGGCAATGTTTGACACGCCCTTGGTCGTCCCAGAAGCCGTGCCGGCCCAAAAAAGCCACTCTGAAAAGTGTGCCGACGTAATCTCCATCGCTAACGACGATACCGAACGCTGCCCCCATTACGGCGCCGCCCTGGTGCGAAATCTGAAGATCGGCCCCTCGCCGGACTGGATGCGTTGGCGACTCAATCGTCTCGGCATCCGCCCGATCTCGAACGTCGTAGATGTGACGAACTGGTTGCTGTTGGAATACGGACAACCCATGCACGCGTTCGATTTGGCAGACGTCGCCGACAACAAGATCATCATTCGCAGGGCTTCCGACAAAGAGGCGTTCACAACCCTCGACGGCGTGAAGCGCGAACTGCAAGAAGACGATCTCGTGATTTGCGACGGCAAGTCCCCGGTGGCGCTCGCCGGGGTGATGGGCGGCGAAAACAGCGAAATCAAAGAGAACACCACCGATGTGTTGCTGGAGTGTGCTTACTTCATGCCTCGAGGCGTTCGACGCACCTCGCGCCGCTACGCGCTGCAGACCGAAAGCAGTTACCGCTTCGAACGCGGTACCAACTGGGCGGGGGTCAGCGAAGTGCTTGAGCGAGCCAAGTCGCTACTAGCGGAACTCGCCGGCGGGCAGCCGTGCCCGGATTCCTTGCATGTCAAAGGCAAGCTACCAGAGTCACCCAAGGTGCGATTGCGCTCCCAGCGACTCAACTCGGTACTCGGTCTGGAGGTCGACTTCGCCCGCGCCCGCAAGATTTTGCAAAGCCTCGGTTTAGAAGTATCCGACGGTGATTCCGACGATTCGATCGTCGTGACGGCGGCGCCCTGGCGCCCGGACATCAGTCGCGAAGAAGACTTGATCGAAGAGGTGGCGAGAGTCATCGGCCTCGATGAGATCCCTACGGCCTTGCCGCGTATCGCGCCGCAGCCGCCGCGCAGCACGGGCCTCTTGGAACGCGAGATGGGCGAACTGGCCGAGAGCATCGGACTGAGCGAAGCGGTGACCTACAGTTTTGTATCGGCGGCCGATCTCGAAAAAGTGCACGCACCCAAACCGGTAGTCACTCTGCAAAACCCGCTCACGGAAGAGCGCAGCGTCATGCGCACGAGCCACCTCCCGGGATTGATAGAAGTGTTACGCCGCGCGCGACGCCGCGGTGAAGCCAGCGTTCGGGTGTTCACCATGGGCAGTTTGATACTCCCCGGTGGGCAGAAGCAGAGCGAAGCCGGCGCCGCCGCACGCCCCGCTATTGCCGGCGATGAGGTCTTGCCGGAAGAGCGCCCCAGTTTCGCGGCTATCCTCGCCGGGCCCCGAGACGGCTATCTGTCGCGCCCGCAAGAGATGGACATCTTCGATGCGAAGGGTTTCGCGCTTGAGCTCAGCTCGCGTTTCTTGCGAACTGAACCCACTGTGGTCGCGGCCAGCGAACCCGTGCCCTACTTGCACCCCCGGGGCTGCGCGGAGTTGCGAGTCGACGGCGAGCTCATCGGACGCTTCGGCCCCCTACACCCGGACGTCGTGGATGCCACAGAACTGGGCAGCCCGGCTCTCATCGTGGAACTCGATCTGGCCGCCATGGAACGCCTCGGCACCCAAGCCCCGAAGTTCCAAGCCTTCGCTCGCTTGCCGTCAGTGAGTCGCGACATTTCCCTGATGGTGCACGAAGACGTGCCCTCAGGAGACGTTAGGGACGCCATTGCCGAGGCTGCCGGGGAATTGGCCGAATCCGTCGAGCTGTTCGATGTCTTCCGCGACAAGTCCGTGCCCGCCGACCATCGCTCCTTGGCCTTCCGCGTCGTGTACCGAGATCCGCTCGCCACCACCGCTCCTGAAAAAGCGCGAACCCTGACGGACAAAGAGGTCGACAAGAATCACGACCGCGTGCGCCGCGCGACGGAAAAACTCGGAGCCAGTCTGCGTGAGTGATGCGCCGCGCTGGAGCCGCCCCCTACTGACGGGGCTCGCTGTCATCGGGCTGAGCCCAGTCGCCAACGCTACTGCAGAAAGCTCGCCGGCAGCTCCCGCCGCGCCTACCAGCAGCGATTCTGCTCCCGAGCCCAAGGCGTCCACGCCGCCCGAGCCCCCCGAGCCTGCCACCCAGGCCACGCCGAGCCCGGCGCCGACAGCGAGCTCAGCCCCGGCAAACTCCACGGTCTCCGCCGGCAAGACTGAAACGCCGAGTGCCACGCTGGCGACCGAAACTGCCGATGCCCCCAGGGATACCGCAGCGGACAACGACGATCCCGACCGCAACGATCTCGGTCCGTCGGATATTCCGTTGTGGGATCCCGACAAGAAGCCAGAAGCCAAGATCGAGCTGGGCGCTACCCTCGGCGTCGCTGGCCTCGCCGCGGATCATGCGGATTTCGAATACAGCGAGGCCCTGGTCTACGGCGGTTTTGCGCGCATCGTCCTATCGCCTCAGCTCAAGACACGGCTCGCCGTCAGCGCCGGCAGTTTCGATATCACCCTGGCAAGCAATGCGCTCACCCCCGGCAGTCAATTTGGCTCGTCTTCTCTGGAGAGCTTGCGCTTCAGCTACACCCTGGAGCCCAGCTGGTCTCTGACAGAGCGAAGCCGCCTCTGGGGCGCCAGCGGGGCCTCCTGGACTCGCGTGGTGAATCCCGCCATCGACTCCTCAGGAGCAGGCGCGCTCAGACTCGAATCCCGCAACGCCAGTCTCTTTTCAACGCCCTTCAGCATCGGCTTCGACCAACTGTTGTTGGACGGATGGCTTGTGGGCTCTCTGTCTGCCAAGTACGAATGGATGTGGGATCAACGGGGTAGTCTGTTCGGCAGCAGCTCCGTTGTGGATCGATCCGGCAGCCTAAATCGGGACATCATCGGCTTTCCTGAATTTGACCTGGCCTACGATATTCAGCTGAGTCTCTCCGTACCGCTCTGATAGCCCCCACCCATGGGCGGGGTCACCGGCCGACAGCGATGTCGGCAGCGATACCAGCTGGGCAAATCCTCCCCAGGGCGCCGTCCCCGCGCGCCAGCTGCCCCAGAGCGGTGATGCCTTCGGGAGCCGGACGGGCTAGGCTTAGCTCCCCATGACGGCGCTCGATAAGAACCCCCTTCTCCGTACAGAATTTGCTGTGGCCTTCGATAGCATCGAGGCTGCGCACGTAGAGCCAGCGATCACCGAACTGATCAAGCGGGCCGGCGCGGCCCTGGTTGCGATCGAGGACGAAAGCGAAAACCGCAGCTACGACAACACGCCCCACCGTCTGGAACAGGCGACCGAGTGGCTTGAGGTAGCGAGCACGGTTGTCGGGCATTTGGAATCCGTCGCCAGCACTCCCGAGCTGCGCACCGCCTACAACGAGGTGCGACCGACCATCAGTGAATTTTTCGCTGGCATCCCGCTTCGCACAAAACTCTACGAAGCGCTCAAGACCTACGCCGATAGCGAAGATGCCAAACAGCTCAGCGGCGCGCGGAAACGGTTTCTGGAAAAGACACTGATCGACTTTCGTCGACACGGCGCTGAGCTCGACGATACCGGCAAGGCCCGCCTCACCACGCTGAGCCGCAAGCTGGCGGAGCTGACCAGTCGCTTCAGTCAAAACGTCGTCGACGCGACCGCAGAGTTCGAACTTCTTATCACCGATGAGGCAGAGCTCAGCGGCTTGCCCGACTCCGCCATCGCCGCCGCTGCCCAAGGTGCCAAACAGAAGAAACAGAAGGGGTGGCGATTCACTTTGCAGGCACCCAGTCTGATTCCTCTGATCACCTATATGGACAGCAGCGAGATCCGCGAAAAAGTATATCGGGCGTCGAACGCCCGAGCGAGCCGCGGCAAGTTAGCCAACCCGCCGCTCATCGCGAAAATCATCGAGCTACGTAAAGAACAAGCGCGATTGCTTGGCTATGCGGACTTCGCCGACTTTGTGCTGGAGGATCGCATGGCCAAAACCGGCCAAGCCGCTAGAGACTTCGTCGAGGAGCTCACTGGCAAGAGCCACGCCGCCTTTCAGAAGGAAAGCGCCGAGCTGGCCGACTTCCGTCGGGAGCTGGAGGGGGCCGCCGCTCCAGCCATCAAGTCTTGGGATGTGCCCTACTACGCCGAGAAGCGTCGGCGGGCCTTATTCGATTTTGACGAGGAACAGCTTCGTCCCTATTTCGTGGTCGATCGCGTGATCGAGGGATTGTTCCGAACTGCCCGCGAGCTATACGGCGTCGACATCACGGAAAACACCGAGCTGCCGCGCTGGCACTCGGACGTGCGTTGCTACGACATCAAAGAAGCTGACGGCACATTCCTCGCGTCCTTTTACGCCGATCTGTTCCCCCGGGACGAGAAGCGCGGCGGCGCATGGATGAACGCGTTCATCACCGGCGCCTGGGGCGCTCAACCGTCCCCGCACCTAGCGCTCATTTGCGCCAATGTGACGCCGCCCGTGGGGGACGCCGCCGCTACGCTGACCCACAACGAAGTCACAACACTATTTCATGAATTCGGTCACTTGCTGCACCACTGCTTGAGCCGAGTGACCGTGCGTTCTTTGGCGGGCACCAATGTCGCTTGGGACTTTGTCGAGTTGCCAAGCCAAATCATGGAGAATTGGTGCTGGCAACGGGAAGCCCTCGATACCTTCGCACGGCACCAGGAAACGGGGGAGGCCATCCCCGAAGAACTATTCGTCAAGATGACGGCCGCCCGCACCTACCGAGAGGCCAGCGCCATGATGCGACAGCTCGGATTTGCCTCCGTCGATATGAAGCTGCATGTCGAGTACGACTCGACTCGGGACGGGGACCTGCTCGCCTATTGCCGCCAGGCCATGGAGCAATACGCGCCCGTAAGATTTGAGGCGGATTACGCGATGATCGCGGGCTTCAGTCACCTGTTCTCCAGCGCCGTCGGCTACGCGGCGGGCTACTACAGCTACAAGTGGGCCGAAGTGCTCGATGCGGACGCCTTCACGCGTTTCCAAAAAGAGGGCATCTTCAGTCGCGAGGTGGGGCAACAGTTTCGCGAAGCCATCTTGGAGCGCGGAGATGGTGCCGAACCGATGGACCTTTATATCGCCTTCATGGGCCGCAAACCCTCGCTCGATGCGCTCTTAGAGCGCTCTGGCCTCGCCAGCTAGCTGGCAAGACCCCGTCCGCTGAACGAGCCGCGCTCGACGCTACACATTCCCCCCCCCCTTGTGATCAATCATGAGCCCCCCTGGGTGAGGGGTGAAATGCTTCGCTCGTTCACATGGGTGCGGCTCTACCGAAGCTATTTTCTTGAGGTCCTCGCGCCGTTGGCGCTGCGGATGTTACGACCGGGGCCCCAACCTATGGATTCTACGGAAATTCTTGAAACATTCCGGTGAGCGTGAACAAAGCTGGGGGTGGCTAACGATAAAATCGGGGACATCGAGAACGAGTTTTTGGGCGCCGAGCTCGGCGATTCGCGGCGGGCGCAACGCC
>JABSRN010000158.1 GCA_013214025.1 Polyangiaceae bacterium
GCAAAACTAGGCGGTCACCTGTCGCAGAACGGCGAACCAGGCTGGCTAACGCTCGGGCGAGGATACGAAAAGCTCGCGACCGGGGAGGCGTTCTATCAAGAGATGATCAGGCTCAATATTTGTGATCAATCATGAGCCCAAGGGGGGGGAATCCGCAGCGTCGTCTCCGTAACAGTGCCCAGGGCCGGACTCGAACCGGCACGTCGTTTCCAACACTGGCACCTGAAGCCAGCGCGTCTGCCAATTCCGCCACCTGGGCAAGGGGTTTCTAAGGCCGGCGCTATGTCGCGCAGCCCGGCGGCAAAAGCAAGCCCTGTGTGATTTGGCCGAACCGGTGGCCAAAATGTTGGGCCGCTTCGTCGTGGCGGGTCGAGCTACTGGGCCGAGCTACTGGGCGAGGTAGACGATCCTGAAGCTGTACGTTCCGGACTCTACCCCGGTTACATGCTTGCCGTTGAGGGCCTTGCGGACGCATCGGGTGAACCCTCGGTGAGCACCGACGGCTTGAGCATTCTCGATCGCGTGCTTCGCGGATACGTGAACTTTGGCGAGTACGTCGAGGGTACCGTACACGCCGGTGCTGCGCTCCGCGCAAGCCCTGCTGATTCTTCGACCGAGTTGGATGAGGGCTGTGGGATCTTGTGCCGGGTTCGCGTTGGTTGCGGTCCGGACGATGTCTTGACCCGGACCGGCATTGCTCAGCCAAAGCGCCGATAGGGCGACGCCGAAGACGGCGAGGGCGATGCCCAGGGTGAGTACAGGCACGCTCCCGCCCCGAACTGGAACGGTCGGATCGGCGAGTTGCCCGCCGGATGAGTTCAGCCGCACCTCGACGGGCGGCGGCGTAGGGGTGAAGTCGCCGAGTGACACGTCACTTAGCGCTACCGCTACATAAGCGATGCGGGCAAATTTGCGCTGGCTTTGGCCGTTCGGGGCTCCCCGTCGGAACAGTGCCTAGGGGCGGGACTCTGGTGACGGCCCGATTTCCCGTGCGCGCGGAAGGTTCACTTGAATCCGCGGGCCGTGGACTGGAAGACACGGTGGCGGTCGGAGCCGTCAATTGAGGGGGCTGGATGGCGGCAATAACATTATCTCAAGCAGGGAAAAGATCGTACTTCTGGCGAGTTGCACGCCATGCTTAAGGGGATTGCTTGATGCCACTAGTCGCGCCGCCAAAGAAGCGTCGTCGCTTCCGAGCCTCTCGCGCCCTTTTCCTGTAGCATTGGGGAGTTGACTTATGTCTGAAGAAGCACCCGTAACACCAGGGGATATCCTCGTCGGCAAGTACCGCGTTGAGCAGGTGCTCGGCGTCGGCGGAATGGGCGTTGTCGTTGCTGCGACCGACGTGAACCTTGAGCGGCGAGTCGCCATCAAGTTCTTGCTCGCCGAGTACGTTCAAAACCACGAAGCCACCGAGCGGTTCCTGCGTGAGGCTCGCGCGGCCGTAAAGATCCAGAGCGAACACGTTGCCCGGGTGATCGACGTCGGCACGATGGATACTGGCGCGCCCTACATGGTGATGGAATACCTCGAAGGGCACGACCTTCAGGGGGCCATTGAGAAAAGCGGCCAGATCTCAATCGAGAATGCCATCACCTACCTATTGCAGGCCTGCGAGGCCATCGCCGAAGCCCATGCAGCGGGCATCGTGCATCGGGATCTGAAACCCGCGAACTTGTTTCTCGCCCGGCAGGCCGACGGAAGCTCCAAGGTCAAGGTCCTCGACTTCGGCATCTCAAAGAACACCTCGGCAGGCAGCAATGACCAGTCGTTGACCAAGACCAGTTCCATGATGGGCTCGCCGCTCTACATGTCGCCGGAGCAAATGCGTTCGACGAAGGATGTAGATGCTCGGGCAGACATTTGGTCTTTGGGCGTCATCTTGTACGAACTACTGACCGGCCGCACACCGTACATCGCGGACACGATGCCCCAGTTGATCGCGATGATCTTGTCGGAGCAGCACGATCCTATCAGTGCGAGTCGCGATGACGTACCGGACGGGCTGGTCGCTGTCATCGACAAGTGTCTCGGCAAGGAGCCGGCACTGCGGTACCCGAGCATCGCTGAGTTTGCGATCGCGCTCTCCGAGTTCGCGCCGGGTCGCGGTCGAGTTTCCGTCGAGCGCATCACGAAGGTGATGAACGCTGCCGGCATGTCCAGCAGCTCCGTTGACTTGTTGCCATCGGTTCGTCCTGCGGCCGCCGGTAGCCAGACCAACGCTTCGTGGGGCAATACCAACGGACCGGACAAGACCGAGGGGCGGGGCATCATTCTCATGGCCATCGGCGGCGCCTTCGCGATGGCAGCAGCGGTGGTCTTTGCCGTTGTGTCTCTCAGTGGCGGCGGCGATGACTCCGCCGAAAGCCCTGTGGTGGCAGCTTCGGCCGTTCCCGTAACCATTGCGCCGGAGCCCGTGAAGTCGGCCGCACCGGAGCCTGTAGTGACACCCGTTCCCTCAGTCGAACCAGAGCCGGAACCGGTACTGGAGAAGCCCGCACCGGTCGTCGCTAAACCCGTCGTGAAGAAGCCGGTCTACCGTAAGCCGGTGAAGAGGGTCTATCGCAAGCCGGTGAAGAGGATCGTAAAGAAACCCGTCGTCAAAGAGCCGACGAACCCCGCCAGCAAGTTCAGTCGCTTCGGCGGTCGGAAGTAAGACAGCCCTGAAGGGGTGAGGGGAGCGGCACTTCGCTCCGTTCGTCCCGCGTGGGCTGTCGAACCTAGTTCTTTTAGGTCCTCGGCGCTATCGCGCCTGCGGTTTCCTGTGGCGTGGGGGCCCAACCTATGGATTCTACGGAAATTCTTGAAACATTCCGGTGAGCGTGAACAAAGCTGGGGGTGGCTAACGATAAAATCGGGGACATCGAGAACGAGTTTTTGGGCGCCGAGCTCGGCGATTCGCGGCGGGCGCAACGCC
>JABSRN010000159.1 GCA_013214025.1 Polyangiaceae bacterium
ATCCAACGGGCCGTGGGTGGAAGGCAGGGTGACAGGGCGAACCGGTCTCACATCCACGAGCCGCCATATCCGCCCTATCGGCGGAGTCCGGACTCGCCTGCACACCTCCAGTGGCCCCCCGTTAGTTGGCCGGGAGCGGTGACGGTTGAACTGACAGCTGAAAGTAAGTTAGCCCTCGCGTTTGCCTGTGTTCCCGACCATCATCCGCCGAATGACTTCGGACAAGACTCAGGGGATCTCACGTGGAATTGATTGAATCGATTGGGGGCTTTCTGTGGGGGCCGTGGACGTTTGTTACCCTGCTGGCTGCTGGCGTCATCTTTACAGTCTGGACGAAGTTCACTCAATTTACGTCGATGACCCATGGCATCCGAGTGGTGCGCGGCATCTACGACAACCCCGACGACCCCGGCGCCATCAGCCATTTCCAAGCGCTGAGCGCCGCGCTCTCGGCAACTGTCGGGCTCGGCAACATTGGCGGAGTCGCGATGGCGATCGGCGCTGGCGGCCCAGGGGCGGTGTTCTGGATGTGGGTAGTCGGCTTCTTCGGCATGGCGCTGAAATCGGTCGAGATCACCCTCGCCATGATGTACCGCAACACGGACGATCCCGACAACCCCCACGGCGGGGCGATGTGGGTCGTCGAGAAGGTCATTGGCGGCAAGGGCGGGATCTGGAAACCCATCGCGCGCGCCATCGGCGTGTTCTTCTGTTCGACCCTGCTCATCTCAACCTTCACTGGCGGCAATATGTTCCAGGCGTGGAGCGTGGCGACCCTGAGTGAGCAGTATTTTCAGATCGATCGCACAGTAACGGGCGTCGTACTCGCCGCCATTGTCGGCATGGTGATCATCGGCGGCATCAAGCGCATCGGCACAGTCGCCGGAAAGCTAGTGCCGTTCATGTGCGGCATGTACCTGATCTCAGCGCTCGCAGTGTTGGCGATGAACCTTCCGGAGATCCCCGGCATGTTGCTGATGATCGTGAAGAGCGCGTTCAGCGAAACGCAGGCAACGGGAGCTGCCATCGGCGGGACCGTCGGTTACGCGTTCAGCCAGGGCCTTCGCCGCGCGCTGTTCTCCAACGAAGCGGGACAAGGGTCGGCCCCCATCGCCCATGCCGCCGCCAAGACGGACGAGCCCGCTCGCGAAGGCATCGTCGGCGGCATCGGGCCATTCATCGACACTCTGTGTATCTGCACGCTCACCGCTCTCGTTATCTTGCTCACCAATACATGGAACCGACCGGCCGTTGGCGAGTTCCAAACTGCCGTCGCGATCGAGTCCGTGTCGCAACTTGACGGGAAGCCTGTCGCCCACCCCACTTGGCGCATCGCAGCTTCGACGGATCCGGCAGATTTGCCGGCGCCCCAACACGGTGCCTGGGACGCGGGCTCCAAGGTGTTCTTCCTGGGGGAAGTCGCCGGAGCGACCAACCTGAACACTGGCGGCAATCGCGTACGGCTATCCGGCAAACTCACTCGCCCCACCGAAGGCGGCGAGGCTGGCCTCAAGATCGCCTGGGAGCCGCTATCGATTAAGTCCAGCAAAACCTGGCAAGGCACGCCTACAGCTATGACGCTCGCCCAGGGCAAAGCCGTGTATCGCAAGTACGAGGGGGCCCAGCTCACGGGCCACGCCTTTGACCGCCAATTCAACGGCCTCGGCAAGTACCTCGTGACCATCGCCGCCTGGCTCTTTGCCATGTCCACGATGATATCCTGGAGCTACTACGGCGAGCAGGGGGTTGTGTACATCGTGGGCCGAGCCGGCGTACTCCCCTACAAGTTGGTCTTTCTCGGCGCGTCGATATTCGCGGCCGTCGGTATCCAAGACGTCAGCCAAATGGGAATCATCATGGACCTCGGCACAGGAGCGATGCTCTGGGCGAACATCCCCATCGTGCTCGGCCTCGGTTACCTCAGCGTAGATTGCCTGAGCGACTACGGCCGGCGGCTCAAGGCCGGGGAATTTCCGCGGACGGATGGCTGAGCTCACGGGGACCTGCTGGGGTTCGGTCTGTGCAACCCGGGAGATGGTTGACGTTTTAGACCGGCGACATGGTTGACACTTTTTCGGTGCTGGATCAGTGCAGATTCGTGGGTCTATCGATAATCTTTCGGGTTTCGGTGTCTAGATAGCCAAAGTCGAGGTCCATGAAGCTCACGAGCCAGCTGCCTGTTTCAAGCTATCTCAAACCGACATTCTCTCCCGCGAGGGCCGCACCGATGTAAATGAGCCCGACTCCGAGCAAGTGCAGGCAGCCGTTCTTGGCGATCGGCCTCGTGTGATCGTGAAGCGGATACTGCAGCGGCTCCAGCTCATCGGGAAGCTGGCGCTCGGAGCGCTGGTAGACGCTGATCGGAGTCTTCTTGGCTAGAGCTTCATGGGGACGCTCTTCGTTAAAGACCTTCCGGAACACGTCAGACTTTTTCTGCTGTTGCAGAAAGTTGTTCCCCGCAGGACGTGTCGTGTCCTGTTTTAGCGTTAGGTGCATTCGCTCATGACGCCCGTTCTGCTCCGGGTGCCCGGGCACGATACGTTCCAGCTCGACACCCAATCGCATCAGCCAGACCGCCAGTTTCGACAGCCCCATACGACCCGTAGAAGCGAACGGTGATCCATTGTCCGACCGTATTGCGCTGGGCAACCCGTACTCTCGAAACACCTCCAAAAACGCTTCCTGCGCAGGCCCGGTCCGCATTCCTTCCAAAGCTTCGCACCCCAGCAGGTAGCCGCTCTTCTGGTCCGTCACCGTCAACGGATAGCGGTACTGCCGATTCCCCAACCGAAACTCGCCCTTGTAATCCATGCACTATAACTCGTTCGGTACTGTTGCGCTGCGCAACGGTGTTGGGCTCCCCTTACTTCGTCGGTTGCTGAGCGACAATTACACTTTCCCAGGCGTGTTGCCTCACGGATAAATGTTACAGGCGGTAATTGTCGCCCAAGTCAAGGCGACTGACGCGGTTGTTTCGTTGTAGCCACCGATTGCTTCGGACAGCTAGGCGATCAGCGCTACCGAATTCAGAGTTTCGATAACAGGTTCCAACCGCCGATACCGGTATCTGCCGCCGCGTTGCCTTCGCTCTCGAAGACCCGTTCCGCATTGTCAAGAAACTGCTGCTTCCACTTGCAGATCTGATTCGGGTGCACCTTGAAGCGCCGCGCGAGTTCCGCGACCGTATGTCGCTCCTGCGCCGCTGCCAGCGCGACCTTCGCTTTAAACGCTGAACTGTGTTTCGCCCGTACTTTTTTTGTCATTGTCCTGCTCCTGTTTTCGAGCAGGCTCCACCTTAACCCGTGGTCCGAAATGTGGGGTCCACTTCAGGTTCCGAAGGCCCAAAGTATCGGAACCATGTAGAGCAAATGCCACATCCACCTCACGCGCTGGAACGGCCCCGATGCACTCACAACCGTGCATTTCCCATAGACGGGGCCACGTGTCTACGCCGCATCTGGCGCCGCTCGGCAGCTGGCGATGGGGCTGCGCACGCAGGGTTGAGTCGATTTAACCCAGCCGGCCCTAGGGTTCCGGCCGAATGTAGACCGAGAACAGCAGCGGACACTCGTTGGACACCCGCTGGCACGACTCAGGACTCGTTAGCGGGTACTCCAAGGGCTCATTAAAGGAGCTGACGGTAAGTTCCGAACAAGCCGGGGCGTCATCGAGGGCGCGAGCGTAGGACTGAGGGATCGCGCTCACACATTCTTCGATTTCGGAGACTTCGGCGCTGCACACTTCGGCCGGATCGGTGCAGGTACTGGCGGTCGGATCGATCTCATAACACTGGTCGTAGGCGGACTGGCAGGCGTCGCGCACGTCCTCGTCGTCCTGGAGGGGCAATCCGCTCACCACGCGGGCCGCCACGTAGCCCGATGCCTGGCAATAGTAGTCGCGTACTGCATGGCTCGCCTGCAGATAGTCTCGGACGCCCGTGCACAGGGTCTCGAACTCATCCGAGCTCAAGGAGCCGGCGGTAGCGCTGCCGTCCAACCCAGAATCGAAGGTGCTGTCGCCAACGTCCTCCGAACAACCAAGGGCTACGACTAGGCTGGCCAAGAGCATCGCCGTCGCTGCACGCCCGAGTGGCGTGTTGGCACCGACAAATCGTTCGCTGTCTTCGGTCATGACTTCTCCCGGGGTTGTACAAGTCTCCGCAACTGTACAACTCGCCGTACGAGCATACACCGTTTGCGTTATGTTCTCGCCTATGGGTTTTCGAGCTGTGGCGGTGGTGGTTGCTGCTTGTTTAATCGGCTGTGCTGGCAAAACTTCTACGCCACTACCCAGCGAGTGTACCCAGCTGTATTCCCAATGTTCGCTGGGCCCGGGCTTAGTGGGCGTTTGCAACAGATCGCCTTGCCCCGAGGGAAAGCCCGGGGCGTGCCTGCGCTGCATCTCCCAACATTAGGCGCTCTCGAAATTGACCTTGCTCAACCTTGGCCTCTCTCAACGCTGGGGGCTGAGGGCTAAACCCTAGTCCGGTGCCGCCTCCCCCCAATTCACCGATGCGTGATATCGTCGCGGGCATGAAAACACTGAAACTCCGCACAACCTGCGCCCTGCTCGCCTTTTCTTTGACGGCCTGCGGCGGGAATCGTCAGCCTGCCGAATCTCCGGATGGTGAGAGTTATGGCGGCGACTCCCCCGCTACGGAATCTGAATCCGCTGGTGGTGATACGGAATCTGCGTCAGGCAGCGACGACAGTGGTGGCAGCAAGATTGGCGACTTCACAAAACTGGACACCCACACCGCCAAGGATACCCGCAGTGCCTCTGACAAGACGATCACGCCCACCAAAACCGAAGCTGCTGTAAAATTTGTCGTCATTGATCGGGAAGAAGGCAAACCCATCCCCGGCATCGTGGTCGCCCTTAGCTCTCCGGATGGCAAAAAGTATTACACGAAGGAAACCGACGCCGTCGGCTACGCGGACGTGCTCGTCCCCATCGGCAAGAAGTACGGAGCCGAGTTCATGAGCCTGGGTCACAGCAAGATCGCCGTGCACCTTGAGGTCGAGAACAAACCCCGACTCACCATGAAGCTCACGCTCCGCTACAAGGGTTACAAGCGCCCCAAGGTCAGCAAAACCGGCAAGGTGGAGGCGCAGCGGCTAGTGCTTAGCGGGATCGAATTTGGCTCCGGCAAAGCCACCATTCGCCCCGGCTCCTTCGAGCAACTCGACCGCGTGGTGGAATATCTGACGCACAAGACAAACGCGAAGCTAGAAATCTCCGGTCACACGGACAATGTCGGCAACAAAAAGAAGAACAAGGCGCTGTCCACCAAACGAGCCGAAGCGTGTCGGGACTACCTGGTCTCCAAGGGCATCGACAACGGCCGAGTCGAGGCGGTGGGTTACGGCGACGAACGACCCATCGCCTCCAACGACACCCCCGACGGCCAGCAGAAAAACCGCCGCATCGAAGCGACCGAGTTTTAGTCGGCCACAAGCCCCACCAACCCCTGAGCGGTAACCGGCCCCTATTTGAGGGAATTCGAGATCAGCTGCGGGAATGCCGTCCCCGCCCCGTAGGAGTAATCGCCTAGGCACCCGGCCCACGGAGGAGAATTGTCGACTCCCAAGACCTCACAACTGAAACAGCCGTGATAGCTTCTCCCAAATATTGGTACCGGCTGCAGCACGGTACTCCTGGAGCGACCCAGATATGCGCCAGGCAAGGAGCCTGCGTGGGAGCGCAGTCTTGCCGCGAGGACGGCAAAGGTTACACGCCGTGCGGCTGCGACACCGACACCGACACCACCAGCAATTCCGGCAGCTCGGACGTCAGTCGGCCTGGATAGGTGACGCCGTGTTGAGCCAGCTGAGACGAAAACTAGACTATTTTAGTTCCTGCGATTCACTGGCTCGGCGTAGCTTTACGCATTCCGCTACCCGCTGACGCACTTGGCTGAGCAGGGAGTCTCGATCTCGTTGGCCCTTGTCCATCACGTGAGCCACTCGTTGGGAGAGAGCGTCCAGCTCACTGCGGCTTAGATCCGCCGCCGTCAGCACGACCACCGGTATTTCGGCGAGCTCCGGATCTGCCGACATGCGCTCCAGGACGCCCATGCCGTCAATCTCCGGCATCATTAGGTCGAGCAGCAATACGGCGGGGCGCCGTTCCGGCATACGCCCCATGGCCACATGCCCGTTTTCAGCCTCCCATACTTCCCACGCGTCGCGGGCCAAGGCGTGATGCACCACGTCCCTCACCGCAGCATCGTCATCGACAATCAGTACTGACCGCGGGGGGGGGGGCGTTCCGGTGTCGCTCTAGGGCTTGGCGGAGTTGGTCGCGATCCAATGGTTTCGTGAGATAGTCCGACGCGTCCAGGCCCAGACCCATTTGCTTGTCATCCCTCATGGTCACGAGAACCGCGGGGATCCGCGAGATCGCGGGATCGGCTTTGAGCTCCCCCAGCACGGCCCAACCGTCCATGCCGGGCATGATCACATCGAGGGTCACCAGCATGGGCTGATGCTCCTTGGCGAGGCGCAGCCCCCCCCGCTCCTGAGCTCGCCGTGATCACCCGATAGCCCTCGCGCAGCAGGATACGCCGGGGCATCTCCCGGGCATCTTCCTCATCGTCGATGACGAGCACTAGCGGCTTTTCGTTCTCGAGATCTGGACTCGACGTGCGGCCTAAAACGGGAATGGCCTCCGCCTTCGGAGAGTCCGCGTCCGCCGTCAATATCGGCAGTTCGACGGTGAACACCGAGCTCTTGCCCGCCTCGCTGGTCACGCCGAGGGAGCCGCCCAGCATCTCGCAGAGGCGGTGACTGATGGAAAGGGCAAGGCCCGTGCCGCCATACTTGCGGGTGGTGGAAGCGTCCGCCTGGGTGAAGGGATTGAAGAGCCGGGCGATCTGCTCCGGAGTGATACCGATACCGTCGTTGCTCACCGTCACCCGGACGAATTCACGCCCGCCGCGCTGGATGCTCGAAGCCACCAGGTTAACTTCTCCGTGGTCCGCGAATTTGCAGGCGTGTGACGTCGGTGCGCAGAACACCTAGCCGCTCCCCTGCGCTAATGTTCAACTGGTTTTCGTTCTTCTTGGCCAGCGGCAGAATCGTGTTGCCAATTTCCGCCAACAGGGAGGGCAAATCGGCGTCGTCGAGATGCACCTCCATCTTTCCGGCCTCGACTTTGGACAGATCAAGAATGTCGTTGATGATCTCGAGCAGATGTTTGCCAGCATCACGAATCTTTCCGAGATAGGGGATCGATTCTGTCTGACCGAGCTCCTCAGTTTCCTCTTGGAGCATCTCAGTATAGCCAATCACGGCGTTGAGTGGGGTCCGTAGCTCGTGGCTCATGCTCGCTAGGAATTGACTCTTGGCGGCACTGGCGGCCTCCGCCGCGCGCTTCGCCTCCGCCAGCGCAATTTCTGCACGCTCCCGTTCACCAATCTCATCCCTGAAACGCCCATCGCTCGCAATGAGCTCTTCGGTGCGTTCGGACACCAAGACTTCGGGGCTTTCGTACATCTGCTGCCGCTCTTCTTCGAGCTCGTGGCGATTTGTCAAGTCCCGACACGCGGCGACAAAGAGTCGCTGCCCATCTTTCTCGAAAACCGCCACACTGATACCTGTCGGAAACTCGCTGCCGTCTTTGCGTCGATGGCGACTGCTCAGGCGCAGAGGCGAGCCGAGTTTCATTTTAGCCCAGTTCTGGCCGAGTTTTTCCTGAGGAACATTCGCCAGATCAATGTCCAACTGCCGAATGTTCAGTTCTAGATACTCTTGTCGCGTGTAGCCGGTGGTCGTCCATGCCGCCTCATTGCCGTCAATGATGTTGCCAACACCATCGTGAAGCATGACCGCATCCACGGCGCCGGCACCCACCTGCTCCAACTTATCGACCAAGTGTTGGAGCTGACGAAGATCGACGCCGGGCGCATGGGTACTCTACTGGCGGAGGTTCGCGCCGCGGCTCAGCCCTTGGTCAGCGAGCATGCGCTTGAGTTCGCGATCCGAGGCGACGCCGACTGCTTGGCCATACACACGGACCACGAAAAACTCGTGCAAATCCGCGTCAAGTTATTGAACAACGCCTTCAAGTTCACAAAACACGGTCGAGTCACGATAGCTCTGAGCGCCTCGCGGCTTGGCGAGCAAGAGGCGCTCAGTTTCGCGGTGAGCGATACCGACATGGGCATGAGCGATACGGATCTGGCGCGCATCTATCACCCCTTTCTGCAGGGAGATCAGTCGACCACCTGCACTGCCGGCGGAACCGGCCTGGGACTGACCATCGTTTACCATTTCGTTGAATTGCTCGGCGGCGAGATCCTCGCGGAGTCAAAGCTCGGCTGTGGCACGACCGTCACGGTGACCTTACCCATGCGCTCTCCCAGCTGGTCTCGTCCGGAATTCTCGGATCCCGAACAATCGGTCTTCTCATGGCGCCCCGGAAGCTCTGTCTCCCCCTGAACCGCAACTCAGAATCGCGACGGCGTAGTTCGGTTGTCAGCGATTGACAGGGAGCTTTGATTCACATTGTTCTTGAGGGGGAGCATGCCAAAGGATAACTGCAGACACATTGATGACCAGACACATTGATGACTGCGAAATGTACGCGATGCTGAGAGCATCGGGCACATTGGCTATCTGGAAAGCTCGTTAGTGCTGCGCCGATTACGAATCGCTGCGCGAGTTACGAGCTAGTGAGCCACGGAAAACACGTACCTATCAACCTGATGCCCAGCGGCTCTTTACTTAGATCCGCCGCCCGTTCGAAAGACTGAGCATGCCGCAGGTGGGGCCCATCAGCTGTTCGCCGGGTTGGCTTGGCGCAATTGCGCCGGCATTGGTGAGGCTCAGCCATTGGTTATGGTCCCACCGAATGATGGCCGTCTCCGGCCGTTTCACCGCCATCACCCGAGTGTCCGAGGGATCCGAAAGCCGCGAGGAGGACGAAGCCCTGTTGGCGGCAGTGCGACAGGCTACCGAAGAAGAATTCGGTGAGGACTCCCCGGTGGGTTTCGACGCACCATAACCCGTGCCCGCGCCGCTTTTTTCGGTACTGGCATTGCGGTCTCCCTCGGCCTAGCGGGTTACCTATGAATAGCGAGGCGCTGAAGGGAGCCGGCATCGGGATGTTGTTCGGTCTCGTGCTCAACCACACCGGTTTCACCAGTTGGGACCGGGTCCATGAGATGTTCAGCTGCGAAATCTTTCAGCTACGGATCACCTTTTGCGTCGCCGCGCCCGTACTGGGTCTCTCTTGGTTGGTAGTGAATCGCTTACCGAAAGCCCCGCCCAATGGGCCCAAGCGCCCCATGCACGCCGGTACGGTTTGGGGCGGCATATTATTCGGCGCTGGCTGGGCGGTCTCTAGCGCGTGCCCGTCGATAGTGTTTGTGCAATTGGGCGAGGGGCAACTGCTCGCCGTATAGACCTTGGCTGGCATATTCGCCGGGACTTGGTTCTTTGGCGTGCCCAATGCCCGATGGATCAAATGGGACACCGGTTCCTGTTCGGACGAGTAATCGCCTCGTTCAGAAGAGTATACGCCGCCGAGAAGAGCTGATGTCGTCCAGGTCTGTGTAAAAACAGGGCCTTGGCGCGGGATCTTAACGGTAGGACAGCGGACAACCGGCCGTCCCCGCCGTACTCGCCCTTCCGGATCGGCCGGCAATGTGGCACCTTCACGACTTCATGAGCCCGAGTGAGATCTCCATCGTCAAGTCCCTGATTGGCATCGCCTGGGCTGACGGTGTGTATGCCGCAGGGGAGCGAGCCGTGATTGGAGCCCTGTTGGACACCTTCGGAGCAACAGCCGAGGAAACCGCGGAGATCGAACGTTACGCCTCGGAGCCGCAGACATTGGACCGCTCAGTGCTCGCTGAGTTGGAAAGCGGCGATCGCGCCATGCTGTTGGAGCACGCAGTCCTGCTTTCGATGATCGATGGTGAGTTTCATAAGACTGAAGAGGAGCAGGTGGAATCCCTGCGTCTGAAACTGGAAATCCCCGAAGCAGACGCTACGCCGATACTGGAAAGCGCCAAGATGCGCGCCAGCCAGATGCGCGCTCTGCTGTGAGTCCCCGCTAGCCTCTCGCGGAGAGGGGGGCAATGGATCGCCTGCTTCCAGCCGTCTCGCTGTCGCTCACTTACGATCGTCGAAGATGTTGATCTTCTTTTTTCGGGGTCGCCAACGCGGCTTGGGAGGGGGCGGGGCGGGGCTTGAAGCGGGAGCTGCACTCCCAGCGGCAGACGCGCTCGGAATAACGGGAGTGACACTGGGAGCTTCCGCAGGCGACACGCTGGGAACTGGCTCCGCAATTCCCGTACCGGGGGCGGTTGCTTCCGTCGGGGAAACGGGCTCGGCGGCGGGGCTGGGGGCTTCCACCGAATCATCGCCCCCAATACTGGAATAGAGCACGGCCCATCCCACCAGGACCGCCACTGTAACGATCAGTCGGATGCGTCTGTTCGGAGTCGCCAATGAGTCCCCAGCCGTCTGCCCAAAGGCCGTGCTGGTAACCCCCGGCTTGGCTTCCGTAGACGGAATAGGCTCGGACTCTGGCGGACGTTCTGTCGGGCGAAAAGAATCCGGCGGACGTTCCGTAGGACGGAACGACTCCGACGCTAACTCCGTTGGATGGAACGATTCCGGGCGCGGCGTCTGCAAAGCCCGAGGGCCATCGCTTGCAGGCGGCGTCGACACCGAAGTCGGTGCCAGGGCGGTAGACGGAAAGCTTTCGACAGGCTCCAGGTCGTCGGAGGCCGTCCACAGAATGCGAGCGACTCGTTCAGCCACGACCTTATCCGCAGGATCCGCCACCCGGGCAAGATCTGTCGCAAACTCAGCGACCGACGGGTAACGCTCGTCTCGGTTCTTCGACAGGGCACGCGCGATCGTCTGCTCTAGCTCGACCGGAAGCTCCGGACAGAGAGACCGAAGTAATGGCGGCTCGTTTTCCAACACCAGGGCGACTAGCTCAGTGATGTTCTCCGCGGCATAGGGCAGAGAACCTGTGAGAAGCTCGAAAGCCACTACGCCGAGCGACCAAATGTCCGCGCGAGCATCAACGCCGCGAGCATTGCGCATCTGTTCCGGCGCCATGTATACGGGTGTCCCCATCGCCGTCGAGCTGCGAGTGAGACTACTCACCTCGTCCTGCAGCTTGGATATGCCGAAATCCAATACCTTGAGACGTTCGGAACCGTCGGACGCCCGGGTCGCGAAGAGGTTGGCGGGTTTAAGATCGCGGTGAATGATGCCGGAGGAATGCGCGCTGGCCATGGCATCGCAGGCTTGAAGTACCAAGCGCACAACGCGACTCGGCTCTAGCTTTAGCTCTCGCTTCAGGACTTGGCTGAGATCTTCACCATCCAAGTACTCCATCACGATGTAGGGAGCGCCGGTCTCCAGCTTGCCCACGTCGAGAATACGCGCGACATGATCGCTCTTGATACGAACCGCGGCTTTGGCTTCGCGAACAAAGCGTTCCACAATGTCTTTGTGGGTGATCACCTCGGGGAGCAGAAACTTCAGCGCGACCCGCTCGTTTAACACCTCGTGAGTCGCCTGGACCACCACCCCCATGCCGCCTGCACCCAACACGCGGTCGACACGGTATTTTCCGGCGATGATATCCCCTTCACGCACCGTCAGACCGAAGCCATCGGTGGTGACTCGCTGGGGTGGCTCTGGATCGTCCGGACTCATGAGATGATCAACTGTTAGAAGCGACCGAAGAGCTGCAAGGCGCCGAAGCCGTTTGCCACGACAGGAGAGAGACGGACCGAGGCGTCGGTGGCAGGATCCGAAGAATTAGACGTCAGGAAGATCGTAAACCCCGTAGCCGCCAAGACCCCACCGGCGATCACGGCCGCTCCGCCGATGTCGGCTTCTTGCCGGGCGTCTTCGACCTGCTGTTGATCGGCGGCTGCCGCGCATTCCCCTTCCGAGCAGTTTGCGTCGTCGTAATCAGCCTTGGCCAGAACCGCGAGCACGCCTCCCCCGGCAATCGCCGCCAAACCGAGCGCGCCAACCACAAAACCTGTCGTTTCCATAGCACTCCAACCGCCAGGCTGAATATTTACACCTTGACTAACATTTGTCAGCGAACCGGACGCGGGGACAGCCGCTGGAGCGGGCGGATCGGCGGCTTGCGGCTCGGCTAACGGGGTGGCAACGGGAGCCACTACCACAACGGGCTGCTCCTTTTCGAGCTCGGGCACCGACACCGTGGAGACGGATCCCTCTTCGGTGATGGTGAGCTTGTGGGTCCAGGTCTTGTACCCAGGCGCGCTTACCTGGAGGAGCGACTCACCCGGATCAACGGGTTGGGCCATGCCAAACAAAGCCTTCCGAACGGCGTAACCATTGAACTGAATGCTGAGCCCCTCAACGACATTAGGCACGGCAATGATCAGGCGAACCAGTCTCGGTTCAAGAGCCTTGGCCCTGGCCGCTGCGCCATCCGCGTGGCTCTTGCGACCAGCCGTTTGAGCCTGGTATTTAGCCTCTAAGTATTCTGACCACGCGCTCGCGGTGCGCCCGATGGCGTCGTGGCACTGGGCAAGATTGAGCAGAGTGCCGAGCCCGGGGTCGAGATCCTGACTGGCTTCAAATTTTTGGCAGGCTTCAGCGTGTTTGCTGGCGGCCATCAGCGCCTTGCCCTCGCGGAACAAGGCTTCCGCAGTAAGAACATCCCCTGGCGCAGCATAGACCGGAGCGACTAGACAACACAGCCCGGCAACGCCGGCCACCGTGCGAGCGATAGACTTGGGAACTGACAGGTGGGGAGTCATAGGGGTGACTGTTTGCTCTGGTAGCTTATTGGCCCGCAAAGCTGGCCGGGTATTGCCCGCTACTTTATACGAGGTGGCGATATTTCTCACAAACGTCTGCCAATAGCGGGGGAGGCTGGCCTGCGTGGTGGATGTAGGCAACCCCAAATGCTCACCGGGACTACTAATTTTTGGGCACTGGCCTCCTCAATTAGGCAATTCTGGCAAATAGGGTTTACGTAGCGGCAGACTGAACGGTAGCTATCGAGCAGCGATCCGGCTCACGGAGACAATGGTGCATTTCCTACGCAAAGGACTATTCAGAAAGACAGCGCTGTCGGCGCACACCGTCACCTTGGCGGCTCTGACTATCGCGGCGACACCAGGTTGTGCCGATACGTTGGGCCTGGAAGAAACAACGCTAGCCGTTACTCACAACGAGAGCGAAACCATGCTGCACCCGCTGTACTGGTTTTTTCCAGCGCCGGTGGTGGAAGACATTCACCTACCTGTGTTCGGTGTGACCCATGAGCAGTGGTCCGGCCAGGACGGCATGCGCCCGGCAAGCGCAACCGTTGAGGGCCGCGGAGATCTGTTCTTCAGTTTCAGCGATTGTGCTGGAGCGAACGTGGCCGGGCTCACCGTATCCGCCTCCACCGCGGACGAACTTTCCGCGCGATTTTTTTTCCAGGAGGGGCTGTTCCTTCTCGATCCCAACGGAACCGACGAGACAGACGGGCGAGGAGCGATGGGCATCTTCGGTCTCCAATCCGACAGCAATATAACGGTTACGGTCAGTCACCGGGCCAGCGGTATCGTAGTCGGTGACGTTCGATTGTTTGTGGCAGCCGACGCAAACTCAACCCTATTCATGACCCCGAACACCCCGCTCACTCAAGAGCAAGTCGCTGAAATCGGTGTGGGCGACTTCTCCTGTAGCCTCCCTCAAGGCTCCATCCCCAGTACATCGAACCCCGACGCAGGCGTAGGCGACTCCGCTGCGGACGCCGGTGACAAGACGATTGAGGTGGGGCTCGACTTCGTCGACACAAACGGCAACGCGCTAACTGATATTACCGTGAAGGCGTGCCCCAGCGTTGGCGATCGAACTTGTTCGGGCCCTGACGCTACCCAAAAGTCAGACTCCGAAGGCGAAATGACACTCGAACTGTCCACCGCAACATCAGGCGAGTTCGACGACCGCCTCGGCTTCAAGGGCTACCTCAAAATCACCGGCTCAGTCCCTCAGGTTCCCTGAGTTCCGCTGGGCCAGGGGTCCCCTAACCCACTGTGTCGATTCCTGTGTCCGCTGGGATAACTCTTGTTGTTGTGTTTGACCCGTCATCAACACGGTGAGAGCGGTATTAGCGGGTCTCAGCCAATCGCTTTTTCAACGCGCTAGCCAGCGAAGCAACGTCCGGCGCAAACACCATGCTTTGGTGCGAGCCCTGCACCATGACGTACTCCACGTCGATATCCGTTTGATTCCACCCCAGAGTCCGATCGCCGATGACGTCGTCCAAAGCAGTGGTGCCGTCGGCGGCAGGTTCGGGATCTTCGGCAACAAATAGCGTCATCTTTTGCGGCAAGGGCTGGTCTCTGGAATCCACGACGAGACCGCTGATCCAACGCAAGTCCCCCTCGTACTGAGCGATGGTCGCCTGCGCCGAGCCCGCCGGAAGTATTTCCGCTCGTTCCACTAGCTCTCGCAGCTTCACCGCTCGCTGGGACTCCGGCACCGCCTTGAGCTCACCATAAATGTCACCGAGCAGCTTGCCGCTCATTCGTTCGAGCAAGCGCGCGACCAAACACAACGCAGCTGTCGAGTCATTATGCAAACTGCAGGTCAGTTCGTGTTGCGCTACATTCGAGGGCGGACGCGAGTCAAATACGCAGAGAGCGGCGACAGACTCCCCTGCCGCCTCTAATTGCTGAGCGATAGCGAGCGCAATGTTTCCGCCGGCGGACCATCCCCCCAAGTGATACGGCCCCACGGGCTGCAGTGTTCGGATCTCAGTGACGTAACGACCCGCCAGATCTTGCAGGGTGGTGGCGTCCGCCACCGCGTCGATGGCTTCGATCCCGTAGAAGGGCCGAGCTTCGCCCATGGCCTGGGCTAACTCGCGATAACAAAAGGCCGTCCGCAACGCGGGGTGAACGCAGAAGAAGGGCGCGTCCTCCCCCTGCGGTTGCAAACGAACCAGCGGCGAAGACGCGCCGCCCCGCAAGCGCTCCGCCAGGCCCGCGGCGGTGGGACTCTCAAGTATTTGGGCGAGGGTCAGTCGTTTCCGCTGATGTCGTTCGATACTGGTCAGCAGCTGGATGGCCTTGAGCGAGTCGCCCCCGCAGGCGAAAAAATCGTCGCTCACGCCGAGACTTTGCCCCGGCAGCAACTCGCGAAAAATATTGAGCAGATCGATTTCCAGGGTGTCCCGAGGTGGCGCCGCGTCCATCGCCTCCTGATTGAACATCGTCGGCACGTATTGCTCGAGAGCCCGGCGGTCGACTTTGCCGTTGCCGTCCGCCGGAAAGCTATCGAGAGCCAGCCACGCGCTCGGCCGCATGTACACCGGCAGGTGTTTCTCGGCGTAGCTCTTGAGGTCACCGAAGTCCGCGTCCAGAGCGCGACTATCGGCCAGCTCCCGACGACGGCTCCCCGGGTAGCGCGACACCGAACTGGGTGCGGGCTGGGTGGCTCGTTTGGGTAACGGCGCCGACGGTTGAAGGAAAGCCGCGAGCACCCCTTCATACAGCACCACAACAGCTCGTTTCACCGAGTCGTGCTCGGCCAACGTCGCCTCGATCTCGCCAAGCTCGATACGGAAGCCTCGCAGCTTTACCTGCCCGTCCCGGCGTCCGTAAAACGCCAGCTCCCCACGCTGATTCCACGAAACGGTATCGCCGGTGCGGTAGATGCGCTGACCACCGAGAGCCGGGTGTTCGGTGAAATGCGCGGCGTCTTCCTCCGGTCGGTGCAAGTAGCCGCAAGCCAAGCCCGGACCCGCAATGCACAGCTCGCCGGGCACGCCGCGCGGCGACAGTTCATCCAACTCGCTGACGATATAAGCTGAGTAGCTCGCCAGGGGTTTGCCGATGGTAATGTCTTTGTCGTCGTCGAAAATCTCGTTCAGCGTCGATGCGATGGTGCACTCGGTCGGGCCGTAAAGATTGAAGACTCGACGCCCCTCTCGGAACCAGCCCCGGAGGTGAGCTCGAGTCAGCGCTTCGCCGCCGATGCCGAGCAAGCGCAATAGGGGGTATCTATCCGGGGACCGCACGCTCAATAGGGATGGCGTGAGCGTCATCGCTGTGATGTCACGGGGCGGAGGTTCGCCACCCTCCACAAACACGAGGCACACCCCGGCACTTAGAGCCGGCAAAATCTCCAGCTGGAAGCCGTCAAACCCGAAGGCAAAACTCTGGTGCATTCGGTCCCCGGCCTGCAGCGGAAAACCCTGCAGGTAGTCGCCCACCAGGGTGGCGATATTCTGTCGGGTGATCTGGACGCCCTTGGGTTTGCCCGTGGAGCCCGAGGTGTAAATCACGTAGGCGAGCTTTTCGGGTTCGAGCGGGCGGTCGCGGTAGGAAACGCCCGCCGGGGGCTCACCGTTCAGATCGTCGAATACGAGCTGACGCAATCCGCGGATCTTGCCGGCGCGATCCACCAGCACCATGGGCAGCCCTCCGCGTCCCGTGCGGGTGAAGCGCCTCTCGGTCAACATCACCTCAGGCGCGCTGTCCCGTACCAAGAGATCGATTCGTTCCTGAGGATAGCTGGGATCCACCGGCACGTAACAAGCCCCGAGCCTCAGGCAAGCTATGACCGCGATGACCATTTCTGGCGAGCGCGACAAACCGAGCGCCACCGTGGAGCCCTCTTGAATGCCTTGCTCTGCGAGGGCGTGGGCGACAGTTTCCGCGCGAGCGTCCAGCTCGGCATAGGTCAGCCGGCGGTCCCCCGCCTCCAACGCTATGGCGTCGGGTCGGGCGCGACACTGCGCCATAAACCGCGAGTGAACATGGCCGTCATGGTTGGCGCCGGCATCGTCCTGGCCGACACCGTCCGCACCATCAGAGTCCTGGCCAGCCGGTTTTCTGCCACCGCCAGACGCCAGCGCACCCGTTAAAATGTCTCGCTCGGCTGGGCTCAATACGGACTTGCCCGTAATGCCGCCGTGGGGCAGCTCCGCTAGCGACGTCAAGGCCCGTGCGTAATGGTCACCTGCGGCGCGCAGCTCCGTGTTCGAGAACGTTTCGCTGGATCCGTAGAGCCTCAGCAACAGCCGCCCGCTGGTATCCACGATAAAGTACGGAATCAGCGTGAGCTCGTTGGCCTCGAAGTAAAGGCTGCGGCTCCAATCGATTTTCGCCACCTGTTCGAGGTGTGAGTAGACGTGAAATTCGACGAAGTTGAAGACAGCGTCGAACAGGCGGCCTCCCGCCGACGTTTGGATGGCGGTGAGCGGGAAACGCCGGTGTCCGAGCATCTCCTGGTAGTCGGCCATGAGCCGACCGCACAGCTCCTTCCACGGCTCCTCGGGGTGCAAGGTGATGCGCAGCGGCAACACGTTGAGAAACAGCCCCAGGAGCTGGTCGGCACCTTGACGCTCCGGACGCCCATTGGTGACTACGCCCGTAACCAATGTGCGGCGCCCGTAAAGAACACCCAGCACTCGAAAATGCACCGCCAACAACAGGATATGAAGCGGCACGTTCCACTGTGCCGCTAGCTCCGTCAGGCGCGCGCTGGTGGCTTCGGCAATTTCCACCTCGCTCACGATGACCGGGCTCTTTTGTTTTTCCTCGGCGGTCGCGAGCGCATTCTCTTGGCTGACCAGGTGGGCCAGCTTTTGCGACTCCTTGATCTCTCCTGAATACGCTGAGCTAGGGAGTCCGCGAGATGGCACCGGCTCGTAGTTGATCTTCTCAGCTCGGAGCTGCCAGAACACGCGGGATTCGGAGTCCTCAGCGGCTTTCGCCTCGAGGGCAATGTAATCGGCAAAGCTGCAGTCCATAACAGCTGCCGGCGAGGGCTGACCGTCTAGGGACAGCTTGTAGATGGTGACCAGCTCCGTCAGAAAGGCAGACAGACTCCAGCCGTCGAGCACGGCGTGGTGAAAACTAAAATGCAGCTGAAACTCAGCCGCTGACAGCCGCTGACTGTGAAAATGCACCAGCGGCGCCTTCTCACAATCCCAGTCGAAATCTTTGCGCGCCGCCAAATACTCGCAGACGCGCCGTTGCGCGGCTGGCCTATCTAGCTCGCTCAGATCTTCGTGGGTGGTTCCGGCGAGTGCCGACTCATGCACACACTGCATGGGCAGGCTGAATCCACTCAGATGCAGAGACGTGCGCGCCACGGGATGACGACGAATCATCTCTTGCACCGCGGCGGCTAGCTTATCCGTAACCAGCGGTAGTAGGACGCAATAGCTGTAAACGTCATTATAGACCCCGTAGCCGGGTTGCCGAGCGGCCTCGTAAAGCATGCCGCGTTGAAGGCTCGACATGGGGTACGCATCCACAACTCCTGCCGGAACCTGTTCCCGATCAGCCTCGCTAATGAGCGCTAGTGCCGCAACCCGCTCGGTGCGCTCGAGCGGCCAGAGGCTCGCCGCCAAACTCATTACCGTTGGGTTCTTGTACAGGGTCTCGATGGAGAACTCGTAACCCGCCGCCTGCACCTTGGCTTGCATGCGCAGCGCCCGGATCGAGTCGCCGCCAAGATCAAAATAGTTGTCTTCGGTCCCAATTTGCTCGACAGACAGCTCGCTCTTCCACACGTCGGCAATCAAACGCTGGGCATCCGTCTGGGGCGCCCCGCCCTTGCTGTAGGAGGACCGCTTCATTTCCTGTAGCGCCCGAACGTCGGCCTTGCCGTTGGTGTTTAACGGAATTTCATCCACCCCCAACAGCAACGGCACCATGTAGTCCGGCACCTCGCCGCGCACATGCGCGCGCACAGCCTGCAAATCAGCGGCCTTAGGTGCGAACCATCCTACGAGGCGCTCGTCCACCTTCCTCACCACAGCGTAGTCGACGGCGGGGTGGCTGAGCATGGCTCGCTCGATTTCCGCCAGCTCGATGCGAAAGCCGCGGATCTTCACCTGATGGTCGTTGCGGCCGATGTATTCAAGATGTCCCTCGAGGGACATCTTGACGATGTCTCCCGAGCGGTAAAGCTTAGTGCGCCCAAGGGGGTTGGTGCCGCCAAAGGGATTGGCGACAAACCGCTGGGCGCTCAGCTCCTCCCGCTTGAAGTATCCGCGACCGACTCCGGGGCCTTCCACGTACAGCTCGCCCTCAGTACCGGCAGCCACCTCGGTCATATCCTCATTGAGGATGTGAAGTTTCAGATCCGGAATGGGCACGCCAATGCGACTGTGGATGCCTACCTCGACGTCGGCTGTGGTCACCTCGTAGTAGGTGACGTGCACGCAGGTCTCGGTGATCCCGTACATGTTGATCAGCTTGGGCTGATCGGTGCCGTAGAGCTCCACCCAGGGTCGCAGCTTAAAGAACAGAAGTTTCTCGCCCGCGAAGGTGATGGCGCGAAGCTTGGGCAAGCGAAACTGATGCTTGAGCTCTTCGGCCACCAGCATCTGAAAAGCGGAGGGCGTCTGATTGAGAACGGTGACGCCGGCGCTGACTAACAGGGCACGGAAGGTGGCCGGGTTTCGCTTAGCTTCTTTTGAAACCACCACCAAACAAGCGCCATGGCACAGTGCCGTCCAAAGCTCCCAGACGGATACGTCGAAGGCGATGGAGTGAAAGAGCGGGATGACGTCGGTCTCGTTGAACTTGTACCAATCGGCGGTTTCACTCAGTAGCCGCGTGACATTGCGGTGGGTGTTCATCACGCCCTTGGGGCGCCCGGTCGTTCCGGAGGTATAAATAATGTACGCGAGATCGTCCGCTTGGCTCGCTGTATCGGGCGCGGGACCGAGCTCGGTGGCGGACAGCGCCTCAACCGTCACGGCCTCCGACAACGCCGACATCCCGGTGGCCACCTCTTTCAGCGCCTCTTGGGTGAGAACGAAACATGGGGCTGCGTCTTCGACGATCAATCCGAGACGGCTCTGCGGGCTGGTAGTGTCGAGGGGCACGTAGGTACCGCCGGCGCGCAGGATGCCGAGCACACCAATAATCATGTCCAAAGACGGTTCGATGAAGAGGCCGACAAGATCGTCGCGCTTCTTCCCGACTCCCCGAGCGCGAAGGCCACAAGCGACCCGGCGACTCCCCTCCTCCAACTTTCGATAGCTGAGCTGCTGTTTACCAAACTTCAGCGCTACGCGCTCGGGATGTGCCGCTGCCGCTCGCTCAAATTCCTCATGGATCAGGGGGAGTTGAGGCACTCACTCTGACTACCAGTTCCACCAGAACCGCTCAAGCAACGGGCCATGGTTTCCCGGCAACGCGGTCTGAAACGCCGCCCGGCTCACGAAAATCCGCCTCATTCCACTGGGCGACCAAGCCCCCTCGGCAAGAGGCTCTATTTTGACGCTCGCACAGAGCCGTTTGGACCGCGACCCGACGCAAATCTAGAAAGCTGAGCCCGCCCGGAAGCCCCCCAGAAGTTCTCGGCAAGGACCACTGATCCGTGGTCCAGGTCCAGCCTCAGCACGATCTTGGCGATCCGGATCCCAGAAGCAGACAACGCGCGCCACTCAGCGGTCGCGTCAAGGGCTCGAAGCTCGGGAGCTACTCGACGGCGACCTTGGACTTCGACATCTTCGGCGACATCTCAGAAGCCTCGGTGACGGAGTATCGCTTGCCCAGTGACGTCACCGAAATCCGCCGCTACCAACGAGATGTATTCGCCGCCGAGCTCCTGACCAAAAGCTTGTTTGTATCTCGCGGCATGGATATCAAGGGACGGGCACAATGGCGGCTCCAACGCAAAAAACCTCAGCTTGGCGGAAACCGTGTCGGTGAGGAAAGGCGGAAGCTCGGCCTGGGTGCTCATAGTCAGAACGCCCGCGCGGACCGAGCGGACTAAGTGAGAATTCGATGGCTCACCGAAGGCATAGGTCACTGTGTTCTGAAAGTCCTCTTCAACGAGATCCGCCAGATTGTCGTCGAGCCGACTGAAGTTGAGCCTGTCATCCCGCGGCTCGAGTACAAGTTTCTTTCCTAGTATTCCCCCCGAGTCGTTGATGTGCTGGACAGGTAGCTGTTGCCCACGCTCCACTGCTGCGACGGTTTCGGCGTAGGCGCCGGTATAGGGAAACGCCACCCCGATCCGGACTTCCCCTTCCAGGACGACGTCCTCTGTGAATTCCAGCTCGCCCGATCGGCAGCTCGTGCCAAGTGCCAGGGCGTCACGAGAACCAGGGGGACCACGACCACCGGCCGAGAGACGCCTAAACGAGCGAAAGGAGAATAGAGTCGCTTAGGTGCTGCCAAGGTACCATCTTCCGAAAGAGGGTTTGAAACACCTCCGGTGCGCGAGCCCGCAACCGATAGCTAGTGTCAATCCCAGCGAGCGAGGGCAACCGCGAGCGGATCGCATGATTGCGCGGGGTCCGTCGTCCCACGATCACCAATCGTCAACCCAACAGCACAACTCAACCGGAGTGCAGGTTTTGAGCGATCATCGACACCACGAGTCAGCCAACTAAATCCTGTAACAACTCCCACTCTATTCTCGAACTGACGCCCCCTCGCCCGCCCTCGTACTCGCCACTCGGCCGGCATCGGTGCCGAAAAAAAAACAAGCTACGCTAAGGGGCGACGCTTGACCATGCCTCCGCGTGTATCTTTGACGCTGTTCATGATGACGAAGGCCTTCGGATCAATCGCATCTATTCGTGCCTGCAGCTTGGCAATTTCCAGCCGAGTGATCACGGTGAAGATGATGTCGTAGCTTGTGAGCGCGTCCTCGTTTTCCGCGTAACCACCCTTGCCGTTATAGGTCGTGGCGCCACGACCTAATTCGTGGGTAATCATCGAGCGTATTTCCGTACTTTTGGGCGATATGATAGTGACGCCCAGGTACTCCTCCACTCCGCGGATAACAAAGTCCACAGTCTTCGACGCACAGAGGTACGTCAGTATCGCGTACAGAGCCGTTTCCACAGACAGCAAGTGCGCTGCTACCCCGAAGATGAAGATGTTGAACACCAAAATAGTGTCACCGATAGTGAGACCAGTCTTCCGGCTGATGTAGATCGCGAGCACCTCGGTGCCGTCGAGGACCGCCCCTCCTCTGATGGCCAGCCCGATGCCAGCGCCCAAGAAAAAGCCCCCAAATATCGCCACCAATAGCTTGTCCTGGGTGACGATATGAAAGTCGATAAAGTGCACAACAAGAGCTAGCCCGATGATGGCCAAAATACTCTTGACGGAAAACTCACGCCCAATCTGTGAATACCCGAGAATGATGAACGGCAGATTGATGGCAACCAGCAACAACGATAGTGGCCACTGGGTTAGCTCACTGATCAGCAGCGATATGCCCGTCACGCCGCCGTCGATGAACTCGTTGGGGAGCAGGAAGCCCTTGAGCCCGAAACTTGCGCAAAGGACGCCCAGGACCAGTAGAACCGCGTCGATCAGATTGCGCTTCAAGTGAGCCCCATGACCCGCATCGCGGCGAAGCGGAGGGCGCTTGCGTGATCACGCTCAGCTTGTCTATGCGTAGTATTGGTCGGCTCTGGCCAGCCCTGTCTGGATGTGTGAAGTCGCACGGCATTCTCCGGTTGGTGCAGGAACTCAGCTGGCTAATTTCTCTGTACGGAGGCACAGCGCCAAAAAGAAGGCCCCGGAGTCACTCTAAGCGGTTTGGACGGCGAACCGACTCAAATTTGCTAGAATGAGAGTCACCGAAGTTCGCTCCAAGTGTCTGTTAGGCTGGGGTTGATGCCTGCCGGCAACCGGGATCCGAAAAGGCTTGGTTTGGCATGGGAACGTGTCAAGCCAATGTTGCTCAAACTCGCCTGCGGTTACCTGATTTGGCTCGGTATCGCACTGGGGCTCCAGCGAAAAGTAGTGTTTCCACGGGGGGCAGCACAGGCCCTACAACATGCGGGCAGCGATATAGCGAACTTAGAGAAGAGCTGGTTGGCCACCGACGACGGGCGCGTCGGAGTCTGGTTCGCGCCGGTCCCAGACGCCGAGGGACCTCGCCCGGCGGTCGTTTTCGCCCACGGCAACGCTGAGCTCATCGACGACCAAGCCGCCAGCATCGCTCTCTATCACGAGCTGGGGCTGCATATTCTGCTCGTCGAGTACCGAGGCTATGGGCGGAGCGACGGCTCCCCCACTCAGACGAATATCACGGCGGATCATGTCGTCGCCTATTACGCGTTGGCGAAAGATCCTAGGGTAGACAAGACGAAGATCTTCTTTCACGGTCACTCCGTGGGCACGGGCATCGTCTGCTCTCTCGCTGCGACCCGACCCCCAGCTGGCCTGATACTTCGAGCACCGTTTCGTTCCATAGCCAGCATGCTGCTCAGTTACGGTATCCCCTGGTTCCTTGTTCTCGATCCCCTCGACAACGAAGCCGTCATCCGAAAGCTTGATGTTCCGGTGCTGGTCCTGCACGGGGACCAAGACACGGTCATACCCGTCGGTCACGGCGAGGCGGTCGCTCGCGCCGCCAAACGAGGCACCTTCAAGGTGTACCCCGGCGCCGGACACAACGACTTCCCCGAAGACGGCGCGGTGTACCGGGCGGACATTACAGCGCTGTTGCGAGATGCGGGCTGGACGCCCCCAATCCCCCAGCGATTTTGACCACAGAAAGCCCTGGTGTCACTCTCATGATCCGGGGTTTGGCGTCCCTACCTAGGCGAGTTTAGAGCCACGGTGAAGGGGCGTCACCGAAAATCCCCGGGGTTACTCTCGTGATCCAGAGCTTAGCGTGGCCAACAGAATCTCTGGAATGGTTTCTGCCGCTCTTTGGAGGCGGAGAGCCCGTAGCGGAGCCCCCCACAGACAACCGACGCCCTCCGTTGCGCCGGTTCCGCTACCGGACCGACCATCGGTCGCGGTATTGGGTTTCAAGCAACTCGGCTCCCGGCACGACGGCGGGGTGCTGGCTACCGGTCTGGCCGCCGATCTCTCCTCGCGACTCTCGCAACTCCCTCATCTTTTTGTTTCAGCGCGAACCTCACCCAAGCAGACGGCACCGCACAACTCGGCAGTACGTGGCGCAGCGACACGCTTCGGAGCGGATTCCGCGTCGCCCAGTCGAATGCCACAGATATAGGAAGAAATGGGTCGTCCCTGCGCCCGAAAACGTGGGCGGTATCCTCACTGCTGCGGTATCCTCACTGCTCGGGAGCTTGAGCCAATGACAGCGTCGAACTCGAAGTGGCAGATCCTGGACGCGTTCTCAACCCAGGCCCGGCAGTCCACGAAGCCGGCGGTGCTGGCTGAGCTCGCTGCCAGCACCGCCGCAACGCTGTCCGGCTCGTCCCTTACCGTCGCCTGGCTTCTGACCCCCAGCGACGTGGCACCGAGCCATCTAGGGGTCTTCGGGCTGCAGCCCGGCTCTGACGAGAGAACCCAAGCTTGCCCACCGCGGGTAAAAGAATGGATGGGGGCAGAAGGTTCTCACAATCGAAGTGACGTCGCGCGCGAAGATTTCGGCCTTCCGCCTGGCGATCCGTTCCCAAGTTTGCACAGCCTGGGGGTTCGCCTCTCCGGCAATTCAGGCGTTTGGATCGGCATCCGCGGCGCCCCCGCGCAGGCACTGAACGCCGAACCCGATCCGGAACTCATCGCTTCCCTGCGGCTCCTGGTTCAGCTTCTCAGCACCGTCCTCGAAAAACACATCGCGGAAGAACAGGGTCGAGCCAGCGAGTTCAAGTACCGCACACTGGTCGAGCAAATCCCTGCCGTCACCTATTGCCGAGGTCTCGACGCGGAGGGCCACGCGTCGTTCATGAGCCCGCAAGTCCAGGAGATTCTGGGATACTCACCAGAGGATTTCGTCGGCGATGCGAAGCTTTTCGCCGAGCGCCTGCACCCTGACGATCGGGCCTGGGTGCAGAAAGCGCAGAAAGCCTACAAGCCAGCCGAAACTACCAGCACACTCAAAGCCAGCTATCGAATGATCCACAAGGACGGAAGAACCGTCTGGGTGAGCAATCACGCCTTGGCGGTACGCGACGAAAACGGCGTCCCACAGTTCGTACTCGGCGTTATCTTCGACATTAGCGAAACGAAACAGCTTGAGGAGCAATATCGCCACTCACAAAAACTGGAAGCCGTAGGTCGCCTAGCGGGCGGCATCGCCCATGACTTCAACAACCTCCTGGCGGTGATCCTGGGTTACGGGTGGATGATCGACGACAACCTGCCCGCAAGCGATCCCCACAAGTACAGAATAACAGAACTCGTCGCGGCGGGAGAGCGCGCGAAGCAGCTGGTCGGCCAGCTCCTATCCTTCAGTCGCCGACAGGTTGCCCAACCCGAGTGGCTCCAACTCGGAATCGTCCTCGCCGATGTACAGTCTATGTTCCTCCGGATCGCGAGCGACCGCATCGAGGTCACTTGCCACACGGGGCCCGAGCTGGGTTCCACCTGGATCGATCGAGGCGAACTGGAGCAGGTCGTAATGAACCTGCTCGTCAATGCCGCCGATGCGATGCCCGAAGGCGGCCCCGTGAACATTGAGGCGAGCAATGTGGTGCTGGACGAAACGTTCACAGCGACACATCACGAGGCCGAGCCCGGCGAATACGTCATGTTTTCCATATCAGACAGCGGCATCGGAATGACGCCGGAGATCCAGCGGCAGATCCTCGAACCCTTCTTCACCACTAAAGAGCGCGGCAAGGGCACCGGCCTTGGCCTGTCTACAGTACACAGCATCGTCAAGGGAAACGGCGGCTCGGTTTGGATCTACAGCGAGCCCGGACAGGGAACGACCGTGAAGGTGTACCTCCCAAGAAATCCGGGACAATTCGTGCCCACGGAAGCCGAAGCATCATCCAGCAGTCCAGTCACCGGGGGAAACGAGCACATCCTCATCGTAGAAGACGATAACAGCCTGCGAAACCTGATATCCGATATCCTCAAGGGCCTTGGCTACTCAGTCGAAAGCGCGAACAATGCAGAGCGAGCTCGTGAGTGCTTCATGGCCAAGCCGTTCGCTCTGGTCCTTTCCGACGTCATCATGCCCGACACCAACGGGCCCGCCCTCCTGATCGAGTTCCAAAAGCGATGCCCGGGGCTTCGAACCCTGCTCATGTCAGGGTACACCGACGATGCACTCGAAAAGTACGCCCAGGAGGAATTCGACGTACCACTCCTTTTGCGCAAACCTTTCACTGTGGCAGAGCTTGCCGCCCGCGTACGCTCTGCTTTGGACCAAGAGGAAACATGAGTCACGAACCCCAGAATCTGATTGAGCGTCTTTTTTCACTGATGGAGGCGCGCGACCTGGATGGCATTCTCGCTCTCTTTAGCGACGACGCGGTCATCTACGACCCCCATTATCCCGTGCCAACGATGACGGGCAGCGCCGCGATTCAGAAGGGGCTCACCTGGGGACTCGCGACCCTCGCCAAACCCGGATTCACAGTGCGACAGGTGTGGCTCGACGACAGCGGAGGTGTGGTCGAGGTGGACACCCACCACGTTCTTAGCAACGGCATGAGAATCAACTTCGAACAGGTGTTCGTGTTCGAAGTCGAGAACGACCGCATCCGACGCCTGCGCTCCTTCACCCCTAACCCCCCACCGGGTATCGGTACGTGGATATCCAAAGCCACCGGGCTTTGGTGGAAGCTTCGGTCGTGAAGAGTCAGCCTTCCCTGCCAGGCTGGCTATTGTTACGGTCCCGACTACAGTGAAGCGAGGCGTGCTCGGCGGCAATCTAATTCTCTCATGGAACTCGAAATCATTCATAGGTCTGCCGATGCGACTCTCGCAAAATGCGGCCCGCTTGTTATCGCGGTCTGGCACCACGAGACAACGGTGGCCGACGTGACGGAGTACGCAGCTATTCTCCGCCAATGTCTCGACTCAGGCGAGACTCACCTAGGTCTGTTGACCGTAGTCGAGGTGTAGGTCGTCAGAGGTTTTCGGACAAGAAGAGCCTTTCGCTTAGAGACGGGTTTGACGTTTCGTAGCTGTTAAGCTGAGAGGATTGCGTAGTTTTCCTTTCGACGGCTTTGCAGCGTGAGCCGCTTGATGCGCTGGCGCTCGCTCAGCACGGCGTGCTGGCGTCCGCAATAGGCGTCAGCCGGCGTCACGTTG
>JABSRN010000016.1 GCA_013214025.1 Polyangiaceae bacterium
AACTGCGCGCTCAGTTGCCACACTGGGCTTAGGCATTGCAGCGTCACCTGCGTCTAAACCGATACCGATCTCGCTCACTGCGGCGGATGCACGGCTCCTTGCGACCCTGGAGAAATTTGCAGCAGCGGCAGTTGCACCCTCTCCTGTCAGGGGAGCCTCACCGAATGCAGCAACACCTGCGTCAACACGGATACGAACTTAGCCCACTGCGGCGGGTGCACTCCCCCTTGTGATCCGGGCGAGGTGTGCAGCGGTGGTGGTTGCGCACTCTCTTGCCAGTCGGGTCTTACGGAATGCAGCAACACCTGCGTCGATACCGATACCGACGAGGCCCATTGCGGTGGATGCACGGCGCCCTGCGATCCCGGCGAGCTCTGCTCCGGCGGCAGTTGTGTACTGTCATGCCAAGCTGGGCGGACCGCCTGTGGCGGCACCTGCGTCAATACGGATACGGATTTGGCCCATTGCGGCGGATGCACAGCCCCCTGTGATCCGGGCGAGGTGTGCAGCAGTGGTGGTTGCGCACTCTCTTGTCAGTCGGGTCTTACAGAATGCAGCAATACCTGCATCGATACCGACACGGACGAAGCCCATTGCGGCGGATGCATCGCGCCCTGTGCCACCGGCGAGCTCTGCTCTGGCGGTAGCTGTACTCTCTCTTGCCAATCGGGACTCACCAACTGCGGCGGCACGTGCGTCGATCTGACCTCGAATCGCAACTACTGCAACGACTGCAGCACAAGCTGCAGCAACGACGAACTGTGCAATTCCGGCGTTTGCGAAGTCATCGTGTGCAGCGGCTGCGTCGGACCATCGGTGTTCTACGTCGTTGATGACCAGGACAACCTAGCTTACACATACGACACCACCGGCGCCCTCAGTGGCTTGTTCGAGCTCTGGCAGGGCGCAGGCGACCAAAACGACAATGCCGCCGGCGCCGCCCTAACCGACACTTACCTCTACGTGCTCGACAAAAACAAGGACCGCATTTATCAGTATGATCTTGACGGGGTCTTCATCGCCATGTCAGAGATCCTTCAACAGGATAACGGAGCTGGTCTCAACGCGCCTCGGGGCCTGGCACTGTTCGGCGATGATCTGTGGCTCGTCCAGGACAATGCCGATAAACTCCTCCAGTATTCCCTCGCCAGCCTCATGGGCGGTGGCGGAGCCCCAATTAGCGCCACCCTAGGCGTCGATCTGACCGTCGGGAACGATAAACCTGAAGGGCTCACCATGAACGACACCTACCTCTACGTGCTCGACAAAGACGACGAGGTGCTCTACCGCTACAATCACACGGCCTCCGCCACCGTCGTTTCGTCGGCCGTCGTGCAGACCACCGACGGGACCGCGCTCGGGGATGCGCGGGGTGTCACAATAGTGGATGACGACACCGTTTGGATCGCTGACAAGGGGCTGGATAAGGCGATGAGTTACGATCTCGCCGATCTTTTTGCGGGTCCCACTCCCCTGGTAGCGGCAACGGAATTCGCTCTCGCCACTCCGAACGGCGATCCTCAAGGGCTTTGAGCAAAACGCCCACAGCGGCCCCCAGCGCCCTCCTCCCCAGACCCCGGCGTCTGGTAGATTGGCAGAAATCGTTTGCCCGCGGAGGTCTTATGAAAGTTCAATACTGGTTCCTGCTGTTCGCGCCACTTAGCTGTGATAACATCTCGAAAGAAGGGCCACCTCAGACGGCAGTGGCGGCTCCCGTACCCCAAGCCACAGACACAAGAACCGTCGAAGGCGCTAAGGCCGTCGCCTCCGCCGGTGCCGAACGAATTACTGCAGCCAAAGGCAGTCCGAACTGCGAGCAGGCGTTCACCGAGCTCGAGGCCCTGGTAACGACGGCCCGTGCCGTTCCGGGCAACCGCGCCAATCCCAAGAGCCCCAACAAGAAACTGTTCCTCGAAACCTGTGGGGCCGCACCCGAGGTGATGCAACGCTGCGCGATTTTTAGCCACGCGATGCAACACGCCGCTCAGTGCAAAGCCGGAGAGGCGAAAATGGATCCCGCGACCCTCCTCAAGCTAAAGAAGATGATGAAGGGCGCATTGGTCAAGGGCACTTAGCCGGCCTGAAACCCAAGGTTGGGCGGCCCGAGTCTAAGGGGTTCAACTCCCCTTGGGGCCGCAATCCGCTGAGAACTGACGATCCCCCATCTAGGCGAGCACCCGGAAGGCGCATCGACGCGCTGGAGTCGGCTCTCGGCGCGCGCTTGTTCCTGCGAACCCCGGGGATTGGTGGGCACCGAAGCCGCTGAAGGCATGCTCGAGGCCTCAACGGCCATGAAACGGGCAGCACGGCACGCGCAGCGCGCAGCGTCTGGTGAGGACGCCCGTCTCGAAGGAACGGTTCGACTGTCGGTGACCTCGAGCTTCGTAGAGGCCTTCTTGCTCGCTCACTTGGCGCGCTTCAAGCGCGAGCATCCCGGCATCCTTGTTGAGCTAAAAACGAGCGACACGCTGGTCGATCTCGCCCCGGGCGACGTGGATATCGCGATGCGCTTTCGTCCCACCGGCGTGAGTCCTGAAGCCGGGACTCGGCAAGGTTCGGTGCTGGGCCAAACGGTTGGAATGATTGCTATCGCGGTCTACGCCGGGCGCTCTTATCTCGCGAGTCGTGGCACCCCCACGCGCGCTGACCGGCTCGCGGGGCATGACGTGATCGTGCCCACGGACGCCGGGCACTACATGCCGGGAGGGGCTTGCTTTGCTACTGCCCGAGAGCGTGGCAATGTGGTGCTTCAAACGGAAGATATGCAGAGTATGGGCGCGGCGGCGGGAGCCGGTTTCGGGCTGTGTGCCTTGCCGTCCTTCATGGCTCTTCGCAACCCTGAGCTGGTACGCATCTCGCCGCCCAAGATGGTGGACTCCCGGGATATGTGGTTGATGTGCCCGGAAGATCTTCGGCGAGTCACTCGTGTGCGAGCCCTACGCGATTTTCTGTCCAAATTCAGCTAACGGGATACACCAGGCCGCAGGATAAATGCCTCGGGCATGACCGGTTTTGGTCGCTGTCTGATCTCCGCTCTAGCCGTTGCGTCTAGCTAAAGACTCTGGGCGCCGCTCGCGCGCTTAGCGGGCCCAACCGAAACGTCGCAACCCGCCGACAAAAGCCCGGTGCTTCAGGTGCAACGTGGGCGAATAGCTACCCATGGGCTCCCGTGTCCACCACCCGGCTTCACCGAAGCTTGTAAAATGATAACGGTAGCGGGCGGCGCGGACGAACTTCGGAGCTCCCCCTTGGAACGGATTCGTCTCCACCAAATCCTCTATGAGCGGTGCGCCCTGCAGCCACTTGTACATTAAGTGCGCCAGCCAAGGCTGCGCCTCCAGGCCACCAAAACCGGCGAACCACATCTGCCAGTCAATTCGATAATGATAGGGAGTGATAAGACAGGGTCGGCGCATGATATTCCCGGGCTTGCAGTGAAATTCCAGTTCCTGCCAGACGGTGGCACTCGTGATGTTCGAGTCACTCGTCCCCTGCAGGATCACCTCGTCCCGCACACGGGTGACGCTGCCAAACGCACCGTAGGTGTTGACCAGGTTTAGCGGGTCAAAACTAGCGTTCATCTTGGCTCTTCGGGAGAGCATATTCGCGATCGGTCCGAGGCTGAGTAGCATCACCAGCAGAACGAGAGCACCTAGCACCAACCGCTGCAGCGGAGAGTGGGGCGCTGGCACACGATGCTTCTGCGCGGCTCGGATACCGGTCGGAATAAAACGTTCTAGAAAATCATCGTCCAAGCAAGGGATGCACAACGCGATCGCCAACCAGTTGAGGAACGACAAGTTCCCACTCAGAATGATGGTCGCCTGAAATCCGATGGTAATAACGGCGGCCAACCTTCGAAGCCGGCGCGGGCCGAACAACCCGAACGGAACCACCAGCTCTACGAAGTGATTGAACAACAGGCTGAGTTTGTGAAACCAGAGCGGCGCCTGGTGAAACAACCAGCTCAGTGGGTGCGGATTAGGCTGCGTTTCGTAGTGGTAACTGAGACACGTTAGCTCCGTCCAACAGTCATCCCCACGTAGCTTAATCAAACCTGCCCCAAACATGAGTCGGAACAAACACCACCGTGTCATCCAGATGACGACGATGGGTGGTTCAGAGGCGTAGGGCCGCCACGATCTCAACGGACACAGGAAGATGCAGAGGAAGCCGGTTTCCAACAGCAAGATTTCCCAGCCGAAGCTGTACCAGGTTTGCCCAACGTGAACGAAGGACATGTAGATGGCCCAGAGGAAGAACATCGCCAATGCATTTTCGACACCCAACATGACAGCGAGCGACAAGCCGAGGCCCAACCAGGCGAAACCCAATAACTGGATATCGCTATGCGCCCAGTAGAAGAAGGTTGGAACTTTTGCGAACGCGGCAGAAACCCCGCCGTGGTGGTTCACCAGACGTTCGATATAGGCGCTGGCCGGAAGTAGGCCTTGCTCGCCTATCAACGACTTGAGCTGCAGTATCAGAATCAAAAAGGCTACCGCATAGATGAACCCGATGGCCCTCAGAAACGCGGATCTTGTGTAGACATAACGAGGGGGCGCCGGACCACCGAACCACCCCGTCTTCCAGCCTTCAACGTCGCTCCACGGGCTGGAAGACACCGCGGACTCCGGATCGGGCTCTTGACCGTCGCTCACACGGTCAGCGTATCAGTTGTCCTTACCCTGCGCACTGAACAGCACTGCCTACGAAACAGCACTGCCTGTAGGTCGTCAGAGATTTTCGGACAAGCAGAGGCCCCGTTATGTTCTTCAGCGGCGACAAACCCCTGAGCTTTTTGGCTATGGGTAACGACCTATTTAACAACCCCTTAGGATGTAGCAACCGAGTCTTCCTCGGAAGTGTCGAGAACGGCCAGTGGCAGGAACCGATCCAGATGACCAAAGGGGATGTGGCTTGAGGATACCATCCTGGCGACCCGCTCACTCTGATCACGGATGTTGGCATCCATGTCAGCGAAGACCGCGGCGCCACCTTCCGTGAGCTGCCCAACGGAGAAACCACCGCCAACCTCTTGCGCGGATCGGGCGGCACCCGGATGGGCTCGCGCTTGTTCGTCTCTCAAAGCTACAACTCGCTAGCGAGTACGTATTAGCGCTGCTCAGCACCCAAGATCTCGGACTGACGTGAGCCTTTAATGTTGATTCTTCGACGCAGCACGACGCCGATCATCCTGCCGGTGATCCACAGCGACGGTGCTGCGGCAGCCGTGGCGTGGTTGGGGGGGGGGGGCGCCGCTTGGGTCATGACAAGCCCGGACAGCGGTGCCTCCTGGAGCGATACTGTGCCAATCCCTCACCCAGTGGCGTCGACAGCCACACTGTCGCAAAGTGTTGTCCAAGCTACAATAAAACACGGAAAGCCCCTTCGTTTCCGTGTCCGCCAACGTCAGCTGGCAAGTCGGTCAGGAAAGGTCGCTCAGAGGCAAATGTCGCGGGCAAAGCGATCGTTTTGCCGCGCCGGCGCTGGTATGGACGGGGACACCTTCTGGGTGATGACGCCCCCGGACACGCACGGACTCGACCGAAATCTGTCGAAGTTCATTCGACCAGTGGCTCCGACATCCGGCACCCATCCGCGCCCACCACAGGCTTTGCGCGTTCGCCGTCCGACACACTTCGTGCTGACGCCGAACCGACCCAAAGTTCCGGCCCCGTCACGCTCAGAGCTGGACGGCGGCCGGCTAAATCAAAGAGAGCAGAACATTGACGAGCTCGTCCGGGGCCGAGAAGAACGGCGAGTGGTCGGTGTCCATGAAGACCACGGGATCGCAACCGGCGCGGGTGTACATGAGCTTTTGATTGGCGGGCACGAGCGCGTGATCTTGGTGGCAGCCGATGAAGGCACGCGGCACCGAGCCGAATCGTTCTTTTGTAAAGTTGAGGGTCCCGAAAGTTACCGCGATGGCTTCGGGAACAATTCTTTCCATGGCGAAAGCGATGTCTTCGTCGCTACAGTTCCCGTAGAAAATGCCAGGAGCCTCTTCGGGAATGGCCGTGAGAGTCGTAAAGTCATCGGACAGCTTCATTCCGTCCCCGCCGATGGGCATGCCGTCTTCGCCGCGGAGATCCGCCAAGGTGCTGCCGCTCTCGACGTAAATTGCGCTGAGGTAGATCAGCTGCGCGACTCGGTCGTGGCGCTCTTCAGTGGCCTGAGTCACCGAGACTCCCCCCATGCTGTGACCCACTAGCACCACCGGCTCCGGCTGGGAGTCGATCGCAGCCACCACCGCAGCCACGTAGCCTTCGAATGCCAACTCAGCAAAGGACGTCTTGTCCTCACCGTGTCCCGGTAAATCCACAGCCAGGGCGGTGTGCCCGAGAGCCTCTAACTTTTCGACGATGTGCTTCCAGCACCAACCGCCATGTAAACCACCGTGAACCAATACGAAGCTTGCCATGGCCGGAGCCTAGTCCCGACGGGAAGGCTTGTCACCGGCCATAGTTTGGCAATATTGCCCACCAGCACGACACGCCAAAGTTCGCGTTCGGGGCCCAGCAAACCCAAATAAAACGCCGCTTCGTTTCGCGCGCTACGCTTTTTGGGCGCTATTCTTCAGTGGACACTAAGCCCACCAGCAAGGCAATACTGACGGACGAGTGGATGGCAGCGCGTGTTTCCAAGGGCACCGTGGTCTGTCGATACGATCACACCCTGTCGATGTACGCGGCGATTCGAGCGCGCGCCTCGCGCGAACAGAAGCGATGGGGGGGGACTCGCAGAAAGCCTGCGCGCGGCTGACACGCCGAAGCAACCCAGTCGTCCCAATTCGAGGTGCAGCCCCAAGACCCACCCGGCCAAACCTATATAAACTGCCGACATCGCCCGGTTTGCATCGACTAATTTCCTCGCGCCCAGACGAGTCGACTCGCCCCGGACCACATTGTCCGCCTATACTTAACGGTAGGGAGAATCAGTTGAGGGAGGATCGGCGGAGAAGACTCGCGATTAGCGCATTGGCTTGCGCGTTGCTGCTCACTGCCATCGCCGTCGCGAAACGTGGCAACGTACCCATCCAGCTGCAAGCCAAGCTCACCGCGAAAATCGCGAGCTACGACCGCAACATGGCCGAGCGTGTCTCGTCGGGGGCACGGGTATTGGTCCTGCAGCATGCGAACTCGAACTCCCAACGATTAGCCCGGCGGATCCAATCGGCTCTCCGGGACCAGCCGAGTTTTGCCGGGGCGAAACTGCGGGTCGACATTCAAACTTTCAGCACTGCCGCCGCGCTCGCGGAACGCGTGGAGTCAGATAAGATTGCGATGGTCTACTTCGCCGGCAGCTTCGATTCCTACGCTCGCGAGATTCAACGCGCCCTGAAGGGGGTGAGCGTGCTCACCGTGACCACGGAGCTGTCTGCGGTGCGCAAAGGCATCGTGCTCGGACTCGGGCTCATTTCCGGCAGGCCCAAGCTGTATCTGAACCTACCTCAAGCCCACGCCCAGCACGTGCAAATCGCGCCTCGGTTGTTGAAACTGATGGTGGTCTACCGATGAGACAATTCTTCGTTATCACCGCCCTTTGGCTCAGCATGATCCCAACAGCCCATGCCGACGACGAGCTCGACGCCCTGTTGAGCGAGGAGGTAATCACCACAGCATCGCGCTCTGAGGAAAGCTCCCGCACAGCGCCGGGCATCTCCACCAGCATCACCGCCGATCAGCTAAGAACTTACGGTCTACGCACCATCGCTGAAGCCATCGATTTTATCGCCCTGGGCGTTTCTACCTCCGGCAGGAATCAGCACGGCGCCGCGGTCGAGCTGGGCTCCCGTGGGGTGCTGTTGACCGGAGATACCGGCAACCACTTCTTGTTGATGGTGGACGGTCACGCGGTCAACGAGATCTCGTTTGGCACCGCTCGCTTCGATCGCGGCGCCGGCATCCCCATGGAAGCGGTGGATCACATCGAAGTCACCGTCGGCCCCGGGGCTGTCTTGTACGGCAACAATGCCATGCTGGGCGTCATCAACGTCATCCTCAAGCCCGGTTCGAACCTGGACGGCGGCTACGTCGTGGGTACGGTCAGCTCCGCCGGATCGGGACGAGTGGGAGCTGCGGTGGGGCAAGCATTTGAATGGCGTGGAGAGCCAGGAGAAATCCTCCTGGCGGCCGAATACTTCGAACGCCAGGGCCCGAACTTCACGGTAGGTCCCCAGGCCCTCCCCCCCCAGCTCGGCGGAGCCATTCAACGCACCAGCCGCGACAACAGCACTCCCGGGATCTGGGGAGGCACGCTGAGCGAAGGAAACTTTGCCCGGGTCCCTTCGATGATCATGACGGTGGACTACAGCGACTGGCAAGTCATCGCCCACATCAAGGAGGCAACCTTTGGCGACCCCTTCGGGCCTGAGTTTTTCGATGAATCGAAGACCAGTACCGAAGACCGTAGCCTCTGGCTGGAAATCAGCCACAACTGGGTATTGCCCATGGGCGTCGATCTGATGACTCGCGTCTACGCCGACGGCTACTCCCGCTTCAGCGTTCTGCATCGGGGCGCATCCCAGTGCGGGCCTGACATTGGCGCCGTCTGTCGGGCCGAAACGACTCGGATCTCTCGTTGGGCGGGCTTAGAACTTCGAACCAACATCGATTGGTTTCAAGACCAGAAATTGCAAACCTCCTTCGGCGTGGACGAACGAGTCCGTTATTCCGGCGCCAAGACAGACCGCATCAACGACGCGACGGGGGCCCCCTTCACGTCGAGCATCGCCACCTACGAGAACACCGACATCGCCTTCGGAGCTTTTGCCCAACAAGTCTGGAACATCTCGCGCACCGTCGGCATCAACGTCGGTGCCCGCGTCGATGAAGACCAACGCTATGAGCCTGTACTCTCCCCCCGCGCAGCAGTTTCCGTGGCTGCCTGGGAAGGCGGCGTGGCTAAAGCGATGTACTCCAAAGCCTTCCGCGCTCCCGGCCGCCTCGCCACTGACGCCGAGATCCAGTTTCACGTCACGCCGGACGAGCTCCGGCCCGAAATCGTTCATTCTGGGGAGCTCGTCATTGAGCAGACACTCGGTTACCACCGCGCCATAGTGGGCGTGTTTCGCAGCCTGTGGCTGGACATGACCGAAATCCACGTACTGACGCCCCAAGAGCGCACGGACAGGTTCGGCGCCGCTCTCGACCAATACGTCGTGAACGAGATCTCCCAGCTGCGCAACGTTTCTGAAATCGATAGTTACGGGGTCAACGCAGGTTATAAGCTCAGCTCACCGGACCAGCGCCTGACCGCTGGCGGAAACGTTACCTACGCCATCAGCCGCGAGAGCCGACCAGACGGCAGCGACCGCGAGATGACCGTGGCTCCCCAACTCAGTGCCAACGCGCGCACCGCCTACAGTTTCGGCGAGTCTCTTCCCCGACTCGGCATCGCCGCTTCCTACCTCGGCAAACGACTCGCCAATCGTGCGCACAACAATGGCTTCAACCCCATTCCGGAGGCCGACGCCCAACTCAACGTCCGAGCGACCGTGAGCGGTTTGGTCTGGGGCGCTGGCTACCGTGTCAGCGCAGACTATGCCATCACCGATCACGGCCCGTACACCATCGGCGCCGTCGAGCAAGGATCCATAGCCAGCCCCAGCGCGGAACTGAACCCCGTGCAGCCCTTCACTGCCTACGCGGAGCTAAGCTATGATTTCTAGTGCCCCAGTCTCTCAACGCGTGGGCGCGGCGTTCATCGCCATGCACGCATTCTGGAGCGTGAGCTGCCGCGACATCGATCCCGTAACGGTTAGCCAAGGCGCCCCACCGCCCATCACCATTGGCGACTCCGGCTCCGACGCCGATTCGGAGGCCAGCGCTCCCCTGTCGCCATGCCGTGCCTGCGTCAGGGAGCCAACGGTAGGTGTGGGTGAATGTACGGACGTGGGCGTGGTGTGCCTGGAGGACACCACATGCTCTTTCTTGTTCGAATGCATGTTCGCTGCCGGCTGCCTTGAGGTGCCTCCCGCTGAGCTCGTCGGCTGTGCGTCGGCGTGCGCCGCCCAGGTGGGTGTGAACGACCCCGGACATCCGGCGGCCATTAAGGGGGCGCCGTTACTCGCTTGCGTTCAGTCCACCTGCGAAGATATCTGTGGTCAATAATCTCCCGGCAACGAGGCAGCGAACGGGCCGCTGCGACTCCTACTGGCTAACCCTCTTCGCTAGTCACTGTTGCTGGTCATTTGCTAGACACTTGCTAGACATTTGCTAATCAATAGTGGCGTTGCTGTCCCGATTTGAGCTAACGGTTTTCGTGCGTTCCGCCGTAAGTACCGCCAACGGGATACACCTCGCCTCACGGACGAAGTCTTGTCGGCCTTGCACGCCCATCGCAACATGCGCGCCGACAAATCCTCTAGCTAGCCGGGGCACGTCGCGCGCCCCATTCACGAGACGGTGCCGGACGTGTACTCGGGGCTCAAACACGAGGCCTGAACAACGGAGGCGACGCCGCAGGCGCGTAGCGCGAGGACCTAGAGGAAAACTCCGGCAGAGCCACAGCCTCGCGAAGGAGCGAAACATATCGCCCTCACCCAAAGGCCCCAAAGGGGGTGACATGTGTAGCCTCCAGCACCGGGGCTACGCCCGGGACGACCATGCCTCGAGCCAAACCCAGATTTGCTTCCAGTTCCCGCGCGCTTTGAATGAGCCGCGCGGTCAAAGGAGCCACGCCGATGTACTCCAACGCGCTAGTGAGAGCACTCGGATCGAACGCGCGTATTGGTTGATCGAACCAACTGCTCGCGTTCACCACAATGCGGACCGAGCGATCTTCGGTCAGCCAGGCCGTCTTGTTGGCCCACCCGGTGAAGGCGGCCTCCAGCATCTTGCGTTGAGCGACCGACGGCCCCCCCAGGGATGAACACGAACGCAGGAAATTCGGTCCCGCATCCGCGATGGCTGTAAACGTCTGCCACCAAGCTCGCCCAGTCGTCTTCATTCGGGGCCTTCAGGGAATGCACCATAACCTACACCAAGTCCTGCCGCCGCCAGAGAAACGCAGCCATCCTCTAGTCTAGTGCGCGATTCACTTCACTTGAAGGGAACCGCGACCAGAAGATCCTGCGGCAGAAACAGAGTTGTCCCTATTTCTTCGAGATAACTGCTCTCACCCCGAGTGAGCAGTTATCTCGAATGCCCTTCCGTGTTTCTGAATCCCGCACTAGCGTGGCAGCCCGGGCCGGCCAAGGTTTCAAGACTGCCAGGATATTGGCACAGCTTCTCGGATTCCCTGGTTGGCTGTCCGTATCCCATTTCAGGACAGCGCACTCGCGGCCGTACTAGGCTAGCGAAGTGCCCCAACTCCCCGCGACACTGGCGAACCTTTCCCCGACTGAACTCAGGCGTGCCACTTCGGTCACTGTGCAGCACTATGAGCAGGCTGCCGAATCGTTTTGGCAAGGCACTCGGGATCACGATGTCAGCGAGAACATCGCCGCTTTGACGCGCCATCTAGCGCCCAACGCGGCAGCTCGGGTCCTCGATCTCGGCTGCGGTCCGGGACGCGACTTAAAGACCCTCAGTGCGTTGGGGCACGGTCCAGTAGGCCTCGATGGCTCCGAATCCTTCGTTCAAATGGCGCGTGCTCACAGCGGCTGCGAGGTATGGCATCAGGACTTTCTGGAGCTGGCGCTGCCACAACAAAGCTTCGATGGGATCTTCGCCAACGCGGTGCTGTTCCACGTGCCGAGTCAGGAACTGCCCCGCGTGCTCGGCGAATTAAACGCCAGCCTCAAGACCGGTGGCGTGCTGTTTTCGTCGAACCCCCACGGCCCCAACAGCGAAGGCTGGAACGGGGATCGCTACGGCTGCTATCTGGATCTCGAAACCTACCGAAGCTTTCTGACCGCAGCCGGCTTCGTCGAACTCGAACACTACTACCGCCCGCCCGGCAGACCCCGCCACCAGCAACCCTGGCTAGCCTCCGTCTGGCGCAAACTCTAACAAGAACTCAGCTCTCGTCCGTAGTGCTCTCGCCCGCGCCCCTACGACGCGGAATCATGGCCATGTAGACGGCCGCAGCGCTCGCTAGCCACCATGGGATATCACCGTATGTTTCGTACGGGGTCTTCGGTGGCCGAAGAAATGCCACCTCGCCTACGACCGCTTGTTGCTCGAAGGGTTTCGTGCTGACGACGATCCGACCCAAAGGGTCAACAATCGCGCTCACCCCACTGTTGGTCGAACGCACCAGGAAGCGTCGGTGTTCGATGGCACGAAACGTGGCTTGGGCGAGATGCCCCCAGGGCTCGGTGGTATCGCCGTACCAGGCATCGTTGGTCATGTTGACCATGAGATCGACCGGCTCGTCTTGCATCATGCCGTTGATGAACGCCGGGAGGATGTCCTCGTAACAGATGTGCACATTGATCTTGTGCTCGCCCAGGGAGAACGGAGCTAGCGTGCTTCCGGAGCTGAAGCGACCCGTGTTCGGCGACAGCTTGTACAATTCCGGAAAGCGATCCCCAAAAGGCAGCTGCTCGCCAAAGGGCAGAAGCCGGATCTTGTCGTAGCGACCTTGGACTTTACCTCGGGCGTCCGTCAGAATCGCTGTGTTGAAGAACACGTAACCCCGGGCGTCGTCCACCTTGCGCTGAAGTAGCGCACCGAAGATGAGCGGCACCCCCGCGCGACGGCTAAAGTGTTGGCTATAATACTTGTAGGCACGCTTTTCCGACATGGGGCCGGCGATGGAGGTTTCCGCCCACACCACGAGATCCAGAGGCTCGCCTGCCTTTTTCGCGGCTGCCGTCAGCTGCCGGGTCAGCGCGACGTGACGCTTGACGCCTTCTTTTCGATTCTTCCGTTTGGCATCCAGCCCCATGTTCGCCTGGACCATGCCCACCCGAACCGGATCGGCTGCGGCGATATCGGACTCGACTTGCCCGATGCGCACCGTGCCGTAAATCGCCACAACAAGGGGCACCGAGAACAACGCGATAATGGCGCGCCAGCTTGGTCGCTGACCCAACCGGCGAGCGAGTACCAGCTCGGCTATTGCCACATTCGACGCCAAGAGCGCGACCCCCACCAAGATCGGATTCCCCAGCTCGGCGATCTGGGTCAGCTCCGGGATCTGGTAAACGCTGTTGCCGTAATACCAGTCGAAGATGACCGGATAGAGTTGCTCGCTCGCGATGAATGCGAGAAACACAGCGGCGCGTGGGTGCCAGCCGCCGGCACTAGCCCGAGCGTAGAGAGCGCCCAACAGAGCGAAACGCCCTCCATGAAAGGCGCCGAATAGTAGCGTGATCGGCAAGCAGGCGATGGCGGGCAGCCCGCTGAACACCCGGAGCATGCCGTATACCCAATAGAAGCCGAGGGACGCCATCAGTCCGCCACTGGCCCATGCCAACAGGGTCGCGCGCTTCACGCTCTGGCCCTGCATCGCTACCAACAGCGGCGCCCAGCAGACCAAGGCCAGGGGCCACAGATCGAAGCCCGGAAGCGCCCCGACGTAGAACACCGCGCTCAGGCCGGCGAGAGCGAATGCGGGCTTGGGGGCCAACGGCAAGCTGGGGCTCGTCATGCCGCTCCTTCGTAGGTCGCCAAGCCCCGGGATGGCAAGCAGAATACGGACGTTGGCGAGAGACGCGCCTGTATTGTAGACTCGCCGTGGTTACTATCGACTCCCGAACTATCTACTGCTGAGCCTAGTCCTAACCCTAGCCCTAGCGCCATGAACGATCCCCCAATGAAGTACCTCCACACCATGGTGCGCGTCTCTGATCTCGACGCCTCCTTAGACTTTTACTGCCAGCAGCTCGGCCTCCGGGAATTACGTCGGAGGGAGTCCCAGGGCGGGCGCTTCACCTTGGTGTTTCTCGCGGCTCCTGGGGACGACAGCGCGCAGGTCGAACTCACTTACAACTGGGATCCCGAAAAGTACGGTGGCGGCCGCAACTTCGGCCACCTCGCCTACCAGGTCGAAAATATCTACGAACGGTGCCAGCGACTGGCGGACGCCGGCGTTACGATTCTGCGCCCTCCCCGGGACGGTCGCATGGCCTTCGTCCGCAGCCCCGACGGCATCTCCATTGAGCTGCTGCAACAGGGCGATGCACTGCCGCGGACGGAGCCCTGGAAGTCAATGCCCAGCTCTGGTTGCTGGTAGGAACGGGTCTTTTCGAGGGCCACTCGGCGGGCTCGGTACGCGAAAGCTTGGGCGCGCTCAGTCGCCGCTCGAAGCCGGCCGGGCGAGGGCTTACGCCGGCGTGCGTGGGTCCTCTTCTGTATCTCCACACTGGCCTCTCTGGGCGCCTGCCAGCGGACGGGTTCCGCCCCCAACAAGACCGCACCTATATCCCGCTAGCTGAATTCGGACAGAAATCGGGTCTGAGCTAAGAGACAATTCGGGGGGGGGGTAAGAGCCTCTTCAGGAGTCTCAAATGCCACGAAAGAAAAAGCAGTCGCGGAAGCCGCAGTTAACGGAGTGAAGCGTCTGTCGGGAGACACGGTCCGTCAGGCCACGTCCGGCGAGGTAAAGGACCTACGCGTCGAGAACTCGCAGCTCAAGGAGGTCGTCGCGGAGGTCGTGTTGAAGAACCGCGTGCTCAAAAAAAAGTCTGACGGGACATGGCGAGGAGGACGATGCGCGAGACGTAGCGCCTCTGAGAAACATGAGATGAGCCGACTCGTGGAAAACTCCGATTTGCCAGCACGGACGACGCTGAAACAGCTCGGGATCCCCCGCAGCACATTCTATGGCTGGTACGAGCGCTACCTGACGGATGGTGTCGACGGCCTCGAAGATCGCAAACCCCGACCCCGTCGCTTTTGGAACCGTATTCCGCCTCGCATCCGCGATGCGGGTCATCAAGATCGCGTTGGAACGGACGGAGCTATCGCCTCGTGAGCTCGCCGTGCACTTTACGGACGAGCAGCGCTACTTTCTCTCTGAATCCAGCGCCTATCGTATCCTCGAGGCCGCCGATCTCATCACGAGTCCGGCGTACGTGTTGAGGAGCGCGAGCGACGCGTTTGCGAACCCGACGACGCGGGTGCACGAAGTCTGACAGACCGACTTTACCTACTTCCGCATCGTCGGCTGGGATTGGTACTACTTGTCGACGGTGATGGACGACTACTCGCGCTACATCATCTCGTGGCTGTTATCGCCGACAATGGAGGCGGGGGATGTAACGCAGACGCTCGACGAGGCTCTCACCTTGACAGGCGTCGAGTCAGTGAAGGTGCGGCACCGGCCGCGGCTGTTGAGCGACAACGGCCCCGCCTACGTCTCGGGCGAGATGCGCGAGCACCTCGACGAGCGTGGCATGGCACACATGCGCGGGCGTCCGTACCACCCGCAGGCGCAGGGGAAGATTGAGCGCTACCACCCCTCGATGAAGAACGTGGTCAAGCTCGAGCACTATTACTTCCCGTGGGAGCGGGAAGCGGCTCTGCGGGACTTTGTGAGCTACTACAACAACCGCCGGGCACACGAGGCGCTCGACAACGTGACGCCAGCGGACGCCTACTGTGGGCGCCGGCACGAGGTGCTCACCGAGCGTCAGCGAATCAACCGGCTGACTATGCAGAGCCGTCGAAAGGAAAACTACGCGAAGCTCTCAGCTTAACAGAAAGAAACTGTTGAAACCGTCTCTAAGCGAAAGACTCTTCTTGTCCGAAAACCTCTGACGACCTAC
>JABSRN010000160.1 GCA_013214025.1 Polyangiaceae bacterium
ACCGCCTGCGGCAAGTTGCCGTGGACAAGCTCCGCCGGCAGGTGGAGCACCCGCCAACCGTGCCGGCCTAAGGCGCGGTCGCGCCGCCTATCAGCGGCCGACTGCCGCGAGTGGTAGCCGCCATCGACCTCGACGATGAGCCTTGCCGAGCAAGCTGCAAAGTCAGCGATGTGTTTGCCTACGATGACCTGCCGCCTGAATTGCACACCGAGTTGCCCGCCGCGGATAGCCCGCCACAGTTTGTGCTCAGTGAGCGTTGGCTGAGCGCGCATGACCCGCGCCCGACCGAAGAGGAGAGGGTAGCGACAACTGAGAGCGTTATTGAAATGATTCATGTGTGTAACTCCTTGCCCCGGCAAACTGGCCGGGATGCGTTTCTCCGGCGCAGGGGGCGTGACAGCTCCAGGTGCATCAGACGTCTCGCTGACTCGCCGTGCGTGTCGACCAACATCCGCTCATCGCGGGAGCTGGCGCGAGCCGTGCGCCATTCAAGCTCCCGGCCAGTTTGACGGGGTGAGGAGTGCGTCTGTCTCTTCTATCCTTTGATTTGAAAAGCCCCAGAGTCCGGAGCAGCAAATCGCCGAGACATCAGCGTTACCAGCCGTGTCTCGCGCTGCAGCACCCCGCAGGGGACCCATTTGCACTCGACCTACTGAAACAGCGACACGTCCGTATATCGTTTAAGAGGTCCGAAATCCGACTTGAGAGGTCCGTATATGGTTTAAGCCGCCGAGGTTGTTCGGTAATTGGTCGCGACGTACGTCTCGTGATTCCGGCGTGTCGCGCCGTGTTCATCCAAGGACAGCCCCCGCAGGGGACGTTGTAAATGTTACAACCGTTGCACTCGTGCACGTTGCAACCACGCCCCATCTCGTCGCTCGTCAGCTGAAGCGAGCTCCCAGGGTACGGCCGTCTCGCGCCTTCAATCCCGGTCCCCCCCACATCCGGCGAAGCCGGTGTTTGGGAGGGGACGGCTGCACGCTATTTCGTAAGAGGCCTCACCACCTGAGTACGCTTCGCGCCCTCGATGTATCGCCCCGCGTGCAGGCGAGGGGGGGCAACAAGGACGACGGTATCGACCATCCACTGTGGATGTACCACCGAGACGCAGGTGGCCAGGTGTACTTCGAGGTAGACACGTTGGGCAACGTCAGGCGTCTCGTAACCCCCGACGGCGATAGCGTAGGCGGCTACGACTACACGGCGTTTGGGCGTACGGTTACGCCGACTGATGACGTGTTGCCTTCGGACTTCGCACAGCCGTTGCGTTGGCAGGGGCGGCCGTTCTTTGAGCATGGTGGTGAGGGGATTTATGACTTCAGGGCGCGGTGGTGGAGTCCGGAACTTGGGGCGTTTACCACTGCGGATGAGTTCTATTATCTGACGGATACGGGGACGCTTTGGAGTTGGCCTGGGCAGAATCCCTTCGCGCTGCGCGATCCGAGTGGGCGATTTGGCTTAGTAGGGGCGGGGCTCGGCGCTCTAGGTGGAGCGCTTGCTGGCGGGATAGGGGGCTACTTAACAGGTGGCATGGACGGCATCGCCGGCGGCGCTTTGGGGGGATTGGTATCTGGTGGTTTGATCGGCTTCACCGGTGGACTTGGCATGGGCCTTGGAGCGACGTTGTCGGGAGGGGTGGCTTCTGGCCTGGCGGGACTGTCGGTGGGCAACGCCTACAACGCGTTAACCGGTGGTCCGCCTCCAACACCGGGCGATATCGCAACTGCAGCTGCGGGCGGTGTCCTCGGGCAGGTGGGTGGCGCAGCGCTTCGGCCACTCGCCACTCCAGGATTGGTCGGAGAGATGTCCATTCAGGCTGGGTCAGCCATTGGATGCGGGGCGGTCGGTGCTGCTGTGTCCAACGAGACCAATGAAGCGTTGGGCGAGTAGCGTGTCCGTGTGTAGGAGGGCAGCGCGGATATGAGTGCGGGTATCGGTGCATTTTTCGCCGTTGCTCTGCTAGCTTTCTTGAGGTGGAGCGTTAGGCGTTCGGTCCCCCAGAACGAGGGCGGGGTTCGGGTGCTCAGATATCACTGGCTCGTTTCGGTTCTCGGAGTGTTGGGAATTGTTCTATTGCCAGCGCTCTACTGTTTTGCGCTATTCACCACAACGGATACGCTCAATCCCCGACAGGCCTGGGGCGCAGCGGCGGTGGTCGGACTCGTTGCTGCTATAGGTAGTTGGATAGCAGTCGTTGCGTTGCGCACTGAGTATCGATGGTCCGAGCGTGAGCTTATCTGGGCAAGGGCGAACAACACTGAGCGGCGATTGCAGTGGGACGACGTTGTGGGCGTTTCGTTCACAAAAGACCGTTCGTCTTTTGTGATTCGCGGAACAGATGGCACGAAAATATCGGTCAGCATCTTTGTTCGGGGTTTACCTGTACTGATAGAATTCTTGTCTGCGCGAATGAGGGATAAGTTTGATGAGCAGGCTACAATTGCCGCCAAAGATTATGGTGGGCGGTAGCTAGGTTCATCGTGGGCTCTGACCTCGTGTCCAATCGTTCGGCGAGCCAAGCTCTGCGGCGGGGATGAAATTGACTGAAGAAAAGAGCCATCTGAAATTGGGTATCATCATTGGGGTGATGCTTCTTGTCGGAATCGCTACGAAAGTCTTGTTTCGAATTTGGCTGCGAGATCTGCCCGGGCGGAACCATCCCCGTCCCGCAGCAGTGGTGAATTCGAGGGAGCTGAATTTCGACGCCAACTCGCGGCGATGACCAAAATCCCCCCAGCCCAATGAGGGCTTAAGCTGCACCGCGGAGCGGTGACAGCTTCAAGCGGGGATTGGGCGTCGCAGTACAATGTCGAAGAGTCGACTGAGAAGCTCGGTGAGGTAACTAGCTGTCGTCCAGCCGGCCTTTCCACGAGTCGGGGTGGCGCTTGTGGTGCATGACAGCAAACAGCTGCAATTGCTGGTCGTGAACTCGGTAGATCAGGCTCTGCGGAAAACCTTTTACGAGATGCCTGCGTATGTCCGGCTGGAAGCACACCGCTGAGAGCGGCGACGCGAGTACTTTGGCGACTGCTTGGTCGACGCGTTCTTCGAAACGATCGGCCACC
>JABSRN010000161.1 GCA_013214025.1 Polyangiaceae bacterium
GGCTGCGCCTGTCGTACGACAGCGCCTCTAAGGCCAGGCGGGGGACTCTACGCGAGTCTATTGCTACTCGCCGGCGTCATCGTCCGTCGCCGCACGCGGCGGGCCGCATGATGCCCTCCGACGTCACGACGCGAAATCACGGCATGAACGAGCTAGCTAAAATGAAACGAACCCCCTCGAGCCCGCTTTCACGCTTTGGTGCCACGATCGCGGTGCAACTTCCGCTCACCCCAGGGCGGCACGGAATGCGGCTTCGAGTTCGTGCTCTACCAGCCGGTATTCCAGAACGACGATCTCGGACTCCGTTGTTGCTCCGACAACGCCCCGTGATTGAATTCTCGGAGCTGGCACGCCGGCGAGCGAGACGGTCTGCAAGAGCACCCGCCCTCTCCCTCACCCCACACCCGCAAGTCGGCCGGCGATCGGCGACGACGCCCCATAAAAGAAGCCCCGAATCACTCTCGTGATTCGGGGCCAGCGTCCCTACCTGGAAGAATTTAGAACTGGGGTGGTCGGATGGCCGGAGGCGGCTTGAGCGCCGCCGGACTCGGGAGAGCCACATTCCTCACCCTCTCGATGCACCGGCCGTCGGCAGAAGAAAGGGGCTCTTGTGCAACGATCTCAGGCGATTACCGTCCCGCCCCAAGAAAAAAAGACAATGCACTCCTCCGGAAAGTCACGCTCGCTGGCGGAGTACGACATCCCTCTGCGCAACGCAGTTTCACTATACCGCCGCCCTCCGCCAAGCTAAGGAATCTACGTGCAGCACGCGACGTTATCAGCCATTCGGGTCACTCGTGTTCTCGTGCTGATACTGGTCACCTCCCTGCTGATCGGTCGAATGCTCGCCAACCCCGATAGTTATTCAGGTTGGTCCGCTGACGCCACCGAGCTTCCCGCCGAGCAACCGGACTCCGAAGACAATGACTCCGAGGGTGACGACTATCTGAGAAGCCCGCAACTTCGCAGCGCAGCGGCACTTCCCCCAGCGCCCCAGTGGTTTGCCGCACGAACTGACGCAGCGAACAATCCCGATCATCGACTAGACATTTTCCGTCCTCCAAGAACCTGACCTCTGTACAGTTTGAAGCACGAGTGTGTTCTTGGTGGCAGTGACGACCCCGTAAGCTGCCTTCGGTGGCAGTGCGCGGAGGCGCATTTCGAGGAAGATGGATTTTGATGAAAAAGTTGCTGGACCGTATCGACCATAACAAATACGGCAGTAACGGTGCGCGTGAGATGCCGAGTGAGCGAGAGCCAGGGCCATCCACCGAGATGGATCTCGGCGCTGACGCATATTCAGGCGCTGGCCCGGCAGAACTGCGTCGACACGCGTTCGCTCGGGTGTCGACGTGGGGGTCATCTCTTCCCACTGCAGCGGCATGGGAACGTCACTTTGGAGCATCTGAAGACGAATCCCGGAAAACGTCGTACACGAAGGCACCAAGCGTAACCCGCAGCCGATACGCGACAATGCTGCTCGTCGCGTATCGGTTATTTTATCGCTCTGCGTTCTTGGTTTTTCGGCCCGGATTTTTTTGGCGATCGCACTCGGCGGACTCCTTGGCCGAGTATGGCCCAGCTCCAAGACAGCGAGCCGGCATGTGCTACTCATCAGCGCTGCCAACGACGTGGAAAACCAGAAATACTTACTTTAGACGTACGACGGCCTAGCCGCGGCTGGCTGTCCCCGATCTCCCCGCAAGCGCAGGGTGCGATATGCGAAAGAATATGAAATGAGTGACGAGCACGAGCACGAGCACAAAGCAACTGATGCCCCAAGACCCTCTCTCCCTGACGCCGGCCTGAGTTGGACAGGACGGTTCGCGGGCGGCCTCATGGACGATTTGCGTCGTCGCTTGCCTCACTACCTGAGCGATTTCAAGGACGGGTTTCATAGTAAAGTCCTCGGCTCGACTCTGTTCCTCTTCTTCGCATGTTTGGCGAACACCATCGCCTTCGGCGGGCTCACCGGATTCATGACCGGGGGAGAAATCGGAACCACCGAGATGCTCGTCTCCACTGCCGTTGGCGGCATTTGTTTTGCCCTCTTCTCTGGGCAGCCGCTAACGATCCTCGGCGGCACCGGGCCGATCGTGATTTTTACGGCACTGCTTTACACGACCTGCCAGAGCCTCGGATACGAGTTCTTGCCAGTTTACGCTTGGGTCGGAATCTGGTCGGGAGTGCTGCTCATGATCCTCGCGGTCATCGACGCGAGCGCACTAATGCGCCACTTCACGAGATTCACAGACGAGATTTTCGCAGGCCTGATAGCGGTAATCTTTATCGTCGAAGCGGTGAAAGACGTCGCGAAAGGCTTCTCAAACCCGGACACCCCGCACGACGCGGCACTGCTCGGCTTGGTTCTTGCCATGGGCACTTTCATGCTCTCGCGGAATCTCCAGTCCACAAGAAATTCGCCGTACCTACGCTGGCGTGTACGGGCGTTTCTCTCTGATTTTGGTCCGGCTATTGCGATTGCGGTCATGACGGTCGTAGCGATCCTGATGCACGAGGTCTCGCTAGAGCACGCCGCCGTCCCTGAGACCTTAGGGACAACATCTGGGCGGCCCTGGCTGGTCGATCTACAGGCAATACCCGTGTGGATTTGGTTCGCAGCCATCGGACCGGCAATCCTCGCCGTCGTTCTTCTCTTCCTCGATCAAAATATCACCACGCGCTTGGTCAACGCGAGGCACCACAAGCTACGTAAAGGTTCGGGGTACCACTTGGATCTATTCGTGGTCGGACTTCTCATCACGGTCTTGTCCCTATTCGGGCTGCCCTGGATCGTCGCCGCGACGGTTCATTCGCTCAATCACGTCACGAGCCTCGCGGAGCATGAGGTCACTGAGGTCGACGGAGAACGCCGCGAACGCATCGTTTCAGTGAGAGAAAATCGCATCTCACCACTGTCAATCCACATCCTCATCGGTGTCTCGCTGTTGTTCCTACCGCTGGTCGCGATGATCCCCATGTCTGTGCTGTTCGGACTATTTCTGTTCATGGGTTTCGCCAGCCTCGGCGGGAACGAATTCTTTGAACGCTTTCGCCTGTGGTTGATGGACCCGAAGCTGTACCCAAAGTCGCACCACTTCGTGGGAAAGGTTCCCAACCGAGTCATTCACACCTTCACGGCCATCCAGATAGCCTGCCTGGCAGCCCTGTGGTTCCTGAAGTCGAGCTCGCTTGGCCTGCTCTTCCCCGTGCTGATCGCGATGCTCGTCCCCATTCGAATGTCGATGAATCGCTTCTTCGCCCCCGAGCATTTGGCGGCCCTTGATGCTGACGAAGAACCTGATGCGACCGAAGACACCGGCATCGGACACGTCTGAGCTTTAGGGGCTCAACGCCCAGGCGAGAGCCCCGCACCGCGATCTGTAAACGGGCGGAAACAAACTTGTATATTCGCCGAATTCGCGGTCACATTCCCGTGTGATTTCGCGCGAAGAGTGGAGGGCCAACCTCGCCCCAGCCACCACGGTCTTTCTTATCTCGATACCGTTGTCTATGGGCATCGCGATCGCCTCGGGGGTCCCCCCCGCTCGCGGATTGCTCACGGCCATCATCGGGGGCATCGTTATCGGCCGCTTGGCGGGGAGTCCGCTGCAGATCAGTGGCCCCTCCGCCGGCCTGGCAGTGATGGTGCTGGACCTCGTGAACACCCACGGACTGGTCGCCCTGCCGTTCGTTGTGGTGCTCATGGGACTGCTCCAAATGGCCGCAGGGATGCTCAAGCTCGGGCAGGTGTTCCGAGCAGTCTCCCCGGCAGTCATCAACGGGATGCTGGCTGGCATCGGCGTGTTGATCTTCTCGGCGCAGTTTCACGTCATGGTGGACGATGAACCGAAAGCGAGTGGACTACGGAACCTGCTCAGCATTCCAGAAGCAGTTTACAAGGGGCTTTCGGTCAGCGACGGCACCGTTCACCATTGGGCGGCCCTCATCGGAGTTCTCACCCTGGGGATTTTGATCGGCATGACCGCCATCAAGTCAGGACCGCTCAAGAAGGTCCCCCCTTCCCTTGTCGCCGTTAGCGTCGCCACAGCTGCCATCTGGCTACTCGACATTCCTATCCGACGCGTGCACATGCCCCCGTCCTTTCAAGCCGCACTGGCCGTCCCAGGCAGCGAAGTCGTGGGCATGTTCAGCGACGCGCCGTTGGTTCTTCTCGCCGTAGCCTTCGCCTTCGTCGCGAGTGCCGAAACGCTCTTGTGTGCCAACGCGGTGGACGCCATGCACGAGGGACCACGAACGAACTACGACCGCGAGCTCTTCGCCCAAGGGGTGGGAAACACCGTCTGTGGCCTAGTTGGAGCGCTGCCTACGACCGGGGTGATTACGCGCAGTACCGCGAATGTCGAGGCCGGAGCCACGAGCCGGGCCTCGGCCCTCATGGTCGGCGGCCTCGTCTTGATCGTCATGGCGTTGTTCCCCCAAACGCTCCAAATCATCCCGCGAGCGAGCCTGGCGGCCTTACTGGTCTTCATCGGCTTCAAGCTGGTCCGCGGCCGACCCTACGCTGAACTCAAGGGCTACGGCCGGAGTGAGCTGGCCATCTTCGGCATCACCGTAACAGCCATCGTGAGCATCAACTTACTCACGGGCATCATGCTCGGTATCGGCTTGGCGGTCGCGAAACTCCTGATCTCCGGAGGCGCGCAGTTTCACCGATTCGAAATCACCACGGCGGAAGCCGACACCGGCGATCTGATCCACTTACATCTTCGGGGTGCCGCGTCCTTCCTAAGGCTCCCGCGGCTCGCGACCTCACTGGAAGCGCTCCCTCAGAACCGAGAGATACACCTGCACGTCGAGGAGCTCAGCTACATCGACCACGCGTGTTTAGACTTGCTCACCCGTTGGGAGCGCGGGCGGATGCGAACCCGGGCGCCAGTCCGAGTCCAGTGGCAAACCCTGCACCATCGCTACCACGTGCGGAACCGATTGGACGAAACGCCGGAAGATCATGCGACCGAGCCCGAAGAGGGCGAGTTGCTCAACTTCCTGCAACCTCCGGTCATCTTGGTTGAGCCTGAATTTCGAGACAAATGGCACGCCATAGAAATGATGTGTCAGCACCTCATCAACGTCGACAAAGCCTCCGACGGTCCGCTGAACGAGGAAAAGCTGACCGCGTCGGTCGTCCAACGCGAACACGAGGTCACCACTTGCGTCGGCTACGGTCTGATGGTCCCGCATGGGGCACTTCCCGAGAGGCATCCGATGTTGGGTGTGATGGCAGTGTCGAAGCAAGGCTGGGATTTCGAAGCACCCGACGGAGAGCCAGTTCGGTGCATCGTTTTGCTGGCCACCCCGCCCGAGGAGGCGGCCCGACACCTCGCGGTCTTGGCGGCATTCGCGCGACTGTTTACGCGGCACCCAGAATTACGCGAACGGGTCCTGCTCGCGTCCTCGCCGGAAGAGGTTTTCGCGCAACTACGCGGCGACGAGGCACGATCGATCAACTACGCTTTCGAAACCAAGGCTCAATAAGCGCTGGCTCTCTGAGACGCCGCCCCCAATAAAGAAAGCCCCGGAACATCTTCATGTTCCGGGGCCAGCGTCCCCAACGGGATTTGAAC
>JABSRN010000162.1 GCA_013214025.1 Polyangiaceae bacterium
GGGAGGGTCCAGGGTCTGCTGATGGCTTTGCTCCGTGTGAGGGGCCGTATCAAAACGATCCAGCCTACTGCGGAAATGAGAATGAACATTTCGGAGTGCGCGCCAAGCGGGTTTCTGAAGGGGGTCGCATTCCCGACGTGGCGCCATGGCTAGCAGTACCCATCGCGCTGCGCTTCAGTCCAACTGAGAGCTTCCAGGCACGTCTCGACGGGGGGCTGGCTTTGGGTCACTGGTTTATCGGTCTACAACTAGCCACACGCTTGTAGAAACCCTACTCTTGCTATCTCGTGAATAAGCCCAGGCGGGTTGGTCGTCGAGTGGAATTGACCCGGTTTAGCGGAAGTAGTCTCGTCATAGCGGACACCCTGGGAGGGGGGGACTGATCAACCCTGCTACCAGTTACGGATTGAATCAGTAGTTGGTGATGGCGCGAACTCCATTTACGTATTTCGAGTGGCGAGTGATCCGCAGGGGGGCGTCTAGGAACTCATTGGTGAGCCCGGGGAGAACATTCCGGCCGAACTTAGCCTCGACCACGATTCCTCTTGGCAACAAGAGGGCTCGACGGGAAAAGTTCGGCCGGCGTCGATAGCGCTGATCCCACACGCCTAGGTTCCGATCGACGGTGATGCGTAGTCGGCGGTCCTTGGACAAGTAGTAGCGGCGTGTGTACCTGTTGATGAGTACGGGAACCACCAGCCGGTCGAGTAGCTGCCGAAATTCGCCCGTCACTTGCTGGTGAATTGTGCGGATGATCGAGGGCCAGGGGAGGGTGGCGCAGGGCGCACGATCCACGGGCTGACTCGTCTTGGTACCGAAACTGTTTTTTCTTACTTTTATTTCCAGCTGACCAGGCTCAAACGTCCGGCAGTGGAGAGTGTGCGTGTACCAGCGATACCGCAGTTTCTCTCGGGCGCTCTGGCCAGCGACATTGTCGTGATAGCAGCTCAAGGCGTGGGAATCGAAGTAGATATTATTCACCACCCGTTCTTCGAATACTTCTGTGAACTCCATCGAATGATTTCGGATCCAACGGTCTACAGCCACGGAGTCGACTTCCAAGCCACAAAATTTCAGCTCAATTCGCGGTGCAGGATCGGTCACTAGTTCAACCTCGAAGACTTCATGTAGGTTTTGTAGAGTCGGTCGGTGTCCAACTCTTGAGGTGGGATCTGCCGGCCGTTGTAGGCCAAGGTGGAGCCGATTTGTGCGAGGGCGGTCCTGGTGGCGCTGAGCACGCGAACATCGGTGGCATTCAGTTGGGCTGGGCCGTAGGTGTCTTTCTTGACGTACGCCATCAGGGCGACCATGGATACGGAATGGATCGTTGAGTCTCGGAGCCAAAGCTCGGAGCCATCTTTGCTCACAGCGCCGGTTCCCACGTGCGAGATCGTCAGGCGGCTCGCTTCCAACCGACTCGCTTCCCCCGCGGACAGCGCCTTGTCGCGGATTTGATGGATTCTCAGATCGCTCGCGGTCATAACTGTGCCGCTGATGTCAATGGCATCACCGCCGCCGGCTGCTCCAATGCGGAGAAACTGACCACCTCGAAGGAATCCGGAAGAAAAATCGGCATCAAGGCCGTCGGATGCCGCGTCAGTAATGGTCAGGTCGTAGATTTCAAAGTTTGAATGAACGATATTCAGAGCGTCTTCCGCCAGGTTTTTCCGAAAGCGACAACTGTCTAGCCGAACGTCGCTCCGATAGAAGGTCGTGCCGCCTCGTAAGTTCCAACCCTGATGTTGTACCCCGGTGGTATCTTCGATGTTGGCGTGACTCCAGACCGATCGTGTTGGCACCCTTACCAGCGCTACTCCGCCCCAAGTTCCAGGAGAGTCGCGCGCGGTGAGTAGTACCGGCTCAGCAGCGGTGCCTTGGATCGTTATTACACCACGAGAGATCAATACGGCGCCCGGCTCGAATCGAATCGTGGCCCCTGCTTCGATTACCAGATCGGTTCCTTGGGGTACCAAGATGTTTCCGTCGACCGCCCAGGAGCCTTTGGGAATAGTCAGGACCCGTCCTGTGCCCGATAGTAGAATGAATGGGTTTCGTTGGAGGGTGTCCGCTGGCTCAACGGCCACTGGGGGGGCGACCTTCCTGATCGGACGAACCGCGTAAGCTCTCGCAGCGCCGTCAACGAGGACGGTGCCTCGAATCTCACCAACTCCCGACACCGTGCCGTCGGTGCCTGGGATGGTGTAATTGAACTCTGTATCCAGTTGGTACGATTGGGTGGCCGGGATGAGCAACGGCTCGCGAAGCAGAGGCAGCGGGGGGCGTTCATCTTGGTGCCAACTAGCGGATATGATTTCCACATCCGTCCCTGAGGAACTGAAAAAATTGAGCTGATTGCCCACGGTATTTGTTTCGACCAGAAAGGGATTCCGTCTTAGCCACAAGTTCCGGAGGTCCGCCGACGACACGCTGCGCACTCCAAGCCAGTCCTTGAACCGTGTCGTGAGGGTCTGCGCTGGCGGTTTGGGATCGGTCGTGGCAGCCCAAGTGGCAGTAAGCTTTGGTGGGACTAGCGCACGCTTTAGGAGCGGAGCGTTGTTTGCCAGATCTGCAGTGCCTAGCAGCGGTAACTGGCGGTGCAAGTAGGCTAGCTGAGTGCGTTCCACCGACCGGAGCTGTGCGGTGAGGGTGCCCTGCTGGTCGAGTCGGACCAACTTTCGAAAACTCGTCTTGTAGTTCTTGAAGATTACGGGATCGGAGAGGAGCCAGGACGTGAGGACGATGCGCCGCGTAGGAAGTGAGCCCAGTCTGCCTTCCGCGTAGTCGTAGGGCACAAACTCGAAGCGTGCAGCTAAGGGGTCGAAGTAAAGACGAACGTTGTGACCTGTGATCGGATGATAGAACCCCCAAAAATCAACTAACGCTAGATAGGCACCGGTGGTTTCCGGATCGAACGCCTGCCGGGGTGAAAGTTGGCCGTGACGAATACTCTCCCAGGTCCGCTGGGCTAGGGCGAGGACGGCTGACTGAGTCGGACTCTCCACCAGCTTACTGAGGGAATAGGGGCTAATCTGCAGATCCGCGAGTTTGGCTTCTGGAAATCGCATGGTCAGGAGTTTGAAGAAAACTCCCTCCGGACGCCCCTGGCTCTCCACGAGCTCTTTCGCCCAGCGTTCTTCTATCACCATGAGGCCGAGGCGCTTTCCGTTGAGCGCGACGTTCACGGGTTGAAAGCGGCGGGTTAGCACTGGCACGTCGAGTAGTTGATAGACCTCCTGCCAAAGTACTGGGTTGGGTAACTTGCGCGCGATCGGACTCTTCAATCCGAAGCGGCGCATGCCGTAAAGACTCTTGCCTTTCCGTACCTTGACGGCGAGGGACCACTTATCGGTAGCAAAGTGGTCTGAAAATATGCCCTGGAGGCGGATCTGGACGCGCAGTTTCTTGCCGTCGGCTTTCAGTTTTCCTGGCACCCACTCGGAGCGGCCCACCTGAGTATTGATCCCGAATTCCCGGATTTGCCGGGCGCGTTGCTGCAACTGCGAGAAGTGCTTGAATTTGATGTCCAGCGTCAGGGTTGGGACGTCGGCTTCGGATGCGTGGTACCAATTGCCGGGCGCCTCCAGGAGCCGCTGCCCGAAACGACCGAGATCGGACGCAGAAGAAATATTGAAGCCCAATTGTGCGATGTATCGTTTGATCGGTAGGGCGTTGACAACGAGCGCGAGAGCCAGACTCACGGACAGCAGGCTCAACCACAGCAGACGGAAGCGCCTGAATAGATCGGGCGGTACGCTGTCGAGCGCTCTGTCGAGTATTAGCAAGATGATCCCTAGAAGCCGCTGATGTTCTTCTGATCTAGAAAGCTGAGTTCCGTGCCCGCGAACTTTGCGCGTAGATCTTTGATGATGGACGCGAGCTGCGTCGAGCTGTCGATGTCGATGTAGAAGAGAGCTTCGACTTCTTCGTCGTTCTCGTCGTACCGCCGCAGTTCACATCGGGACGCGTGGCGGACC
>JABSRN010000163.1 GCA_013214025.1 Polyangiaceae bacterium
GGGAGGGTCCAGGGTCTGCTGATGGCTTTGCTCCGTGTGAGGGGCCGTATCAAAACGATCCAGCCTACTGCGGAAATGAGAATGAACATTTCGGAGTGCGCGCCAAGCGGGTTTCTGAAGGGGGTCGCATTCCCGACGTGGTGCCATGGCTAGCAGTACCCATCGCGCTGCACTTCAGTCCAACTGAGAGCTTCCAGGCACGCCTCGACGGGGGGCTGGCTTTGGGTCACTGGTTTATCGGTCTACAACTAGCCACACGCTTGTAGACGCAGAGTTTGCCCTGACTTATTTGAAGGATGAAGCTTGCCACCAGTAGCTGATTGAATCAGTAGTTGGTGATCGCGCGAACTCCATTTACGTATTTGGAGTGGCGAGTGACTCGTAGGGGGGCGTCTAGGAACTCGTTAGTGAGGCTCGGGAGACTCTCCCGGCTGAACTTGGCCTCGACTACGATCCCTCTTGGCAGCAGGAGAGCTCGACGGGATAAGTTCGGTCGGCGTCGATAGCGTTGATCCCACACGCCTAGGTTCCGATCGACGGTGATGCGCAGCCGGCGGTCCTTGGAGCAGTAGTAGCGGCGTGTGTACTTGTTGATCAGGACGGGAACCACCATGCGGTCGAGTAGCTGTCGAAAATCGCCCGTCACTTGGTCGTGGATTGTACGGATGATCGAGGGCCAGGGGCGGGTGGCGCAGGGCGCTCGAACGACAGGCTGACTCTTTTTGGTGCCGAAACTATTTCTCTTGATTTTGATTTCTAGCTGACCCGCCTCAATCGTTCGGGAGTGCAGAGACTGTGTGTACCAGCGATAGCGCAGCTTCTCTCGAGCGCTCTGGCCAGCGACGTTGTCGTGATAGGAACTCAGAGCGTGGGAATCGAAGTAGATATTATTCACCACTCGTTCTTCGAACGCTTCAGTGAGTTCCATCGGATGATTTCGGATCCAGCGGTCTACAGCCACGGAGTCGACCTCCAAGCCACAAAATTTGAGTTCGATTCGCGGTGCTTCAGAGTCGGTCACTAGTTCAGCCTCGAAGATTTCATGTAGGTTTTGTAAAGTTGGTCGATGTCTAACTCTTGAGGTGGGATCTGCCGGCCGTTGTAGGCCAAGGTGGAGCCGGTCTGGGTGAGGGCGGCCCGGGTCGCGCCTTTCACGCGCACATTGGTGGCCGTCAGTTGGGCTGGACCGTAGGTGTCCTTTTTGACGTACGCCATCAGGGCCACCATGGAAACGGCGTGGATCGTTGAGTCTTGGAGCCAGAGCTTCGATCCGTCTTTGCTCACCGCACCGGTTCCCACGTGGGAGATGGACAGGCGGCTCGCCTCCAGCCGACTCCTCTCGCCCGCGGACAGCGCCTTGTCGTTGATTTGATGGATTCTCAGGTCGCGCGCGGTCATGACCGTGCCGCTAACGTCAATGGCATCCCCCCCGCCGGTGGCTCCAATGCGGACGAACTCACCGCCGTGGATGAATCCGGAAGAAAAGTCGGCATCGAAGCCGTCGGATGCCGCATCCGCAATCGACAAGTCGTAGATCTCAAAGTCTGAGTGAACGATGTTCAGAGCGTCTTCCGCTAGGTTTTTCCGAAAGCGACAACTACGCAGCCGAACGTCGCTCCGATAGAAGGTCGTGCCGCCCCGTAAGTTCCAACCCTGATGTTTTACCCCTGTGGTGTCTTCGATGGTGGCGTGACTCCAGACCGAGCGTGTGGGCACCCTCACCACCGCCACGCCGCCCCAAGTTCCAGGAGATTCGCGCGCGGCAAGTAGTACCCGCTCATCCGCCGTGCCCTGGATGGTTAGTTGACCACGGGAGATCAGTACGGCGCCCGGCTCGAATCGAAGTGTGGCACCTGCTTCTATCACCAGCTCGGTTCCTTGGGGCACCAAGATGTCTCCGTCGACCGCCCAGGAGCCTTTGGGGATAGTCAGCAGCCGTCCAGTGGCCGACGGCGAAATGAACGGATTCCGTTGGAGGGTGTGCGCTGGATCAACGGCTGTTGGGGCAGGGGACTTCCGGATCGGACGGACCGCGAACGCTCGCGTAGAGCCGTCAACTAGGACCGTGCCGCGAATTTCACCCACTCCCGACACTGTGCCGTCGGTGCCGGGGATGGGGTAATTGAACCCTGCGTCCAGTTGGTACGAATGCCTGCCCGGGAGCAGCAAGGGGCGGTGGAGCAGAGGCATTGGGGGGCGCCCATTTGGGTGCCACTTAGCGGACAAAATTTGCACGTCTGTCTCTGACGAGCTGAAAAAATTGAGCTGGGTGCCCGCGGCATTCACTTCGACCAAAATGGGATTCCGTATAAGCCACAAGTTCCGGAAGTCCGTCGGTGACACGCTCCGCACGCCTAGCCAGCTCTTGAACCGAGTTGTGATGGTCTTCGCTGGTGGTTTGGGAGCGGCGCTGGCAACTCGAGTATCCGTGAGCTTTGGTGGGGTGAGCGCCAGCTTCAAGAGCGACGCGTTGTTTGCGAGATCTGCAGTTCCTAGCAGGGGTAACTGGCGGTGCAAGTACGCTAGCTGAGTTCGTTCCACGGTGCGGAGCCGTGCTGTGATGGTGCCCCGCTGGTCGAGTCGGACCAACTTCCGAAAATTCGACGTGTAGTGCCCAAAGATCACTGGATCGGCCAGCAGCCAAGACGTGAGCACGATGCGACGCGTCGGAAGAGAGCCAAGTTTGCCCTCCGCGTAGTCGTAGGGAACAAACTCGAAGCGTGCAGCTAGCGGGTCGAAGTAAAGACGAACGTTGTGTCCTGTGATGGGATGATAGAGCCCCCAAAAATCAACTAATGCTAGATACGCTCCGGTGGTTTCCGGATCGAAGGCCTGCCGGGGTGAAACTTGGCCGTGGCGGACGCCCTCCCATGTTCGTTGGGCGAGGGCTAGGGTGGCTGACTGAGTCGCACTCTCCACCAGTTTGCCGAGGGCATAGGGGCTGATCTGCAAATCAGCGAGCTTGGCCTCGGGAAATCGCATGGTCAGGAGTTTGAAGAACACGCCCTCCGGACGCTCCTGGCTCTCCACCAGCTCTTTCGCCCAGCGTTCTTCTATCACCATGAGACCCAGGTGCTTTCCGTTGAGTGTGACGTTCACGGGTCGAAATCGGCGGGTTAGTACGGGCACGTCGAGTAATTGATAAACCTCCTGCCAGAGCAATGGGTTGGGTAGCTTGCGAGTGATGGGACTCTTCAACCCGAAGCGGCGCATGCCGTAGAGACTCTTGCCGTTCCGCACCTTGACGGCGAAGGACCACTTGTCGGTAGCAAAATGGTCTGAGAAAATGCCTTGGAGGCGGACCTTGACTCGCAGCTGTTTGCCGTCGGCGTTCAGTTTTGCTCGAACCCATTGGGAGCGGCCCACCTGAGTATTGAGCCCGAACTCCCGGATTTGCCGTGCGCGTTGCTGCAACTTTGAGAAGTGCTTGAACTTGATGTCCAGCCTCAAGCTAGGCACGTCCGCGTCGGATGCATTGTACCACTTGCCGGGCGCCTCCAGGAGCCGCCAGCCGAAACTACCGAGGTCGGACGCAGAAGAAATATTGAAGCCCAATTGTGCGATGTATCGTTTTACTGGCAGGGCGTTGGCAACGAGCGTCAGTGCCAGGCCCACGGATAGCAGACCCAACCATTGCAGCCGGAAGCGCCTGAATAGACTGGCCGGTATGCTTTCGAGCGCTCTGTCAAGTATCAGCAAGAGGATCCCTAGAAGCCGCTGATATTCTTCTGATCGAGAAAGCTGATCTCGGTGCCCGCGAACTTTGCGCGTAGATCTTTGATGATGGACGCGAGCTGCGTCGAGCTGTCGATGTCGATGTAGAAGAGAGCTTCGACTTCTTCGTCGTTCTCGTCGTACCGCCGCAGTTCACATCGGGACGCGTGGCGGACC
>JABSRN010000164.1 GCA_013214025.1 Polyangiaceae bacterium
CCGAGGGCGCCGCGAACCGTCTGCGAATCCATGCTCCACCTTCAATGATCTCCCGATCCTAGGCGACGGGAGAGGCGCCAGAGTACGCCGCAGACTAGGTCGTTACAACCCCACTAAGCTGCTGATTCTTCAGGCTGTTATCGAGCTTCGGACGGACCACTTATTGGCGGCTTCGGATCGCCAGAAAGGGGCGAAGTCGAATCGAGTTCACGCCTGCTGCTTGCTGGCCCGCCGGCCCTCTTCGCTCGGACGAGTTGACGACGTTGAGCGCGCACCTTGGCCGGATCTGCGCCACGCGCTTGCCCTTCCAGCAGCGACTGCTCGGCGGCGTCGTATCGCCCCAACTGAAGCTGCGCCCAAGAGCGCCCCAAGTATGCCGCCGCATAGTCCGGTCGCGCTTCAAGAATTGTATCGTACTGGGAGGCCGCTTGCTCGAAGTCTCCGCTGCGCAATCCCAACGTCGCCAGACCCAGACGGTTTTGCAAGGATTTCGGATCAGAACGCAGACCCGACATGTAGGCAACTCTCGCCCCCCTCTGATCACCGAGCTGGGAACGAACGAGTCCCAACGCGTGCCACGTATCAGGATCCGTTGGTTCCCGTTTCACAGCTTCCGAAAGCCGAGGCTCGGCCCAATGGAGTTCGCCCCACCGCGCTGCCCGCATGCCCCCCACCTTCGGCCCTTCGGGCGACATCGGCGCAGCAATGGCGGCCTGATCGTACATCTCAAGCGCCTCGTCGTAGCGGTGAACCAACTCCAAGGCGTGGCCAAATTCGATCCACGGTGCCGAGCTCTTGTCGCCAAGCTGTCTGGCCAGCGCCGCAACGTGATGCTCCGCCCGATCCATGCGACCGACCGCCGCCGAAAGCCGAACCGCGAGCCGTCTGGCTTCGACGGACTCGGGAACCTCAACGAGGTGACTTTCCATGAGAACGAGCGCTTCTTCTGCCTGTCCGTTCGCCGCTAGGATCGTGGCGCGCTGGGCAGCAGGCACCTCCAGGCGGCAGCCCGACGGCCCAAAAGCGAATATGACACCCGCCATCGCCCCCAAATATCGCCGGGCTCGAATCCTCATTTGGCTCAAGGTTAGGCCACACGCCGAGATTCCGCCAGGCTTCGACAGAGGCCCGGTCCGGGTGCCAGGGAAGAGGCTGGACAAACGGAGCGTTCACAGCCAGAAGTCCCCCATGTCCAGCTTCGAAACCTTGCTCGTCGACCAGGCCGACGGCGTCGTCACCATCACCATCAACCGTCCCGCCAAGCTGAACGCGCTCAATGCCCAGGTACTCACCGAGCTGACCGCTGTACTCACCGCGCTGGCTCAAGACCCTGGCGACGCGCGGGTCGGCATTCTGACCGGAGCCGGTGGCAAGGCCTTCGTGGCCGGCGCCGACATTGCGGAAATGCAAAAAATGACGGCTAGCGAGGCCAAGCGCTTCAGCGAGTTGGGACAGGGCGTGACCGCCCTGCTCGAGGCTTTGCCCTTCCCCATCATCGCGAAGGTCAGTGGCTTCGCACTCGGAGGTGGCTGTGAACTCGCTCTAGCTTGCGACTTTATTTACGCCTCTTCCAAGTCCAAATTCGGCCAGCCCGAGGTTAACTTAGGTCTCATCCCAGGGTTCGGCGGGACGGCACGTCTGGCTCGCCGAATCGGCCTCGGCCACGCCCGCGAGCTCATCTACACCGGTGACATCATCCGCGCCGACCGCGCTCAGGCCATCGGCTTGGTCAATCAGATTCTTGAGCCGGAAGAGCTCGATGACGCCGTTCAGAAACTCGCGGTCACCATCGCCAGTCGAGGTCCCCGAGCGGTTCGCGAGTGCAAACGGGTCATGCTTCGAGGAACCGACGCCGATCTAGGGGTCGCCTGCGAGCTAGAGGCTCAAGCTTTCTCCGCGCTGTTTGCATGCCCAGACCAACAAGAAGGCGCTTCGGCGTTCCTCGAAAAGCGCGCGGCAGTGTTCAAAGGCGAGTGAGTGAGGGCCCGTGTAATCGCCCTCGGGCTCGGCCTGCTCGGTGTGGCCTGTCATGACGATGAACGCCGTCCCTACACGCCGTTTACAATGTCCAGCGGTGCTGGCAACCCGTCCTCCATCGCTTCGAGCCAGACCCCGCCGACCCAGAAAGCGCCGTTCAAGCGCCGGGACGCCACCATCGCGAAACAACCGAAACGAAAATGGATCCTGGATGGCTTCGAGATCGTCGCGCCCGACGGTTCATTGCTGGAAAGCGCCATCGTCGCCGACTTCAACAACGACGGGTCCCTCGAAGCCATCGCCTGGATAATCGCGGAAGCAGAACCAACTCGCACGGCCAACATGCGCCCCCAGCCCGCCACCCTCTGGCTGTTCGAGAAAGGCGCGTCCAAACGGAAGGTTGCTGGCGAACCCGGATTCGTCCCAACAGGACCCAGCTGCAAGACAACCCGCACGCTAACTCAAACCGGTCGACAAACCGTCAGCCTGAGCGTATCCGCAAGCTGCCAGGGCAATCTGATTCCGCGGGCGCCCACTCGGGGCATGCTGGTGATTCGGCCCCTCAACCGCCAGCCGGTCGTGTTCGGATTGAGAATCGCCGACGCCGCCAAGGGTGAAACGCTCAGCTTGAGTTTTGACACCCAGGACATCGACGGTGACGGCCGCGACGACGTGAAACTCACCGCTGGGCTCAGCACCGATGACGCCCCACCAGTGGAAGTCGAGCTACGCTGGCTGGATCGCACAACCGGCCTGGCTCGAGATCCGGCACAACCCGCCACGGCATTCCAAGACATGGCTTCGGTTGAGCTGGTTCGTTCTGACGGCGTCAACACGAGCCGCGCGGTGATTCCCCGGGTCGAAAAAGGCCGACGGCTACACGCCAGTCTGTGCGATGGCAGCGGTGTCACACGAGTTCACACGCTAAACGGAACCGGCTTGCCCTGCGTCGGCCTGGAACAAGCCTTCGACTGGTTCGCCGAAGCCGAGACCCAATCACGCATCACCCAGGGCAATATTCGCGATGCCTTCGGCGTCCTGGAGCGCGCCGATTGGTTTCATCCGAGCTTGTCTAAGCGCGGGCGAAAAGCTATCGAGAAACGACTGCTCAAGACCGTCGACGCAGTGAAAGCAAAGCTCCGGGCCGTCGATGTCAAAGTCCGGGGCCCGGACAACACGCCACGCTACAGCCCGCTGCGATTCGAGGATGACGGCAGCCTACTCGTTCTAGGCCCGTCCGGTGTGCAACGTATTGGGCGCGACGATTCCGTTGAGTACATCGAGGACGAGGTCGATCCCTGGCCGATGACAGTGATTGGACCTTCGAAAGACCGTTTCCTCGGCGTCGCGTATCCCTGCGAAAGCGCTACGGTGATGCTGTTACGCAGTGGTTCGACCGGCATGGTCAAGCCTCCGATCCTGACCGACTTGCTCGCGCCACGCCCGGGTGCCTGCGGCGGGCGCCCTCCCGATAGCCGCCGTCCCAGTGTGCTGGGCTGGGGTGACGACGGTCCCATCGCGATCGTGCACGGCCATAGCATCGGCAAGTTACCCACTAGGGGCGCACCGGGAGCAGCCGTCTCGACTGACGGACGCTTTGTGGTGGCTCCGACGGCGTTAGGCGTGTTGATAACGGGTCCAGGACAAAAAAAACCAAGCCTCTGGAGTGCCGACGAGTTACCACTTCCGCTCAAGCTACAGGACTGCGTAATTCATACGGACGGAAAACACACAGCCTGCATTCGCAACGGCGCGGTCGTTCAGCTGAGCGCGGCTGACTGAGCATCGACCCACCTAGGCTAGCTGGCCGTGGACAAAACAAAGAAGCCCCGCCGTAGTATCGACGGGGCCCTGCGAGCCACTGGCGAAAGTGCTTCGCTAATGCCGAATGAGGAGGCCCCTTATTGCGGCTTCTTGGAGCGCTCCAGGTAGCCACGCGTTCGAGTGTCGACCTTGATCCACTCGCCCTCACAAATGAACAATGGGACCTGAATGGTCGCGCCACTCGAAATGGTAGCGGGTTTGGTCACGTTGCTGGCCGTATCCCCCTTTACCCCCGGTTCCGTCTCAGTAACCTCAACGATAATGTGAGGCGGGAGGCTGAGAGCGACCGGGTTGCCCTTGTAAATGGTGATCGTGCAGTCGTTGCCATCAATCATTAAATCAGCCGCATCCCCAACCACGTCTTTGTGCACGGTGACCTGCTCACCCGTGTGGTTGTTCATGAAGACATACTGTTCGCCGTCCAGATAGATGAACTGAAGGGTTCGCTCTTCGGCGTCCGCGAACTCAAGCTTCTCGCCAGAACGGATGTTCTTCTCCAGGACAGCGCCGGTGAGCAATTGCCGCATCTTGGTGCGGGTGAACGCCTGGCCCTTGCCCGGCTTGACGAACTGAAAATCCACTACGACGTACGGATTCCCGTCGTACATGAACTTGACGCCCTTTTTGATATCACTGGTATCCATGCTTACTCCTGGAGACTGAGCTCCGGCTCGGGAGAAGCGCGAAACTAGCGGGCTTGAGCCAAAATGCAAGGACTGCGGGCAGAGCCGGCTCCTACCGGCCCTCCCCCCAGTTACCTGTAGGCTGCGAGAGCCGTCCAACCTCAGCCGATTCCCCCCTGCCCCTTGCCCCAAAGCAGAAAAACGCGTTAGCCCATTGGCCATATGGACGATTTTGGAACCGAGATTGAGGAGGTGAAGCGCGAGATCGTGGAAAGCCGCTCCCTCACGATCAAGACCAATAATTTGGTGAATGCGCTCTCGGCTGACGTCAACAGTATCTCCAAACGCCAACAGGCCAACGACCGCAAAATGGTGCTCAACAGTGCCGTCGCCTACGTAGCGGCCGTCGTGATCATGATGGTCGGGGCCAAGGTGCTGGTCGACGCCCGCGTCGAAGCGGAACACTTGAGAACCAAAGACCGCCGCGACAAGCTCGAAGACATCCAAAAAGAATTGGATTCAATCGCCGCGCGCGAAGAAGCCCATGCCCGCTCCGAGCGAAAAGCCGAAGCCTACTTCAAGCTGATCGTTCAGAAGAAACGCCGCGACGTGATCGAGCAATACGAGGCCATCAGCAAGCTCGACCTTCGCAAAACCGAACGATTGGTGTTCCAGCGCGCATACGAGCAGGCCCGAAATGACCTCTCGCTGATGTCGTACCACGCCGGGCTCGACCATATTCGAACCGGACGCTGGCACGAAGCCGAGGAATCCCTCGCCGATTCGCTCAAGATGAAAAGCGACGCGTCCCACGGTCCCGAAGCCCGATATCAACGCTCTCGGGCGCTGCAGAAGCTGGGTCGCCAGCGAGAAGCCATCGAAATCCTTGTGCGCCTCACCGAAGCCTCCGCCGACAAGGAGGTGATGGACGACGCCACGCTGTTGCTGGCGAACGCCCAGATCGATATCAAGGCGTGGAACGACGCGAAGGGCACGCTTCGCTCCTTCATTCGCCGGTTCCCCAAGAGCACGTCGATTCTGGAGGCCCGGTCTAAACTGGGCGAGCTCCAACTCTATCACTGAGGTCTGGCGTAAAACGCAGCGCGCTGATGACGCACATCAACAGGTTCCCCGGCGCCGAAGAGGAATTCCCCTTTGGCCCGCAGAACGCCGTGTTCAAAATCCACGGAAAGATGTTCGCAGCGGTCGGGGAAACTCAAGACGGCAAGGTCCGTCTGAATCTAACGTGCGAACCCGAATTGGCCAAGACACTCCGGGCTTCTTACGAAGGGGTGGTGCCAGGCTATCACATGGACAAGCGCCACTGGGACAGCGTCATCTTCGACGGCAGCGTGCCCCCGGGTGCGCTCAAACAAAGGGTCGAACACTCCCACCAGAAAGGGATGTCCTGCCTGCCAAAAAAGTTCAGGCAGAAATGGCAACCTATCCCCGCATGCTAAAGTGAGGACATGGCACCGCCTTCCAAAATCCACAAGCTCGGACCGGCAGACATCTCGCGAGTCGTTCCCGATCTCGGAGCCTGTTTCGCAACGGATCGCATCACGGTAGACGGCGCTCCCGTCGGCCATATGTACCGAGAGAAATCAACGGACGAAGTCGACAGCGGATGGCGGTTTTTCTCCGGCGACGAGAGTGACGAGTACATGGCGTGCCCGGAGAACACTAACGCCTACGATTTGAACACCATCGCCAACTACGACCGCGACATCATTCCGTGGCTGACCTACCCGCCGGGCACTCGGATTGAGCGAGCCAAAAGTGGATTCCAGCTGACCAGCGATCCCGGCGCGCCACCGTCCGTGAGCTTCTTGCCCCCGGTGGGACCGGGCAACTTCCGCCTCTCGGACAACTTTGAGTTGGCGTCACCGGTGCATTTGCTGTGTCGCTTCGAAACCGGCCGTTTCATCCTCTGGCGAGCCGGTATCACCATCACCTACGACGTCGTCGATCACGAAAGTGCTGACGTCGATGCGGCGGTTGACCAGCTAACGGCCGAGGCTCCTCCCGAAAGAACCGAGGAGCTGCGCGAACAGGTCGGTGAGATGAAAAAGCTGAGCTACCGCACTCAGGGGGACGGTTCTGAGGGGCCCCACACCTGCTGGTCCTGCTTCAGCGTATTTGCCAAAGAGCGTCTAGAACTGACGCTTCGGTTCAGCGACACCGCGGGAGAAGACATCGGCCAAGCCGTTTGGGAAAGTGTTCGCATAATCGCCACCGCATAGCGGACAGCGCCCTTATCGGGACAGCGAGGTTAGCGAGCTGGGCCGTTAGCTGACAGAGTGCAGCCCTGATTGGGTTCCGCGTTTGGCGCTCCCCGGATCGGCGAGGGCGGCAGTGCCCGTCAGCAGAGCTGCGCCCAACAAGAGGGTTCGAAAGATATTTCGGTTGAGTACGGACATCAGGCTCGACTTTCTTCAGGTGCGGGCGAACGGCCCTCGTTACGGCACGGCTGGCTTTGCAAGGCGCTGGTCACTCGCACCAATCGCCCCGTGTCGCCAGTCGGGCGAGCATTTTCCAGCTCAGACATCGCCTCCCGAAGTTTTCTTAAGACGATCTCGTTTACCATTCGGGGATCCATCGCGCTCGGCGCGTGAAACTCAGTCCGCACGAGGCGAGCATTGGGTGGGGTGCCCTCAGCGCCCTCGCTGAGTTGCGCGACGGCAGCCGAGACGAAACACCGCAGAGACTCACGAATCTCTACCCGTTGTTCCCGCTCGGTCTTCGGAACGAAGCGCGCGTTTGGCACTGCCTCAAACTGGTCGGGCAACGCTCCGCGGGAAATACGGCGCAGAAAGCCTCTTTGCACAGCGGTCTCCACCAACTCGTAGGCCCCGAGACGGCGCAGTTGAGGCAGCTGGTCTCTCACCTCGGACAGGGTGGCCGGCTGAGCGAGGTCCGAGAAGACGCGGTGAACGATAGTGAGAAAATCCAAGCCGCCCGTGTCCCGGCCGTAGCGTGAAGCGTAGGACTTGCTGAGAGACAGAGCCCCCAGGCTCTCTTTGAGCAGCTTACCGTTGACCGCCGCATCGTATCTCGCCGCGAACACCAGGGCTGACTTGGCCGCCCTGGTGAACGACGCCTCCGTCGAAACCACCGGAAGCAACGCGCTCGCGATGGGCTCTAACAAGTCCTCCAGGCACTCGGACGACGCAGTATGAGGGGCGTCCGGAGATGAGGCGGCTAACGACATAGTCTGATCCTGGCGGGCGCTGAGTTGGAGTCCATGGAGGTTGCGGAATTGAAACCCTAAATAGGAAGGTGTCAGTAATACGCCGCTTCGAGGCCGAAGCTCCCCTCCCGGGCACCCCCCATTTATCGGGCGTCAGACCGGGCATTCCGGGGGGCTGTGCCGGGGGCAGCGGGTAGTTCCAGTCATGACTACTCCAAAATATGCCCGATACGTTTTGATGCTCAGCTGCGTGCTGGGCTCCGATTTTCACAGTTCCGAGGCAGAAGCCCGCACGAAGTCCGCCACCCAGCAGCCCGCAAAGGTCGCGCACAAAACCGCCGGTCCGGACCCTACAGGGGCCCGGGGGCCGCGCCACCGAGGGGCTCTACAGGAACGAGTCGGTTTCAAGGCTCGCGAAACCCGAAAGCCTCGCCAGGCAAGTCCCCCCGTCAGCCACAAACAGTCCCTCAAGGCAAAAGACAAACATCGTTCCAAGAGCGCAACTCCGAACAAGGCAGCCAAACGGCGGCCCCCGCACACCTCCAAACGACGCCGGCGACACGAGACGAAACAGAAAGCCCAGAACACTCGCGCTCAGCACGCCCGCAAAGATAACGCCCGCAGCAAACGCCACCGAAGGAACACCGAGATGCCGAAATACCGCTCAAAGCCGCGCTCAGCTAAAAACAGCGCACTCAGAAAACACGGTCGTCTCGCGAAACTGCCCGCAGTGACTACGGTGACAACCGAGCAGCCACGGCGTGCGCAACCGCAAGCCCAGGGGAGCCACCGTCAACCCGGTGCCTCACGCGCCCTCCGGAGGCGCGGGCGCGTCGCCCTTCTGGCGCCGACTCTACCGCTCTCGCGCCCCGTGCCCGTGCCGCGCGGTCGACAAATCACCCACAACGGGCAGCTCCGAAACACTGTGCACACATCGCGGCTCGATGCTGGGCGCGCGGAGGTGATGCACCGGCACAGGGCTATCGCTTCGCCGGTTCCCAAGCACGAGATCGTGAACGAGAGGCGGTCTCGCGAAACTTTCTACCGTGCCGCCCGCCCCTCACGGGATGCGATCCGCCAAAATTCAGCTGTCCCCAGTCCAGCATCGCCAGACCGCGGGGCGGTTGGGCCCGATTGCACAACCGAGTACCCGATGCGCGCGGTACGCCCGTGCACCCAAGCGCAAGATCGTTGGACACTGGAGTTGGGCGCCGGGGTGGGGCAGCGAAGACAACAACATTTCGGCTTGGGCACACTCCGCCTGATGACTCCGAGCCGCTGGGAGCTCGAATTATCCGGAGAGAGCGAAGCCTCACCGACGAGCTCGGGATCTGGGCGGGCGGGACTGGCCTTCCGTCTGTTTGAAACCGGTTCACTGCTAACCAGGGTTTCGATTGGCGCTCAGGGCTTCGCCGATAGCCCGGCGCCTCAGCTCGGCTGGTACTCAGCTGCCGGGCTGAGCTGGAATCCTGCCGGACCGATACTCGTCAGAGTACACGGCAGCGCTGGCGCCGGGGGTGGAGAGACGACCCGTGGGCTGAGCGCCGATCTGGGACTGGTGTCTGGCCCCCTTGCGATTCACGCCGGCTACGGATACGACGAGCGAGGCGCCGCCGGCGCCGGGGGTGTGCGGGCCGCTGTCAGTGTTTGGTTCTGATTGGCGATCTACGCCTTAGAGCCGATGCTGCACTTGACGCGACCGGAGATCTCGCCGCGTAACGCTCGAGTGTCGGTCAGCTCTTTCTGCGACACTTCGTCCTTGCGCATGCTCAGCGCCCTCGCTCGTTGGTCGAGCAGCTCGTCCATCGCGGCAAAATCTTTCTTGGGGAAGGCTCGACGACGGTAGCTCGCTCTCTGGCGGGGATCCTGCAACACTGAATAGGCGTCCCGTAGAGCCGTTTCCAGCTTCGCCGCGATCTGGGGCGAGACCGCGCGGCTCGTACTCACTCGGGCCATCGATCGATCAAAAGCAGCTTGGATAGCATCTCCCTGAGCGCTCCAATGCAGCCCCAACACATCAAAATAGTTGGCGTGCTCGACCCTATTCATCCAAGTCGCCAGCTCCGCTTCTGGGTCGGCGATTTGCCTGCCGACAGCGGACCACTCCAGCATGCCAAAAAGTTCGAGCAACAACACGACGTGAAGCACCGCTCGGCCTCCGGAACCAGATATCAACGCTCGCAGCGCCAGGGTGCCGTCCATCGAAAACTTCAACACGCGTTTTTCTCGATCGGACAAATGCAGGTTGCGCACGCGGTTTCGCATTTTTGGCACCAGGGTCGGTGACAGAGCGAGCTTATCGCCGAAAGCCTCGACCACAGCGCTCGAGTCGAGAAGCGCCGTCCAGCTCTTGATAAGGTCGCCGGCGAGGTGCAGTAGCGGAATACGTTCACGGGCGGTGTTGTCCTCGCACTCTGGGACGAACTGGAAATGTGCGTCGTTCCAATCGTACGCCGATTGCAGGGTCAGTCTTTCACGCGACGAGAGGTAGCCACGCCCCTCCTGGACCCAAAGAGTGGCTGTTGCACCCGGGCGACGAATCGTGAGCGTGCCGGTGATGTGGGCGTAGGGCAGCACACGGGCTAGCAGAAGCGGAAGAGGTATGGAGTCGCCGCTAAATCTAGCGGGACCGACCAAGCGTAGGTCGAGCATTTCGGCGGCAGATGCGGGCGAGCTGAGTCCCCCTTGGAAAGCCGAGTTTCCCGATAGTGGGGCTCTGGATGCCCGCGCGGAACTCGGCGGTAGGGAGTCGCCGGACGCCGAAATGCTACTGCGACGGGTGCCGGACTCGGCTGGAGCGATGGTATCGGGCGGATCGTCGATTTCCATTTTCGGCACCCGAGCCTGCTTGGGTATCGAAGGAGTGCGCACCGAGATATCCGACCGCGCTGCCAGCCTGGACGACGGGGGCCGCGTGGAAACATCGGAAGGTGTCACGGAATATGTCCGACTTCCCGGTTCGGAGCGTAGGCCTGCCCGCGGCGGAAGGGTGGAGCCGCCGGCGACCGCTCCGCGTGCGCTCAGCGAAAGCCTGGCGTCGTGACAGCCTTCGAATACTTCGATGGCATTCACCTGCCCCAGACGACTCGCTGCCAACAGCGCCGCTCCTCGGGCCACGGCGGAATCCACCGCGAGCTCTTCGCTCGCGGGCTGAGCAAATTGACGGTCAACCTGGGTACGAACAGCCACGCTCCGAGACATCCCTCCGCGCAAACAAACAACGCCGACCTCCTCCACGCGAATCCCCGCTCGGGAGAGCGCTCGACGGGAACATGCCTCGACACTGCCGATGAGCCCGCCGAGGGCCTCAGCCAATTGGTCGCGCGACAGATAAATACGCGGTGACGCTGCCTCAGGTCCAGGATTCGAATCCCGCAAACAGATCTCCGTGCGTTCGTGATGGCTCAGATCCATTTTGGCGAGCTCGCAAGCGTGCCGTAACGCTGGGTAGGTGGAGGGCTGTGTCCAGTCCACACCCTCGTTCAGTTGCTCTCTCGCGATCGCGACGAGCCGCTCATCGACGTCCATGCCCCCGATGGTCGCATCACTACCGTTGCCTAAAAGTTCTACCCGCCCGGGTCCGATGGTGAGCAAACTCACGTCCACTCCCCCGGCGCCCACATCAACAATCGCGACTACGCGAAACTGCTCCGTCGTGTTGGCAATTGTCGCCGCCTGGGCCGTTGATTCCAATACGGTGCTGACGACGTCCAGACCCAGAATGGCGCTCGCTCGCTCCAAGGTCTGACGCTGTTGCAAACTGAACCAAGACGGCACACTCAAGCCGACATGACGCGGGCGCGCTCCGAACTGCGCTGTTGCCGATTCGACGACGCTGTTGAGCAGCGAACAGGCGATCTGTTCCGAGTCCCAGCTAGGTTCACCATATCGGCGCGTTGCGTCGCCCAAGGGTCGTTTGATTCCCCATACACTTTGACCGGGGTCTGTCCTCGCGCGCACCGCTGCGTCCTCGCCCACCAGCACGCGTTTTCCGTCGAAGGCCACCGCCGCAGCGGTGCGCTCGGCACCCGAGCAACGAATGGTCTGCACTTCACCGCCATAGCAGACCGCCCCCCGCAACCACGTGGTCCCAAAGTCGAATCCTATGATTGGCGCGACGCTGTCTGACATCGAACTCCCCCCCGCTTGAATTCCCACGATATCAGGAATTGCCTAGCTGCCACACGCTTCTCGTTGGCGGGGGTATCACCAACCTGTGGCTAGGGAAGAACGATCCAATCCTAGTACATAAGCGCAGCACCCCACGCGGCCCATGAAGGCGCCAGCCGACAGCCCGCATTGGCTAAGCTGGCCTGGCGCTAAGTCGGTGAGATGGTTGGGCTAGTTCCCAAGCTAGGCTGGCCCTAAGCCGCGGATGTACCTGCTCACGCTTGGACACTGCTTGAGTACTCCGCTGATCGTGCATCCCGTCAGACCGGTGGCTGACAATTTTCCCAGCGCGCCCCGTCAGTTCCACACTTCATGAAATCGTTGTCCGGGCAACTACCTACAAGAGGGACTGTTCATCCCCGCGCCGACTCTCCCGGATGTCACTGATTCACCACCGACGTGGCGCGATCGAGCACGCCCGGATCCGCCGAAACACACCCCGTCCGTTGCTTGCCCAGCACCCCGGAGAAGTCACCTCCACGCCCCCGTTCGTTGACGCGCCCTCACCCAATTTTACCAGCTCAGGTCCGACAGCCCCGCTCGCGTCGCAACAGGAGCGCGGAACCACCGATTTTTTCCGCAATTCCCCAAATAGGGCAGGGCACATCGCCACGTCGCAGTTGTTTGCATCGCCGTCTCGTCATACGCTCGTCGCATGACCAGCCCTGAGTCCGTAGCCGACTTTTCCCAAGTACAGCTTACCGCCCTGGTGGAGTTGATGTTGATGGCAGCTTCTGCCGACGGTGTCGTCAGCGACATCGAAAATCGGCGAATCGCCCGGAACGTAGAGAAATCGACAAACGGCGCTGTTGGTGCCGAGACATTACAAAACATGATGACCACCGCGATCAACCGAATCGATTCAGGAGATCGCGATAGCCGATTGGCATCTATCAAAAAACGGCTCCGGGCGGCCGCCGCCGTCGAAGGCGCTCTGCGAATGGCGATTCAAGTCGCCTTTGTGGACGGAAAAATTGGTGCCAGAGAAACCCAGTTCCTGACCCACGCAGCGGCGGAATTCGGCCTGAGCTCGGAGGTCGCTCTCCAGTTGTTAGCTGAGGGGCGAACCATCAGCCTCGCGCCAACTCCCCCAGTCGCCTAGCCGTAGGAAGCGAGCGATGGCGCACGACTGCGCGCCATCGGCCAAGAATCCGCCCACTCGGCGCAATTTTCCGGCGAGCTGTCCGTTGAGCGCCATAGAACGGCTCCTTACGGCCAGAGAACAGACATCATGACAAATGGGTAGGCGAACTTCGACTGCAAGCGCGGGCTGGCTCATGGTGCTCAAGGTTTCGCTCCTGGCGTGTGACCAGTTAGACCCGATAGCTGCATCCAAGTGCAGCAAGATCCTGCACCGCTAAAAAATGCGGCTCGGCAAGCTGGCAGAATCGACGAGCCGCGCGATGACAACTTGCCAGGAAGCCAGTGACGAACGGCGCGGCTGTGCGATAGCAGCGAGCCGCGCCGCAGATCTGCGGCGTTGTTCTAAATAGAGGCGCAGAAAATCGCTCAGTCGGAGGGCTTAGGTGACACCCAGCTCCCGACGAATCTGCATGTACTCGTCGCTGTTCGAGCCGTCCGCCTCCCGAACGCAACACACCACTCGATGGGGTTCCGCCACGGGCCGCTGAACGAACTCAAAGACGGACAAGAACGGGAGCGCGCGGTCCCGGCGCATCAGGAAGTCCGCCTGGCCGCCCAGATGCAGTGCGTGGGCGGAGGCGGCCGCCACGACCCGGTCGAGTCCCTTGGTTTGAAACACTAAATAGAAGCGCGCGCCATCACGCATCGCCGCCGTCGCTGCCGCAAAATAAGCTTCCACACCGCCGCGGGCTTCGAAGCGGCAAGCCCGGCGCTGCTCGTCGTTGGGCAACACGCCGGTGTCGAGAGGGAAATAGGGAGGAGAGCCCGTGACCAGGTCGAAACCTGGGTGCGCCGACCAATCGAAGTGCCGAAAGTCTGACTGGTGAAGTTGAATTTTACTCGAATGGGCCGGCAGTTCTTCAACCGCCCTCCGCGCCATCAGCACTGATTGCGGCTGCGCTTCCACGCCAACGGCTTCTGCCGGGCGCAGTTTGTGGCTCACCATGAGCAGCACGGACCCGATGCCACAACCGAGATCCAAATACCGCGTTAGCGTTTGTGGACGGCGATGCACCGCGTACCAGGCCGTTATCAAATCGTCAGTGCTCGTCCGATGTCCTCCTCGGCGTTGGTAGATGTGCCAGTCGCCGATCATGCGGTCTCGCACAGCGTCGGTGGGCCAATCCGCGGACTGCGTAGACGTTATCACCGTAAATTTACCCTTGTACCGTTTGTGTCTGCCGTCCGTAGCTCGCTCAAGCGCTCAGTCGCGCCGGGGCCATAGCTGTCGGATGGGCTCATGCCCCGCTCTCTAGCACCGCGCGGGCCCTTCCGGAAACAGCCCGCGCCGGAAGCTTGAATTCCGAGAGAATCGCCGTGTAACCTCGCCCCAAGATGAGACAATTCCTGAGTCCGACGCTGACCCTTGTACTATTCGCCTCAACGACCATCGCCCGGGCGGATCTGGCGCCGGGATCGCCTTCTGAGAACTTCGAAGAAACGGAGTTAGCCAGCGGACTCCCCTCCCCGACCTCTGTGACTTTCTTGCCAGACGGCACGATGCTCGCGACAGGCAAGGGGGGACAGCTGTGGTTGCAAGCCCCCGACGACACGCTCACTACCGCCGGCTCATTCAACGTGGATACGGAGAGCGAAAAAGGTTTGCTCAATGTGCTTGTGCATCCAGAATTCGACACGAATCGTTTGCTTATTGTCTACTATTCCGCGGCCGACTCAGCAGACGTGGACGACAACAACCGTCATCGAGTCACCACCATCGCCCTGAGGAGCGATGGGCAACTCGATATGGCGAGCGAGACGATCTTGCTGGACGGACTGCGGGGCCCCGCCAATCACGACGGCGGAGCGCTCGCCATCGGGCCTGATGGCTTTCTGTACGTCGGCGCTGGTGACACCGGCGCGAACAACCGTTCTCGCCCGGAAGACGAAAATCCTCCAACGAACTATTTCCCGACTTGTCTCACCAACGGCAACGGCAAGATCCTGCGCATTGCTTTGGATGGCTCTATTCCGGATAACAATCCGCTTGTTGGCGAGACAGTCACCGCTTGCGGCAATAGCGCGGGGGAGCAGCCCTCCACCACCGCGATGGCCCGCGAGGATATCTTCGCGTGGGGTTTCCGAAATCCTTGGCGACTGTGGGTCGACCCTCTCACCGGCAATGTGTGGGTGGGTGATGTTGGCAATATCGCCTACGAGGAAATCAACGTCATTACCCCGGAGCTCGTTGGCAGTAACTTCGGCTGGCCGTGGCGCGAAGGCATGTTCGGGCACGCCCCCACTCAGTGCGAGCTCGCGACATCCCACGGTGGCGACTGCGTCGATCCCGTGTATCAGTGTGCGCGCAGCGAAAACGAAATCGGCATCGACGGCGGGTGTCAGTCGATCATTGGTGGCCTGGTCATCGATTCCTGCGAATGGCCCGAGGAGTTTCGCCACCGTTACTATCTGGGCGATAACCGCCTAGGTGAAATCGGATATCTCGAACTAAACGCAGATCGGAGTCGCGTGGTGGGTCGACGCCAACCATTCATCGTCAACGCGGGTCCCGTACACATCACCCAGGGTCCTGACAAGGCGCTGTACTATGTAAATTATGGTCGCGGCGCCATCTACCGCGTCGCGCCGAGCTCGCCCCCACCCAGCTGTACAGAACCCGGGACCGGCGGCACGGGGGCAGGTGGCACCGGCACAGCATCTGGCGGAACCACCGGAACGAACAACACCGGCGGCACAGCATCCGGCGGCACAGCATCCGGCGGCATTAGTGGTAGCGATGCCGGAGGCGGCAGCACCGGAGACGGTGCCTCTTGCGCCTGCGAGTTGCCGGGTCGCAAAAGCGACGGACAGCCGCTCTTGACACTTGTCGCGCTGATGTCCGTCTCGATGCGACGGTTCCGCCGACGTAATCGATGAACGGCTCGGCGGAACCCCAAGGGCACGAGGGCCCGCACCGCCGCCGCCGTTACACAAAGCGCCGACGCCGGGGTGTTTCCCGAACACTCGTCGACGTTGTCATAGCGATTGGGCTCATGGTCGCCCTTGGCGCTTGTCGCGTCATCCTCCCGATATTCGGCTATCCCCCGGCTGCTCAGCGCAGCACGCCCCCACCGGAGATTGAGCACCAACTACTGGCCGCTGGGCGGCCGGCGCCTGCCATCAACCTGCCCACGACCCAAGCTTCCTGGACCCTCGCCCCCGAGACTCGACACCTACTGGTATTTTACCGGGGGGCTTGGTGACCCGATTGTCGTAAACAGCTCGGGCAGCTGCAAGACCACTACCAAGAGTTCCAGCGGCGAGGCGTTCGGCTCGTCGGAATCAGCACGGACGAACCCCAGGCAGGACAGGGCCTCGTGGAACGACTGGGGTTGGAATTCCCGCTAGCGTCGGATCGCGATGGAGTGCTGGTCCGACGCTACGGCACGTTCGACGCCGAGAACGAAATTGCCTGGCCATCGGTGTTTGTCATCGATCGGCACGGGAAGATCGCTTGGCGATCGCCGGCTCAGTCGAAACAGATACGCCCCACGGTTCGAGAAATTCTCGTTCAGTTCGACCGACTGACCGCAGCGGACTAGCCTCCAGCTATCGCTTCGGGTGGCAGTGCACTTGCATCGCCTCGAAATACTCTTGGCACTTTTTCGGCTCAATCACGACCGCTTTGCAGCGCTTCACACGCCACGTAACTGTGTCAAAGCCCCCGGGACGCGGCACCCCGTCGCAAAATTCCGGCGACGACTTGGCCGTGCTGAGACAGCCACGCAGAAATATTGTCGCCTTAACCCGGCATACCCTAGTGTCACAGGATCGCAATCGGACGATGCCCGCAGACAAACAGGTATTGGAGTCGTTGCCTGCACCGTGGGCGGCGCCTTCCGCCTCCACCCGCTCAGCCTCCGCGGTGAGTTCGGCGCTGTGTGCGGAGACCCACCACGCAAATCCACCGCCCCCGAGAGCGATAAATACGGCCAGCCCACCCACCGTTAGCATGATCCCTTTGAGACCTTTGGACATCGACGGGACGCTATCACCTTTGTAGGCGCTGCGGTCACCTCGGCTCGCCGACCGCAGCCACAACAAACGACGAACGGCGCGACTTGCATCGCGCCGAATCGCTCAAATACCCTGAATCGAGAGCTGATAAGTGCGCTCGCAACCGTTGGCCCCCGCGACCATCTCCGCGAAGGAGTAGGGGGCGCCGCCCAAACTTGCCAGCGTCGCCTCAGAAAATCGGTCACTAGCGGTATCGATATCAACGACCCCATCTCATTCCGAAGCGGCCGAAACCATCACCAAGAGGTGAGCGCCTCGCTGCAGGCTGATAGAGATGGCTGAGCCTTGTTCGCCTGATAACGCCTCAGCTCCACAGAAGTGGCCCGCCTCCGCCTCCGTCGCTTCACAACGCAGGATGTGTCCTGGGAGAAGATCGTCTCCGGGGCTTGGGGTGCAGAACAGGCCGCACTGTCGACTACTGACACCAAGGACAATTCGATCTGCAAGCTGTCCCCGTCGACACTCGTAACGTCTCCGGCCACCGCGGTCGCACTCAGCGTCGCAACGGCGCCAACCGTGGCGACGGCGAAACGGGTACGGGCGATGAGAGAGGAGAAAATCGAGTGGGCCATATGAGAATCCTTGGTTGATGTTGCTCCTAAGCGCCGCACGCCGCGTGCCAATCAAAAGCCCGCGGAATTGGCACCACTTTCAGCGGTGTGCAGCACGCGGCACACCTCGCGTGTTCACAGTTCTTCGTGGGGTGCCGCATTCTGCACACTCCGATCAGAGCATCAGCCGGTTGCCTAGGGGCGTGACAAATCCCGGCAAAAGCTGATTCTTATCTCAGTATCGAGGGGCCTTTCCGCTGACAGCGGTTCACTCAGAAGAGCGCATCCGCGCCGAATGGTTCATGGGGAACCCTGACAGCAATGCCCCACCCAAAGAGACGAGCGGCCTCGGCTTAAGTCAATCCGTGTTCGGCAAGCTTGTTGTAGAGAGTCCACCGGCTCACGCCCAGAATGCGCGCCGCGACTGTCTTGATCCCATTCGCGCGCTGGAGCGCCTTGCTCAGCGCGCGCTTTTCGGCCCGGTCGACCACTTCTCCCAACTCCACAATGGTGGAGTTGGGAGAAGTGGTCGCCCTGTGGAGTCACCGCGCTATCCCCGTCCACGGCTGAAGAATACGCAGCAACTTCACCTGGGTCGACGCGGAGACATCGCCAATCTCATCTAAGAATAGCGTTCCGCCCTCCGCCAATTCCATCCGCCCAGCCTTTCGCCGGGCGGCCCCGGTGAAAGTCCCTTTATCGTATCCGAACAATTCACTTTCCAACAGTGGCTCAGGCAATCCCGCGCAGCGAACTTTCACGAAGGGGCCGGATGCCCGAGCGCTCTTTTGGTGCATTCTCTCCGCAATCTGTTCCTTACCCGTCCCGCTCCTCCACGGATAATTGCAGTGGAGTCGCTGCGAGCCGCGCGCTGCACTAAGTCGAGTACAGCCACCACAACGGACGACCGCCCAACGATCGCCTCCGTCGGCGCCGAGGAATGTACTCGCGAAACCGGTGGCTGCTCCTCCGCTCACTCCAGCCGTCTCAGGCGGCAACGCTATCGCTTCGCTGATGGCACGTCCAGAGCGACACGAAATGCCCCCCTAAGAATCTGTTACTCTGCAGCCATGACAGCGAGCCGACCCTCTCCCCCCGGACCTCATCATTGGTTGCCCGCCCAGCTGTCCTTGACGGTGCTTTGCCTAGCCGCTCTGTTGACCGCTGGCTGCATCGCGACCAAACACAAATCGGTGAAGACCCCCAAAGGCACTCCGGGTTATCTCATCAGTTGCCGAGGTCTAGAGTCCCGATGTACTGAGCGAGCGGATGAGCTCTGCCCGGAGGGTTACGACGTGTTCACTACAGAGGAAACTGCCCAAGACATCGGGAACGGGCCGAACGACGGGCCAGGGCAAGGCTGGGACGACGGGCTGGATGCCACGCCCTACAAAACCGCGAGAACCCAATTGTTGATTGAGTGCCTCAAGAACTGATCGGGCGACAGCGACAAGCCGCGGCGCGCGATCGCGTGACTAACTATCCTTGGCGGGCGAATCTAATCCTGCGAGTGCCGCGCTCAAGCCGTCAATCGGCGCATCAAAACTAATCGCCAATTGGAAGGGTCATAGTCCCCCTGGGTCATCAGCGTTCTCGGAACATCGCACGACCGTCGCGGAGGAGGAGTAGCGCACACCGGTCTCCGGAGGCACTCGAAAGCTCACGGACACCCGAGTCGCTGGCTCCAGCTGTTCTTGCGCTAGCAGCAGAAGCCCCGTATCGCTCGCATCATGGCTGACGGCCATGCCGCTGCTCAAAGCGTCGATCTCAACGGGGAGTCCTCAGCGAGATGCACAATACCCATGCTGCCGCGGCCCAGAACGCTCCGAACCCGGTAGCGGGCATCGATCCCGGGTCAAGGGCGTGACGCGCCGCCGCGCCGCAGTGTAGGCGCCCCCTACTGACCGAACAAGGCTGTTGGCGCACAGCCCTGGGGCAGCAGCAGCTAGCTCAACTATCCGCCCAGGCTCCTGGCTCAGTCGCGGATTTATCGGGAATGAAGCTCATCGCACGTTCGGCTAAGGCCGTGATGGTGAGCGATGGGTTGACGCCCACGTTCGCCGAAATCGTCGAACCGTCGACGGTGTAGAGCCCGTCATATCCGAAAACCCGGTGACGGTTGTCGATCACTCCGGTGTCCTTCGTTTCGCCCATACAGCAGCCCCCTAGCAAGTGGGCCGTGACGGGTACGTTGAGAAGACTTTCTGCGACTCCCGCCATCACCGTGCCCCCCGTCTTGGCAGCCATATCCTCCGCCAGAGACGTCGCCTCGGCGATTCGCGCGCGCGGCGCCTCGCCCATGTGAAGTTCTGATTTCAAGCCGAAGCGACCCCGGGTCAACTTGATAGTCCCCTCAATCGTTCGCATGTACAGCAGGATGAGCGTTTGCCGCGCCCAGTCCGCCACAAACAACGCTCGTATGACCCGAAGCGGATGGCGCAAGAACTGGAGTGCAATCAGCATCGCGTGCAGCCCCGCAGGCGAACTTCCGCCCAGATGAGGAACGGACATCGTGCGGAAGAAGCCTGACCCAGCACCATAGCGCACCACCTCAAGATGGGAGTCTTCGTCCGTTTTCAGGATCGAGTCGATCGCCACGCCGGTCGAATAGTTTTCGTCCGTGCCGGGAATGGTGACGAACAACAAAGATTCGGAATTTGTCCGGACTCGATGACCGACTTGCGCTGACAATTCAGGCAGCCCGGTCGGATCCGCGCGCAGCTTCAACAGCAGCTTATTCGTCCCAAGTGCGCCCGCCGAAAACACCACGTTCTTCGCCGTAACCGTCCATCGATCGCGGCCAAAGTAGCGGGCTCCCATCAGACAATCCGCCCGGAACCCACCCTCTGTCAGGGGCGATACCTTGACGACCTCCGCATCCGCCCGGAGCTCCAGTCCCCGTTTTCTGGCCAGATACAGGTAGTTCTTATCGAGAGAATTCTTGCCGTCATATCGACACCCCGTCATGCACCCGCCACAGCGATGACAGCCGATTCTGTCAGGCCCTTCCCCGTTGAAGTAGGGATCCGGAACACGCTTTTCTGCCTCACCCATGTAGACCGCCAAATGCGGTTTCTCGAACGCCTCCGGGATCCCTCGATCCTCGGCGAGGCCCTTCAGCAACAGCGACGAGGGTGTGGTGACTTCACTCTTTGCTGCACCGAGCATGCGTCGTGCTGTTTGGTAGTGCTCCCTCAAGTCGTCTTCCCAATTGGTGTCTGCCAAAGACGCCCAGGTATCGCTCTGGAAGAAACGTTCGGTGGGGATGGGTAGAGTATTCGCGTACACCAGCGAGCCGCCTCCCACGCCGTTTCCCGCGACCACCCACAAGTGGCGAAAGGGCCGAATTTGGAACAAGCCTCGCGCACCAAACAGGGGCGCCCATAGCCACCGCTTCAGATCCCAGTTGCTCTCCGGAAAGTCCGCGGCCTTGAGCTCGCTCCCTTTCTCGAGCATGAGCACGCTGTAGCCCTTCTCGACAAGTCGGAGCGCAGCCACGCTCCCACCAAAGCCGGAACCGACAATCAGATAGTCGTAGTCGAATTCAGTCATGAGCGCCGCCTTCAGCATCGCGTTTCCGCCCACAACGCGGAACCCCACCGCCCGAATAGCATCGATTCGTGTTATTTGCCCGGAATGCAGATCACAACCTTTGACGATCTTATAGCGGCCGGCCACGATCAGGCTGCGCCTCAACGGTTTTTGTTTGTGTTTTTAAAAACGGTACTGGCAAAAGACCACAGCTCCAGTGAGGCCCGAGACTTTGAAGCGGGCTCCGGTGGGAGCCTCTCCGCCATCATGAGTTTGGACCGGCGTCTGGACGAACTGAGCGACTTTAGCTCGATTAAAACGGAGGCGGACGGACTCTCCCAAGACTGGGACAAGATGCTGGTCGCCTGCATGTCCGGAGATAACGGGCGTATGCCGACAGCAGAGCAGGCGGAGGAGCCACTCAAGCGAATGATCGCCGAGGTGGAGACCGGCGGAGATCTGTCCCGCTACATCTGCTTCGATCGTCAGGGAGTGCCGCTACAGTTCGAGTCCCGTGCCAACTGAGCGGCGGCGAAAATATTCGCTGACGGAATTACTCTCGGAGCTGCGGGATCTGTGACTCGCGTTCGATAAGTCCAGCAGGGCGAACCAGTTCCATTCGTTCCGCCTGCGCCTCCGCCCAGTCCCCTGCCGCTTTGGCGTCTCCGAATACGACAATTTCGGTCGGAGGTTTCACCATCCAGAATATCGCCTTGATTGCGCCACGCATCGCGGCGCCGTCTACGAGTAAGCCAGCGGCCTTCACGCCGCTGAACAGTTTCGATGCCTCCATGAAACTGACGGCTCGACGCCGCGCGGCGGCCGTCGGCCTGCGCGCCTGCCGTAGATCAAGAAGTAACACCACTCGCTGGCTCGACGTCATCATGTCGTCGATGCCGCTTAGGAAAGTATCGACATCGAACTCATTGCCCGGAAAGCGGATCACCACAATCGGCCGCCCAGTAGTATCAATCTTTACGTCTTTTCCGAAGTAGTGCTGGCGCAATGCGACCAACGCCCGATTGAGCTCGGGCGTTGCTGAAACGCGCGGCGGCGTTCGATCACTCAGTCGCATGCCGGCACGGAGACTACCGGGCGGTGAATCGCCAATCGCACCCCCTCCCCGCCGATGAGATTCCGAGATCCGAATGGGGGGGGCGCGACCCGCGTCCGGGTCCCGCGACTTCGGTCGGCGCGTGGGCATTTCGCGTCCCGCGTCGGGCTTTGCTGCGGCCGCCTCCGCGCCAATTTCGGTCACGCCGCTCGCTGCCATCCAGTTGCGTACAGCCTTGTCACGCTCAAGTATCTGCGTCGCCAACTGAGCGCTGACGTAATCACCGACAGCCTGAGCGTCAGTTTCGAGTTCCGAAACGCGTTGAGCCTGGCTCAGAGCTTTCCAAAACGCTTGGCAGGTCTGGAAGCGTGCTCCGGGCTGGCGAGCCAGCGCCTTCATGCACACCTCAGAGAGCGCAGCCGGGATTTCCGGGTTCACCGAATTGACGTCCGGGACCTCATAAGAGAGAACCTGGGCCAACGTCGCCGCGTCGTGCTCCCCCTTAAACAATCGTTGGCGGGTGAGCCCCTCCCAAAGAACGATGCCCGCGGAAAACACGTCCGCGCGGCGATCCACGTTCTGGGCGAGAGCCTGCTCAGGCGACATATAAGCGATCTTGCCTTTCAGCTGACCCACCGCGGTCTCGGTCAAGCGTTTGGAGGCACGGGCGACACCGAAGTCGGCGATTCGACTGATGCCGTCAAGACCCACCAATACGTTTTGGGGAGAGACATCGCGGTGGACCAAGCCCAACACCAAGCCACCCTCCGTACGAGCTTCATGAGCGCCGTGCAGGCCATTCAATGCGTCGAGCATGATGTGGATCAATACCGCCGGAGTGATCTCCGGGCCATCCTCGGACATCAACTGAGCGAGCGTCCCCCCCTTGATGTAGTCCATCACGAGATAGTAACCCGAATCGCCCATGCCAATTTCTTCGATGCTCACCACATTCGGGTGGTGGATATTGGCGGCGAGACGCGCTTCGTCCAAAAACATGTCAACGAAGGACTGCTGTTTGGCGAGGTGAGGATGCAGCGTCTTCAGCGCCACCAGCCGCTGAAAGCCTCCGACGCCAACACGGCGCGCCAGATACACCGTCGCCATGCCACCACAGGCTATTTCCGCAACCAAATCATAGCCGTCGATGCTGCGCGCCCCGGCGAAAAGATTGACTGAGTCAGGGTTGGACATGAGAGGGGCGAGTACGATCTTGGCTGAGATAACGGGGGCGGTGTGACCGACGAACGGCAGACAGATGACAGAGAGCCACACAGCTCACCCGCCACTCCGCCCAAGTCTTATCACTCTACCAGAGCCGCTACCTCCGCGCCGGAGTATCGGCAGGGCACCTATGTCGTACATTGTCGCCGCTTTGATGAGGAGCGGATTCGCTCATTGCATTCGTGGTGGGTTCGGGCCGCATCCATCCGATGACTGCCTGCCTCGACACCGATCGGAACAACCCCGCAAGTGAGTCCCTCGGGCTGCGCGTGGCATGCGCTCGAGCCCCTCGGAACCGAGGGTGCCCGCGTCGCCGCGCTATCATTCCACCGGGGGGCGTGGAGTCGCCTTCAACTTCTCGTAATCACCCTATATCCTGGACGCCTGAAGCCCTCTGTTCACCCCCGGCCGCGGCCAGCCCAAGCCTCGGCTCTGGGGCAATGCGGCGCGTCAGCCGCCATCCGCTTATCCCTACGGCTGCCTACGTCGATGTAAGCCCCCCGCGCTCCGATGCCCAGCCACCTCTGGGCAGCCGCCCACATCAGAATATTTAACCCGGGGACGACCAGGAAGCGGCCCCTCGTACATACGCCGGCCGAAGATCGGGCAGCGCACGTACGAGGGCGGCTCAACACACGCCCGAGACGGGCGCGGGCAATGTGTGAGGCCGCGCCCGTTTCAAGGACTGCACCGCTGCTGCACCGCGCTTCTATTGTTCCGGGCACGCAGATTGCGCAACAACGCTCAGCTGTACCGCAGCCTCGTCATCTTCGCTCACTTCCGCGACCGCCTCGACCCAAGGCTCCCCATCGGTGCATGCCTCGTCGTCGTCCCGGTCAATGATGGCAACAATACGGACCTCGTCGCCATCGAGATCTATCATCTCTGAGAACTCGCCCAGAGCATCCAGTTCAACGCTGTGAACGAGCTCGCCTTCGCCCTCCCCCGCTTCAGTATCGTAAAATTCAAGTCGAAGCGTCGAGCTGCCCAGGGCTTCGCTCGACGCTACTTCACCGCTGACCTCGACCTCGCGCGAACCGCAAGCGGTGGCGGACAGAGCGAGAAGAATGGCGAAACCGGTACGACTAAGATAATTTTGTGTCTTCATGATTTTTCTCCTTAAACACGCGACTGTCGCGCAAACACAACAAGAGCAACAGCCATGCCACTTCGACGCTGGCCCTCGGCTTCAACCAACTCCCACAACAATTCCGCGAATCCGCGGTCAACCGTGAGCGACTCCTGTGCGAAGCACCGACCGAATCCACCCATTCACGGAAACATCTGAGGCACGGTCTCCACAGAGTGTGAACAATGGAGTGCGCAAAAACAACGGGAACTTTTCTTACTCGGCATCAGCGATTCTCTTAACTTTCAACAGGATCGCTCCTAGGTTGTGGAGCCATGAGGACGACTCGCGACGCTCCGTCGGCATCCCCCGCCTATCAACTTGTGGGTCTCGCAGCGCTCGCATTTTCTCTATGCGGCTGCGGAACCATCTCCTACGTCGCTCAAGCTGCCAGAGGGCAATACGAGCTGTACCGTCGAGCGCGCCCCCTCGACGAGGTCCGCAACAATCCCTGTACCCCATCGGACAGGAAAAAGCTGCTCGACGAGATCCCCCACATCCGAGAATTCGCGCAGACCCAAGGGCTGAATGTGCGAAACAACTACCGGCAATTCGTCCAACTCGATCGAGATCACGTCGTGTGGTTCGTCAACGCCAGCGCGCCCCTCGCATTTGAACCGAAAACCTTCTGGTTCCCCATCATCGGAAGTTTTCCCGGCTTGGGCTGGTTCGACGAAAACGACGCGAAGGGATTTGCGGAAACGCTTCGATCGGACGGCTGGGATGTCTCCCTACGCGGAGTATCCGCGTTCTCCACCGGCGGGTGGTTCGAAGACCCCCTGGTATCCAGCATGCTGCAGGGCGGCGATTCCGCGCTGGGGAGACTCGTCAACGTGATTCTTCACGAATCCGTGCACGCCACGGTGCTGCTCAAGAATCAGCAGTACTTCAACGAAAGTCTCGCGAGTTTCGTTGCCGACACGATGACCCCACAATACCTAGGCGCACGATACGGCAAGCACTCGGTGGAGTACGTCGCCTACGAGGACAATTACATTCAGCGACAACGTTACGGGAAACAATTCATCGACACCTACGATCAACTGAACGAACTGTACCGAAGCCGACACTCGGCCAAAGTCAAACTCGAGCGTAAGTCCCAGCTCCTCTGGGAACTCAGCCGAGAGCTCGATCTCGAACACCCCGCCAACAACGCCACGTTGATCGGCGCGCGGCTTTACGGAATCGGAACCGCCGAGTTCGGAACCCTGCTGGACCGCTGTGCCGGCAACTGGCGAAGGTTTCTCCCCACCAGCGCCAGCCTAGGGGCGGAGGGGTTCAGGACCGACCAACAAGAAAACTTCGGTAGCATCGTGACCCGGCTCGCGGACAAAGAATGTCTTCCAGAGCCCTCACCAGAAGTGGCTGTACCCTCTGAAAAGCCCTCGCGGAGACCCGGATTCGTGAGGCGTCGTAAACGCTAGATCTCAGCGCCCCCCCCAGGTCGCACGGAGCTTCCATCGCGGTATCGATTCAATACTAGGATCGCCCGGTGCCCCCCCCCGTTTCGAAACACGCCGCTTGTCCGACTTCCGGCAGCCATGAGCTAGCAAGCAGGAGACCGAGTGTCTCTTGAGGGCGAGCGATATCGAATCCGCTCATTGACCGCCCTCGATGTCGATGAGAAATATTTAAGCTGGTTTCAGAATCCGGAAGTCATGCGCTTCGTCGCGCCCTGGATGCGCTACAGCCCCCAGCAACACGCAGCGGTTATCAAAGGCGCTGACAACGAAACCAAGTTCATGCTCGGGATCTTCCGGCGCGACAGCGATCGATTCATCGGCTGGCTACGAGCCCAAGTCTACCCGATTCACGAACGTGCATATTCTACCTTGGTCATCGGCTACGAAGACGAGTGGGGCCAGGGTGCGATGTTGGATGTGCACCGCTGCTGGCGCCTCTTCGCCTTCGATAATCTAGCGATTAGTAAGGTGACGTTTTCAGTTTATGGCCAGCATGAAGCCATGCTAAAGAAACTTCCTCAGATACCCGGAGTGGTCAGCGAGGGCGTGTCCCGACGCCATGAAAAACTACCGGGCGTCGGCTTCCAGGACGTGCATCGTTTCGCCATTTTCCGGAATCCGCCGGGAGCTTAGCCTAGGGAACCACGCCTTCGTCACGGGCTGGCAACACTCGCAGCTCCACTCGCAGCCCCAATGCGGGGTCCGAGACCACCACGCTGCCACCGCCCAGATCCATCTCTAGCCGGGGATCGCCGTCGTCAGATAATGAGCCGGTATCGTCGGCCGCCCATGCTGAACCGGCAGTTCGGCGACACCGATTGTAGCCCTGCGAATACCCACCGTAGAGCGTTGTGCTGCCGCAGTTGATTCGCACGCGACAGGGCCCGGCCTTTTCAGATTCGCTCAACAGCGCCAGATCGCAGAGTTCATCCACTCGTGCCGGCGAACCAGCAGAGACCGTAACAACTAGCTCCGATGTCGACAGGTACTGAAACTGCGATTTGTTGCCAAATAGCCGAGCTCCCTCCCGTAAGGCGCTATTCGGGTCCACCTCAAATTTCACGCGCCAGCTGGAGGAGGACACCCATGCTTCCCCCAACCCCGTATCGATTTGGAGGCGCGATGTTCCGGCGTCAACAGCTGCACCGCATATCGTCCCGTACTCATAGACAGCGAGGCCGTGTTGTTGCTCGGAAATGCGGCACGAGAACGATACCGATGACTGGCGAGACTTCTTGTACAAGTTCTCTTTGCCGCAGTGGACGCTCGCGTCGATTAGGCGAAATTCAGATCCGCGCACTCGAATGTCTAGTTGAAAGGAGCACGCATCGCCCTGGGCCACGCCGGGATGACTGCTCTCCGCCACGGTCCCGCCCCACTGCAAACTCGCGGTCCGCACGACCGTTACGACTCGCCGGGGTCCCGACGAAATCACAGCGCGGGCGTAGCGGCTCTGGACACGGCGGTCCCGAAACGCCTCCAGCTGCGGCTGAAACAACTTGAATACCAAGAACCCAAGGCCGGTCAACACGAGGGTCATCAAGCTAAACATCAGAAGCCTGCGGCTGCGCCACTCGGTCTGACTCTTGTGTCCGCATGCCCGGCATCGAATGCTGTCGAAGTCAGGCGCCTGGCAAATCGGGCACAGGCCCGAGCGACGGATCTTGCTTCGAGCACGCGATTCTTCCTCACGCGCGAGCTGCGCGGCGGTTTTCCCCTCGAGACGCAGGAAGCACTCCACCGCACCGCGCTCCAAATAGTGCACGTCACGCGCGTTCGTCAAAATCTCGGCGACGAGTCCTCCCACGTCAGCAACCGAATGTTTAGCGCCGCAGGACGAGCACGAATAGCCCAGCAGCGCCTCGCCGGAGCCTCCTGAGAGCTTCAGCGCCGGATGCTGTAGGGGCTTGCCGCAGTCACCGCACGGCATTGGCTTGGGTCCGTACAGATAGGTGATCGGGTACACATCAGAATCCAGAGTGCCTCTGTGCCCCCAATGGGTATCGAGCCCAGGAAGGTCCCGCTCGATCTGCTCAAAAAGTCTCCGCCAGTGGGCCTCGGGGATGCCCACCGCATTGCCGCAGTATGCGCACGAGACATCCCGAATCGGAATGAGCAACGGGACGCCGGCCGAACAAGCGCTGCAAATAGTCGATAGGCTCAGTTTCAGGAACAAGCTTAACCCGTGGAGTCACACGCCGGAAGCTTGTGCCCCTGACGAATCTTGGACGGTACCAGATCGGCGGATTCCGTGCCCACGAGCCAACGGCAGAAAATCGGCTAATGACACACCCGTGGCGGTCGTCTTAGTCGGAGATGTTCGTCCGGAAATCCTACCTGCGCAGAGATGGGGCCCCCCAGGCCAGCGAGTCTGCGGTGAGTGATTCCGACCACGGAAAGCATCTGTGGGTGCCGGAGCAGAGCCTCCGTCGCCGGCTATTCTGAAGCCAGACGCCGCCACACCCGGTGATGAAGCTCGATATCGAGCGCTGCTTGTCGAAGATAACGACGTCAACCGGCGCGTCGGAAAGAAGATCTTTGAGAAGCTGGGCTGCGACGTCACCTTCGCCGAAAATGGTGCGCTGGCGGTGGACCTCGCGGCTTCGGATGAATTCGATCCCATCTTCATAGGCTGCCCAATGCCCGTGATGGATGGCTATCAAACAACCACAAAAACTCGCGCGCTTTCCAAAGGGGCGGATACTCCCCTCATCGCGATGACCGCCAATGCCATCGAAACGGATTGGAAGCGCTGTCTGGACACCGGGATGGACGATTATCTGTCCAAACCCGTGCACCTCGAAACCGCTCGACGCATGATGAACCGCTGGAAAGCGCGAAGCGCAGCCTAGCTCGGCACACCCGAGAGAGCAGCCCAGTCGAGAGAGCAGCTCAACACAGCGCTCAACTCAGTACAAGCCGAATGCCGCGTAGCAGCAGCTCGGGGTTGAGCGGCTTGACGACCCACGCGGTCACTCGCACCAGCCCAGCGCGCGCCTTCGTCTCGGAATCCCGGGCCTGGGTGGTCAGCACAAACGCAGGCGTGTCCCGATTAATAACCTTACGGCGAATGCGGGTGAGCATCTCCAGCCCGTCCATGCCGGGCATATTAAGATCGGTGATCAATAAGTCGAATTTCTCGACCTCCGCGATCTGCGCGCCCTCTTCCCCGCTCTCCCCTTGGGTAACGTGATACCCGGCGGTCTCCAGCGTCGTCTTGAGATGCTGTCGGACTGTGGGGGAATCGTCTACGGTTAGGATGCGTTTCGTTAACCCCTAAGTCATAGCCACTGAGGGCCTGGGAGTCTAACTTTCGTCTCAGCACACCACCGGAATGGAACAACAGGCCCGGCTGGAGGCCCACAATGCACCGGCCGTCGCTCGATGTGCGCGGCGAATTCGTCGTTATGTAGCGCAGGAGCGAGCCATCACGGGGTGTATTCGCAAATGGCCCGGGCGTTGTCCCAGTCGCATGGGAACTCCGTCCAATTCGCGCCCGCCGGTGATTTTGCAAGCTCATCTAATAAGCCAGCGCACGCGTCGTCCCCGTCGGACAGCACCTCCGCAGCCCAAGAGCTCAAGGCACCGCCGTTCAGATCCTGCCAGACACCAGCAACGCGTCGATGCCCAATAGCCCACAATCCGTCGGGATCGATAATGCTGTCGAAGCCCGTTACATGTTGCGTCGCTAGGTAGTCGCTCTCGGCTTCCGTTTCAATAACCACCAGAGCCCAACCAGAGCCCAAATTGCTGCAGGCTGTCTTCGCGTTGTCCCAACTGTCGTAGTCGCCGGTGCTCGCCCAATAGCAGTGCCCACCCCATAACACAGAGCCCGACTTTTCCGTCTCGCAGACGAGTTCGATGCAGGATCCCCCGCTCGACTCGCAGACCCAACCTTCGCCGCAGTTTTCGGTCATTTCGCAGCCCGAGGCAGTGCACGCGTCATCGGTGCAGCTCTCGCTGTCGTCACAGAGCAGGTCGTTCAGACTGCCGGCCGTGCATTGGCCGGCGCTACAACTATCGCCTTCGGTGCAGGCAACTTCGTCGTCGCAGGGCGCCGTATTGTCAGCATAGAAGCAAACCGAGTCCGTGCATGTATCGTCCGTGCACAGGTTGTTGTCGTTGCAGTCTGTATCACTCGTACAAGCCAGACAGCTCCCGGTTCCTAGATCGCAACTCTGCTCCCCTGGACACTGGTTTGTGCCCAGGCACTCCCCCCCCGTGCAGGTGTCGTCGATGGTGCATTCGGCGCCGTCGTCGCAGCTGCCGGAAACGGGTTGGTGGACACAAGTCTCAGCGGAATCGCAGCTGTCTTCTGTGCACGGATTGTCGTCGTTGCACTCGGACGAATCGGTACACGCGCTGACCAGGCTCCCGCCCGTGGCTTTCCCGCCGCTGTCACCGCTGCCAGAATCGACGGCCCCTGTGCCCCCGGAGCCGTTGTTGACTGAACCGTCGGGCGAGCCGTAGCCGGTCGTGCTCCCGGCCCAAACCGCATCCGTCGGAGCATCCCCGCCTTCCGTGCAGGCACCGATCAGGAGCACGGTGAGAGACGGGATCAGTAGGAAAGCTATGCGCATCGTTTCATCTCCGAGGGGAAACAGCCCCGGTTCGAGGTAGACGTCCCGTTATTGTACCGTCGCCCAACATAATGACCTACGCGAAAATCATCTGCCGCCCCGGATGCCAGAAAAAATCGACAGGGTATTTGAACAATGATTACTAATTGTTAACCTACACATTAAATGTGGCGCCACAATCCGCACCGAGGCCGCAGCTCAGATAAACCCAACGATTACCCCTGCTTGCTACTCGGCCCTCACGTAAACTCAAGAGGGCCCGGCGTTGCCGGTCGCAGGCTAAGATCAGCCGCCGATAATGTGGCGCAGGTAATACGTCGCCTTCAGCGTGACCTCGTGGAACGCCGGATCGGGGCCCTCCGAGAGATCGTGATCCGTCCGATACACGAGGTAGACATCACTGCCGGGGAAGTAGCGCCAGCGCAGCCGACTTTGGATCCCGAGGGATTCGGACTCGGGCTGCATGGTGAACCGCGTCACCGTGTCCCAGACAACGAAGCGATTGAATGCCAGCTCCACCGTGTTGTTCATGAACCCGAAATTGAAGTCTTCGCCCGCGTCGTCTAGGTGGCCGAAGAGCTGGGTGTAGCTTCCCTTCAGCGCGAAGTGCTTGAGGGGGCGGAAGGTCAAATCGAACTTCGCCGAATGGGTCCGGCCGCCAAACATCTCGTCGTTGCGGTACTCCCCGCCAACAATCACTGCCTGGCGCCGAGGACTCGAGAGCTTGAAGCGGTGACGGTGACCCACATAACGAGCCGCGCCGACCCCCATACCGAAGAGGGTAAAGTCCGACTGGACCCGGTCGAGTACCCGACGGTACTCATACTCGGCGATGGAGGTGTTTCGCCAGATGGCCGTGGTCTTCACTCCGGCTGACTGTGTAAGGATTTCCGTATGCGCAGAATTGCTGACCGTACTCAGCGAGGGACCGGTATCGATCTGACGGAGGCCCAGGAATTTCGGGCGCGGCATGGCGGTGACGGAGAGAGTGGTCTGCGCGGTACCGGGGCGCTTATAGAAACCGAGTCGCGGATCGAAATTTTCGTCCGAGTACAGCCACTGGATTCGTGGCTTCAGATACACCGTCTTGTGCTGAAGAGAGAGGTAGCCGGTGTTGCCCCGGGTCGAACTCGGCGCGATTGCCGGCTCGCTGATCTCTCCTGTCGCCGCTTCGATTTCGGCGGCCTCAGCGGGAGACTCTGAATAGGTGGTGCCCGCAAAGCCGTAAGCGACTAGCCGCCCGCGGTCATGGCGCGACTCCGCATCCAAACCCAGGGCCCAGTTTTCGTGATCGGATTCGCCCAAACGATGTTTGGCAACTGCCAGGGCGCCGATCCAACTGTCGTCGGTCAAACCGTATCGCAGCCGACCAATGGAAAAGTTCTCGGCTCCCAAGGCCTCGCTGTCGTCGGTGGCGGGTCGATTCAAGGTCTGCACGTTCAGGGCCGCGTACCGCAAGTCACCCGTCTGTCCATAGGCCTTCACGCCTGCCACCAGAGGAACGGGGGAGCCATCCTCCAAACCGATTCTCCGCGAGTTGAACAATTGCGCCGAACCCGAGACGCCAAAGTTCAATATCCCCAACCCGTTGATGAAGAAGGGACGCTGCTCCGGAAAAAATAGTGGAAAGCGATCGCGCGCCACCTGGGCCGCATCCATTTGGACTTGAGCAAAGTCCGTCAACACCGTTCCTTCGACGTAGGAGGCCGGCGCTGTCTGCATTCGAAAATCACCGCCCACGGCGAGCGTCGGCGATTCTCGCGGATCTAGTACGAACTCACTTTGAAAGCGCGTGCGAGCCAGGACGTAAGGTGTCAACTCGACGGCGAGACCAGGATCCAGATCCCGAAAGCCCTCCAACACCGCAAAGCTGGACGCGGCATTGTATCGCTCCGGCGGGTTCGAGAGCCGCAGATCGTACTTGGCCAGGGGGTGAACCAAGAAACGCGACACGTTGAAGCCCATCGTGAGTTCACTGGCCTTCGCCAATCCCAGCACGGAGAACGGAATGCGAAACTCAACGGTGAAGCCGCTGTCGCTACGGCTGACTTCCGATTGCCAAACCGCGTCCCATTGCTGAAGAAAGACACGTCCGTCCTCCAGGGTCAGTGCGTCGACTTGGGCGCCGTCGGTGTTGACCCCAAAATTCATCGATGTGCGTCGGCTGTGAGAAGGATCGATCTTGAGCAAGACCATGTCGTCCTCGTAAATCCCAAAGGAGTCCCGACGAAGAGTTCGAACCGTGATGCCTTTTGAATTTGTCAGGCACGTCACCAACACGAAAAGAGCTTGCTCATCGTAGGCGAACTGAACCGCGGTCCGCAGTGCCGGCTCTGCCCGAAAACTCGGCTCGCGCTCCCCGAAGCGGTCGTAGACGGTGGCCGAGCGCCACACAGCATCGTTGCCCAAGCCGTCCAGCACGATGGGCTCGGAGATCCGGACGGCTTTCATGCGACTCGTGCCCTCCGTCGCTGACGCCGCTCCAACCAAACATAGCGAGGCGAGGCTCAGCGCCTGCCCTAGCCGATGGACGTGCGATGAGGTAAAATGGGGGCTTCGCATCTATGCCAGGAGCGGTGGTTATCATGGCCCGTCCGCCTAGGCTCGGGAAATCCCGAGCCGGGGACGCCCGGCCTCCGCCATTTTCCGCTGTCGCGTTCGCCCGCTGCCCGACGCTCCTGCCCCGCGGCACTAGCCCCTGTGGCCGCTCTCGCCTTGTCTCTGCGGCTTGACCCGGACATCCCCGCTCGCCTATCAATAGCTATGGCGAATTTCCCCAAAGCACTGGCCCACGGCTCCATCATCCCCATCACAGACGGCGTGCACTGCGTGCGCGGCTCCTTCAACATGGGCCCGGCTGTCACCATTGGACGCACCATGACGGTGGTCGATGGCGGCGACGGTTTGGTCGTGTTCAACGCGGTCCGATTGAGCGAAGAGGGCGAAGCCGAACTCGAAAAACTCGGCACGGTGAAACACCTCGTCAAGCTCAGCGATTCCCACTGCGTTGACGAGCCCTACTACGCGGACCGCTACCAACCCACCGTGTGGTCCATGCCGACCGCAAAGATGGGCGACTTGAGCGTAGGCAACCCCATCGGCGCCGAGGGTCCCATCCAAGGCGCCAAGGTCATTGGCTTTGGCGACCTCAAGGGTTGGGCGGAGTCGGCATACTGGTTGCCCGTTGGCGGCGGCACGCTAATCACCTGCGATGTCGTGCAAAACTGCACCGACCAAGAGCGCTTCAGTTTCATCGGGCGAATCATGTGCAACATGATGGGATTCAAAGGTGGCGTCGTGACCCCGCCCATGTGGCGCAAGGTCCAAAAACTGAAGGGCGCCGAGCTGGGCGACAGCCTCTCCACGCTCGCTGAGCTCAAGTTTGAAAACTTCGTCTCGGGACACGGCGGACCTGTGATCGGTGGCGCCGACAAGATCGTCAAAGGCGCTATCGCCTCAGCCGTCGCCGCTTGATAGGGCAAAGCCATTAGGGCACGGAGGTCGGCGCCCCCATGTCCGTCAGAATGTTGAGCAAGGATCGTATGGGCGCGGCCAGAGCGGAGTCCCTCGCGTAAACACCGACCCATTTGCGCTCGACACCGGACTTGCCGATGGGCACGGTCACCAGGTCGCCGCGCTCCACTTAGGGGGTTACCGACCAATTGGCGAGAATGCTCACCCCCATCCCGGCTTTGACCATTTCGAGAATCGCCTCGGTCAGCGGAACTCGCGTAATCGGTCGAAAGCCTCCGCCTTGAGGAAAGAGCAATTTTCTGACGGCTTCGCGATCGGCGGCGGACACATCATAGAGAATGGCATGCTCACCACTCAGCTGCTCGCCACCAACGAAGCGCGCACACGCCAGCGGGTGGTCAGGAGCTACCACCAGCACCATCTCGTCCGTAAAGAGGCGCCGCTGGCAATAGGTCCGGTCGCGCGGCTGTGCCCGGTGCAAAGCGCCAGATCCAGCTTTCCGTCCGCCAGCGCGGTACGAGGGTCCCGAGTCACTTCAGGAACGATGTCGATACGTACGTGGGCGTGCTGATGGGACAGCTCCGTCATCGCCTGGAGCAACCAGTGGTAGGCGGTGTAACACTGAGTGGCGAGCCGCAACTTTTCCGTCGGACAGGCGCTATCCCGCTGCAATTCCATTCCGAGATCGACTACGGCTTCCAGCACTTCGTGGGACAAGCTCAACAGACGCTCCCCCACCCGGGTGATGCGCAGCCCGCGACCCTCTCGCTCGAACACCTCCCGACCAAGCCGTTCTTCCAAACTGCGAAGCTGATGACTCACCGCAGACTGACTCAGGCCCAGCAGTTTGGAGGCCGCTGTGGCACTGCCGGCCTGGAAAATCGCACGCACCAATCGGAAGTCTCTGAGCTCGATACTGGGGTCCGGGATCATATTATGAATTGTCCTCACGTTACCGACGAAATCAATTCGTTTTTCTCATGTGATCCATAGCGCTAGAGCTAATTCATCGCCAAACGGGCAGCGCATCCCACTCAATCTGGAGAAAACATCATGCTAGAGCTCTACTATTCCCCCGGTGCTTGTTCCCTCGCGGCCCACATCGCCCTGGAAGAAGCGCAATTGACCTACCGCCTTCATCGAGTCGAAACGTCGAAAGGCCAACAGCTGAGCGAAGACTACCGAAAGATCAATCCCATGGCGCAGGTGCCGGCGTTGCGACTGGATTGCGGCGCTGTACTCACTCAAATCCCCGCGCTCCTGAACTACATCGCTCGGCTCCGACCGGACGCCACCTTGCTGCCGACCTCGCCCGTGAAACAGGCGCGCGCTGACGAATGGGCGAGTTTATTGACATCCGCATTGCACCCGGCCTTCGTCGTTCACTTTCGCCCCCAACGCTACAGCCAGGACGAATCACTGCTGCCCGGCATGCGTCGCGAAGGCAAAGCTCACGATTGGAAAATGCTACAGCACGTGGAGGCACGCTTGCCTGGGGGCACCTCCGTGCTTCCCGGCGAGTGGTCGTTGCTAGACGGTTACGCCCTGGTATTTTATCTTTGGGGACTCCGCGTCGATCTTCCCGTAACTGATCTCCCCAAATATCATCAGCTAGCCCGCGCAACAGCTCAGCGCCCGGCAGTGGCACGAGTACTAAAAACCGAAGGCCTGCAGTTCGCCACCGACGCTCTCGTAACGCCCGAAGAAAAACGGGCTAGTTAATCCGTTCTCGATCGGTCCGTCATCAGAACGAAAATGCCGCCCCACTGGGTGTAAGCGTTGAACTTCCCAGACTCTTGAGTAAACCCATCAGAACGTGGGGATCCGCTGCGGGCCGGGCCGGCTGGCCATTGAGCCCTGCCTGCAGCGGAAGCACCTCCGCCCCAATTCTCAGCGTACCTGCCGTTTTGGTGACGGACAAAAGCAAAAGCAAAGCATCTTGTTCGCGAGTGCAATCACAGCTGAATACCAGGTTCCCCAGACCCCACACGATGAGCGCGTCCGCTCGACGCTCGACTTTCGCCACGGCATGACTGCCATGAACCACGACGATGTCGCCCCCGGCAGAGACGACCGAATCCACGACGGCCACTAGTGGCTCTGACGGTAGATACGACGGCGGGCCGGTGACATGCATAGACACGATAACGACATCAGACGAATTGACCACCACCCTCACGGATTCCGCAATCTTTCGATCCGAAGTATTGCCGAGCTCTCGGGCGACTAAGGCTAGTTTCCAGGAAGCGTGTTCGATGATGCGCGTGCTTCCACCGACAGGTGAGATTCCGGCAGACTGCAAAGCACGCCGGGTCGACTCCAGTCCCGCGATGCCATCGTCAAGCCGATGGTTATTCGCCAAGCCCACGACGCCCACGCCGGCCGCGCGCAGAATGCCTGGCGTCCCCACGGCGTTGCGCAATCGGACCCCAGCGCTGTTGATCTCCGCTGACAGACCTGGCGCGATCGGACCTTCCAGGTTTACGATGCCCATCGCCCCCTCAAGCGCCACGCCTTCGGTCAAACGTGTCAGTTCCGTCCCGATATGAACATCGCCTCCCAACCAAAGCTTGAGCGGCGCCCGCTTGGGCGCAGTCTGCTTAGGAGCGGGCGGCTCGGGCGCAGGTTCTCGGTAGCCGCGGGAGCACGACGAACAAGTGACGCTCAGCCACACAGCCATGAACAAGTAGGACACTCGGAGCATAGCCAGGATGCGGCGGATCCGCGATGCAAAGCCTATCAGATCCTCTGCGCAGCGGTGATCGGCAACGGGAACGCTTGCACACCCCAAAGCTCAACATCGCCTCCCGCAGCCGAGCAATCAACGCTAGCCGCTCCGGCAGGTCACTCTGCCTCTGCGAAACCCGCGCACCCGGGCGTGTCTGCTCCCGCTGTTCCGAGCAAGCCCTGGCAAATCACTTGTCTCGAGAAACACTACTCGGACGTGACCGGCTCCAGGCGAAATGGCGCTTGGGGGTCGACATCGCCGGTGTACGCGTTCTATTTGACGACTGACTGGACAAGGTGGGTAGTGCCCAGATCGATGCCCCCGACGTGCTCGATCTATTCGCTTCACCCTATCGGCCTGGAGCCATCGCTCCGGTCAAGGATCCGAATGAAGATCCCGGGCGCGGTCGGCTTAGCACACTATTGGCTAGTACATACGGCACCACCGAACGCGAAGTGGCCGGACGCCTCCGACACGTCACGTTGATGGGCAGCGGGGTATCCGTCCACCGAAAGATTGCGGGCGCCTTGGGGCGAGTGGCAACGACATTGGAGCGACTCTCGCTCAGAGAGCCTGAGCTCACGCAGTACTTCAAAAAGCTCGGCGGCGGTTTCGCTTGGCGAAAAATCGCCGGCACGGGCCGCTTGAGTGCCCACTCTTACGGAATCGCCATCTACATCGACACGAGCTATTCGGACTACTGGCGTTGGCAAGGCGACAGCCCGGTTTGGCGCAACCGCGTCCCGCGCGCGATTGTGAATGCCTTCGAGCAACACGGCTTCATTTGGGGGGGACGCTGGTATCATTTCGACACCATGCACTTCGAGTACCGTCCGGAGCTGTTAGACGAACATTGCCAGAGTCGAAACCCTAGGGTCCGAAAAACTAGCGGCCGTCAGTGTCAGCCCGAGTCAGCGCTGGCGTCACCGGCATCGTCGACACCCGCTTCCGCATCACTCGAGTCGCCGCGGTCAGTAGCCGCGTCCGGGTTCGACGCGTCCGGAACCGCCGCGTCCGACGCATCCGACGCATCCGGCTCCGACGTTCCATCGGGAGAACTGTCCATAGCGCCGGCGTCAGCCCACGGGACACCGCCACCCGAACCGCCCGTGCTGGAGCTCGTGCCGCCAGCACTGCTCTCGTGGGCCCCTCCCGCAGCCGTTGGGTTCTCGTAAGCGCCGCCAGTACCGCCAGTGCTGCTGCCGCCGCCATTTGCGGTGGACGTTACGATCGGACCATCGTCAGCGCTCGGATCCTCGGAACGCGGATTCAATCCGCACGCCGTCGCCGTAGCGCAGACCAAGAAGACCGCCAGATTCCGATAGTTCAACATCACGGGTGTCTCGCAGATCGACGCTCAGCCGGCGTCGCCACTTTCAGCCGCATCGCTGGCGTCAAGAGAGCTCCCGTCGGGAGGGCCGGAGTCAGCACTAACCCCGCTGTCGCCACCATCCACGGTCACGCCGCCGTCCGCGCCCCCGTCGGCCGATTCGCCACCTGTGGAGCCAGAATCGCCACCAAATATCGGTCCACCGCCACTGCCGCCGGTCGACGAGGTTCCGCCAGCACCCATGCCGGTACCCATGCCGCCAAATCCGCCAGCATCTGCGCTGGTAATCGCGTTCGCACTCGGATCTTCCGAACGTGGATTGAGACCGCAGCCCACTGCCATGCCGGCAGCGAGCAGCAACACCCACCGTGTACTAGCGGGAAGAGTTGGGGTGGATTGCATGATCTGTCCGGAGCCAAACGCTACGCCGTCAATGAGTTAGGCATGATCGGCCTCCGAAACCAAGAGAACCACTCCCTCGTCGGTCATCCAGCAGGGAATTTCCGCGCTTCCAGCGATGATATCGCGTTGCGATCCGGGAGAACCCTACTTTTTTCCCTTGGACACAGCTGCCTTGGCCACAGGACTGGCGTTGGCATTCGGAGCGTGACCCTTGGACTTGCCGTGGGCTTTTCCCTTGCCCTCAGCCTTCTTCGCTTGGGCGTCACCCTTCTTATCGGCGACGTCGCCCTTCTTATCGGGGCTCCCGTCCGCGGCCTTTTCCTCGGGCTCTGGCTCGTCGGGCTTCTCGGACCAGTCGGTCTCGTCGACTGAGTCACCGATCTTGGCGGCGCGCTTTAAGATCTTGTCGCGAAGCGTCGTTTGCTCCAGACCGATGCGACCCGGGCGGTCGGCGCCACAGTCCGTGAATTCCGTAGGCTCCATAGTGGAGTTCTGCGTGCAAGTCGTGTCGATGGTGAGCACGCCGCCCTGGGTGCCAAGCTTGTACGAGTAACGGTAGGACAGCCGCGGCACACTGGACGTGGCGATTTCCTTCAGCCTCGTCGTGATGGTGCCGCTGCCGGGATCGTTGAGCACGATCGGGTGCTCCGACATCTCGAAAGTCTTGCGAGTCGCAAGATGCAATGCCTCACCGGAGAACTTCGTCTTTTCTTCTACCGGTGTGTAGGCGCGCATGCCCGACGGGCTGCACGCCACTGAGCTAAGCGCGGATGCCGCAAGGAGAGCTGTGCCGAGAGTGACCGACGATACGCTCCGCCAAAAAGTGCGAATGGTTCTGCCGGATGCTGAGTTCGTTGTGCTGCCCATGACTGTACCTCTTTGGTGATCTACGATCTGTTATGCCCGCCCGTAGCAGCGCCGCAAACCACGAATAAATCTGCAGTGCTACGGAAACTGGACAGCAGTTCCCGCGGGGGTCCGTGAAAATCTGGCAGTCCGAGACGCCAATTGCCCCAGCGACTTGTGCCGCCGACCGCTACTGAACGCAGTTTATTTCGGCGCCGGCCTCGCCGGACTCTGGATTCATCCAGACGTTGTCGTGGCATTCGAGATTCTGTGCGCCAGCCAACGTGGCGACGCTCACGTCGGTCTCGGCGAAGGTGTTCGATACCAGAACCACGTTGTTCTGGTTGATAATGATATCCCCATGCACTTCGCAGGCAGCGATGGTCGCGTCGTTTTGATGAATGATGAGATCTCCCTCAATCACGCAGTAGAGAAGCGACGCGTTGTTGAGGGCGATGGTAACGTTACCCTTAATCGTCACTCCACGAACGGCTACGTTGTTCTTGTCGATGATCAAGTCCCCGTCGATGATCGACACATCCGGGCCGTCGCCGTAGACGACAACGTTGTTGCCCTCTAGTTCGAGATTTCCGGCGATGTCCACGCCGTCGTCAGCGCCATCGATGACCACGACCGTGTTGTTGCTAGCGACGAAGTTTTGGGTCTGAGCCTCCCCCACCACCGCAATATCGGCATTGCTGGTGGGGTAACAAATGACACTCCGGATAGTGCCATCGCCATCCACAACTACGTCAGCCGCCGCATTGTTTCCACACTCGCGGTCCAGGTCGATGCAATCCCCTGCGGTGGTCATCACGCAACCATCAGCCCCGGCATTGATCGTCTGCCCCTCGAGGCCCTGGTCACCGATCACGGTGGCAGTGTTTTCCTCGTAGGGGTAGGCGCTGCTGGTTGGCGGACCTTGGTCATCCCCGCAAGCAAGGAGACCGAAGGCAAGGGCAATGCTGACGTAGCTACGAATCACGATGTCTCCGCTCAGTTAACGTCGGGGAACCGGCAGAGCCCGTTGCTACACGGAATCTCGTTGCAGCAGTCCGAATCGAGTTCACAGATTTGCCCGAACTCAGCGCAAACCACAGGGGGCTCGTAGGCGTCGTAGGGCGGCGGCTCCAGCACACCGCAGGTGCCGTCCGAAGAGCCTGTGGCCCGAATACAAGTAGTACCGGGGCAACAGTCACCGTTGATGGTACAGGAGCCACCGGACTCCACACAGGCGTAGCCGCCGTCAGGAATTTCCATGCATACGAGGGCGCCCTCCTCATTGCGAATACAGGGCACGTCGTTGCAGCAGTCCGTGGCCGAAGCGCAGGTCTCGCCGGCTTCGCGGCAGACATCGCCGAGACCATTGCAGCGGGGCACGCCGAGGGTGTCTAGCTCGCAGGCTTTGAAGCTACCGTCGCCGGCGCAGCAGTTATTCTGAGACGATGAGTTGTCGCAGGTGTAGTCGTCTTCCGTGTAGTGACAGACGTTGCCCTGGGGGTTACAGGCGGGGCCGTTGCCGCCCGTCGGACTGCGGCAGATGCCGATGACCGCGCCGTCGTCTTTCTGACAAGTCACGCGACCTTCGCCCGGCAGGCCCGTATCCGGTCCGCCACAGCAGTCCGTGTCCTCGCGACACAGTTCGCCTTCGACGTGGCAGCCGCTGGCGGGCTGACAGATATCGCGACCAGTCTTGCCGTAGGGAGCGCAGAGCCGGCTGCAGCAATCACCGCAATCACCGCAAACGGTGCCTTCGACGCCGTCGGCGCAGTTGGTCGCGCCCGAGGGCGGCATGTCACAGGTACCGGCGTTGGCGCCGTCGCCAATCACGCAAGTGCCGGAACAGCAATCGGCGCCGCGGCCGCAGATATCGCCGGTCTGGATGCAGAAGGACGGAGCGAGTTCGCAGCGCCCGCCGTCGCAGAAACCGGAGCAGCACTCGCTGTCGCCACCGCACTCGTTGCCGGCGGTGGAGCAGCTGTCATTCAGAGCTTGGCAGCTACCGCCGACACAGCTCGCTCCACAACAGTCGGAGTCCGCGGCACAAGAATCGCCGTCACTGGTACATGTGTCGCCGTCGGCGCAAACGCCATCCGCGGTACATCGCATGTTGGCGCAATCGGTCGCTGCCGCGCAGCTCGAGCCCGATGCGCCGGGAGCGTCGAGGCTGGAGGCACAAGTGCTCGAATCAAGATCACAAACCTGAGAGCAGCACTGGCCGTTGCTACTGCAGAGATTGCCGAAGACAACGCAGGTCAAGGGGTCGGAGGTCGCGCCGTCTCGCCCCGTCGTGCTCCCGTCGCTGGTCGCCGATGCGTCTGTATCGCCGCCTCCGCCGCCGCTTCCGGTCGACGTCTCAGACGAACAACCTGCAGCGATTGCCGCACCCAATGCCAATAAACCCAGGATCTGCTTGAAATTGCGCAATTTAATAGCTCCTACAGCAATATGAGTGGTGCCAACGGCGTCAGATTATTATCGGACGTAGTATTTTCCCGGCAATGCCAGTGTTCTTACCCCTCCTTCGCGAATTTCGTCAGTTACCGACGTTGATCCTCATTCTGGCCGGGACGATCGCGGGCTGCGGCGAAACCGTGGTGCTCGGATATACAAACGGGGACTTCTTCGAGTGCGTGCCCGTCCCGTGTCAGGGCGCGGGGACCAAGGCCTGCGGGGATTGCGTAGACAACGACGGGGACGGGCACCCCGATGCAGCGGACGAGCATTGTCTGAGCGCCTGCGACGACGATGAATCCGGCTTCTACGACGCCCAGTCCGGGAACAACCAGGCGTCCTGCAACCAGGATTGCTTTTTCGACTCCAACAGCGGCGCGGGCAATGACGGTTGCCAGTGGGACCACCAATGTGATCCCCTGTCTCCCGCCGGCGACTCCTGCCCCTACGACGACGGGCGATTCGCAGCGACCTGCGAATCCTGGGGAACTGCGCAGAGTGACTATTGCGTCAGTACCTGCCTGAGCAAAACGCCCAATGGTTGCGATTGTTTTGGCTGCTGCGAACTCCCGGCTCGAAGCGGAAACTTCGTGTGGCTGGGCAAACAACAACAAAATCAGGCGACCTGCAATGAAGACAGCTTTTCCGATCCCGAGAGTTGTCCGCCGTGTACTCCCGTCCCGTCCTGCCAAAACACCTGCGACAGCTGCGAAGTGTGCGTAGGAGGGTCCGGACTGCCCCCGGGATGCCAGGCAAACGACGCCTGTCCTGACGGCGCCCTCAGCTGCGCTACCGCCCCCTTTGCCTGCACCGACGGCACGTATTGCGTTACGGGTTGCTGCCGCGAGGTCGCTCCATGACGGGCCGAGGGCTGACTCTGTGCCTCCGTTTGGGGGCCGCTATCAGCTTCCTTTCTGGGGTTGTGCAAGCGGCTGAGACAACTCCCTACCGAACTCAACTGGAGATGAATCGCGGACCCGGCACGGAAGGTTGCGCGAGCCAGTCCAGCCTCAAGCGAGATATTGAAGCCCGTCTAGGACGCAAGAGCTTCGCTGAACGCGGCGCTGAGCTGAAGCTCCGAGTCGATCTCAGCCACTCCGAGGAACACGGATATGAAGCCGAGTTGGTGCTGCGGGATGCCACGGGCAATGAGCTAGGGCGCCGACGGCTACGCAATCAAGACGAAAACTGTGACGAGCTCTCGCGCGCGCTCGGACTAGTCATGGAGCTGAGTATTAACCGGCTTCGCGATGCCCACGTGCAAGCCGAAGAGGAACGCGCGCGGGACAGGGAAGCCCAGCAGCTACGCTTCGATGGACTCGTCACAGCGGCTATAGAGGGCGGCGTCTTGCCAGGCATAGCAGTGCTTCCCCGCGTAGAGTTTGGCGTTATCTGGCCTACTGGGTGGCGAGTCGCGGCGCGGCTATCCACATCGCTGAACGCCGTAGAATCAGATTCAGATTTCGCTCGTCACGACGCGGCGGTGTTGCTCTGTACTCCTGACGCGCTCACAGGTCGGACCGCGCTGTTCATCTGCGGTGGCGTCATGGGCGGAATCAGCCAAGCCGAAGGTCGTGGCTGGGACCCCAATGCCAGTGCGCGGCGACCGGCCCTCGGCGCAGTCGTTTCCGGCCGCTTGCGCTATCCATCCGAGGGGAAGATTTTCGGCCAATTCGGCCTTGAGTTAGAGCTTCCGGTGATCCGAGATGACTTCGTGGCTCTCGCCGGCACCGACGTAAATGGGCGAGAAATAAGCGTATTCCGAGCGTCTGTCGTGGGTGCTCTAGGTGGCATCGGTGTAGGTATCCGTTTTTAGTGGCATTCCTCCTGATAAAACTGAGCCGCCATCACCACCTACTGACAAATGGGTAACGCTCGCTCTAAGCTGTTGTTTGCAGCAAATGGCCGAACACAACCCGCAAGAGTTTCGGAAGTTATTTGATGAGCACGCAGCGTACATATGGCGAAGTCTTCGCTACCTCGGGGTCCCCGACTCGGATCTCCCGGACCAGTGCCAAGAGGTGCTTCTGGTCGTGCACCGAAAGGTCGCTGACTTCGACGGTCGCTCCACTCTCCGGACTTGGATTTATGGCATCTGCGTACGGGTCGCCTCCGGCTTTCGTCGTAAGGCTCACGTTCGACGAGAGATCGTCTACGAGGAGCCGCCCCAGGGCAGCTACGAGCCGGGCCAAGAAGCGCACCTCTCTGCCAAACAAGCAAAACAACGCCTTCATGCTGCTCTCGACCAACTGGACGAGCAAAAGCGGGCCATCTTCGTCCTCTACGAAATCGAGGGGCTTTCCATGAACGAGGTAGTGCAAGCCACCGGCTGTCCCTTGCAGACCGGCTATTCCCGACTCCGGGCGGCACGAGCGGAACTCAAGGTTGTGCTCAAAGCAACCGAGGAAAAAACACCATGACTGATCCAATTCGCTGGCGAGACGATCCGAACGCCCCCGACGGCCTACAATCGCTGATGCAAGCGGCAGAAGCCGACGGCCCGAGTACGGCGGAGCTCGAAGCACTCTGGAGCGGACTCCCGTTGAGCGGTGGACCTGTTCCGGTCGATCTTGCGAACGCAGGAGCGGCCTCTGCGGGTGCCACCGTGGCCGCCAAGTGGGTGGTTGGCGGGACCGTTGCCGCCATCGCGCTCTCCGGTGCGCTTTGGCTAAACCAACCAGGGCTGAACCAACAAACTCCCGACGTGAACAGCTCCCCCGGTGCTCCGCCGACGGCGCCAGTCGTGGCTGATCCAGCGACAGCAGAGCCGACGCCATCCATCGCCGATGAAGCTAACAGCGCCGGCACGACTGACGAGGGAGCTAAGTCAAAGGCGCCCGCACTCCAGCAGCGCAGCGCGGCTAAGAAGAGCGCCACGGACACGCCCTCAGATGCGCCCAAGAAGAGCGAAGCCGATCTACTCAGCCAAGCCCAGCGCGCTCTGGACAAGGATCCGAAGAAAGCCCTGCGCCTAGCGCGCCAGCACGCTTCTCAGTTCCCCTCGGGCGCCCTCGCCCAGGAACGTGAAGTGATCATCATCGGTTCTCTCCGGCGCCTCCAGCGAAGCCAGCAGGCACAAGAGCGCTCTACCGAATTCGCCGACAAGTACAAGAACTCCATTCACGCGCCGAAATAGCGCAGGCGGTCGCCGAATTGGCACCGCTACTCAGTTATGCCTAGCCCAGGCAGAGCTGCCAGCTCTAGAGCGCTCGCAGCAGACGCACGGCCGACCCGTTCCACCACCGCTCAGCGCTGAATCCCGGTCGGGGTCCCATCAGCACCAACACATAGTTCTCGCCGTCCTCGATAGCGCCTAGCCCAGCCTGGCTCAGCGCCACCGACCAAGCGACGGACAGAGAGTTCGCACCCGAGCTGCCCAACATGACCTCCAAACTGGAGGCCGGCTCGTCCGCGAAATAACCGGAGGCCGATACAATAGGCAAATCGCTTAACGGAGCTATCGCGCCGGGCACCACGTTGCGAGCGATCTCCTTGTCGATCACCGCCGACTCGGTAATGCGTCGGGAAACGATGCCGCCTTGGCTCGTCGCCACCGATGCGTTGAACAACTGCAAGCCAACTTTTGATTCCGAGCGCGGCCGCGACAGGGAGACCACCATCAATCGCAAATTCGAGTACGGCACCGCGTAGTCGCTTCCGCAGATGTAGCTGTTCGAGGACGACACGTAATTGACCCCACCGAAACAGCCTCCCACCACCCAAAGCGTACTGCTGTTGTTGGAGATACTGCCCGCGGGGATTTGAGCAATCTGTTGAGAGCGCCACAGTTGGCGATCCGGCTCGGGGAGCGGAGGCTCCACCGGCGGTTCCACGGACGCCCCCGTCCCAGCGTCGGAGCTCGCGCCGTCGGCGGCATCCGAGCCCCCGCTATCGGTCAGCGCTGCGTCCGGGTCACTGGCATCCAAGCTAGAGTCCGGCACTGCGCCGTCCGGCACTGCGCCGTCCGACACTGAGCTGTCCCCCTCGTCCGCGGCCCCGTCAGGTAGCATCGTGCTGCCGTCGGGCAAGTCGCAGGCGTCTGAATCCGAGGCGGCCGAGCCGGTCACCAGACGAATTGTGAGGTCATCGAGATCGAGATCAAGATTGGGAAACGCTCGGAGGGAGACACTCTCGCCGTACTGGAGCCCCCCTTGCGGGATAGGGCCGCTGCGAGCTCCGCTACCCGAAGAAACGCAGAACACGATTCTGTCGGCGTCTACCACTCCGTGCATCAGTTGGATCCCAGGCTCGCCGGTCCAGCTCGGAGTGGTAGACGAATCCGGATCTGCATCCGGGGGCCCGGAGTCGCGCCGAGCCACCGCACTGGTTCCTCCCGTGACTCCGCCCTCCGCGGTAGCTGCACTGCCTCCCGTTCCGTTTGCGCCTCCAGCTGCGGGGGCTCGGCGCGCGAGTGCGTCGTGCTGAGTCTCGCAGGATGCCGCTAAGCTGCCCAAGACCACGGCGAGACACGGCCAAAGCACCGAGGAGCCGCGCTGGCCCTCCTGCTGGGATTCGCGATACCGCCTCACTCTATGCTTCCGCCTCAGTGATGAACGGATGGGCGTGATTGAGCGGCCCCCTGCCTTTGCCGTAGCCCGGCGCTAGCCGTAGCGCTCGTTGCACGTATTCGTGAGCAATTGTGACCGCAGAGCTGAGAGTCAGCCCCCGCGCAATGCCGGCCGCTACTGCCGACGAGAGGGTACAGCCGGTGCCGTGAGTCGAGCGGGTGTGGACCCGCGGAGACTCGATGAGCAGCTGTTCACCGTCAGCCGTTCGCAGTAAATCGGTCACCTCGTCCCCCTCCAAGTGACCACCAGTGATCAACACCGCCGCCGCGCCCTGAAGCAGAAGCAAATCCGCGGCGCGCTGCATGGAATCCACCGAGTCCACCTCCCCCCCCACCAAACGCGCGGCTTCGTCGAGATTGGGTGTGATGAGCGCGCACTGAGGGAGCAGACGCTCTCGCAACGCGTCGATACCGCGATCGTTGAGCAAGGGGCTGCCGTCGCTCGCTAGGATGACGGGATCGAGCACAATGGGAATGCTCTGGGCTTTGGTCTCGAGCCGCCGAGCGACCAGTTCGACCGTGGTGTGAGAGGCGAGCATTCCGAGCTTGATAGCGTCCGCACCGATGTCGTCGAGCACGGAGTCGATCTGTTTCTCGACAAACAGCGGCTCGACCGGCTCGACCGCCTGGATACCGAGAGTATTCTGCGCAGTGAGCGCCGTGATCGCTGTGGCAGCGAAACTACCCAGGGCCGTGATGGTTTTGATGTCCGCTTGGATCCCCGCCCCGCCGCCGGAGTCAGAACCCGCAATGACCAGTACTCGACCTTCCATAACTTCCGCATAGATCCGGACGCCCAGGGCGGCAACGGCGATGTCGGCGTTCAGGCCGGGACGACGCGCAATCGCCGGCTTCTGGTGAAGGCCAGTACGTTCCAGACGGCTCGCATGGTGTGGTCCAATACGATGGCGACCCACATCCAGTAAAGCGGCAGCTCCCAGACGTAGACCACGCTCAAAGCGAAGGGCACCCGGCACAGCCAGCTGCTCACCAGCGAAGATATCATCGGAGATACCGTGTCGCCTGCACCGCGCAGGGCGCCGCTGAGCGGAAAATGCAGCGCCATCATCGGCTGAACGAAACCCAGGGTGAATATGAAGGGCAATAGCTCGGCGATGATTTCCGGATCGTCCGTAAAGGCAGTCGCTAGAGCATTGTGAAATACGATGCAGGACACACCGAGGGTCGTCATCAATACAAACGCGATGCGCACGGACTGCCACGCCGCCCGACGCGCCAACTGCGGATCCCCACGACCGATTGCGTGGCCCACGTAGGCTGTCGACGCCAGGGCGATGCCCACCCCCGGCAACCAGGAATATCCCAACAAACGAGTACCCAGCGTATAGGCCGCGATGGCGCTCGAGCCGAAGCCCGACAACATGGAGAAATAAATCAGCAGCGCGCCGCTCATGCACAAGCGCTCCACCACCGCGGGGGCGCAAACCGAGAGCACCTCGCGAAACACCGTGGGAGCCCGGCGCAAATTTGAAAGCGAGAAACCCAGGGCGTTGTCCGACCGCGCCCGTCCCCGAAGCAAATACAAATACGCCAGCACCGCGGAGGCCCGCGCGCACAGACTCGCGATGCCCGCGCCCACAAGACCCAACGCTTCGTTGCCGAGCACACCGAAAATCAAGATGGGGTTCAACACCAGTTTGACGACGATCATGACACCGGCGACCTTGAGTGGTGTGCGCGTATCTTGATGGGATCGAAACGCCGCCTCGAACACACTAGCGATGCCGATGAACACACTAGCGCTGAGCAGCAGACGAAAAAACGGAACGCAACGGTCGGCAATCTCGTCCGGCGCATTGAGCCACCCCAAGAGTACCCGCGGCCAAATCATGACCACCACGGCCGCTAGGAGCGCAAAACATTCCACGAAAATCATGGCCGCCGCCAACACCACGCGGGCGTCTCGCTCTTGCCCCGCCCCGAGGCGACGAGACATGACGGACACCACCCCCGAGCCCAGAGCCATGACCACACTCAGAAACAAAGTCTGAAATTGGGCGGCGTAACCGAAGGCGGCCACCGAATCTCGGCCCAAACGCCCGACAAAGGCGATGTCCAACACATCGACGAACTGACTGAGCAACAGCATCAGCGTCGCAGGCCACGCCAGCCGCCACACGTCCGCCCGCAGCTCCCGATTGCTCATCGGAATAGCCTCCAGGTCACCCTCGACGGATAGGAGCGCGCTCGCCGACATCGAGCGATGTTGGTTTTATTCCGTGAAGAGCGCCAGACAAATCCAGCGAAAAAACCAAGCGAAGCAGCCGCTCGGGTACGATCTTGGGCTCGGCCCGGCGTCCACACGACGCTGACGCCCCCATTGTGGCGAAGCTATGCCACCCTACGCTCCGTGACCGAAATCCTGCTTTGGGACAACGACGGTGTCCTCGTCGAAACGGAGCCGCTATTTTTCCAAGCCAACGCCGAGGTCTTGGCTGACTTGGGCATCGAATATTCTCTCAGTCAGTTTCGAAACATCAGCCTGCTCCAGGGAAAGAGCGCTTTGAACCTGGCAAAAGCCCGAGGTTTGAGCGACAGCGATATTTTGGCGCTCCGGGAAACAAGAGACGCCCGGTACGCCGAGCTCTTGCGAGGAAAGGATCTCGCGCTTCCTGGGGTCCGGGACGTATTGCACGAACTGTCGAATCAATATCGCATGGCCGTGGTGACCAGCTCGAGGGCGACACACTTCGAAATCATTCACGAGCACAGCAAACTGCTGCCGTATTTTGAGTTCGTGCTGACTGTAGACAACGTGACCCAAACAAAACCTCACCCAGAACCGTATCTCTGCGCGCTCGACAAGGCACAGCTGTCGGCCTCCGCAGGCATCGCCATCGAAGATTCCCCCCGGGGAGTCACCTCCGCCAAGGCCGCTGGTCTGCGCTGTGTAGCCGTGCACTCCGAACTGACGGCTGCCTCCAGCCTCGCTCACGCTGACGTGGTCATCAACAGGATCATGGATCTGCCCGTAGCTATTGTCGGCATCGACTAGCTGACACCACTCCGCCCCAGCTGACCGAGCGCTGACTCGGCGCTTACTTGGGGCGGCGTTGGGCTGCTGCCGTGCGCTTCAGATACATTTCACGTTCGGCGATGACCGCCACGATGACACGCTTGGCCGGCTCTTTATCCAAAGCTATGACGATATCGAGGTGCTCCTCAAAGTCGCCGAACGCGGTGGCGATCAAGTTCGACCGGGAGATCGGAAAGGTAACGACGTCCCGATGAATCGCCTTCAGCAGACGCTTGAGCTGTTCGGTGGGACATCCCGTGAGGGCGGCGCGAATCATGGGGCTGAGTATTAGCCCGACCCGCAGAGTAGCCGCAAGCCCCGTTCCCAAGCACAGGGCACGATTCCGGTGCTTTTGCCTCGCTTTTGCCCCTTCCCATTCTTGCTCGGTCCGGGCACCATCCGCGCCCGTCCCGATGGGACAAAAACCGTGCATTTTCGCGCGCCCGACCCCCCACACACATGCCCATGACTTCCCGCCGACTACTCGTCACCAGTGCCCTCCCCTACGCTAATGGTCCGATCCACCTCGGGCACATGGTGGAGTACCTCCAGACCGACATCTGGGTCCGCTTCCAAAAACTGCGCGGGCACCGGGCGCTCTACATTTGCGCCGACGACACCCACGGCACCGCGATCATGATGCGCGCCCGGCAAGAAGTCCGCAGTGAAGAGGAACTGATCGCCGACGTCAGCCTTTCCCATCAAGCGGACTTCGCTGCCTTCGGCGTCGAGTTCGACCACTTCGGCAGCACCAACTCTGCCGCCAACAAGAAGTACTGCGACGAGATTTGGGGTGCCTTACGCGCCAAGCAGTTGATTGAAGAAAAGGAAGTGAGCCAGCTCTTCGATCCCAAGGAAGGCGTCTTCCTCGCCGACCGATTTGTTAAAGGCACCTGCCCGAAGTGCAACACGAATGATCAGTTGGGAGACAACTGTGAAAACTGTGGAGAAACCTACGACGCGGCAGATCTCAAGAACCCCGTGAGCACCTTGAGTGGCGCGGTTCCCGAGGTACGCTCTGCCAAACATCAGTTCGTCAAGATAGAGAGCAGCCATCATTTCCTAAACAGCTGGACCCAAGACGGCAACCGACTACAGCCCGGGATCGCCAACCACCTCAAGGGACATTTTCTGGCGGAGCCGCTTCGAGACTGGGATGTATCCCGGCCCGCTCCTTACTTCGGGTTCGAGATCCCGGATGCCCCCGGCAACTACTGGTACGTCTGGTTTGACGCGCCCATCGGCTACATCGCGTCGACATCGGAGTGGTGCGAGAAGAACAACGAAAAGCTCGACGATTGGTGGCGCTCCGACGACACGGAGATCATCCACTTCATCGGCAAGGACATCACGTACTTTCACACGCTGTTCTGGCCCACCATGTTGCGGGCCGCCGAGTTCTCGTTACCCAATCGCGTGCACGTACACGGTTTCTTGACCGTCAACGGCGAAAAAATGTCCAAACGACGCGGCACCTTTGTGATGGCCCGTACCTATCTCGACTTTTTGGATCCCGCCTACCTCCGCTACTACTACGCGGCGAAACTGAACCACAAAGTCGACGACATCGATCTCGATATCGAGGACTTTGTTCAGAAGGTGAACTCCGATCTAGTGGGCAAGGTGGTTAACCTCGCGAGTCGCAGCGCTCGATTCATCAAGGATGTAGGTCTCGCAGATGCCTATCCGGAAGACGGCGGGCTCTTTAAGACCGCCGCCGATGCGGGCACGGAAATCGCCGAAGCTTACGAGGCGGCGGACACCGCTCGCGCGATGCGCCTCATCATGGCGTGTGCAGATCGCGCCAACGAGTATGTGGATCAAAAAGAGCCGTGGGCGCTCAAGAAGGCCGGCGACAAGATGGCGGAAGTACGCGACGTCTGCTCGGTGGCGCTCAACCTCTACCGACAGCTCGTGATCTACCTGACGCCGGTCCTGCCCCAACTCGCTGAACAGAGCGCTGAACTACTCGGATCGCCGATCACCCATTGGGGCGATGCGCAGAGCCCGCTCTGCGGTAACCCCGTGGCGAAGTTCAAACACCTGATGCAACGGGTAGATATGGCCAAGTGCGAAGCGATGCTCCAAGCGGGTGCGGAAGCTGCCGCCGCCGACATCGGAGGCGCCCCTTCGCAGTCCGATGACGACGGGCAAGCGCTGGTGGACGAGCCTCTCGAGGACGAGTGCACCATTGAGCAATTTACAGCCATCGATCTACGGGTCGCCCGCATTGTAGAAGCGGAAGCCGTCCCCAAAGCCAACAAGCTGCTGAAGCTCACCCTGAGCTTGGGCGGCGATGAGCGTAAAACGGTGTTTGCGGGCATCAAGGGCGCCTACGAGCCCGAAGCTCTCGTCGACCGCTTGGTCATTGCCGTTTGTAATCTCAAGCCCCGACAGATGAAGTTCGGCCTGAGCGAGGGCATGGTGCTCGCAGCCGGCCCAGGTAAAAAGGACGTTTATCTACTGAGCCCCGACAGCGGCGCGAAACCCGGACAGCGAATTCACTAACCGGGAAACGCGGCGCCGGGATGCGCTACGCTTAGGTGATGTCCGACCGGCCCCGCGTTGTTGTGTCCTATACCCAGGCGAGCGAGTTCGCGAAGGATCTTGATAAGAACCTCCTCAAAGGTCGCGCCTTCGCCATCGGAGCCAGCGGAGTGGCGCAACGTGATGCCTGCGAAGTTGTCCTGCGTGCACCGGACGGTAGCGAACTGAGTCTGCTCGCGGAGGCCGTGTGGATCCAAGAGGAGGATCCCGGCGCAGGTGTCGGCGTTCAGTTTCAGCCCTTCGGTGATACTGAAAAATCACGCCTGGAAGAGTTCGCCCAACAACTGAAGAACTCCGGAGCCCCCTCGCCAGCTCCCACAGACCAGGCGGGGCGAAGTTCCGCGCCACCGGCAGAAGGCAGCCAGCGACCCAGCCGCCGACCCACCGGACGCCCCTCATCCCTGCCTCCAGCACCCCGTAACATCCACGAAAAGGTACGCGGTCTGAGCATCCGCGACCGACAGCGAATGGCGCGCGATGGGAATCTCACTGAACGAGTGGCGCTGGAGCGCTGCTATAGCAGCTCGGTCTGGGAGTACCTGCTTCAGAACCAGTCTTTGAGCGCCAGCGAGGCCGCGCGTATCGCAAAGAAGGGCAACTTGCCTCATCCCTTGATGAAAATCATCTTGAGCAATGCTGGGTGGCTAAAGGCTGGCGAGGTTCAACGCGCCCTGCTCGCTAACCCTCGCCTCAATGGACCCGACATCGAACGAGTGTTGCGGAATCTGAGCCGAGCCGACTTAAATCGGCTGCCGCAGCAGTCCGGCTACCGTCCGGGGGTTCGCCAAGCGGCGAAACGACTGCTGGGAAAGTAAGGCTAGGGTTTCGGCGAGAGGCCGCTCTCGGATAGCTGAAAATCCCGCAGGGTACGCCGGCTGAGACGCTCCAACGTTTCAAAGGTCGTGCGGACGACACGCTCAGGGAGTGTCGCGCCGCGATCCAACATCTCCGCCAAGTCGCGGAAGCGGCTGGCTTCGATGTCTTTTGGAGCTAGCTCCCACTCATCCACGCTCACAGCGATTTCGAGGGACAGCTGCTGGGCTCGCTTGATGTGGACCTCATCGATGCGCGGAGACCGCACTGCCGTCGAAATCACGTCACAAATCTGAGCGCACTGGGCGAGCAACAATGGAAGCGGTGCCTCAGCATCCGCGCCTACAACGGCTGAGTAGGGCTCCGACACAGAGCGATTGGAATGCGAGAACCATACCGCCTAAGCCAACCCAGTAATTCCCAGTACTTTGGGGAGTCCGGTGGTAGGTAGTTTCACCACTGCAGCGTCGCAATCCTACAATCGAAAGACCCCATGAGCACCGAACCCCTGAATCGGCTGAACTTGCACCCCACCGGGGACGCCGGGCTGTGTACTGTATCGGCTCGTTGCGGAGGTTGTCCGCTGATTGACGACGACCCGACTGAGCAGCGACGCCGCAAGCTCGCAGAGGTCGCCTCCGCCTTCGGTGAAGTGGGGGTGCGATTGCCCGCCGAGCCCAAGTGGGTCTCTAGCCCCCAGTCCATCGGATACCGAAACCGCGTTCGCCTGCGAATCCAACCGACAGGTACTGTTGCGTTTTTCAACGAAGTCAAAAGCGGAGGCTGCGCCGTACTGGAGACAGCGCTGGCTGAACTGGTGCACGAAACTATCTACCTGAGCGAGTCAGAGCCTGAGCACTTCCGCCCCTACCAGCATCTCGAAGCACGAGGTTGCGACGCTGACGGTCGAGCCAGCCTCTACTTGACCCTACGGGAAGGGAGCCAGAGCAACCTGGTCGCAATCCGCCGCCGACTCCCCGACGTCATCGTGGCAGACAGCAACTGCTCGCCGCGTCCCGTCCAGCGATACGAAACCACTCCGGGCGTACACATGTCCGTTCCTCTCGATTGTTTCCTCCAAATCAACCAAGCCGTGAACCGCACGTTGGTGGAGCAAGTAGTAGGCAAAGCGCTGGAGCTGGGCGCGAATAGCTTTGCCGACATTTATTGCGGTTCCGGCAACCTCGCACTCCCGCTGATGGCGGCAGGCCTGACGGGCGTAGGGGTCGACCACGAGGGACCGGCCATACAAAGCTTGGCGAGCGCCTTCGGCCCCCACGGCTCTCGAGCTATCGCCGGCGATGCCGTCACAGTAAGCCAGCAGCTGGTGAAGGAGGGACAGCTCTACGACCTGGTGCTGCTGGATCCGCCGAGAGCCGGCGTTCCGCACGGGCTACGGGAAATGGCCCAACTGAGTCGGCAGGCGATGGCGATGTGTTCTTGCAATCCGAAGACCCTCGCCCGCGATCTGCGGCAATTGAGTGGTGAATTCCAGCTTGAGTCCCTCACGGTTTTCGATATGTTTCCTCATACCCGGCACGTGGAAGTCATGGCTTGGCTGCGACGAAAACCGCAGGGCACAACTGCCGCCCAGAGCTGAGGCCCGACAATTCTCTCGGTGCGATGCTCGAGGTGTCCGCACACTTCGATTGCGACTAGCCTAGGGGCATGAAACGTTCTGTTCTTGTTCTTGGACTGCTGATCGCCGCCTGTGACTCCACCGCATCAAGAACGACGGGCTCCGGCGCGCCTGATGCGGTCGCCTACTACGCCACCGATCGCAACCCCGACACCGCACCGAACGTGTTGATTGACCGCTTCGCCGGCCCTTCCGCCACGATGTTCGTCCGCAACGATAGCAACGGACTTCCCCTCCCCGGCGCGCCCATTGATTTTGACCAAGCTCCGTTCCTGGCTCAAGGGTTGGGACCTCAGGGGGAAATTATTCGCTATTACAACTTCGATGCCCGCTCCACCGTGCCGGCTGTCCGCTACGACCTGGTGACTCCCGCCGGCAGTCCCGTCAGCGGGCAGTTACCGATTGTCGAAACCATCCCCGGCGACGACGGCTACAACGACTTCGTTAGCCTATTCGCTGTATCCGTCCCTAACGACTACATCCCGAACACGCTGATATCAGCCGAAGACGTGGGCAACAGCGGATTCGACGTCAGAGACGTCGGACTGATGCTCAACGCGCCCATCGCCCCCATGGGTTCGACCGCTACCCTTCGAGTGGGCGATGCTGCCACCATCCCCCAACGCGTCTGGTATCAGGGACAAATCGCTCACTACTTAAGCTTCGAAAGCAATATGCTTCCCGACGAGTGCGGCGGCGTCCCTGCCATCTACATCTACGTCACTTTCAATATCGATCCCGGTGAAGACGGTGGAGGGCCGCCTTCGGGTTTCATGACGGAGACAGGCGGCACTCAAACGCATAACGTGGTTCACGTTCCTGTCGGGCGACGCGGAGCACTCGCAACTGTGGGCAGTCATGATCTATCAAAATGCGAGCTTCGACTTGGTGACCAACTGGCCCAACGCCCTCGGCGCCCCGCTCGTGCAAGGGGCGCCGAGGGCGCTCGTCAATTGCCCTCTGGTGGCCGAAGCAGCCGTCACCCAGTAACCAAAGTCCTTGATCTGACTTTTTACGGACTCCTCAGGATGGCCCACAAAGGGACACCGCTGCCTGGCTCACGACAACGGCTGACTCTCAGCTAGTCTCAAATTGAAACGTCGATTCGATACGGGACAAAAACCGCAGGATTCAACTAAGCTGAAAGCGCCATGCATTTCGATTGTGAAATGTCCCGGTGCAAGCTGCCGAAGTCGACAAACATCGCCTATTCACAAAGTGCTTGCTGTGCCTTAGGTTTAAGTCGCCTACTGCTACGGCCCCATCGACGTTCTGCGTTGGGACCCCGGCACTAGCAACGGATGGCACCCAAGGGGTGCGTCAGCCGTAACTCTAACGCAAGGATAGAGCGATGTTAGACCTAGCCAGTTTCATTGAGACCTACGCCGTGGATTCTCAAATCTACGTAGTACTCCGTGGTGTGAACCCCGAGCATAGTTTCGAACTGTGGTGGCGCCAGTCCGGTGGCTCAATGCCCTGGCAACTGCGACGCCGCGGGCACACAGCTTGGACCCTCGCGAACAAGAAGACTCTACTCAGCTCGCTACTACAGCAGGGCGTGGATATGGATCTCGCCACCACGGAACTGACGCGTATCGCGCTGAATCAGGTTGTTTTCGCGGCCACCGTCATGCGGGAAGCCGAAGACCTGTTCGGACGAACCGCTGTGACACAGGCCGTTGACGAGCACAAAGCCTTCTTGGAGCGCTTGATTCAGAGCACGAGGAATCTCATCGAAGAGAAAAAGGGCAAGACCAGCCAACCCACCCCGATGGCCCATCTCGACCGCGCCAAGCCCTCCGCCCCCGGGCGACGTTCCGAAACGACCCCGGAACGACCTCGAAGTTCAAAGCCAGCGCGTCGCCGAACGCCAGGCGTGCGCGGCCACTTGCGCCTCGTCACCAACTAAGCGGTTCAACGGCTACTCTTATCGCGTAAAACGGAGACTCAGCGCCGTCATCATTTTGACGGCCGAAGCCCCCCCCAGCGGGGGCCCTGTCCTCCGATATCCGGGCGGCCATCGCGGGCACCGGCTAGCACCGAGCCTAGGCGGCCCATCCGGGGGAAGCTCTACAAAGCTCCCCCATAAGCGAGTACACTCCGCCCCGGATGCATACTGAGACACTGCATTCGGGGGGATCGTTTGGGACACATACTCATCGTTGATGACGACCCGGCGGTTTGTCGAGGACTACGCGCAACATTAGAGCGTGCGCAACACCAGGTGACAGTGGTGTCGACCGCGGCGGAGGCGCTCCTTCAGATGGAGACCGTTTCCAACGATGTCGTGCTCGCGAGCGCCCTCTTGCCCGCTGCCTCCCGCGGAGAGTTAACGTCTTTGGTGGGGCAGCAGCACCCCGATTGCAGTCTTTTGCTCATTGGCTCTGACCCGGAACCAGATGCCAGCAGGGAGCCTACGAGCGCCCCGCCCTTCGAGAGACTGTCGACACCCGTCCGTAGCGACGAACTGTTGCGCTGCGTATCCGCCGCGCTCCGGATCGCCTATCTGGAAAGACAAGTACGAGACGTCAGGAGACAGAGCCGAGCGTTCCAGGGAGTACTCGACGAGATGCCACGGGAGCTCCGTCCCCCGCAGAACAATGCTCACCAGGCGCTAGAAGACGCTCCGGCGCACCTGACGAGCATTGCCACCAACATCCCTGGGGTGCTCTGCCAGCTGGCGCTAGGGCCAGCTTCCGACGTATTGGTTCCCTACCTCGGCGACAGCGCCCAACGCTTCCTCCAACTCGATCCTGAGCGCGTGATGCATCGGCCCAGTGAAATGTTGGACCGAATAGCCCCCAGCGACCGACAACGGTTGGCGGACGACTTGTTGCGCGCCATCGAAACCCAGCGCCCACTCAGCTGGGAGGGCCGGTACACGCCCCCCGCAGGCGAAGAACAGTGGCTCCAGTACACAGGACATCCCGGCAAGACGAACGGCCCCAACACGGCAGATGGCATATTCGTCAACATCACCGAGCGGAAACGACTGCAGGCGCGACTCATGAGAAGCGACCGCATGGCGACCATGGGCATGCTGGCAACTGGGCTGGGTCACGAGATCAACAACCCTCTGACCTCCGGGATCGCCAATCTCGAATTGTTAGGCGACGCACTCACCGCAGAAGGGCTGGCTCGTCGTCATCCGGAATTTGTTGAGTTGCTGAGCGAAGCGGCCGAAGGAGCCCTCCGGGTGAACGAGATCGCACAAGACCTAAAGGCATTTGGTGGACGGGGGGACGACGAGACCCAGCTCATCGACTTGCCGCGTGTCCTCGACTCGGCGGCGCGCATTGCGCAGAACGAGGTTCGTCACCGAGCAGTACTCACCAGAAGCTACGATGAAACCCCCAGAGTGCTGGGCAGCAGCCCTGCTCTAGGCCAAGTCTTTCTCAACCTGATCATGAACGCAGCCCAATCCTTTCCGGATGACCATGCGAGCGAGCACCGAATCGAAATATCCACCGGAACCCACCCGGACGGGCGTGCCCTCGTTGAAATCCGCGACACGGGTCGCGGTATCCCAGAGGAGCTACTGAGCGGCTTGTTCGATCCCTTCGTGAGCGGCCGGCACGATGGGCGCGGTACGGGCATTGGACTCTACATCTGTCGGGAAACCGTAACCGCCATGGGGGGCGTGCTGACCCTAGCCACCGGCGCCACGGGGACCACGTGTACGATCCTACTCCCGGACGCCCCTCCGCAGTCCGACGTGCATCCCGCCCCGGTATCGGCTCGTCCCCCCAAAAGCAACACAGCTCGCGTACTGGTGATCGACGATGAAGCGCTTATCGGACGCATTATTCGCCGCGGCTTAGTCGAACACGCCGTTCGTGTTGAACTCAACACTCGCTCGGCTGAAGCGGCGTTGGCGGAAGAAAGCTTCGACGTCATCCTTTGTGACGTCATGATGCCAGACGGAAGCGGACCAGACCTTTACCAGCACATTGCCAGATTGCACCCCGGCGAAGAGAAAAAGCTCATCTTCATGACGGGGGGAGCATTCACGTCTGAAGCTCGGTCGTTTTTGGCCGGGGTCAAAAATCCGATCCTAGAGAAACCGTTCACGCTGCCGGACGTGCGTGCCGCCGTATCGGACCTGGCCGCCCGCAGCGCCAGCTAGTTCGCGCCCCGGCTGATCTCACGGGTGTTCACCCGACTCTAGGCTCTGCTGCGACTGCGCTCAGGGCTTCCTGATTTCGAGCGTGAAGAAACCGCCATTATTATACTGATCTCTATCGTGAAAGTTGACTCGAATGGGCTCGCCAAGTCCGACGAAGTCGATCTCGTAGATATGACGGGGCTCGTACTCGCCCCAGTACGGCGTTCGCTGGGCGTTGACGTTGGTGTCATCAATAGCGACGCCCTTCGATGCCTGGCACGGACAGGTCGGGAGGGCCGGTATTGAAGCTGTGACACGCGTGCCCTCGGGCTCCGTAATAGCGTGCCACTCACCTTAAGTCGGTACACCTCCCCCAATAACAACGTGGCGACCGAGTATACGGCGCTGCGATCGGACGGCACGATGATCACCTCGATCGGGCTCATGTCGCTTGGTAGTGGGTAAACTTTAGATAAGTGGGCCTCGTTCGGCCCTTCGGCGCAGAGGTTGGTTTGCCGACCACCCACCACCAAGTGAGAAGAGCCCCGAGCCCGCCTGCCCCCCCCCCCGGACCCGGTCCATCCCCGAAGGGCACTGCCCGAACATTCTTGTAGTAGCCCCTCCCGGGCTCGAACCGGGACGCCCGTAAGGGCCGCGGATTTTAAATCCACTGCGTCTGCCATTCCGCCAAGGGGCCGTAAGGCCAGTCTTCTAGCAGATGCAGTGGGCCGCGGGTTCGCGTGTGCCGAATTTCCGGTGACCAGCGTGAGACGCAAGGTTAGGCTCGGCTGTCAATGACTGCGCTCCACAGTGCCCTGTCCGTCCAGCTTGTTGCGGGCTTGCTGATGTTCGCACAGACCGGCTGCGCTGACGATACCGGTAACACCACCGACAACGAGTCAACGACCCCGGGCCGCGTGCCGGGCAGTGAACAGGCCGAGTGCGCCCCGGACGATGTCTGTGATCCGGGGTTGGTTTGCGCCTCCGGGCTTTGCGTAACACTACCTGACGGGACCACGACCGCCGCTAGCTCCGAGCTTGTGTTCACGCTCAACTGGAGTGCGCCCGAAGATCTCGATTTGGTAGTCGAGCTGCCGAACGGAGAGCGAATCGACAGCGACAATCCGACCACCGAAAATGGCTGGCTGGTGAGGGACGAAATCAGAGGCGGAAGGGACGTTGAGGAACGCATCCGCATCGTCGCTCCCCAACAAGGCACCTACGTTTACTGGGCGGTGAATTTCGGTGGGGACCTGCCGATCAGCGCGACGCTGACAGGCAACGCCACCGCAGATTCGCGCCACGAAGAGCAGATATCCCTACCGCCAGTGTCCGGTTCTGAGTCGGAACATTTCGTACTTATCGTCGAATACCCCCCCCGTCGTAGGACCTCGGACGATCCGGTCGAGTAACGCCGATGGGTCGCCGAATGTGGGAACCTAGCACCGGTGTAGGTTAATCCCTCACACTTTATAGACTTATTATATCAGCCAGTTACCCGATCAATGGGCGATCCTGATCAATATGCTCTTGGTCGATCTAAGAGGCCGTGATAGCGCATCGCTCAATTCGGGAGATCATATGAGCGGTGAACGGAAAAAACTCGGAGCCTACGCGCCCAGCGGAACGTATGCAGCTGTTTCGGGAAACGCGGTGGAACCGGTCGAAATCAGTCTGACCGGGGTGCTCACCCAAGCCAGCCTGCAAGGCGCCATCCAGCGTATCGACGAAGCAGTCAGCGCGTCAGGCCGAAGAGCCGCTCTCTTCGACTGCGCGGAGGTGATGACCCACGACGGCTTGATCCGCGAGCGCCTGCTCAGCTGGATATTGAGCGCCAGCCAGGTCACCTGCGTCGCCATTATCACGAGTAATCCGCTACTCAGGGTCATGATCGGCTCGGTAGCCCTGGCATCTAACCGCGAGCTGCGTGCCTTCGACACACGAGCCAACGCCATCGAGTGGGCACGAGTCCGCCACCACCAGGCACTGCAGCGTACGTCGTCGCGGCCTCCCAGCCGGTATTCCTACCGCGGCAATCCCAAAACCGAGTAACGGCCTCCGCGTCTGCCCCGGCAGGGCGCTGCAGCACCGATACGACGCGGCGTATCTTCAGCGGCTTGGCCCTTATTGATAACGACTTTCAATTCATGTAGGACGGACGGCCAATGATGACATTGAGTGCCGTAGCCGTCGGACAGTCCGTCGTCGTCCGGCGTGTCGGCGGCGAGCGCTCCTTTCGCCGACGCCTGATGGAGCTCGGAGTATTGCCCGGCACACAAATGCGTCTCATGCGAATCGCGCCCCTGGGCGATCCGATGGAACTACTTGTGCGCGGGTGCAGCATGTCAATTCGTCGATCCGAGGCGGACTCCATCGAGGTGCACAGCATCGACACCAGTGCAGGCAGCCCATGAACTCTGTTCAATCCACCGTCCCCGACAACAACGCTGAAGGCGCGACCCCACGGATCGCCATCATCGGGAATCCTAACGTAGGAAAATCGACGATCTTCAACCGTCTCACCGGAGCCAGCGTCAAGGTCGGGAATTATCCGGGTGTCACGGTAGAGCGCAGCGTCGGCCGGCTCGACATCGGCGGAACTGAAGCGCTGAGCCTCATTGACGTGCCCGGCACCTACTCTTTGAGTGCGCGCTCCGCGGAAGAACAAATCGCGATTCAGGAGGCTCTGGGTCTCGGCGACTTTCCGGCACCCGATCTCGTCTTGGTCGTTCTCGATGCCGGACAGTTGACGCGTAATCTGTACCTCGCCGTCCAGCTCGCCGAGCTACGTGCCCCAATGGTCGTCGCCCTGAATATGGTGGACGAGGCACTCGAGGCGCCTTCGCCGGAGGCGGTGAGCCAGCTACTCGGTGTGCCCTGTGTGGGTACCAACGCGCGATCCGGCAGCGGATTGGACGAACTGCGCGATGCGCTCCGAGCCGCCGTGGAACATCCTCCCCGCCCCACGACCGAGGTGCGCTACCCAGCAAAGCTGATGGCGGTCATCGATCGATTGGTGGAAGCCTTGCCCGAAGCATGGCGCGGTTCTGTCGAACGGGACAGAGGACTAGCGCTCTGGACGCTATTGAGCGTGGATAAAAACGACGAGCTGGAGAACATCCCGAGCACGCTGCGCCGCGCCTCCCTCAACGCCTACACGGAACTCGAACCCGTGCTCGACGTGGACGAAGTCGTCATCGAAACTCGATACCGTTACATCGAAGAGCAGCTACTAGCCGGCCGCAGTAGTTCCAAAACGGAAATCAAGCGCCCCTTCAGTGAACGTATCGACCGTATAGCGCTGCACCCGCTGTTCGGCTTCGCTCTGTTTGTAGCGGTGATGCTACTGCTCTTTCAGACGCTATTCGCTTGGTCCGATCCGCTGATCGGCGCCGTGGAAAATGGCATCGCTGCGCTCCAAGGACTGGCCAGTAGCACTCTCCCATCAGGAATATTCCGGGATCTCATCACCGAGGGAGTGATTGGTGGTGTCGGCAACGTTGTCGTGTTCTTGCCCCAAATTGTGCTGCTGTTTTTCTTGCTCGGCCTCCTCGAGGACTGCGGCTACATGTCCCGCATCGCCTACCTTATGGATCGCATCATGCGAAGTTGCGGACTGCATGGTCGCGCCTTTGTTCCCATGTTCTCCGGCTTCGCGTGTGCCGTGCCGGCGATTTTGGCAACCCGGACCATGGAACGTCAACGGGATCGACTGCTCACCATGATGGTCGTGCCCCTCATGAGTTGTTCGGCGCGACTCCCCGTTTACACACTGATAATCGCCGCTCTGTTCCCTCCCGCCAGCGTTTACGGCATCTCCATTCAGAGTTGGTTGATGGTGGGCATGTATCTATTTTCCACGGCAACAGCCCTGGTGGCTGCCGCCGTACTGGGGCGAACTGCCGTCAAAGGCCGCCATGTGCCCCTGCTCATGGAGCTGCCTCCTTACCGCACGCCGGATCTCTGGTCCACAGTGCACATGGTCTGGCAACGTTCCCGGAGCTTTCTGAAAGAAGCGGGCACTGTCATTCTCGCGTGCACCATCCTTCTCTGGGCTCTGTTGTCGTTTCCTAAGCCAGCGCCAATCGCGCTCGATGCCGCTTCAGCGAAATCCAATACCGAGATGTCCCAGCCCAGCGCGCTCGAACAAAGTTACGCCGGTCAGCTAGGGAAAACACTGGAGCCTGCGATCGAGCCGTTGGGATTCGATTGGAAAATCGGCGTGGGATTGATCGGTGCCTTTGCTGCCCGCGAGGTGTTCGTCTCCACCATGGGCCTGGTGTACGGCATCGGTGACGAGGACGTAGAGTCGCCACTCCGAGAACGCCTCCGGGCGGAATCCACAGCCGATGGCAAGCCCCGCTACACCCCGTTGGTGGGGCTCTCGCTGATGATCTTCTTTGCCCTGGCGTGCCAATGCATGAGCACCCTGGCCGTGGTCAAACGCGAGACACGTACTTGGCGCTGGCCGGCCTTCATGTTCGCCTACATGACGGCCCTAGCCTGGGTATGCAGCTTCGTCGTTTACCAGGGCGGAGTCTGGCTCGGTTACGGATAGTGCCGTCGCACTGCCGGTCGCCCCTTGACCTTCCCAGACGATGAACCGGTCCCAGTGGCTGCGGGAACGACCGCGCGTAAAGCACAAAGAACGGTTTCGAAAACTCTGCTCTTAGAAGGCTCCGCCGAACATGGCGAAGCCGCGGCTCTCGCCGAGGGCAACGTTGAAGCGCATGTTTTTCACCATCGCGTCGTCCGATGTCTCGTCGCCGTCATCGGAACCGCCGGTAAAAAATAGGTAGGCGCCGACCCCGATACCGACAACTCCGACACCCATGGTTATGTCCGCGATCAGTAGTTCTTGTGCCACGCCATCGACGGCGGAATCGGAACAACCGGCTAAGGTCGCTCCACATGTGTCTTTTAGATCCGTCTTGTTGCCATTGGCACTGAAGCCCAAAAAGGCGCCGACTCCGAGGATCACGAGACCCGAGCTACCAACGATGTATGCCACGGTGTGGTCGGACCCAGCGTCGTCGTCCTCTGCCCCGGTCTCGCCTTTGTCTGATGCGGCATGCTTCGCATCCTCTTCATCAGCACCGAACTTGACGGAGATGTCTCGGTTTTGCTTGCCCTGGCGGACCAGTAGCTGACGCTCAACGACTTCGCCGTTGTAGGTAAACTTGAACTTATGGCGACCCGGATCCACGTCGATAGGCTTGCCGTCGAGTTCCTCAGCGAGGACCTCACCGTCCATTTCGACTTTGACCTCGAACAGTTCTTCGGCACCTGAGGTCGCCGCGAACACCAAGGAAGGCATCTCCTCTTTCACTTCGTCCAACCAAGCGGCGCAGTCGGTCTGGATGAAACTCGGACAGAGGGAGCGAGCACAAACCAGCAGGTGCTCCCGAGCCTCACTCAAACGAGAGTCAGCTCGAGTCTCCTGAGCGCCCTCGTAGGCAATGGCACACTTGGCTTTTTCGCTCGGCGCGGCTCTCGCCGCAGTCGAAACGGAGAGAATGGGAGCGACGGCAAACACCGCCAACAGAGCTGCGCGACACGGTAAGCTTCGGAAAAGAAACATCGGGCGGCATGGTAGCCCAAGCTCCTCCGCAAGTCCCAATAGTCGAATAATCCAGCGCGGAGGGGCCGCCCGGGCCGGTCCAAGGTCCGCTGCAGACAGTGATGATCGCCTTGTAGTTAGCGATGATCGCTACGCACCTACATCACCCCACTCAACCCGGGGTTACAGGCACTCCACCTTGGCCCGGCGGATCCCGTCCTTACCGATACGCCACGGGATCGCACAATCGGCGGACTTCTTGCTGGTTTTGGTCTTCTTCTTGGTCGAAGTTCGGCTCGCTGCCTTCTTCGCTCGCCACTTCTTATACTTGCGCAGCTGGCTGCGTTTCTTCGCTGCTTCGGCGGCAGCAACTTCGGCGACGGCCTCCTCAACAGCTTTCGCCTCTTCGTCGGAAATCGGCTCTTCCGAAGTGGGCTCTTCCGCCTTCACTTCAGTAACCTCAGCCTTGTCCTCGTTATCAAAAGTCTCGGCAGACTCACCTTCGGCCATTGGTTCGGCTGTTGCAGGAGGCTTGATCGTGTTCGTCGCGGATACAGGCCCACCAGCGGCAGCGCCAACACCCGGCACAGCGGGCTGGTTCATCTGCGAAACCCAATAACCTCCACCGCCCACTAGTAGCGCCATGGCAGCAGCAAAGAGCGCCGCACCCATCACGCCGTTAGAAGCGGACTTGCCGACATTCACGTCCGGCACAGTCACGCTGGCAGCGTGAGGGGTCGCCATGCTCGGAGGCGGGGCCGATGGCAAGACGGGATGACCTTCAGAGTTTTTTAGCCCCGGCAGCGCCAATTGCTGCACGGAGTCGAGATCCGTCGGCACGCTTTCGAGCAACGCAACACGCGCCGCTCGGTCTGCCAGCGCCTGTCCTGCAGCTTCTTCTACCCAGGTTCCGACCTCGTGAGACGGGGCGAGTTGCATGGATTCTTCAATCGCGATTGCGAACTCCCGGGCGGTATCGAAACGTTCTTCTGGTGTGCCCTTGAGGGCTTTGGCAACAGCATCGCTGAGGGCGTCGGGGATCCCCTCGACGATGTCCTTGAGAGGCTCTGGTTCCCGCGTGAGGATCTGAGCCAGGATTTGACCGGCATTGTCCCCCGCGTAGAGTCGTCTGCCGGACAGCGATTCCCAAGTGACGATACCCGCCGCGAAGATGTCGCTCCGGCGATCGATCTCATCGCCATTCAGTTGCTCCGGCGACATGTAGCTGAGCTTGCCTTGAGTATTGCCGCCTTCGTCGGCGGCGCTACCGACCTGAGCCACACCAAAATCAATCACTCGCGTCGCACCATCGACGCCGACCAAAATATTCTGGGGAGAGATATCTCGGTGAACGATGTTTAGCGGAACTCGATGTTCGCTCTTGGCTTCGTGAGCCGCGTGCAAGCCGTGCAGCATGCCGGCCGCAATGTTCACGATCACTCCGGGCGAGGGGATCTTGCCGGCGCTGACAGTGGACTTCAGTAGACCGTCTAAGATTTCACCGTGAACGTACTCCATCACGAGGAAGGCTTCGTTCTCAGTGGCAGCGACATCCAAGGTAGTGGCTACGTTCGGATGCTGAATACGGGACACCAGACGCGCTTCGTTGATGAAGTCTTCGACAAAATCCGCGTCGGCCGCCAACTGCGGATGAAGCTTCTTGATGGCGACTGTTCGGGAGAAACCTACCGGACCGATCAATCGCGCCAGGTGAACGGTCGCCATACCGCCGGCGGCGATCTCATCGAACACCGCGTAGCGGCCGATGACTACAGGTACGGGTACGCCGTCGACGTCAGCAGGCATCTCTACGGGAGAGAGGGCCGCGTTCGGGCCGGACGGGGCCGGGGCCGCGTAGGGACTGCTAGCTGCGGGAGCCGCGTAGGGTGTGGACGCTGGCGGCGCCGCCAGTGGACTAGACGCGGCAGGACTAGACGCTGCCGGTGCCGCATAGGGCGTGGAGGGCGGCGGCGCGACCTGGGCGCTGGGTGCCGGAGCTGGCGCCACTGGCTCGGATGGCGAGGACGCAGGCGCCGCCGCATCCGCAGAGCTTGCGGGTTCGTCCTGCTCCCTGAGCGTGGCCAGAAGCTCGTCGTGTTCCGCGGAGCCCTGGCTCCAAGCAAGCGTCTCTCCGTCGAAATCATCACCACCGCTGTCCGCAGCTTCTCCGGTGACCGTCGGACGATCCTCAGACGACGCGGCTTCTCCTGCCATCGTAGGGCGACTGTCCTGATCTTTATCAGGCGCCGGGGGCGGTTCCGAGTCCATCAGATCTTCGGGACGAATCGGGTCCATCTTGAGCGGTGCCTCCGCGCTCGGTGACGACGCGGGCGGTGATGAAGCCGACGTGGCAGGAGGTGCCGACGAAGGAAGCGAAGCGAGTCCGATGGGGCGTCCTGATTTTTTGGAGGCGCGCGTCGACACCTTCTCGGCCGGAGGTAACTTGGCTCGCGACGCCATGGGACTCGAAGACAACTTGGGGACCGAGGGCAGCTTGGGCCTCGACGCCATCGGACTCGATTTACCTTTTGCCCCTGCTGAGGCCTTGGGCCTCGACGGCAAAGCACCGGGTAACTTCACCTTCTTCGCTCCAGTTTTCCCGCCGATTGTCGGCAGCACCGGCTTCGAGGGAGAACGGGGGGGATTATCGGATGAAGACATCAATCAGGGGGAGCAGTGGGTCGGGGACAATCAGAGAAAATCCCCCGGCCCGCGGTGCGGCGTTAGATCGCGGCAACAGAATGCGACAGGAGACGAGGCAGAGATCGCCCCACCCCAACCCTCAAAGCATAAGACAAAAGTGACGGGATTGCGGCAATCCCGACGTTGGAGACAGAAAATAGAAGCACCTACATTGGCAACCTGCACGGTTTACGGACCAAGGGAGCGATTCCCTCCCGCGATGGTGACGATTCCAGCAGACTAGTGACGCATGAGTTCTTTCGGAGTTTCGATCTCGCCGGGCGTTGCCCGCGCGCGGACAAGGGCGCTACCTCGCTCTTTCTACGCCCGACCGGTGCTACAGGTCGCTCGGGACTGCCTGGGAAAAGTGTTAAATGTTAGGCGCCAAGGCATAGAAATTACAGGGAGAATCGTAGAGACAGAGGCATACCGCGGGCCTCAGGACTTGGCCGCGCATACAGCGGGCAACGTTCGAACGGCGCGCAATGAGGCGATGTACGGCCCCGCTGGCCACGCCTACATATTCCTGATCTACGGGATGCACATTCACTTCAATTTGGTTACAGGCCAGGAAGGCCAAGGGCACGCGGTGTTGATCCGCGCACTAGAGCCGTTGCAGGGAATTGACCGCATGCTGCGGTACCGGAGGCGCACGCTTCGCTCGGTCACGAGCGACAGCCCTGCCCTGACGAACGGCCCCGGCAAGCTGTGTCAGGCCTTCGATATCAGCCGGGAGGACAACCTTCGAGATCTCTGTGGCCAGCCCGCCCCGGAGATATTCCTGAGCGAAGGGCCCCGCGCCCGATGCCGCCGCACCCCGCGAATCGGCATCGACTACGCGGGAAGCTGGCGCCTCAAACCGTGGAGGTTTATCGAACCCGGAAATCGTTACGTGTCTCGGTCCCCCCGGACTACCCTTACTGGGCCATGATCCCTCAATTCGACTCAGCCGCAGCGGGAGAATTTGACGCGCTCTCGGGCACCCGAGTGACTCTGTGTGTCACCGGTAGCATCGCCGCCTACAAAACAGTGATGCTCACTCGTCTGCTGCTAAAGGCCGGGGCGAGCGTCCAGGTCGTTCTAACGAAGTCCGCAGAAAAATTCGTCGGGGCCGCGACATTCGCCGGCCTGACAGGTTCGCCCGTTCTCCGAACCATGTTCGACGACGAAATAGGCGGAGAGCTTCACGTCGAGCTGGGAGCGCAGAGTGATCTGATCGCCATCGTTCCCACCACCGCCGATTGTCTCGCCCGACTCGCGATGGGCCGAGCCGACGATCTCGTCACGGCGACGGCCCTGAGTGCCCGTTGCCCCATCGTGCTCGCGCCGGCGATGCACCCGACCATGTGGGGGCACCCCGCCACCGAACGCAACGTCGCTACCCTGATTCGCGACGATCGCGTGATCTTCGCCGGACCCACAAGCGGCGAAGTCGCGTCAGGCGACGTGGGCGACGGACGCATGCTAGAACCCGAGCAAATTGCGTCAGTCATGACTCGGGCTCTCACGGACAAGGACTTGGAGGGGCAACATCTGGTGGTGACCGCCGGACCCACAGTCGAAGACATTGATCCGGTGCGCTTCTTGACCAATCGCTCCACCGGCAAGATGGGATTCGCCATCGCCATTCGCGCTCGCCAGCGAGGCGCGCAAGTCACGCTGATCAGCGGCCCCGTAGAGCTCGCCACCCCCGACAACGTGAAACGCATCGACGTTCGCTCAGCAGTGGAGATGCAAAGCGCTCTCGACGACGCCCTGGGACCGAAATTGGAGCGGGCCGATGTCTTGATCATGAGTGCAGCCGTGGGCGACTACCGCAGCGCGCGCACTCATTCAGAGAAGGTGAAACGATCGGACGAATTCGTCAGTCTCCCCTTGGTCCAAAATCCGGACCTGCTCGCCGAGCTCGGGGCGCGTCGAACTGAGGGCGGCCCGCTACTCGTCGGCTTCGCCGTCGAAACTGGCTCGGATGAGCAAATCGTCAGCTACGCGCGCGGCAAGCTCGACAAGAAGAAGGTTGATCTTGTGGTCGCCAATCATGCTTCCGACGGCTTTGGAGGCAATAGCAACCGCGTGTTGTTCGTCAATTCCCAGAGCCACACGCTCATCGAACACGCCCCGAAGAGCGCCATCGCAGAAGAACTTCTCGATTGGTGCGCCGGTCGTCTGAACTCGCGCCCCGCCTCCCAGAAAGCCTAGTCGCCGATCATGCCCTACGTTGCGATCGTCGTCGTCGCGGTTTCCGCAGCCAATTACTATGCGCTGAGTCCCGATCGGGCGCGCTCCGACGAAATGTGGCTCATTCTCGGGCTGTCTTACCTGGCGCTCACACTCCTCGCGTTGGTCCGACTCGCACGCCGACCGATATTGGCGACACCGGAAATCATCGGCGTTGACCCGGCGGGCGATAGCGCCACTGAGGGCGACGAGGACAAGGACAACGACCGGTCTGCCTCCGCTTCGAGCTCTGAACTTCGAATGCTGCTTCAGCTGCGTGGGGGAGATCTCAGCGTCGGCATGCTGACGGCCCTAGTCTTAGTAGGCGCGGCCTTTGTCGCCCGATCCAGCTCCGACGAAAGTTCCCCCCTCCTGGCCTGGCTATTCCAGCTGTACTTGCGGACCGGCGACCTGCTCGCCAACTCCCCGTGGCTCTGTGCATTGATTGTCATCGCCGTGCTCGAAGAGATCGTGTGGCGGGGCCTCGTACAGAGCGAGCTAGAGCGTCTTGTCGGAGGGCGATGGTCCTGGCCGCTGTCTGCCGTTTGCTACGCCATCGCGATGTTACCCACCGCCTGGCAATTGGCGGATCCCGGCGTGGGGCTGAACCCGCTGCTCCCCGTGACAGCCTTAGGCTGCGGCATATTCTGGGGCTTCATGACAGCCCACTTTCGCCGATTGTTGCCGGCGATCGTATCCCACGCGACGTTCTCCTACTTTGCGGCCAGCATGGTGCTGAGTTTCTAGTAACCGCACTGGAGCGTTTTACAATTCGGAGATGCGCGCTATCTCTTCGTCAGAGATATCGAAATCTGCGTACACGTTCTGGGCGTCGTCCTGGTCTTCTAGAGCGTCCAGCAGTTGCAGGCACACTTCGGCGTCCCGGCCAGTCACTGACTTCCGGATCTTCGGAACGTAGGCAACTTTGCTGCTCTGAACCGGCAGCTTGGCTGTCTCCAGTGCGCTGGTCACCGTGTCGAGTTCGTCGAAAGGCATGTACACCCCCCAGACGTCTCCTTCATCACGATAATCTTCGGCGCCAGCTTCAAGAACGGCTTCCATTAATTGGTCCTCGCCGACCGCGTCTTTCTCAAGCTGAATCGTGCCGAGTCGGTCGAAGGCCCACGCCGCGGTCCCGCTGCTGCCCAGCGTGCCGTTGTTTTTGTCGAAGACCTTGCGCAGCTCAGCCACAGTGCGATTCCGATTGTCCGTCGCGCCTTCCACTAGAAAGAGCGTGCCGCCCGGGCCAGTGCCCTCGTACAACACTTCCTCGTAGCTCACGCCCTCGAGTTCGCCGGTACCGCGCTTGATGGCACGCTGAATGGTCTCCGCGGGCATCGCGTTGCTCTTACCGTCGGAGACGGCCTTTCGGAGCCGGGGATTGGCCCCCACATCGCCACCACCCATCTTCGCGGAGATGACAATTTCTTTGATCAGCTTGGTGAAGAGTTTGCCGCGGGCCGCGTCGGTTGCGCCCTTCTTCCTCTTGATCGTTGCCCACTTGGAATGGCCGCTCATACGCTGAATCTCCGTGCGCCCGCTCCACTTGCAGCGCGGCCCGGTGCTACCACGGCTCTCCGCACTTCGGTAGACGGGATCGGCCAGCCCAGTGATTTCCCAACAACGCCCCGCCAGCTTGGGCCCCGCGGCCCACCTCGCCGATACTCGCAGACCCTCCCACCAGCCAGCGCTGCAGAGCACTAGTTGGCCTTCTGAGCCGGCCGGCGTTGAAGATAGGAGAGCGCAACGTCTGCCATCACATCGATGGCTCACCTGCCTCCCCATAGCGCCGAGTCGTCCCGCGGCCCGCGGCATGCCGTACACGACACAACTATCTTCGTCCTGAGCGAGGGTGTGGGCACCTTCGTCTTTGAGGCTAAGCAGTCCTTCGGCCCCATCGGAGCCGCTCCCCGTCGGAATCATGCCCACTGACACCTTGGCCGCGATACGCGCCGCCGACTGAAACAACATGGTTGCCCACTGACACTGACCATTCACGCGTTGATTTCCCGTCAAGGCTGCGAAGTAACCCCGCTCATCTCTCTCAACCACCATGTGAACACCAACCGAGCCTATGGACACTTGCCCCCTCTCCAGTCGCGCGCCATCCCAAGCCATCACCACTTCCATCTCGCTTTCCTCGGCTAAGGGTGGAGCGAAAATCGGAGTGAAGGAACCCGGCAGATGTTGAACAACTAGAACCGGAAGCGCATCATGCCCTTGTCCGCAGCTGAGGCAAACTCCGGGATGCGGCGGCTACCGCGCCGAATGGGGAGCCTTCTTCCCCGACGGCAAACGAACTTTGGCCCTCGCAGCAGCCCGCACCTTGAAGACCAACTCTTTGGACATACGAGTAAAATCTCGGCCCTTGGGTTTGGCGATAAAATCCCCCGCTCCGGCATGCAGGGCGTACAAGGTCGCACGCTGGACACGCTCCGCCAGGGAGCTACACATCACCACCGGGATCGGGTGCTGGGGGATGAGCTACCGTAGGAACTCAATCCCGCTCATTTTTGGCATCTCCACGTCCAGGGTGCTCACGTCAGGCTGCAATTCCGAGATTGGCTCCGCCGCTACGAAGGCATCTTCCACCTCCCTCACCACCTCAATGTCGGTATCAACCGACAACGCGCGCCGCACTACCCCGCGAAACATGGGGGAGTCGTCAACGATGAGGACTCGAATCGGCATCAGCTCCAGATTATTGCGTGGGAGCCAGAACGCCTCGACACACCGTCCCCTCCGCCAGCAAGAACGGTCGCTTGCTGGCAGTTCCTTAGGCCCGTACAGATCCGGAGCGCTTGCCGGCAGCTCAAATTTGCGGCACGAGCGTGGCTGAGTGGAGCCCCTACTGACCACAGCGATCGCGGTGCTTTCCGTGGTTTTCGGGACTTGTCTCGCCCTTGTCCCGGGGGCCGGATCCCTTCTTGGAGCGATTCGAAGCTTCGCCCTGACCGCGTCCCTTGCCGTAGTTTTTTTTCACCTGCTACCTGAAGCCTGGAACGCCCTAGGTTTTCTCGCCCCCATGGCGACGGCAGCCGCATTTGGTATTCCCCACATTGTCGGTCAGTTTTTTGCAGGCGGCGGCCACAGCCACGGCGCACCCGCCGAGGGGGGCCACGGCCACGCGCAGCACGGCGCTATCGAATCAACGCTGCCTGAGCCTCGTGATGTCGGGCCGATCAGCGGCGAGCAACGCATGGCTTTGGAACTGGGCTTCGTCGGGCTTATGGTCCACCGCGCTGCCGACGGGGTCGCACTGGCTGCCTACTCTGGCGACCATGGCCATAGTTCCGACATCGACGTGGTGCTCGCCATCGCCGCCCACTCCGTGCCCGTGGTGGCGGTGGTGGTTCTCGCGTTCTCAGCCGCCCTCGGCAAGCGCAGTGCTCTGCTGCGAGCGGTAGCCCTGGCAGCGGCGAGCGTTGCGGGTATCGCTCTGACGGGATTGGTCCCGCCCGAATGGCTGGACGCCCTCATGCCCTGGGTCAATGCCGTGTTCGCCGGGCTGCTCTTACATGTGGTCGGGCACGATTTGACTGCCAACGCGCCACGTTCGGCGAGTGACCGCACCCTCGATCTCTTCGCAGGCGCACTCGGCTTCTCGGTCGCCCTGCTCGGCGACCACGCTCACCATGACGTCATCGGCGCCTCCCAGGAAGCCGAGCACGCCCTCCGCGACGTGTTCGCCGGCCTGTTCATGGACACAGCGCCGATGCTGCTGTTGGGCCTGCTGGTGGGTGCCACCCTGCAAAGCTTCGAGTCCGCGATTCCTGCCCGGTGGCTGAGAGAAACCAAACCGCTGAAGGACGCCACCCGAGGGGCTCTCGTGGGCATTCCCCTGCCCCTCTGCTCCTGCAGTGTGCTTCCTGTCAGCGCTGCATTGCAGAAGCGCGCAGCCGCCCCGGCGATGGTCGTCGCCTTCCTCATCGCTACGCCAGAGCTCGGCGTAGAGACCCTAACCCTCAGCGGACAATTCTTAGGCTGGCCCTTCGCCATCATGCGATTGGTCGGCGCATTTTGCGTTGCTATCGCGGCGGGCATCGCCGTTTCGATGGTGAGCTCGAATGTCAAGGCGTCGGGAGAGGCATCCAATATCGATGTCGAGGTGGCCCCTCAGCGATCACGAGTCTGGAAGGTCATCCTCTCCTTCGACGAGCTGCTCGCCCATATTGGCGCCTGGATGGTGCTGGGCATGCTGATAGCGGCGTTTACCGCTGTGTTCATTCCTAACGATGCCTTCGCCTCCTTCGACAATCAGTGGCTGGAATTGCTGGCGGTGACAGCCGTTGCCGTTCCCAGCTATGTTTGCGCCCCCGCAGCCACCCCGCTGGCGGCCATCCTCATTGCCAAAGGTTTGTCACCGGGAGCGGTTCTCGTCGGCCTATTGCTCGGCCCTGCGACGAACCTCGCCACCCTGGGTTTCCTTCGCAGTTCCTTTGGCTTCTCGGGCGCCTTTGCCTGCATCGCCGCTGTGATCGGAACCTCTTGGGGCCTCGGCATCGCCGCCAACGATTGGCTCGCGACGAGTCAAGGTACCGTGTCAGCCGTGCACGCCCACGCGGAGCACGGAGTGCTCTCCTTCGTCGCAGCGTCGCTCTTATTCGTGCTGTTGCTTCGAAGCCTCTGGCTGATGGGAACCCGTGCTTGGATTGCGTCTCTGGGCACGACCCATACTCATGGGCACGCCTGAGTCACTGTCACGACCGGCGCTCAGGCGTGTACGCTCACATCCAGCCCGAGCCGCCGGAATGGTTCAGCGCGAACTTCGAGTTCTGCCTGGCTCAATGCCCGTAGCTTGGGAGCTTCGGGCTGCTGGGATGGTCGCGCCAAGCTGTACATCAACATGCCTCGTAACGGCACTCCGTCGGCCAACAGTGTCCGGACCACGGATAGGTACTCAGCTTCATCGTCAGACGCCGTCCCTTCGAAGCCGAAGACACATCGTTGAATCCATGTAGGGCACAAGCGGGCAGTAGCCTCCAAGCGGTCGAGGTGGTCTTCCGCAGCCAAGGGAGTGGAGTTGATGCGGTCAAAGCCCGCGCGAGTGACAGCGTCAAGCTTGAACCAAATCCGGCCTTTGTGGGCGCCCAAGCGTTTGAACGCCGATTGCACCGCCGGCTGGCTCGCCAATGTACCGTTGGTGATGACGACCAAAGGCAGAGGCTGAGTCTCCACACGCTTGGCTGCCACCCGGATCACGCAATCCACCACGTCACCAAAATTCGGAGCGCTTGTCGGCTCTCCATCCCCGGAAAACGCGAAGTCCTTCAGCTGTTGGGATCCCACCGGTACACGCTTGGCGAAAAAATCACCCTGGCAAATGACCGACAACATCTGCCCGAGCTCAGCTTCGAGCTGCGGGATATCCACCTCGGCGCTCTTGCCGCGACTGAGCCCTGGCACCTGACAGTAGACGCAGCGGAAGTTACAGCTCGCCTCCGGACTCAGATTGATACCGATAGACACGCCGCCCGCCCGCCGAGAAACCACGGGATAGACGTATTTGAGTCCTGCGTTGTCCCGGCTGTGATCGGATATCTCTAGGCGGCGCACGCCAAACCATAGCGCGCGGGCTCGCTGAGCGCACGCCGTTCGGCCTGCCCTTCATCGCTGTAGGCGTGTCAGCCACGAGCGCGCGTCTCAAACCGCAGCGTCTCAAACGCCCGCGTTACAAACGAACCAACGGCACCCCGAGGGGCACCGTCGTTTCGAGTTCGCAGGTAGCGAATCAGGTACCGGCAGACACCATCTTGCGGCGCAGGTACGCGATGCGGTTCTGGTGAGGCAAGTCCTTCGGGCAGTTGTCTTCACAACCCATGAGACTCATACAGCCGAACACGCCGTCATCGTCGCCGATGAGATCGTACCAGTCTTCGTCGGTTCGTTTATCCCGCGGGTCCATCTCGAAACGAGCCACGTGCATGAAACCGACTGCGCCTAGGAAGTCCTTGCGCATGCGAGCGGTGCCACAGGCGGAAACGCAACAGCCGCACTCGATGCAGCGGTCTAGCTCGTAGATCTCGGTGGCCACATCCGGGTCCATCTTCTCTTCGAGAACTGTCAGCTTGCGAGGCTCGGCGTCCGGCTCCTCGTGGATCCAGTTTTCCATGCGCTCGCTCATGTTGCGCATGAACTTGCCAGTGTCGACGCTCAGGTCGCCGATGAGCTCGAAGGCGGGCAGCGGCAGCAAGGTGATCTCGCCGTCAGGAAAGGTGTTCGTCAGCGTGCGGCAAGCCAAGTCGGGACGGCCGTTGATGACCATACCGCAACTGCCGCAGATGCCAGCTCGACACACGAAGTCGAACTGCAAAGAGGCATCGTACTTCTTCCGGATCTCATTGAGACCGATGAAGATGGTCATGCTGTCTTGCTCTTCGATTTCGAAGGTCTCCATCCGCGGCTTGTCGCCCTTGAGTTGGGGGTCGAAGCGAAGGATGTGAAACTTGAGCGTGCGCCCCTTTTGGGCTGTACCGTTAGATTGACTCATTGTCTGTTCCTCACTCGTAGCCGATGCCAACCCGCTCGTTCAAGCCCCGCAAACGCTCGGGCAAGTCGATGGGATTCAATAGTTCGGAGAGCTCATGGCGGTTAACGTCAGGGTTCGCCTCCTTGAGTTTCTCAACTTCCGCGACCCGTTTCTCGGTATCGGGATGGTGGATGGTGAGATCCTTGCCGTAGCCACGGGAGCCGGGGGGCATCTCCATGCGCATGATATCGAGATCCTCGTATTCCAGCGTCGGGGTCGGATCGTCTTCGTTTTTCCAGTACGCCAAGGTGCGCTTCAGCCACTCTTTGTCGTTGCGCTCCGGGTAATCCTCGCGAGCGTGCGCGCCGCGGCTCTCTTTACGGGCCTGGGCCCCCATGGCCGTACACAGCGCAATCTTGATCATGCGCGGGACACGCATAGCCTCGACTAGCTCTGGGTTAGACGAACGCGTCTTGGTCTTGATGGCGATATTTTTGGCCCGCTGATGAAGTTCCGTGAGCTCGGACACCGCGGCGACCAAATCCTCTTCCGTGCGGAAGATGCCGACCTTGTCCATCATGATGTTCTGCATCGTCTCTTTGAGATCGTAAACATTTTCGCCGCTGTCGCGGGCACAGAGCTTCTCGATCTTCGCTTGCTCGCGCTCGATGAAGTCATTCACAATCGACGTCTTGATGTCGACGCTATTGTCGTCGCAGTAGTCGGCGATGTACTCACCGACAATCATGCCCGCTACCACGGTCTCGGCGACGGAGTTGCCACCGAGTCGGTTGAATCCATGCATATCCCAGCAGGAGGCTTCGCCCACGGAGAACAGGCCCTTGAGACCGGGAGTCTCGCCGGTCGGCTTGGTGCGCACGCCGCCCATCGAATAATGCTGCGTGGGCTGCACGGGGATTAGATCAGTTACTGGATCGATGCCGAGGAAGTACTGGCAGATCTCTTTGACCTCTCGCAGGTTCTTGTCGATGTGCTCTTTGCCGAGCAGTCGAATGTCGAGCCACAAGTGGTCTCCGTAGGGCGAAGGCACGCCCTTACCTTTACGAATGTGCTCGGTCATGCGGCGCGACACCACGTCCCGCGAGGCGAGTTCCTTCTTGTCGGGCTCGTAGTCCGGCATGAAGCGGTAGTGGTCCTTGTCCAGCAAGAGACCACCGTCGCCTCGGCAACCCTCGGTGGTGAGGATGCCCGCGGGAACGATAGCGGTCGGATGAAACTGAACGGCTTCCATATTGCCGAGCGGGGTGACCCCGGTCTCCAGCGCGATAGCCGCGCCCATGCCCTCACAGATGATGGCGTTGGTGGAGATCTTGTAGAGACGGCCGTATCCGCCAGTTGCAACGACAGTCGCCTTAGCCACGTAAGCCGTCAGTTCACCAGTGATAAGATCTCGAACGACGGCGCCGTTGCAGATGCCATCGCTGTGGATGAGCGCGAGGGCTTCTTTGCGCTCGTGGATGTCGATGCCCAGCTCGATGGCCTTGTTGTCCATGGCGTAGAGCATGGTGTGGCCCGTGCCGTCGGCAGTGAAGCAGGTGCGCCACTTCTTGGTGCCGCCGAAGTTACGCGAAGTGATCAAGCCTTCGGCTTGTTTCTCTTCGGTGATCGTTACCTTCTTAGCGTTGACGACGACCTCGCGCTCCCCGGCTTTGATTCTACTCCAGGGAACGCCCCAGGTCGCTAGCTCGCGAATCGCCTTGGGAGCGGTGTTCGCGAACATGCGCGCGACATCTTGGTCGGCACCCCAGTCGCTACCCTTGATGGTATCGGAGAAGTGCACGTCCTCGTTGTCACCACGACTCGCACTGGCAGCCGCGAGGCTCGCCTGCATGCCTCCCTGGGCAGCTGCGGAGTGAGAGCGTTTGGCGGGGACCAGTGAGATCACCACCGTCGAGTGCCCGCGCTTACTGGAAGCCACTGCTGCGCGGAGTCCCGAGAGACCGCCGCCGATAACCAATACGTCGCTGTATACGATTTTCATGATTGAACTCCGCCTCAGCCTTCTTGGCCGGCTACGTAACGCTCGCCGACTCGGTTATTCTCAACGTTTTCGATACCGATTTTGACGTAGGCAGCGAGGGACGCGAGTCCGAGGGAGAGGAAAAACACGGTGACCAAGGTCTTGAGCACCTTGAGTCGTTTACGAGTGGCTCGGGGATCCTTGCCGTCAAAGACGCCCCACTTGATGGCTAGCCGGTACATGCCGATGGCGCCGTGCATCTCGACTGCGAAGAGCAGGATGAGATAGAGCGGCCACATGCCGTAGGTCCACATTCGGTCGGCAGACAGCTGCGGTCCGATTTTATCGGCCTGAGTCGCCATGATGTAGAGGTGAACAGACCCCAAGAAGAACATGATGAAGCCAGTGACCACCTGGGTGTACCAACCATTGGTATCCGAGTGATTCATCATCGCCATCTGCGAGCGGAAGGTCTTGTGAGCTTTCCAATCGCTGGGGAACTTCCGCATGGCCAAACAGGCATGCACAATGAACAAGCCGAATACGCCAACTGCGGTCAGCGCCGGGATGAGGGTGTAGCCGCCCGCCTCATCCGGGGTCAGGAAGCTCGCCTCCATGACGTGGGTGATCGCGAGCATCGCGTCCTTGCCGAACAGGATGCTCGACACCAAGATCAGGTGTGTCCACATGAACAACCCGAGGCCCAAGCCCGAGAGACTCTGGGCTAGATCTAATCTCGCTGGCCACTTGCTCTTAACAACGCGGTCTTCGAGAAGACTTTTCATACCTTCTGCAGTGCTTGCCATCTTCTATCCTTGAATGGAGTCGCGGCGTACTTACCTCGTGTTCGCCCAACCAGGGAAGCCAAAACCACGGGAATCGCCATGAAAGCGAAGCCTTGGAAAAGCTAGTTTGAGCACGAAGTCCGATTGTTTCGCGACGCGCGTCTATTAACACCGCCAGCGCTCGTGAACCCGAGCCTCAGCGGCGGTGAGACACCCACTAGAAACACCAAGAGAAACGACCATTGTCGCGTTCAGCCAAACGGCGGTTTAGTTTTCGCTCAAGTGCGAGCCTGCTGGCCCCGGTCGGCCCTACGGCCGACCGGGGCTGTCGGAACCGCGGCTCCCACCAACATCGCAATCGCCAGAACAATTCCGACAGCTTAGCGCCACCCTCCCTCACTCCACTGGCGCTGACATGTGCAGCGACGCCACCGGGCTGCCCAGCTACTCGACCGGAGCTGCCGGGATGTCGATGACTAGCAGCGCAGTGCCGTCCTTGTTGCCGACCAGCTTGTGCTTGGGCTTCACCTTGGAGCGGAGAGTCAACTTGAACTCGGTGTTGCCCCCGACGTGCTTGATCTCGATCTTGGACAGCGCAGAAGTGAAGAAGCTCGTGTCCAGCAGATGCCGGTTATTCTTCAGGGGTACCCGGGTGTCGATCAGTGTGTACACGACGGCGAGGTCTTGACGGCTCACCAGGGTCTCTGGCTTGTTCGTGAGTCGGATGCTCACCCGAGCTCGGCCGTCAGCGTACTGATGGTAGGCCGTGAACGTGGCGTTACTCTTGCCACCGCCGTCCAGTCGTTCTGGACAGCCCTTGTTCGCCGTTAATCCGGGAACACTCCCGCAAGCGTCTTTGAAGTCCGGCACGCCGTCGCCATCCGAATCGAGATTCGCATCCCTCTTCGGTTCGGGCTTCGGTTTGGGCTTGTCCACCGGGACCTTACCCTTCGTATTCTTGGGACAGCCGTTTTCGGCAGCAGTGTCGCTGAAGATCCCCGGCTCATCGATACAGGCGTCCTCGTCATCGAGAATGCCGTCTGAATCCTTGTCGGCGGGCGGAGCGAAGGTTTCCGGACAACCGTTCTCTTCGGGACTCTCGGAAGGCTCGCCGAGCAACTCTGGGCAGGCGTCGTCCTTGTCCGGAACGTCGTCTCCGTCGCTATCGAGCGTGTCTGACTTCTTGGTCTCGACCTTCTCCGCGGGGCAGCCGTTCTTGGCTGGCTCCTTATACTCGTCGCCGGCGACTTTCGGACAGGCGTCCTCCTTGTCGAAGATGCCATCCTGATCTTCGTCGCCCATCGCCTCTTCTGGCGTGGCAGGCGCTGCCACTATCTTTACTTGTACCTCTGGGGCCAGGGCCAAACTCACGAGGACTCGGGGTGCACTGCCCGGCGCTTCGCCGAGAGGGGGGCCAGCAGCAGCTCCTGCGACCCAATCACCGAAGCGATAGTGCCCACCGAAGGCAAATCCACCGACTGTGGTGGCCATGGTCATAGGCTCCGGGGCTGCCGTGCGGCGGGAATCCGTCATCAAGGTAGCGCCGTAGAGTTCGGGGCCGATCTGAAGTTTGCCATCCAGTAAGTCGTAGCCTGCCGCCAGGCCATAGGTCATCGAATCGCCCACTCGGGTGGAGCCATTGTCCGCCTCGTTGCGGAAGAGCCAACCGAAGTTGCCGGCGTAGCTCACTTTGCCGAAACGCCCGCCGACCAGCGCGCTACCGCCACCGCGCACCGCCTCGTCACCTAAGAACTGGGTATCGTCACCGGTCGGCAACCAAAAGCGACCGTTCACCGCCAACTGAAAAGCTGACTGGGAATCACCGAGGATACCGACGCGCAAACCCAGGCGGGTGTCGGCCAAGGCCATTCCGCTCGGACTCGCGGCAGTGTCGCCTGATTGGGCAACAGCGAAGGGTTGGTTCAGACCAATCTCCCAGCGCCCCATCGTGTAGCTCGCGCCAGCGTGCAACAATACCTGGGTCGCTACGACATCACTCTCCGCGCCGGTCACATTGTCGGTGCGCGTGAGGATGGGGGCCAATGCGTAGTCGCCAACGATCTTGAGGCGAATTGGATTCTCGGGTTCGGCCACGTAGGCATCCGGGACCGCCCAAAAGTGATCGCCCGGCATGGTGGGCTCGAAGCCTTGCAGCGACACCCCCGTGCCGAAACTTTGGTCCAAACTCGCCTGGGCGTGGGCCGAAGCCGTACCGCACAGCACGCCGCCTGCTACCGCCAGAGCTGTAATCCGTCTTGCAATTCCCATGGTCTGACGCATTTAATAACAGCTCTCGAAGGAGCCGACGCCGGATCATCTCCGGAATCGGCTCGAATGAGAAACTCTTCGGGTCTTATCGGGCTTCTTTTTTTTCTCGGCGTCCCCAACAGGCATGGCCGACCCTCCACGAGTCAGCCGAGGCCTATCGGGATCCGCCCCAAACCATCGACTCAGGAGCAACCAACGGGACTCAAGCAGCCCCCCTGGGCGACGACGATTTTACCCCCGGATCCCCCAGGAACACGCTAATGTTGATGGATCATCATGCGTCTACAGCGACTCTACACCGCCTCCGCCGTCCTTGCCCTCTGCACTCTGTCGGGGCTCGCATCCGCTGACGAGGTCGAGATCACCGAATCCGCCCGAGCGCACTTTCGCGCCGGCGTCAACATGCTGCAGGATCCCGACGGCGCCCAGTACGAACTGGCTTACCAAGAGTTCCAGGCCGCCTATCGCGACTCGCCTTCCTGGAAAATCCTCGGGAACTTGGGCATCGCTGCGATGAAACTGGAGCGCTACGGCGATGCTACCGAAGCCTTCGAGAAGTACTTAAGCGGCGGAGGCATGGCTCTCGATCCCGTGGACCGCGCTCAGTATCAACGCGATCTGCAGACTCTGAAGACAAGCGTCGTTACCGTAACTCTCACCGTAGTCCCTCCGGGAGCGCGCATCCTCGACGAACGGATCCCCAGCCGAGGGGCGGCGATCTTGAACCGATACAAGCTGCAAGATGACGGCACCAAAACGCTCGGCATTCGGCCGGGACATCACCGACTCACCATTCGTTCCGCGGGCTACAACGCCCACGTTTGGGAATTCGACGCCACGAGCGGCGACAAGCTCAGTCACGAAGTCGTGCTGAAGAGTGAAGACGCCGGCGCTGCAGCCACGGCCCCCGTAGCTGCAGCGCCGGAAGCTGCCACTCCTGCGCCAGCTCCGGTCGCCACTGAGCGACCCGTTCCCACTAGCGTGTTCATCGGACTGGCCGCAACCGGCGTCTTCGCCGTGGGCGGCGGAATCGTTGGCGTTATGGCCATGGGAAAAAACAGCGACTTTCAGGACGCCAACTCAGGCGACGACCCGGCCGCCGCCGAAGAGCTGCGAGACAGCGGAACCATGCTCAACCTCATCGCAGACGGAATGCTCGCCGGCGCTGTGATTGCGGGCGCTGTGACCACGTATCTCTACATGGACCGTCCGGAGGTCTCCGTGCCGAAAGACAGCGCCAAATTCCGGGTGCTGCCGAGCGTGACTGCCGGCGGCGCCGGACTCTGGCTCAACGCGCAGTTTTAGACGCTAAAGCGACGCTGCGGACCAGCGCAGGCGAAGACACACGCTCCGACTGACACGATCTAGTCTCGAGTACTCGACTCCCTCACATGCAGTCGTTTCAAGTGCCCCGCTTTCTGACACACCGTTGTTTCGAGCACGCGAGTGCCTACGGGAACACGCTGCTAACGCACAGTGGACTTGAACACGCGAGTGCCTAGGGGCACTCGTCGTTACAGACACGCGCTGCTAACGTGTCGTCGCTACGAACACGCTGCCGATACAAACTAGCCGTTACTAAAAACACAGTGCGCCACTTGAACGTGTCGCCAGGGCGCGGAATCTGTCGATCCCTAGACCATTCAATGAGCCGATGACGGAGACATTGGGCGACGTGGGGTTGTCGTTGTACTCATACGCAAACACACCGGCCAAAGTGGTTCTAAAGATTCGTTTGGTATATTCCTCGTACACCAGCACACCCGCGGGATCGTTGATGCACTGCCGTCCGACCGTGTCGGAGGCAGTGCCTCCGAGGGGAATCGAGGTGATAGCCTGGTCGGAAGCAATGCTGTTGACGAACACCACATTGTCACAGCGAGAGAGCGTGACGCTAGATATCCGATTCGCTTGAATGGGAAAGTCGAAGGCTGGCTGCCCGTTTGGCATGTTGTCTCGACCGAATTCCTGAAGGCTACCGGTGCCCGTCAGATTGGCTCCCGTCGCGCAATTCGCGGGCTGCACCTCAGAGAATTCTGGCGGTAAGGCAATGAGATAACTGCGGTCGCGCTCGACGTAGCCCACTCCCCCAATCGACCCCAATCGACCGATGACGTCGCTGACCCCTCTGGACTGAAACGTCAGGTTGCTCGCCAGTGTATAACGCATGAGCCGAGCCTCGCAGTCCTGCACTCCACCGTCCGGAGTGACGCAATTGCCCTTTAGCAACATGGAAACATCGCCGCCCTGGATGCCCGCCGCCGCTGGTTTGAGGCCTAGCAACCCGAGGGAAGTGAAGCCATCGAGGATGCGCTCAGTGGTGATCGCCGTGACCTCAACCGGATCGGTGATATCCAAAAACGTCGTCGCGACTGCAGGAGGGCCGGCTTCGCCCAATAGATAGGACACATAGGCCAGCGCCCCCCGAAGAACGACGATTTGGCCATCCAGCGTCGTCGCCGGGACCTTGGTCGTGGAGATGGTCTCCCAAGCTCCCGTGTGGGTGTTCAGCGTGCGGCGATGAAGAAAGAACGGATCCTGCGGACCGGCATTCACGTCTTCCTCGAAGAGATACCACTCGTCGGCGGACGCTTCGTGGGCGATGCCATAGATTTCGCCGTTAAACTCTTCGGTATCTAAGGGCACCGTCGGGTTAGCGGGATCCAACACCACGATTGCCGGCACGTCGTCAGGAGTACGGCCCGAAAGCACGATGGCGCCTTCATTGGGTCCCGTATTCACTTCGCCACCGGTTCCGCCGTTGCCCGCGTCGGGGGCGCCACTGCCAGCGCTGCCACCAGTCGCCGCCGCCCCGCCGCCGCCGGAACTCGCATCTGCGGTGCCACCCGCGCCGCCTGTCGTGCCGCTGCCGCCACTTGAAGAACCGCCGGCGCCAGAAGCATCAAACCCTTCTTGGACGTCGTCGAAACTGTTGACGAGACTGCAACCAGCGAGCAGGGCCGTCAGACCCGCCCAGGAGCTAAGCCGGAGCGTTGGATTCATAAAGCGCTGTGTCATCTTATTCATCTGTAAAAAGCTGTTCATCTGTAGAAAGCTAGTCTGCCTTGGAAGCTAGTTGTTCTGGGCGCCTTGGGATATCCAGCGGCCGATCAAGTCGATATCTTCCTGCAGCAACGGTGTCTGACCTCGCGGCATGCGAAGGCCAACAGGGGGGATATCCAGCGAAATTTTGCGATAGAGCAGGCTGTCCTCTGGGGTACTACTGCTGGAGTCGATACGTTTGTAGAACGAGCCCACCGGGAAATTCGGGTCGATCTCTGTGACCACCGACTGGGCGGCAACGACGTCGACAATGCTGAAGTAAGCAAAACCACGCGACAGGTTCTGGCCGAGCACGGGATCAGCGCCTGAGTGGCAGCCGACGAGGGTGCAACGCTGGGTGAAGATGGATTGCACGTCCTGCTCGAAACTAACGTCCGTGACACCACCGAGTTCCGTCGTGTTATCATCCTCGTTGCCCGCTTGATCCACCGCATGCACAACGAAATACTGCGAAGTATCAGACTCGATACCGGTGAGCGTGACCGACGTTTCTCCGGGCGCCGACTCCATCGTGGGTGGCGATTCGAAGTCATGACCCGCTGACGTTTCTGAAACGTAAATCCGGTATCGAATGTTCTGCGAGGCAGTTCGGTCGTCAGTTGCAGCGTCCCAACCCAAATCCGCAAAAGTAGAGCTGAGCTCCATTCCGGTGATACCGCTAAAGACGGGAGCCGCCCCGTCGTCCACTGTCGTGAACTCGCGGGCAGAGAGATTGCTATCTTCGTTGCCTACGGCGTCCGCTGCACGGCACACGAGATAGTAGTGGGTCGCCGGTAGAATGCCCTGCACGGTGGCAGAGGTTCCGCCCACGAAGGACCCGACCGGCTCGCCTAGATCTAGCGAGCCACCGTCACCGTTCTCATCAATAAAGAGCGGAACATCGGAGGCGTACACATTGTACGTGATCTCGTCTGCAGGAGTCACGTCGTCCGCCGCCGGTTGCCAAGTAACAAACACATTGCTCGCACCCGGATCCGTAGCGTTCTCGCAGCCGCCGAACACCGGCGGCGTTGTATCCGGCAAAGTTGTAGCGGGCACCTCGATGGCATTGGAATCAGCGTTGTTGCTGGCATCGACAGCGCGAACCGCGAAGAAATAGTCCGTCTCCGCCAATGGCAAGAGATCGAAGGAGAGCTCCGTAACGCCTGGAGGCGTGACCGCGGAAATATCCGAGCTGGCAGCCAAGGTCTCCGTCTCAGAGAATGAGATTAGGTAGCGAATGGCGTCGCCCGGAGTCTGATCGTCCGTGGCAGCCGTCCACGTCAAGCGAACCGAGGTCGCCCCATCACCAACCGCCGTTTCCAGGCCAGCGAACTCTGGCGGAACGATATCCGCCACGGGAATGGCGCTCACTTCTACCGAATTGGCGTCTTCTTCCCCTGCACTATTCACGGCACGGACGACGAAAAACACCTCTACGCCGGGCTCGAGATTTTGCACAACCAGCGATGAGGCCCCAGGCGGCGTGACCATCGGGTCCCCAAAGTTTTGGCCGCCAGCGGCAAGCGAGCTGTAGACGTTGTACAGAATTCGCGAACCCTGAGTATCTTCATCGGACGCAGGGCCCCAGGTCACCATCAGACTCGTGGCGGAAGCCGTTGCCGCGGCGGTAGCGCCATCGAAGCTGGGCCCGACTGCCTCGCCGGGATTGCCGCCGCTGTCGGAGGTCACCCCCGAATCCGGGTCCGTGCCCGATAGCGTGGGGGCCACGATGCAGGTCAAGCCCGTTTTCAGCGTGCCCGGGCCACACGAAACCTGCTCTTCTTCGCTACATGCCGCAGCCACTGTCAACGCCGTCGCGCCCGTGGCGAGCAGTAGCCCGATAAAACTGCGAGAGTTGCGGTGTATTGGATTCTGCATCGCCCTAATTCCCGTTCGCACCTTGCTCAATCCATGAGCGCAATATGTCGTCTTCGTCACCCGTGAAGGCGGAGTCATTCCGCGGCTCTTGGGGCCCCACGTAGGTGTTGGGCAGGCCTGCCGAGAACGGCGCACCTTCGAAACCTAGCGGGTTAATTCTGCGGTAAATCAAGCTCATCTCTGGCCTGCCGTTTTGATCGATGAAGGGCAAACGCTCCGTACCGACGCTTTCGTCTGCATAGGAGCTGACCCGAACCAATGAGTTGATGTTGCCGAAATCTGGGCGTTCTGCGGCGCCGCCATCAACCCCCGCATCCAAATCGACATCCGGGTGGATGCCTCCGGAATGACAGGCCACGCATCGCGATTCCAGCAGGGGTTTGACATTGGCTGTCCAGCTGGTGGCGGTACGAGCGATCACGAAGTTCGCGTCAGTCAGGATGTTGCCTGCGGCGTCTTCCGGACGGATGTACACGTAGTGATCCGTTCGCGGAGCTAGGCCGTCCAGATTGATAGCGAGCGTCCCGGCGGTCGTCGTTGAGTGGATGTGTCGATAAAATTCGTTACCGACACACTCTGACTGGCTCCCCTGTTCGGCGACGCACAGGTGATAGAGCATCGTCCCCTCGCCGCTTCCCACGCCAGGCGCCGATGCATCGCCGCCGTCCGCGCCACCGTCTACGCTGCCGGCCGACACCTCTTCGAAAGCCGGCGACCACGTGGCGGCCAAGCGAAAACTGAGCCCGACGTCCATCTCAGCGCTCACGTCGCTAGACGACCATAGAGGCAAGGTGACGTCGTTGGTGGGCGCAGTAAGCGTGCTCTGACTGCGCTCCAAGTTGTTGTTGTCCAGATTTCCTGCTCGGTCTCGCGCCCGCACGACCGCGTAAACCAACTGACCGGGGGCGAGCCCGCTATAGGTGACCGAGGTCTCTCCCGGTCGAGTCACGATGGTCGCCTCAGTGAGCGGCGGGTTCGGTGAATCGCTAACGTAAACCTCGTAACTGATCTGCAAGGCCGAATCCGTAGCGTCCACGGCGGCCACCCAGCGAAATTCGACCGTCGCCGGGCTGAGCGCGACCATAGTGCTGATGCCACCGAACACAGGACTGATGATGTCGGGAACGCCGTCAGTCTTCGCACTGTGTTCGACGATGTTGCTATCGCTGTTGCCGGAGGGGTCACGAGCTCGGACCACGTAGAAATACCGGGTACCAGCGGCCAATCCCGTCACCGTATGGCGGTGGGTGCCCGGTGATGACGTGTAACTGGGGCTCGAGTAGTCCTGGCCGTTCCGGGTAAGGGACTCGTAAATGTCGTAGACAATGTTCAGGCTGTCGCCTTGATTGTCCGTCGCGGGCGGCCAGTAGAGATGGACGCTGGTGCCGTCTTTTTCAGCGAGCACCAAGCCCTCGAATTCAGGCGGAATGCCTTCGGGAGTCGCGTCCGCCATTTGCCGAATGTTCGCGTCTTCGTTGCCGCTGGGATCCACAGCGCGCACGATGACGTGATAAACGGTGTTGGGGTCCCGGCCTTCCAGAATCACCGAGGTCTCCCCCGCTTCGCTGATGTAGGTGGGTGTCGAGAAGTCTTGGCCGCTGGCTTCGGTCGCCACGTAGACGCGATAAACCAGATCCCGGGGAGCGACGGCTCCATCGTAGGCGGCCCCCCACTCAATCAGCAGGCTGCGAGATGTGAGCGCATCAACATTTCGTACGCCGCCGAAGAACGGTGACGATTGATCCGGAGTAGAGGCCGAGACCTCAACGGTGTTGCCGTCCTCATTGCCGGCGCCATCGACAGCGCGAACTACGAAGAAGTAGCCCAAGCCAGGCGTCAGCGTGTCGATGTACGCACTGGTGGCTCCAGCAGGCGCTCGGGCGGATATCTCAGTAAAATCTTCCGCACCGGCGGCGTTCGCTGTGTACACCCGATAAGACAAACGCTCACTTTCGGAGACATCGTCTGTGGCAACTTCCCAGTGAACCCGCACGGTCGTTTCATCGATGACCTCAACACTGACCGCACCCGCGAAGGTCGGAGATGTTGTGTCGGCGGGAACCGCGCTGGTCCCACCGCTTCCGCCAGCCGCTGTGCCAGCTTCCGGCGGACCCGGACTGAGTTCTGGCTCTGCCTCGCCGACAGTCTGACAAGCCGACGCCATCAGCACCGCCATGCCGAACAATGCTGGGCTGAACAAGGCTGGGCCCAGCCTAGCTCGGATTCGCTTCGGCACTCGATGCCGTGGCTGTGTTCCCCCAGCGGTCACTACTGGTTCTCGGTCTCACTCTTTACGAGAGTTGGGTGGTCGAAAGGCGCCAGTTCCGGGGTCGCGGCGACCCGCGGATCTGTCAGCGCATCCATGAACTTAATGATGTCCGTGATTTCTTCGTCCGTAAGATCGAGAGCAACAATGTCCGTGCTGACGATGGCCTGATCAGCAGGAATCAGATCTTCCAGGCCGCCCGTGTTGTAGACCGCCATGATCTCTTCGAGGCTGACTCCGGCTCCTGCGCCGCGAGAGAGCAACCCCCCCGCCACCCGCAGAGTCACGTTGCGAAGAGTCGGCGTCTTGAGCTTGCCGCGATCCGCCGGCAATTCAGTCACGACTTCGCGACCGCTCATTCCGTTCGGAGCCTCGTCCCACGACGTGTGGTGGAAGCCGATGTAGTGGAAGAGGTTATCCGAGAACGTCGGGAGCGTGTGGCACGTGGTGCACTTGGCTTTGCCGCTGAAGAGCTCCCAGCCACGGACACGTTGGGCGTCCATGCCGCCCTCGTTGCTGGGCACGTCTATGCCGTCGACCCAGAGGTCGAACGGTGTTTGGTCCGATTTTAGTCGGCGTTCATGAGTCGCAATGGCCATCGCGATGCGCACGGCCGTGATCTCTCCTGCCCCGGCATCCCCGGCATCTGCCCCAGGCGTAACCTCGCCAAAAACTGCCGCGAACAAGGCTGGATAGCTGTTGCCGTAGTCCGCAATCAGCTGCTTGATATCGTCACCGGATCCGGAGGTGCCGTCCAACGGGATAACCGTGGCGAGCCTCGTCGTAATGGTGTCCCAGTCGTCGCCTTCGCAGGACATTTCGACAGGAGACGTCGGCGGCCCCACCGCTTGGCTCTCAAGAGCAGCGAACTCGGTGAGAACAATCGAACCAGGATCTTCAGGGTCCATCGTTGGGTCCTTGAAGACGCTGGTCGCTCGCCCGTCCCAGAAGATGTTAGCTGCCCACATGGCGTCAATATAGGTCGGCGGTTTACGTCCGGTGACCTGTCGCAAGACCCCGGCATCCGCGATGTTCTGCGTATCAATGCAGCGTCTGGTGCCGCGACCGCCGTGAATGTCGTCCTCCGTCCCAATCTCGTCGTCCGGGCCAGGCAAGAACGAGCGGTCGTCGCTGGCGCGCGGATCCGAACCGCCCGCGTTGCCCCGGTGACAACTCCCGCAAGCCACAGTGCCGTTGCCGCTCATGGCCTCTTCCCAAAACAGCATCTTGCCGAGGGTCGCCTTATCGTCCGTATGGGGGTTGCCAGTGGGATACGGCACCTCCAAATCGGCGTAGCGAGGAATCGGAGCAGCGTCAGCACCCGTATCGGGCAGCACGCCCGTTTCGGCCCCCGTCTGAGAGTCCGTCGACGAATCCCTACCGGCTTCGCCAGTAGCGCCACCTCCGCCCGCCGCAGATGACTCCATTGATGTATCGGTTAACGCGCCACCGCTGTCCGGGGCGGGTTTCGATGTCGTCGAATCGTCACTGCAGGCGTACACGAGAGCCGACCCACAGACAGCGGCCCAGAACCAAGAGGGAGTAGCGTTCATAGTAAGCAACCTAAAAGCGGTAACGTCGAAGCGACGAAAACAGCGTTAGGCTACTCCAGCCGAAGCCATCACTCCAGCCCTTTAGAGCCTCTCCAACCCCGAGCGTCCGGCTGGTCTCGCCATACAGACTGCCGATCCGCGGGTCATCTAGACAGACTGCCCAGACTCGCCGCGCGCTCCTTCTACAATCAGACCGGCCGGGTTCGCTCAATGACAGGCCATTTTCACATTCCCCCTCGCGAGAACCGCCCCGCGAAAGCGCCTGACGAGTTTAGCAGGCGAGATCGGCGGCAGTGACTGGCGGCCGAAGGACCCGCATGTCGGATTCAGCGAGGTCGGCTCTTCGGGTGAGCGTAGCTTCCCGAAAACTGGGCGTCCGCGATAAGCGGGTCCGATAACCACTGTACGAAACCCCGGCCACCGAAAATTCAGGCCCCCAGTAGCCCTCGGCCCGCATCCAGTCCGTCGCAGCGGTGCCCCCGTCCGGCACGATCCCGAAAGGTGGTACACCTGGCGGTACTCCCTCGCCTTCTCTATTTTAGTTGTGTCGTCGTCTGAAACCGGAAAGCTCGCCCGACGGCGTAACACACATGTAGGTCATGCCCTCAGGGGAGCCTGCGCTAATCCCATCAGTAAACGGCAGCGGTGATTCGCCCTACTGGTAAAGGGGTCGCGCGCGCCCAGCCCTCTATCACCCCGGCAAATCTCATCGCGGGCGTGAACAACGGTCCTGGAAATCGCACGGCGGGTTTCCTCGCCCCTCCAGCGCAGACTGCCGGCCCTGAGCCCCGTCAGACTGCCCCGTAAACGCCGGCGTCCCGACCACTGTGCCCAATGCAGCTCCAGTCACGCCGCTTTTCACTCACACGGGAACCTCTGATCATGTCTCAGCTTCTCTGCATCGAGGATTCTGCTCATGCTACAGTTCCAGGCAGTAAACAAAAAATGGCACTGAACACCGGCGAAATAATCGAAGGCAAATACCGAATCATCCGCTTGCTCGGCGAGGGCGGCATGGGGGCGGTCTATGAGGGCGAGAACACACTGATCCACCGAAGGGTGGCCATCAAAGTGTTGCACGCAGGCGTAGCCGAAAACAAAGTGACGGTTCAGCGCTTCGAGCGCGAAGCCCAGGCGGCCGGACGCATCGGCTCCGAACACATCGTGGAAGTGCTCGACCTCGGTACCCTCGAAAGTGGCGACCGCTTCATGGTCATGGAGTTCATGGACGGCGACAGCCTCGCCGAACGCTTAGAAAATGTAGGGAAGATAAGTGCAGAGGACCTCTGTCCCTTGGCCGAACAAATGCTCGACGGGCTTCAGGCCGCCCATAACGCGGAGATCATCCACCGCGATCTAAAACCCGACAACGTCTTCTTGTTGAAGAGCCGCGGAGGCACCACCGACTTCGTTAAACTGCTCGACTTCGGAATTTCGAAGTTCAACGCCATGTCCAACGAAGAGGGCTTCAGCATGACGAAGACCGGCGTGATGATGGGGACTCCCTATTACATGTCGCCGGAGCAGGCCAAGGGCAGCAAGGCCATGAACCACCGCGCCGATCTGTATTCGATCGGCGTGATTCTCTATGAATGTGTGACCGGCCAGGTCCCCTTCAACGCAGACACTTTCAACGAGCTGCTCTTCAAGATCGGCCTCGAGGACCCGCCCCCTATCCACGACATCGCCCCGGAGGTTCCGTCATCCTTCGTGAGGTTGATCAGCAAGGCGATGACGCGAGATCCGAACGAACGCTTCCAGACTGCGAATGAATTCAAGGACGCGCTGTCCGCCTGGGCGGAGAATTCGGGCGTGCAGTCCGTGCGCCCCATGGCACCCAATATGGATCCGCCAACGGGCACCGGGCTGATGCCTTCACCAGCAACGCCCCATACCTTAACGCCAGGCAGAGGCAGCCACGTTCCTGGCTCCGCTCTACCGGGCGCCAGTCTTTCACTCGGCACGGGTACCCCGGGCAATTGGGCACAGTCAACGCCGGCCCCTTACATCGAAGGCGCGAGTGGCGGCAATAAGTCGACGTACATGGTGGCCACGCTCGCCGGTCTCGTTCTGCTGGCCGGCGGTGGTGCCGCGTTCACCACCATGAACTCGGCGGAACCCGAGGTGGCGCCCATCGCGACAGGTCCGACGCCGGCCGAACTGGCACAAAAGGCAGCCGAAGAAGCCCGCGAAGAGACACGACTCGCTCGGGCTAGGGCTGACGAAGAGAAAGAGGCTCGACACAAGGCGGAAGAGGCAGCTACCAAAGCCACCGAATCCGCCGAGGCAACTCGCGCTGCTGCCGCGGAAGCGGAAGCCGAACGTAAGCTGAAGGCCGAAGAAGCCGAAGCGAAAACGAAAGCCGCTCGTGCCAGGCGCGCCGCGTCCAAACCGAAGGCTAAAGCGAAAGCCGCCCCCGCAGCTGCGCCGCACCGACGCAAAATCCGAACAGAACTGTAGCCCCGCTGTTTTATACGCGACGCACTCTAAACGCGACGCACATCGATCAACCCGCGCACCCGCTGTAGACGCCCCAGCACGCGAAGCAATTGGGCGGTGTCCCGAACGCAAAGCTGGGTGACGATCAATACGCTGCCGTCACTATCCGAGGGCGATGCAGAAGTCCCGGTTAAGCTCACGCCTTCGAAAGTCGCGGCTTCCGCGATGTCTCTCAACAGCCCCGGGCGATCGTGCCCCTGCAGCCGGACCGGTACCGGGTGAGTGGTGGTGGCGCGGCCCCACTGCACCGGTACTATTCGCTCCGGCTCCGAATGAGCCAAGTTGCGACAGTCCTTTCTGTGCACTCGAATGCCCCGGCCCCGGGTGATATAACCCAACACTTGATCACCGGGCACGGGGTTACAGCAGGCAGCCGTTTGGCTGAGCACGTCATCGATGCCTTCCCAGGACACCGCCGAGCCCGAACGGGCGGGCTGCGGCACATCGATGGGCAAATCGACGGCTTCGGGTAATTGCTGTTCGAGCACTCGCGCAGAGAAGCGGTGCAAGGTCGTGTCCCCGAAGCCCAGCGCGGCGTACAGCTCCATGGCGTTGCGGTAGCTCAGCGCTGTAGCGATGCTCTCCGCCAGCCTGGCTTCGGCGCCCAAACGAACCAGCTCGGCCTCGACCATGAGACGCCCCTGCTCGGTCGCCGCTTCCTTGCCCTGTTGCCGAAACCAGTGACGGATGCGTTGCCGGGCGCCCGTTGTCGAGACGTACCGGGAACTCGGGTTCAGCCAATCTCGATTGGGCTTCGATTCTTTGCCGGTGATAATCTCAACTCGGTCGCCATTCTCCAGCACGCAATCTAAGGTGACGATTCTACCGTTCACCTTCGCGCCCCGACAACGGTGACCGACTTCCGAGTGAACCCGATAAGCGAAGTCGACGGGAGTCGCGCCGCGCGACAGTTGAAGTACATCCCCGCCTGGCGTGAACACGTAAACCTGCTCACCGAACACCTCCGTTTGAAGCGCAGTGCTAATTTCTTCCGGAGTGCGAGCGTGGGCGCGCTCGAGGGCTTGCCGCAGAGCGTCTACCTTCTCTTGAAGTTGCGCCCCCGCCTTGCCCGACTGTTTGTAAACCCAGTGGGCGGCGACGCCGTATTCAGCGAAGTGATGCATCTCCCGCGTCCGCAACTGGATCTCCACCGTCATGCCATCGGGACCGACGATGGCGGTGTGCAGCGACTGATACAAGTTGGGTTTGGGCTTCGCTACGTAGTCCGCGAATTGCCCCTGAACCGGCGACCACAGGCCGTGCATCGCTCCGAGGGCCGCATAGCAACTCGGTAAATCTTCAGTGATGATACGAATTGCCCGCGCGTCGTATATTTCTTCGAAGGACAGCCCCTTTCGCCGCATCTTCGAAAACAGGCTGTAAATGTGCTTGGGCCGACCTGTGACTTCTGCCTCTATGGCGTTCTTCGCCAACTCGTCTTGCGCTTGAGCTATGACGGAGTTTATGTAATCGGCACGAGCCTGGAGTTCGCCGCTAAGCTGTGACTGAATCTTGAGGTACTCTTCCGGCTCCAGCAAGAAGAGCGCAGCGTCTTCTAATTGGCTTTTGATTTGGGCGATGCCCAATTGACTGGCGAGCGGTGCAAAGACGTCCAGTGCCGCCCGCGCGGCGCGTGCCAAGGCCAGGCTCAGGGGCAGCGGGTCAGACGACTCTCTCGCTGCCCTCGCCTGCTTTCGGGCAAGTTGTCGAAGCTCGTAAGACTTGTGAACCAGTACGATCAGCAAGACCCTCAGATCTGTCGCGATAGCCAAGAACATCTGCCGTAGGTTCTCGAGCGTATCCGGCTGCTCCGTATCCCATTGGAGCTCGCGAAGAGTGCGGACCGTCTCCAATAAGCCGAACACCTCGGATTCCACCAAGCTCTGCGGAAGTTCGGCCGGCGCGACCAGGTCGTGCTCGACCAGTTCGCTGAGTATCGCGGTCGCGATGGCTGCGCCGCCCATGCGCAGCTCCGCGAGCTCAATGGCGGGTCCGAGACAGGAATCGACGCGATCGCCGGGCACCAGCTCGCGCAGCAACTGGGGCAAGCGATCGTCGATGTCGGCGTCGAGCATGGCGCGCTCCAATTGCGCCCAATTCACTTCACTCATCACTACAGCACGACTGGTGTTGGGTACTGAGCTTGTGATTTTGGTCATCGGAGATCCGCGCGTTGCCGTGTTGGTGACGGAAAGAACAACCGACACCCGCCCCTATAATGCTCAACTCAGGAGCGAGAAGCCCGGTGCAATCGGACAGGGCGACCGAAGCAGCCTGCCCTTGGTAATTGTCCGTTCTGACAATATATCTCACCCGCCGGCGGGTACAAACGACGGGCACCAGCTCAGAATGGCTGGCAAAGCTCCAGACTTGGGTAAAAATCGGCCAGATATTGGCTATCTTAAGTGTTTGTTTGAACACCGGTAGGCGAGTCAGCTAGCTTCGGGGCCACATGAATACAGGCCGCCGCCCAGGAAGACGCACGCGCGAAGAAGCCGCGCAAACCCGCATCCGCATATTGGACGCCGCCGAAGAGCGATTCGGAGCGGCCGGATATGCAGCGGTCTCCGTGCGCGAAATTGCGGAAGCCGCCGGGGTGCAGCCCTACACCGTTCAGCATCACTTCGATTCCAAGGCCCTGCTCTACTACGCCGTGATGAATCGCTGGAACGAAGTGGTCCAGGACGTCATTCGGGACGCCATGAAAGGCATCACGTCCTTCCCCGAGATGGTCGAGGCGGCCATTGATACGACATTCGATTTCTTCGTCGAGCATCGCTCCTGGGTTCGAATGGCCGCGAGGGTCGCCATCGGCGAGCGCCTCCCTGAAGGCATCGAAATTAAAGAGAATCGCTGGGCTCGTTTCACCGAAGCCGAGTACCCCCTGGCGGGAGCCTCGGGTGTCGATCTTCGCATGGTCCTGATCACCGTCGAGGGCGTGCTCAATGTTCACACTCTGGCCTCCAAGCATTACAAACAGCTATACGGCAAGACCCTGGACGATCCGGAGTTGCGCGCGCAGGTGAAAGCCCACGTCAAAGCCGTGGTCGCTGGCATCGTGAACAACGCGGCGCTCCCGCCCAGCACTTAGCCGCCGAGTTTTGTTTCAGCGCTGAGCTGCGTTTGTGGCACAGCTGAACTCTTCTCATCACCGATTTCTAAGGCAAGCTGCTCGTCGACCGGCTCGTCCGTGATCGGTGCCGTCTGAGCTTCCCCAGCCGGCGTGGACTCGTCGGCATCGGCTCGCTGCAGGCGCCACGGATTCGTCTTGGATCGAGCTACGCGATGGGAACGCAAGCGGGCCTTGTCGGGTCCGCCGGGCCGGTGCTGCAACGCAGACCCCACAACCGCCATCGCGACTCCCGCGCCCGCGACGACTTTGCTACCGGTGGATTTGAAGCCAGTTCCACCGCAATTGTTGCCGGCACAGCCTCGCGAGTTCAGCCGAACCGATCCATTAGCGAGCTCCGGAGTGGGAACCGCACCGGACGCCGCCACGACCCCCGCAGCGCCCACGACCGCCATCGCCTGCCCTGTTTTCTATCGGGTCGAACACGCGCTCGTCCTCAGCACTATCAGGCTCAGCACTATCAGACTCAGCGGGGTCGCGGGGTGAGAGCAACGCATGAACCTGGGATATCACGTCGCTGACGGATCGCTAGAGCCGTGCGGCACAACTAGGGAAGATCCACCGTCGGGCAAAATGATTCCGCCTCTTTCACCGCGATTTGCCAAATGGGCATTACTCTCTATGCCATGCAGCGACTCCTGCTTAGCTTCTCGGCCGGACTCCTGTTCTCTACCGCCTGCGGCCCGGACGAGTCGCTCCTGCCCGAAGTATTGGGAGAGGAAAGCTCCGCAGTACCGTTGTTCGACGAAATCAACGCTGTCCAGCTATTCGGGCGCAACCGCCTGACGCCGCCGCGGGCGACCGATCTTGCGTTTCACCCCACGAGGACGGGAGAGCTGTGGGTTACCTTGCGGCACGACGACGACGGAGTACCTTGTACGTCGAACTCAATCCGTGGCTGTTCGGACACGCCTGGCTCCATCGTGCTGTTTGAGGACGCCCGCGCGGCGGTACCCACATTTCAGATCCTTCGCGATCAAAACGCCCAACACTTCATGCGGCGCCCGCCGGCAATCGCCTTCGGTGACGACGACTACTTCGCGACCTGTGGCGAAGCCCGCACAGCCAATTCAGAAGACGACGACACAGATTTCATCGGGCCGACTTTATGGTCGGCGGCGAGGGACGTCTTCGCGGTGTCCCCCTCCCCCGGCGGCAACGGTTCGCACCTCGATATGTTGCACGGCACACCCTATTGCATGGGTATGGCTCACCTCGACGGGAATCGATACTTTGCGTTTAACGGACAGGCGGGCGCTATCGACTTGTACAATTTCGCGCAGCCCCACGAGCCCGGCGGAATGGATCACAGCGACGGAAGTTTGCGCCGCTACATGGACGGCGAGTTGCTACGCTCGACCGACATTCCCAGCCATCTCGATTACCACGCAGGTTCGAGCACGCTGTACATCGTCGACACAGGGCATTCTCGTATTTTACGGCTGTTTGTCGATAGCGGGCGGCTCGGCGACGCGATCCGTACGCCGGATGGCATCGCGGATGCCCGCTTCGTCGTCACCGCCGATTGGGACGTGCTGGTGCCGCCCGGCGAGTTGTCGCGTCCCAGCGGCATCGCCCTCGGCTCCGATGTGTTTTACGTAACCGACAACACCTTCGGGCTCATCTACCAGTACGACTTGAGCGGCCAGCTGCTGGCACAATTCGACACCGGACTCGGTCCCAACGCCCTCGCCGGCATAGCCCTGGGTCCGGACGACAAGCTGTACTGGGTGGATATGGTCAACGGCGCGGTTTGGCGCGGCGACAGTCCTTAGCAATATCACCGGAGCGTCGCGCATTTCGACTACGGTTCTTCCACCCGTCCGTCAGCGTGGACAGCAAACCGTCCCCGCTCGCGGCCGTGCACCGGATCGTTCGATGCGAAGGGCCATCCACCGAATTGAGTCTGACGATAATCGCGCATCGCTTGATCGGGCTGCTCGCGAGTATTCACCACAAATGGCCCGTAGTGAGCCACCAGTTCTTCCAGGGGTCTTCCCTGCAATATCAATACCTCGGTGGGGGTGTTGCCGGCCTCTACCAATAGCTCCCAATCGGCGACGACAATGGCACCGGCTTGCTCCCTCAGCTCGCGGTCGGCGAGCCGCACACTGTCGCCTTGATAAAAGTACAGCACCCGCTGCGACGCCACGTTGGCCGGAGGCAAAGTGAGCTGCGCTCCCGGCGCCATACTCAGGGTCCAAGTCTCGATGTCACTCTCGTCGTGAGCCGCCCACGAGTTGGGCGGTGGTGAAGGGGCCGCGGTGCCACAGTAGCTCCCGGCAACAATCCGCAGTTCGGATACTTTGCCGTTGGCGTCCTCAACGCTCAGTTGCGGAATCGAGTCACTCCACAGCATGGTGAAGTACGGCTCGTACCATCTTGCCTTTGGCGGGCAAGTTGAGCCATATCTGAAAAAACTCTGTTGGGTTGGGAGCATTGCGCTGAAGCAACGGGAACATTTCCGAGTGCACAATTCCACGCCCCGCCGTCATCCACTGAACGTCGCCCTCCCCGAATCGCGCCTTGGCGCCCAGCGAATCCGAGTGATCGATCAGTCCTTTGCGAGCCACCGTCACGGTCTCGAATCCACGATGGGGATGCTGCGGGAATCCCGGCACTCGCTCGCCGTGGCACATGCGCCAGCCGTCTTAGCCATCGAAGTCCATACCGATGCGCCGCCCACTCAGCGAGGCATCGGGACCCAACTCATCGTTGCCGGGGGAATAGTCATCGTCGTGGTGGACGCAAAACAAGAACGAATCGAGCGTGAACCACGGGAAACCCAGGGGGCGCAGCTCGCGGACAACGCTGTCGGTCGTTACTGGCCTGTCAGTCATAGGAGAAACTTCTATCGCCGGGGGCTGGGTCCCGGGCGATTTGGCAGCTCTCGTAGTGTAGTCACAACAGATTTGCCCCGCACTCGGACACTGGGGCTCCGATCGGGGTGCGCGTTCGCGAAACCCCTTCAGCTGTAGGCTCACGAGAGGCGCGCGCCTCACAACTAAGTTGTGACGCCAAGTTCACGAACCGCCGCCACAGCAATTTCTCCCACCGCTGCAAAGCTACGCGACCACGGACCTGCACGGACCCGCTGGTCCCAATTCAGACCGGATTGGGATTCTCCCAACCCGGTCGCCAAAAGCTCTCCAGCACCTAGCGGAAGCGCCCAATGGATGTGACTCTTGGACACCTCTACCCGATGTCCGAAATGAACCACGACGCCGCGTGCCCCCAAGCACACCCGGATTCCAATCCCCCCCCCACCCTGATGGCGGTACCCGACGTGGGCACGTCCCACTCGTCGATGCCTGTATCCGCGCCGTCGTACACCCGCCTAATCGAAGCGGAACGGCGATTCGCCGACCAGCCAATTGTGCCGAGCCAGCGTTCTGAGGACGATCCTAACGCTTGGCGCGACCGCATCACCGAACCGGACTTGATCGCACCCACGCGACCGTCGGGTATCGAGCACCTAGAGAACCTCGGTGATGCCTTCTCTGATTCCCACGTCACAGCGGCCGGGGGGCACAGCATCGTAAACTTTGAGCAACCTGCAATCGCCCCGCCAGCTGTCGAAGCCGCCAAACGAACAGGTTACGCTCGTCGAGCCCTCGGCGCGCTCAGTTCCTGGTTCGACGTCAAGTAGCCGCCTCAACGACGGCTCACGGTCGCTCTGTCGCCCCGCGTTGAATCTCGTGCCGACTAGAACAGAGTGCCGACTAGAACAGAGTGTCCCCGCAGAGCACTTCCGGATGGTCCGGCGATAGACCGTCTCAGGGATCGATGCAGCCCATGTCGAGAGCGACAAGACCCATTAGTGAGACATTGGCGGTGTCGGGCAGCGCCCCGAATAATCCGTTTGGCATACAGCAGCCGGGTAAATTCGACACCTTCACGGGAGCGTCAGAGCCCATGGCAACCGTTACGTCGGGACAGTCTAAATCTTGACCCCCTGTTCGTCGCGGCATGCACGACTGTCCGAAGCTCACCCCGAAGAGTCCAAAAAATTGCGTATCGTAACCGCACTCCCCCTCCGGTGCGCAACAGCCTTCGATCGGAAGGCCCTGGGGTGAACTCTCGCAAGCCTCCGCGCGACATTGCGCATCGACGACCGGCGGCGGCTCTGGGTCGGGGACAGGCCCCCGCACAGCGGCACCCGCGCCGTCAGATACGGCAGGGCTACCGCCCGCCCCCGCGCCACCTGGATCGCCGGTGTTCGGTATCCGCAAATCGGTAGCTGCAACGGCAACAGCCATGGGCCCCGCATCGGCTCTCTCGTCCGCGAAAATCAAAGAACGCGAGCCACTGCCGCTGAACAAGAATTCCTTCGAATAGACGAGCGTAACTGCGATGGGTTGTATCATATGGCCCGCGATGAACGAGCGTCAGACATCGAACCTCCACCAAGCTATGAACGTCGATGCCACCCGCTGGTTTCTCTTTTTTTACCGGGAAGAATGACTCAAAATCTGCGCCCTCCTGCTTGTACTCGCTATCGTAAATTGAGTTATCGGGCTTTCCGGCGATGCCGAAACCGTAGGCTCGTCCCCGTTTCTTGAAGCGGAGCTCGCAGTCGGCATGTTCGCCCAGACCGCGAATCCCAGCGACCAATTGCGCTGCTATAAACTTGTCTTCGATGTTGTATTGAGAGTTCTGCATGATCGATCTGGCTTCCTTTTCTAAGGTGATGGTTCGCTCGAGGGCGTTGGAGATGTCCCGGTAGCGATTCAATTTGGCGCGAATTGACCATCGGTGACGCTCGAGAAACTCCAGAGCGCCACCGTCGTCACCGCAATCCTCAAGGATCTGCCGGATGTCCTCCAATGAGAACTCCCGTTGCTTGAGCGCGGTGATGAGCCGCGCACGATCCAGAGCGGCCTTATCGTAGGACCGGTATCCTGACGCCGAATCCACCTGGGACGGCATCAGTAACCCTTTGTCGTGATAGTGCCGAAGAGTCTTGACGGTGAGGGCCGTCAAAGTCGAAAATTCTCCTATACTGAACATGGGCGGTTCCAACTCACTCGACCATTGGTTCCGAGCCCGCCAAAGCGGCGATCCCTACGGAACAGGCAAGAGGCTCAGCCCTCCCCCAGGGTCCGCCAGGGGGAGAGTCAAGAACTAGGCTCCCACCACGCGACAGGCGTCCCCAATTGGCGGTGTTGACAATGGACGACATCCGGGTGCACCGCCCCGCGACGACTGCAGAGGGCATGCGACACAAGCCGATGCGGATGCGAGAATCTTCCCGCGATCGACTCGCGATCCGCCGAAGGCTGTAGCGCGACCGTCTCTTCGGTGTGACGCTAAGAACATCGAGTCCCCTATGAGCCCAAGCCCCCTACTCCGTCCCGACACTCACCGTCCCGACGCCCTGCGCCTGGCAGACGCTCAGCCCCGGGGCGACCTTAGCCATCCACCGAAGTACAGCTACACCCGCATCGTGCCAGGCAAACGGCAAGTCCCCGAATCCGACGAGCTGCCCGAAACTGTCCGCGACCGGCAACATCGCTGGGGCGGTTGGACATCTGATGTCGCTCCAGAAGACAATGGCACGGACGACCCTAAGACAGACCACGCCGAGACAGACCACGCTGAGACAAACCACCTTCATGTGATGCACACTGACCACGCAGCTCTCCCCGACGCTCCCGAAGATCGAGAAACCGTCATCAGCCATCCGGATTATTCCGAACTGGACGAGGACGCCGAGTTTGGGCGGTCCAACACTGATGTCGCTCACTTCTCGGCAATAGACTTCGAAACACCGCGGCCCAGCCAGGTGACTCTGGTAAACCTAGCGAAGAAGGGCGCGACGCGCCGAGCGCTCCAAGGACACGGCTACCGCCCGGACGATGCCAACGCCCTCACCCTGGGATTTCTGTTGCGTTGGTTCGCCGCCGGACTCAGTCTCGCGATAGTCATCCAGGCGATCATTCGCTGGCTGTGAATCAACCGCTGGCTGTAAGGCCGCGTGCAACCGGTGAGGACTGGCCCCGTCTAAGACGACTCGTTAGAGTGTAGTCAGGGGTAGGCGGCGCACGATAAATCCTCCGTCATCCAACTGGATCGGGAGACAACACTGGCAACACCCGCCCGGCTCCTCGCTCGTCGAGATAGATCAGCCACTGTCGACCAGAACCGAAACCGATCGATTGCCGTCCCTCACGTCCTCGTGGATCGCGAATCATCCAAAGGGCTCGTTCCTTCACGCCGCACAATCATCGCAGTCCCTCAGCAACACGCTACGACTGAAAAGACTAGGCGACTTGGTTCATGTGTCATCGTTTTTGATCAGCCACTGACACAATGGGCTCGATGATCATAAACCGGCACGCTGGATCTCGGTCTGACAGCACGCCTCTATTTTCGAGACACCGATGTGCGCCGCTGCTCTGCGGGTGATCAGGAATCATCCAGGCGGATCCATCATTGGCCACCGCCGCACTCCAGCGGTCATTCGCCCCAGATACTGCTCGGAGCGGCTTCCGCGAGCTCACTCGATAAAGTTCCTTTCCCAACGCAGCCAGTGATCAGAGACTACGCCGATGACCGACTCTCCCAGAATCGTTGTAGTGGACGGCTACACCCTGAGTCCCGGCCCCAGCGCCCGCGGGGATGTAGCTTGGGGAGAGCTCGCAGCGCTGGGAACGCTAGAGCTCCATGAGCGTTCGGGCGAACTACGAGTTGAAAGAGCAGCAGGCGCAAGCATCGTGCTCACCAACAAGGAAGTCTTTGACTCTGAAACCATCCGAAAACTCCCCGCGCTCCGGTACATCGGTGTGCTAGCCACCGGCGTCGATGTGGTGGATCTAGACGCCGCCCGAGCCCAGGGCATTACGGTGACCAACATTCCCGCTTACAGCACGCCATCGGTAGCGCAACATGTGTTCGCCTTACTGCTAGAGATTGTGAGCCACACCAGTTTGCACACGGGCGCTGTGATGAAAGGCGAGTGGCAAGTGTCAGATGACTTCATGTTCACTCGCGCCACGCTGCGAGAACTCGCAGGAAAGAACTTCGGCATCGTCGGGCTCGGATCCATCGGAAGCGCTGTCGCACGAATCGCCGCCGCCTTTGGCATGAACGTGCTCGCGGCGGAATCGCCGAGCGGTCGGCGTCCGGCCATTGCCGGAGTCAGCGTGAAGTTCTTGCCACTAGATGAGCTATTCGTTGAGGCCGACATCGTCAGTCTGCACTGTCCGCTGAATCTCCAGACAGAAGGGCTCGTCAATGCCACTCGTCTGGCGTCCATGAGATCCGATGCCGTCTTGCTCAACACCGGCCGAGGCCCACTGATCGACGAGCGGGCGCTGCGAGAATCTCTTGACGCAGGGCACCTCGCAGGAGCGGGGCTCGACGTATTGAGTCAAGAAGCACCTCCGGCTGACCACCCTCTGCTGGGCGCTCCACGTTGCCACATCACTCCCCACTTGGCATGGGCGACGTGGGAAGCCCGGCAGCGGCTGATGGCCATCGCCACTTCCAACGTCCGCCAATACTTGCTCGGCTCGTCGCAGAACGTCGTCACCTGAGCGGTGCGCAGACAGCTGACCCAGACAGCGAGACCGCGAGAACTTTTGACCGTGCGTTCCGAATCGCTTGCTTCGTGTTGACGACGGACCGACAGAAAAGTTGTCTCTGAGCCAGGCAGCCAGAGGGTTTGCCGGGAAACCCTGCTCGCTGGCAGAGTTATTAAGACTTCGGGCGGTAATATTTCGACTTTGGAATAGCGGGCTCAGGTTTCGTGGAACGACCCATCCGACGCTCGAATATTTCGTCCCGGAAACCCAAGCACTGGAATTTGCCGGTGCGGAAACCGGGGGATACGTCAGCGAAACATTCGGCAACAATCTAAACTCCGGACCCCCGCTTAGTGCCTGAAATGTTTCCAGTTTTTCGGGGTCTGGGAAAACGGGTTGAAACCGACAGCACCGTATTAGTGAAGGCATGACGACGTCGAGCTCCTCCGCTGCGGTCACCCCCCGACGCATTCTCGTCGCGAACACCGTCGCGTTCACGATGTGTTTTGCGGTGTGGATGATGTACGGCGCGTTGATCAAGTCCCTCGTGGAGAGCGGTCAGTACGATTGGGATGGCTCTGACATTGGACTGCTGCTCGCCACACCGATCCTGACGGGCTCCCTGTTGCGGCTACCGGTGGGCGTATTGACCGATCGATTCGGCGGACGCCCTGTGTTCACTGGCGTCCTGCTTGTGACGGCCGCCGGTGTGCTCTCGGTGTCCCAGGCCGATAGCCTCGCCGGCTTCCTCGCCGCGGGACTGTTCTTCGGCATTGCTGGCGCGTCTTTCGCCGTGGGCGTCGCCTTCACTTCGGTTTGGTTCGACAAGAAGAAACAGGGCACCGCTCTCGGGGTCTTCGGCATGGGCAACGCCGGCGCGTCGGTCACCTTGCTCGGCGCCCCCTCCTTGCTCGGATGGCTGACGGACGGTGGCGCCAATCCCGAAGGCTGGCGCACCCTGCCCCTAGTCTACGCCGCGCTGACGACCCTCACCGCGCTTGGTTTCTGGCTGAGCACCGAGAACAAGTTGGCGGGCGAGTCCGCAAAGAAGACCATCGGCGAGCGCCTCTCCGCTTTGAAGCGACTGCAGGTTTGGCGCTTCGGTATGTACTACTTTCTTGTCTTCGGTGGCTTCGTCGCGCTCAGCGGCTGGTTGGTCAGCTACTACGTCGATGTGTACGGGCTATCGCTCCCAACAGCCGGTACACTGGCGGCACTCTTCGCACTGCCGTCCGCGATCATTCGGGCCGCAGGCGGGGTGTTGAGCGACAAGTACGGGGCGCGCGCCGTCATGTACGCGGTGCTCGGGAGCTGCGTGTTTGGCTTTACGGCGCTCTGTGTGCCACTGGGGCTGCTGCCCTTCGCCATTGTCGTCACCGCACTTGGCGCCGTCATGGGCATCGGCATGGCCGCCGTGTACAAGCACATTCCTAGCTACTTCCCGGACGAGGTGGGCGTCGTCGGCGGCATCGTCGGCGTCGTCGGCGGACTCGGCGGTTTCGTCTGTCCCATCGTGTTTGGGGCCATGTTGTCAGCAAGTAAATCACCGAGCCTGCCGGTCGGTAATCCCCAAGGCTGCTTCCTGTTCCTCGCAGTGCTCTCCGGAGTCGCCCTCACTTGGATGCACTTCGCAATCAGGCGAATGGAGCTCGGTCGCGCCACCCCAGTGCCCAAGGGCATCGCCATCCCCTGATACCCTCGACAGCTCGCTAGTCCTAGCCGAAGGACAGAGCCGACCGCCGTCACCCATCAGCAGACCGCGCGACAGGCCTCAGAGCCGAAGGCATTCTGCGGCCATTCTAGCGCCAAAGAGGCCGAGCATATCCGGAGGGTACAAGCCCGCTTGCGGATCGGGTGGTCTTCGGAGACGCTCTCAGTATGCGTCCTCTGCCATCCGGACTTCACGGGCACCGTTTCCGATCCTCGGTTGGCGAGAGTTACTACGTGGAAGGCGGCGACTCTATCGACGGCCCCCCCTTGGTGTTTCTCCACAGCGGCTCAACAGACGGACACATCTGGCACCGCATGCTTCGGCGCATGAAGGGCAGCCATCGCGTGTATGCCTTGGATTGGTTCGGCTTCGGACAATCCTTCAAGCCCCGGCGCGACTACGATCTCGCCTTGTACACGGAACAGCTGGGAAGTTTTCTGGCTCACAAGGATCTAAAAAACCCGATCTTGGTCGGCGTCAGCATCGGCGCCGCCGTCGCGCTGGAATATGCCCAACAGCATCCGGACAAGGTAGGCGGCATCGTACTGGTGAATCTCTGCGGAGGTCGCGCCATGCTTCGTGCGAGTCTTGGGCTGAGCTTTTCGTCGAGTCGTTGGCGTAAACTTCCGAGCATCGCCACATTCTTTCTGACAGGCCAGATCAGCCCGATTGCCCACCGAGTCGTCCGACGTGCCTTCGGGCAAGAGCCGCCGCCAGATCTCTTGTACCGCCATCTTCGGCAGCTCCAACGCCAAAGCTGGCACGCCCGTTCGCGTTGGCGGTTAATGAGCGGCCTGTCGAGTTTCGACAAATTCATGCCACCGTTCAGCTCCCCCAAAAACCTGCCGCCCGTCTGGGTGATATGGGGAGCCAACAACCGTGTACTAGACGTCAGCTTTTCTCATCGAGTCGCCGGTAGCCTGCCGCAGTGTCAACCGGTGCTCTTCCCAAGCGGCGGGCACTTGCTCATGCATGAACAAGCCGCGCGCCTCGAACGCGAGCTACGCGACGCACTGGAAACGCTCGATCGCCCAATTGAGCAGATCCGCGACCCGACCTCAGACAGCTAACGAACGATTCGAACGGTGGCGCTCTTAGGGACGGTTATGACCGGGTAGTAGCTGGGTTCCGGCACAGGTCCGGCCGGAGCCAAGTGCAGGCCGGCGGCGTGAAACCGACGAGCGAGAGAAACGATGAACTGCGTGCCTTCGGCTACAGCGAGATGATAGCCCAGGCAATAGTGCGGCCCTCCGCCGAACTGGCACGCCTCCGTCTTCGACGGCGCTCGCTTGCGTCCTTCGGTGCCCATCCATCGGTCCGGTAGGAAGGCTCGCGGGCTTTCGTGAATACTCGCATCCAGAGAGGCGTTGACGATGCTGCAAGCCAATACGGCCCCCGGAGCGAAACGGTGACCGTGAAAACTGACCTCCCGAATTACGGTTCGAGTCTCGATCGTCACCGGCGGATAGAGCCGCACCGCTTCGCGAAAGAGCGCTTCGGCAAACGGATACGACGCCAATCCAGAAACAGTGACTAGCTGCTCCGGGAGCGATGCATGCGCCTCTTCAACGACGCGTTCCCACATCGCCGGGTTGTCCGCCAGATGAAGGAACACCCAGCCTAAGGTGGACGCAGTCGTCTCGTGCCCGGCCAGCACGAGAAGACGCAGATTGTCGAGCAGAGCCGCGTCATCGACGGCTCGGGCGTCCTCGTCCTTGCCGTGCGCCATGGCCCCGAGCAAGCACGACTCATCGCCCTCTGCCCGAACGCGTTGAATTTCCGCCGCTAGGCGTTCGTCCAACCACGAACGGGCACGAACCGCGAACCAACCCGGCGAACCCGGAAGATTCGTAGGACTCCCCATGGAACCGAGCAGCAGCATTCGGAAGCGGCTACGCCATTGGCTGAGCTCTCCCGGAATGACACCGATAACGCGACAGATGGCGTCGAAAACCGCGTCACTGCACAGGTCTTTGAGATCCATGCTGTCGAGCTTCGACCACGCCTCGATATGTTCATCAAATACGGCAGAGGTCGTCTTGAGAACCGCCGCGCGGTCCAAACCACCGGGGGTAAAGTTGGCACTGACCGCTCCACGAGATTTGCGGTGCGCCGGACCATCCAACACGATCATGGCGTTCTTCCCTAGAGTGCCGTGACATCGCTCGAGCAGATCGATGGAACTCGTATCCTTGTTGCCAATGATTTCCAGGGACTCTATGCCCTGAACGAACACGCCCACCGCGCCGAAGCCGAGGTTTCCGCGAAACAGCGGCCCAAATTTGGCGTGATTCTCGTCACACCAATCGGGAAGACGCTTTCGCATCTGCGGAAGATGACCAAAGAACGGGACTGCTCCCGGCACAAGCGGGATCGAGGAAGTGTCAGTAGGCGATTCAGATTGAGTCATCGATGTCGCGGAGGAAGAAGGCTGCTGTCCTCGGTACTGCGCCCCACGCGCGCCGTCCAATTCTGAGCGTTCCCCCAGCCAAAGATGGCACTTTTTCGGTCAAAAGGTCGCTGGGATACCGCCCCCCATTGTGCGACGCGTCGCGGCTTTCCGATTTCCTGTCGCTGGGCTGGGCACTAGGGTGCGCCCACCATGTCCCCCCCCAATGATATCAGCGCCGACCACGAGCCCGAGAATCGCTGGTTCCGTGCCTGGGGCGTCTGGGTCCTGAACCATCGTGCCATTGTGGTCCTGGTGAACCTGTTGATCACGGGAGGCCTATTAGCCGCCATTGTCACGTCCCTGCGAGGCGACTTCAGCAGCGAGCCGTTCTTGCCAAAGAACTCGTCCGCGGCGGTACTGAACGATCAATTCAAGAACGATTTTGGGCACGACACCTATTCGATGATTCTGGTCGAGGGCGACGTTTACTCCCTCGACTATCTGAAACGCCTCAAGGCATTGCACGACGACATCCGGCGCATCAATGTCGAGATCAAGAGCCTCGGCTATCAACATTGGGACCCCACTACCCAAACGCCGCTGCCCGGACCCGAGGGTTCAGAGCCCACACTCTCTGCCGATACCAACCCAGACTTCGGCGACTTCGGCGACTTCGAAGCAACGGACGGTGACTGGGCGGCCGAATCCGGCGGCTCTGTTTTTCGCGAAGTGACCTCGCTCATCAACGCGCGCCAGACCCGCGGTACCGAGAACGGAATCGTCGTCGAGGGCCTACTCGACCAGTGGCCCCAAGAAAAGGATCTAGCCGCTTTGCGACAGCGTGTGATCCACGACAAGAGCCTACTGGGCCGCGTCGTCGGCACCGGCGGCCAACACAGTCTGATCTTGGCCCGGACTGACCACATGCACGACTCGGAATTCACCGTGCTCGCCGACGCCATCATGGCTACCGCAGAAAAGCATGACCGGGACGACTTTCGGGTCAGCGTCGGCGGCGTGCCCGCGCTGTTCGCGAGCCTTGAACGTATCCTAGTGGTCGATACTGGTGCCCTCTTTGCTGCCGCGTTGATCGTGATGATGCTCGTGCTCGCGTTCGTATTTCGAAGCCCCGTCGGTTTGATTGGCCCCGCGGTAGCCGTCATATTCAGTGCGATCTGGAGCATGGGTTTCGCAGCATTGCTGGACCGCCCCGTCACTCAGGTCACCATGATTATCCCGGCCTTTCTGATCTGTGTCGGAGTCGGCGATGCCGTGCATATTCAAAGCGCCTATCGGGACAAGCTACGTGCTGGCGTGGAGCGGAAAGAAGCGGTGGTCGCAGCCATGGCGATTACGGGCATGCCGGTCCTGCTGACATCCATGACCACCGCCTTCGGCTTGTTGAGTTTCCTCTCTGCGGACACCTCCGGCATCATGGATATGGGGCTGCTCGGTGCCCTCGGCGTCATGGCCGCCATGCTCCAATGCCTCACCGTCCTGCCAGTCTTCCTCAGCTGGAACCGAGGCGGAACGTTTGGCGCCCTCAATCAGCGTCAAGGGGGCCCGATGGACCGGGCGCTGTCCCTCTGCAATTCCGTGTCCGGCACGCCACGGCGGGCCCGAATGGTACTAGCGATGGCGTCCGTGCTCGCTGTGGGCTCGGGACTATTCGCCTCGCAGATCTATGTCAGCCACGACGACATGCGCGTCTTCGACAAAGAGGCGCCCACACGTCGTGTACTCGAAACCGTTAACGAATTTATCGGCGGTGGTGGGGATTGCGCACTGTATATCCAAGCTCACGACGGTAAGACGGTCGCCGACAAAGAGCTCATGGACGCCCTGATGAAACTAGAGACTCACATCATGAGTTATCGGGATCCTAAGACGGACGTCGCCGTCATTCGTAACGTAAACGGCATTCTCGACGTGGTCCGCGAAACAAATCGCGCTCTGCACGGTGGTAACCCGGCGTTTTACGCTGTGCCGAAGACCCAACGGGCGCTTTCGGATATTTTCACGGTGTTCGAAAGCTCCGCGCCGGATCAACTCAAGAGCACCGCCACTGTCGACATGAGCCGAGCTGCCGTGTTGATTCGCACCAACTGGCTCGACTCCCGAAGTTACGAGCCGCTGCTTGAGCACATTCGGGAAGGCATTCGGATCCATATTGGCGGCATCGCCGACGTTCAGGTCAGCGGCACGGGTTCCCAGTGGGTGGAGATCACGAACAATACGATCATCAATCTATTGCGCAGTTTCTCGATCGCATTTGCGTCCATCACACTGTTCATGATCTTCCTGCTCAAGAGCGTCAAATTGGGCACCATCGCCATGTTGCCCAACCTATTGCCCATCCTCGGGCTGTTGGGGATAATGGGAGCCGCAGGTATCTGGCTCGACTACAGCAACGCTCTCATCGCCTCGATCACCCTGGGAATCGTGGTAGACGACACGATTCATTTTCTGCACCACTTCCGGATCAAAATGGAAGAATCTGGGAACGTTGATGCCGCCATTGCCCACGCCTATTCCTATAGTGGCCGCGCCATGGTCATCACGAGCATTGTGCTGGTAGGCGGCTTTTCGACCTTCCTACTGGGCGAGCTGAGCACGATTCGCCACTTCGGCGTGCTGGTGGCCTCCACCGTGTTCATGGCGCTGTTCGTCGATCTCGTGTTGACCCCCGCCCTCCTACGGGTCGTGTACGGCGGCGCCACCTCCCCTTCTGTTTCGGCCGACGCCGACGCGTCCGCCCTCGCCTGAGGGACCAAGGCGCCCAGTCACTTCGACGAGCCCCCTCGCCTACGCCAATCCCTCCCTTGAAACAGGAAGCTGACAGCGTGTTGAGTCTTGGCCTAAGCTAGCCGTCACCTTGTCGCCCCGTTTACGCTCTCTGTGCCAGTCATTGCTGGTACTCAATGTCAGCTATTGCAGCCTCGCCCTAATGGTGGATGAGCTCCCAGGCTGGAAGATGTTCGAGAGCGTGGAGAAGCTCGACTACGCCTTCGTCGATCGGGCGGGCCGGGCCATTGATCTGCATGAGGTGCTGCCTCAGCGCGCCCACCTAATTGACCACCGACAACTGCGGCGCATCGCCCACTGGTATTGCGGACGCTACGCCGACCACGGCCCGTTCCACTACACCGAAGGGGACGCCCCACCTCAAGCTCTTGTCGCCCCTGAGTGCCAGATTCATGATTCTCGCTAGGCCCTTTCCGACGAATGGCCGGAGCGACCCACGTGCCGTCTCAGCCTGCTTGAAGCTGCTGGGTCTCGCCTTACTGGTGCGCGTGGTCAGCGATATCAGCGGGGGGCTGTTACTCGTGCACTCTGGGGACTACTTCCCGTGGCGACACCTCCCCGGAGTGCCGCTGTATTCAGCCACTTGGCTACAACTCGAGTGGACCCTCTCGGTGGCTTGCGCCCTCATGCTGTTGAGCGGGAGGTGGACGGCACTGGCGCTGCGGATGGGTATGGTGCTCGCGCTGGTCTCGCTATCCCAACGCTTCGCCAATCACCGCGTGTTGCTTTTTCTGCTGTTCCTCTTCCTCAGCTTGGACCCGCCAACACTCAAGAGCTACTGGCCCACCGGGCCGGCCAGGGTCTCTCCCGCGCTAGGATTGGTGAGAGCCCAACTGGTGATCGTTTACTGGTTTTCGGCTGCTAACAAATGCGCGCATGGCTTCTTGGACGGGCAAAGTTTGGTGCACTTGCTCGGAACATCTCGAGACGTGGCTCTCTGTCTAGCCATCGCGGCTGTGGCCGTCGAGTTGGCACTCCCGCTGCTTCTCTGGCTCTGCCCCCGGCTCGGCATTGTGATCGCGCTCGGCTTGCACACCAGCTTTGCAGTGGCGCTGCCAGGGCTCTGGACATTCAGCGTACTGATGATGTCCATGGCTGTGCTTTTTTATCCGCCCCGCACCCACTCTGTCGGGGCGAAGTCAATTGATAGCGATGACTTAGAGCCGGACTGAAGCGTGCATTGACGTCTGCCAAACGATGCGTCATTCCAGATTCATGAAAACCCTTCACCTGCTTGGCGTGCTCGGAATCGTTTCCTGCTCGGCAGGTGAAGACGGCAGCGGCAGCCCGGCCCGGGATGCCAGCAGCGATACGTCAGCGAATGCCAGCAGCGGCGGTGTCACGTTAGGCTCAGGAGACGTAGCCGCGACATCTGGAGGGACTGCTTCCAGTGGCGGCGGCACCAATTCTGGCACTGGTGGCGCGAACAACCCTGCCGGCGGTGCCGGCGGGCAGAATTCGGGCAAGCCCGCTGATGCCGGAGGGAAAACCGATTCTGGAAAGTCCGACGTCGCCAAGCCAGACGGCGGAAAACCCGACTTCGGCGAGGAATGCAAAGTCGCCGCCGACTGTAGGCTGGTCAGCGACTGCTGCGGTCTCTGCATCGGCATTCCGAAGGACGACCTCGCGTTGTCGTGTTTGCTTCCCTGTAGCGAGTTGAGCCGTGACGGCTGCGCGGAACGGGGTATCGAGACGGCTCAGTGCATCAACGGAAACTGCTCCGCTCAAGTCGATTGTGAGCAGAGCCCAGTCATGTGCGACATGATCATGAATTGCCCCGACGGACTGGTGCCCACCGTTATCGGCGATTGTTTCGGGCGTCTGTGTGTGGAGCCCGTTCAATGCGCCGAAGACTGATTTCATCCGAAACGAAGCCGGGGCATGTTGACACCGAGCGCCCCCCACAGCACACCCGACCTATGAAACGCATCTGCCTCATTCTCGCCATTGGTTGCAGCTTTTTGGCGTGCACCGAGAGCGATTCGAACAGCCACTCTGAGGGGGGCGCCGACGGTAGCGCCACTGACGGCGGCGGGCAGAACGAGTCAGGCAGCGGCGCCACCGGCTCTGGCGGCAGTTCGGCTGGCGGCAGAGCCGGTGGCGGCACGTCCTCTGGTACTGCCGGGTCGGGCACCGCGGGCAACCCATCGGGCAATACCGGCGGTACTTCGAATAACACTGGCAGCGATTGCGAACGCTCCGCCGACTGCGACCTCATCAGCGATTGCTGCGGGACTTGCGAAAGCTTCCCTGAAGGCGAAGGCGTGGCCGTCTGCATGATGGCCTGCGATGCCGGATCCGACGGCTGCGTACAGCAGGGCGTAGTGGGCGCCGTCTGCATCAATGGTTCCTGCGACACCCAAGTCAACTGTGATGAAAGCGACGTCACGTGCGACATGATGATTAGCTGCATTGCTGGACTCGTCCCCAGCGTCGTCGGCAACTGCTACGGCGATTGCGTCGTTCCGGACCGCTGCGCTCCGTGAGCCGTCAAGTCCTCTGAGCCGTCGGGCCCGCGCCACGCCTCGCGAGCACGACCCAGCTCCCTCGATCTAAGCTAAAATACAGCTCCGTGGAAGACTTCCTCAGCATTTGTCTTGGGCTCGGCCTCGCTGCGGCAGCGGGGTTCCGCCTGTTCGTTCCTGCGTTGCTCATCGGCCTCGGGATCCGCTTTGGCCCGGAGGGCCTGAGCTCGTTAGAGAGCTTTCCGGCATGGGTCGGGAGTACACCTGCGCTGATCGCTCTCGGTGCTGCCACCAGCTTCGAAGTCGGCGCTTACTATTTTCCGTGGCTGGACAACGTTCTCGATACGATCATGAGCCCGCTCGCAGTACTGGCGGGCATATTACTGTTCGCCGGAGCGACGACGGAGATGCCGCCGATGTGGCGTTGGTCCCTCGCTATATTGGCAGGAGGCACTGCTGCCGGCTTGACCCAGAGCGCCACCGTTATCGCCCGTACGGCGAGTAGCGTCGGGACCGGTGGTCTCGCCAATTTTATTCTTGCCACGGTCGAACTCATCGCATCCATCGTATTTTCTGCCGTGGCCGCGATACTGGCCCCCACCATCCCGATACTGCTAGCGCTCGGCCTAGCCTTCGTTATCTACCAGCGAGAGCGCGCGCCCGCGCACGGCTCTACTGGGGCCGACGCAGCTCGCGGTACGGGCAACGACATGAGGACTGAGTGAGCGACTCTGCCGCCACGTCAACGAACTCCAGCTCCAACAAGAATCCCGACACCCAGCGAGCGCTAGTTTCGATTCACCTCGCCTCGGTGTTATTCGGCGGAACGGCGCTGTTCTCCAAAATCCTGCCGCTGGCTGCGGTGGATATCATATTCTTCCGATGCTGGGTGGCGAGTGCCACGCTGGCGGTCATCCTTCAGCTGCGAGGCGAGACCTTCGCGCTGACCCAACGTAGAGACTATGGCATCGCTCTCGCTCTCGGCTGCCTCGTCGGCTTGCACTGGGTCACCTATTTCTTGTCCATGCAGGTGTCGACCGTTGCGATTGGTATGGTCTCGCTATTCTCATATCCCGTAATCACCGTCCTGCTCGAGCCGCTCAGTGAGGGTCGCAAACCGCCTGGGTCGGATCTGGCTATGGGCCTGGTGGTACTCGCGGGAGTGGCTCTCATGGTTCCGGAACTGAACCTCGGACACAACACGACCCTCGGCGTCGCGCTCGGCATCATTTCAGCCTTCTTCTTCGCTATTCGAAACATATTATACCGACACAGCTTCAGCCGCTACTCGGGCAGCAAGACGATGCTGTATCAGTGCCTAGTCACCGGCCTGTTGCTCATTCCCTTCGTCGGATCGTGGCACCCGTCGCAGACAATACACCTGTGGCCGCAACTCCTCCTGCTTGGCACCCTTTTCACCGCCGTTCCGCACAGCCTTTTGGTCCGCGCACTCCGGGCAATTAGCGCAAAGACAGTCTCCCTGATCAGCTGCTTGCAGCCCGTTTACGGCGCGCTGGCAGCCGCGATACTGCTCTCTGAAGTCCCCTCGGTCGCGACCTACTGCGGCGGTTCCCTGGTGCTCGGAGCCGCGATTTTCGAGACCGTCAAAAGTCGCTAGAAAACTTCCTCAAACCGGGACGCTCGGGACGTTCCCAGGCCCCCGCCATATTCCCAGGTCGTGATAGGGTCGCCGCGTTCCCAGCTCGAACCGGCCTGCCGGTAGCATCATGAAAATTCACGCATTATTGCTCATTGGGCTCGCGACGGTCTTCTTCGGAGCGCCTTCCCACGCCCAGCATGCGCCACCACCCGAACCATGGGATCCTCCCGTCGTTTCTCCTGAACCAGCGTCCGCTGCGCCAGTGATCGAGACGCCGACAGCGCCCGCAGCTCCAGCACCAGAACCGAAGCCAACGAAGGCACCGGTTGAGTCGGTACCCTCCGAGCCCGAGATCGAACAGCTTCTGTCAGACGACCCCCACCCCGACTACGTGCCACCTCCTGGTTATGGCCTAGGCACTCGTTTGCAAGAGCGCCCTCGTGCCGATATCCCTGAAAATGCTGCCGATTCAGAAAGCGCCGAAAGCTTCGAGCCGGAGGAAGCAGAGTCAGAGGAAGTAGTGGCTGAACGGCACGACGGCTTTTATCTACGGATGACGGCGGGAGGTGGAACCGGTCGCATACTGCACAGACTTCAAATCACGACAAGCGCAAAAACCGAAGCTCATTCAGGTGAGTACATCGGAACCTACGTCGGCATGAACCTCATGGCCGGTGTCACCGTGGGCTCCGGTTTGGTCCTGGGCGCGCTCGTCTCTCAGTTCCGAATGTCCGACGCAGACAAAAAGGACACCGACCAAACGATCGAACATCCGGACGGGGCTGAGTACGGCAACATCAGCTTCGGACAGCTCGCGTTCATGGCTGACTGGTTTCCCACCGAAGACGGCGGCACTCACCTCGGCGGCTTGTTCGGCATCGGAGCAACCGGCATGCAGCGAACGGACGGCGAAGAAATTTACGGGATGACGTTTGGGCTGTTCGGCGGCTATGACTTTTGGGTGTCCGATCAATGGTCTGTGGGACCCATGCTGGAAATGACGGGCACGAGCGTCGATGAAGGAGACGACAGCCTCGTCGACGCGCGAATGCTGACGGTTTCTCTCAGCGGTCTGTATCACTGAAGCCAGCCGTGCCACGCAGCTGGCTTCGTCTCAATTTTTGCTCGGTGCGGCTTCCAGACGCCGCTTCAGGCAATCGAGATCGAGCAAGTTGGCGCGGCGCATCGACCACGACAACAGCGGGGCGGTGAAAGCCTGTAGCCCCTTGGCTTCCCCTCGGTTCCGAAGTGTCATTCGAGTACTGAGCACATCCCCCGGAAGCTCAAACCACTCGTAGGTGGTTTCCATCGGCATGGGTCCCTCATCGGTGCGCATAACCAAGCGCCGCCCGGGCTCAAGCTCCACTACCTCGTAGGTGTAAGCGAGCTCCTTGCCCAAGAAGCTCGCGACATAAGAGACTCGACTTCCCAAGACCAACGGGGGGGATGTTTCCCAACGCACACTCTTGATGTTGACGTACCAGTCACAGGCCTTGGATGGATCGCCGGCGAAAGCCGACACTTCGTCTATGGGGCGTTGAATTACGATTTCGGTCTGAACGTCGACTGCCACGGCGGTGCTCCTCTAACTGCCGCGAAACTGTAGTCCAGTCCCCCCGTCCCCCGACAGCACGGAGTTCAAGAACGAGCAAAAAGGGGATTCACCGTCGCTTTTCTCGGACTTTTTCCCCATACGCGAGGGGCTGGGAATTCTCCCGTCAGCCGCCCGTGACAACGGCCCGATCGACGCGGCGATGCTACAGTTGTGCTCACTACTTTCTTGGAGGGAGCGACATGCTCACAACGCGACGGCGATTTTTGGCGGGCGTCAGTACGGGACTCGGCGGGTTAGTCGTTGGCTGCGGGACCACCCAGACCGCGGACAATCCTGGCGGCCGTGGCGTTGGTGCAGCCAGCGCTGGCGGCTCAGGTGGGACGACGACCGGCGGCGGCTCAGGCAGCACAAGTGCCACGGACTCCGGCCTCCTCCTCGACTCAGGGGGCTGCATTGCGACAAATTCAGATGCTCAGGGCCCGTTCTATCGGCTCGGCACCCCAGTGCGCAGCAATCTAGATCTGTACGGTGAACAGGGAGACCGCCTGCAGCTGAGCGGCGTCGTCCGCGACGGGTCCTGTCAGGCCCTCGCCAACGCGGTAGTCGAAATCTGGGCAGCTGACTCAGACGGCGTCTATGACAGCGATTCAGACGAACAGCGCTACTACGGGCAAGTGGCCACTGACGGGGACGGCCGCTATTCCTTCACCACTATCTCCCCCGGTCGATACCTCAACGGGAGCACCTTCCGACCCGCCCATATCCACATGAAAGTTTGGCTGGGTGACACCAACTTGCTCATTACCCAAATATATTTTGCGGGGGATCCCTATCTTGACGTTGATCCTTTGGCGGAGCCGTCCCGCACCATCGTTTTGGCGCAATCGTCGGGTCTGGTTCAGGGCGTGTTCGACGTAAATACGAACGCATGAGGGGCTAGGTCCCCGAGGCTCCGCGGCTCGTCGAAAGCCTACTTGCCAGCGCTGCTACCAAGCGCCTCGCAACTTGATTCGACGGTTGCGATGGCCTTTTCGACATCGCCCATCTTGGCTTTCCAGGCCCGACTCCAACGGCTCAACCCCTGAAGAGCCCCCCTGTCAAACGACGTAACGTTCTCGATCGGGTGTCGTTCCACCACCTCGATCAACGCGGCAGCCGCGTCCGAAACTTTCCAGAACGCGCAGTGCAGTTGGTTCTGCAGTGATTCTTCCCCCTTCGTCAGGCGATGGTGCTTCACGTCTCCGGCCAAGTCCTTCATTTCATGGGAGAGGCGCTTGGACAATTTGCGCTGCTGAGAATACGCGTCTAGCCGGTGGCTCAATTCCGTTGTTGAGTCACCCGCGTCGATACCGGCAATCACAGATAACAGGCGAGCCAATTCCGTGCGCAATCTCGGAAGAAATCCGTCCAAGTCCTTGCATAGCGATCGAGAACGCTCCACCAACAGAACCGCCTTCTTTGCTTCGGCAGAGTCAGGAAATTTATCGATTAGTGCCTCCCAGTGATGCAGCGCACGACTGGCCAGCAGTTCCTTGCGCCATTTAAGATCCCGCGCGGCCTCCATATCTCGGAGGGCGTTTTTTGCGATCACCAATCGGTCGTTGGGCACATCTTGTTTGTTCTTCAACCGCTCATCAAGACACTCTCGAAGCGCTTTGGCATCCTTCTTAGCCAGCAATATCTCGCACAACTTCAACGAGGCTTCTCCGTCGTCCGGGCGAAACTTCAGTGCGCGCTCTAGACGAGCCTTCTTTTCATGTAAATCCGAAGAGCCGTCCGCGGCGGCGATCAGCCACGTCGCACCGAGCTGGCGCGCCGTCGATGCCTGCTCGGAACCAGGTGCTTGAATGGCCACCAACTCGAGGGTCGCCAATGCCTCTTCGAATTTCCCGGCGGCTCGCTGCTCCTCGGCTTCGCTGAGCAGCTTCTGCTCGGCGTTACAGGCGCCCATCACAAGGAACAGAGCACCAAGTGCGAATTGCCGACCAGTAGAACTTCGCATTTTTCCCATTTCGTCCCTGCGGTCTAGAGTTTCGGGATCCAGCGACGCCGTCAAGTCGGTGCTGAGAGTATTCCGTCACGGGTGTTCGATTCCGCGAAACACAGTGCAACGGCGGGCAACAGACCATCCGAATCGCCAGCAACGTCGAACTACGTCGACCTACGTGACCAACGCGACCAACGACGAGCCACCTGGACCCAACCCGGAGTAGTGCGTTCGATTGGCGAGTGTTGCCAGGTAGACAGCACGTAGTGGCGTCCACTACGCCGATCGAAATAGCGGTACCCGGGAATTGAATTGAGCGGTTCACTTCAGAGCCCATCAGCCGCTGAACAGAGTCGGCTCTGGAGCGCCCGAAGGACGCAGCGATGCCGCAGCGGCTCCGCAGTCTCTCCTCGAACCCAGCAACGAGGAACCCCAAGGCGCCGCCTGTACGGCATGCCGTCGGCTCGTGGTCGGTAGGAGTACTTCCATTCCGTTGACTCAATACGTAGGAGAACTTACGCCACCAACGCCAGTGAAGAGCTTCGCAACGGACACGGCGTTGGATATTCGCCTCCGTCGGCCACCATATCACTCTGTGATCCTCAAAACGCGTAGCGCGGAGGATCTAGCGCAGGATATATGGCGTGCATGCACAGCCGATTTCGATTGCTGATGGTAGCGGCGGCCATTGGCACCAGCACGGATCTCGCCTGCCCGCTCGCGCTCGGAGCGCCCACCGCATCCGAACATGGGGTAGCGAGCTGTTGTTCAACGAGGCCACCGACAAGATGGAGGCCGGCGACTACGATCAAGCCTGCCGAGCTCTTGAGGAGAGCCAGCGTCTCGACCCGGGCGTAGGGACATTACGGTATTTGGCTCAGTGTTATGAGGAGCAAAGACGCACCGCAAGCGCATGGGGCATCTTCCGAGAGGCCTCCGCGCTGCGGGCTTAGGCGTCGTCGGCTTCGTGCCCTCCCCTGGTGCGAGTTCGTCCGGCCCCGTGAGTGCATCCAAGAGGGACGAAGCGCCGGCCCCGTTGGAGGCTTTGACCGTGGGCGCCACGGCGTCGACCGCCTCGGCCCCCTGAACGCGTAGGGTCTTCGGAACGTAGGGCCTGATGACCTCAACCGGTACACGCCAGTGCGCGAAAAGAAGATCCACCCAGGATTCGCGCCACATCCACGGCCCCTGGGGCAACTCCCAAGGCCGGTGCTCCGTCTGTGCCAAGGCCGGGTGTGCCATGAGAGGAGCCGTCGTGCCACCGCTGCGCGGCTACTACAGCAGATTTTCGAACGCGTGAGCGAACTCCATCGGCTGCGGCCGGTCTTTTGGATCCAGCGTCGTGGCCGCCCGCATGAGCTTGATCAGTCCCTCCGGGTAGCCATTCAACAAGCTCGGATCCTCAAGAGGCTCGCGCTTCATATGAGCGAAGATTCGCTCTCTCGCGTTGCCGATCTCGTCGAAAAAGGTGCGACCTGTCGTGACGTTGTAGATACACGCTGCCAATCCGTAAACGTCTGCGCGGCCATCCAGATCTACGGGATCGAGCACTTGGTCAGGAGCAATGTAACCAGGAGTACCCGCAACGAATCGCCCGCCTACCTCGGCTGATACCTTCATCGCCCGCACCATTCCAAAGTCAATGACCACAGCCGATAACGGGCGGGTATGAGCAGGGTCGCGATGTTTCTGTGGATCGAACCGCTCTCCGCTGTCCAGTGGTAATCGTAGCCAGATGTTCGCCGGCTTGACGTCACGGTGCACGAGGCCCGCGCCATGCAGAGACGAAAGCCCCGCGCAGGAATCGAGCACAATTTGGCGAAGCTCAAATAGCGTCAACAGTTTCGCCGCCGAGTAATCCGCCAAGTCGGCACCGATCAGCAGCTCCAGCACCATAAAGGGCGCATCGTCTACGACGCCACGGTCAATAATATTGAGCACGTTGGGATGGTAGAGAGCGGCGAGCGCCCGCGCCTCATCGACGAAAGAAGCGAGAATTCCAGCCCGCTCGGTTTCGCTGGCCCCAGCTAATGCGTCCATTTTTGGAGTCTTGAGGACGAACAAGCGATCCGCACCAGGTTTGCGTACCAGCCAGATTTTCCCGATACCGCCTTCGCCCAAGGGGCGAACCAACTCGTAGCCCTCGATACTCTCGGGCTTCTGCTTCTTCTTGGCAGGCCGAGGCGGAGGCGTACGGGCAGCCGCGCCGCTAACTGCCGTTTCCAACAACGATGAAGTCACGGGGCCCAGAGACGCGAACCAGACGTCCAAGACTCCGAGCTCTCGCGAACGGATCGCCCGGGCAATCAAGTTGGCAACGCGTGAGCCGTTGTCGGATGCCGCCGGCGGAAGAGACGATAGCGGCCCATCGGAGGCCTCATGAAGGGCCTTTACTGGATCCGCAAGTGTGGCTTGGAGACGCTCCGCAGAAAGCACTAAGTCGAGGCACATCGCCTCGAGCTCCGACTTCGGCCCGGCGGCGCTGGCAAATCGCCGTAGCGATGCCGCTAGGCCGGTGAGCGACTTTGCCAGTTCCGTGTCGGCAGCGTGTAACTCTGAAAGTGCCGCCTCGGCTTCCTCACCCCACTGACCATCCGGGGCGCCCTGCGCCACCACAGCGCGAGTCGCGTCTGCCAATTCACAACAGCGTTCCAGTACGCCTTCTCGAATCATCGGCAGGGCAGTTCCCAGCTGCCGCAGCATCGCCGGGCGATCGATGACCAACGCCCACCATGCCGCAAACGGTCCGAGCCATTCGACATCGTCCACAGCGCCTAAAGACGTGCCGCGGGTGGTGTCAACCAACCGCCAGAATGTGGCGCTCAGTGCATCCTGCAATTCCGCTGACATCTGGCGGGAGCCGTCAGCGACGCCTTCCAGCTGACTGAGCCATACGCAAGTATCAAAGGCGGTGGGGCCCCGACCGGGTCCGAGGTCGCTCTCGCCACCGGCCGCATCCAGTGCGTATCCACCGAGACGCACTGCAATGACTTCCAAGGCCGTTTCGGCGGCGGCGGCCTCTTCGTTCGCGTCGCCGGCTTCACGAAACTCAGCTCGATGCTGCTTCACGATCTCCAAAAACTCAGTCGGCGCACGAGCTACGACGTCCCACGCTCCCGAAAGATCCGGCTCCTCTACTTGTTCCCCACGAGGGTGAGTGGCCAGCTGGGGCCTCCACAAGCCTAGCGCCATCGACCGCGCACAGCCTTCCAGGGCGTTCATGCCCGCCGCTCGATGTCGCAAACTGCCCTGCTCGAGCACCACCTGGCGCGCCTCGCAAAACGTGCGCTCAAGCCCTAACGCAAATCGCGCGGCACGCGCGTCTGCTTCTTCGTCGTCGTACTGGGCAGCCAAGTGTACCAAGTTTTCTAGACCCAGCTCAAGATCCAAAGGGGCGCGTTCCGCACCGTCCACTGGATCAGTCGCCGAAATCACGCCTAGCCAGTGCCGCCACTCTTCGACAGAGTCCGAGCGGGACCGTCGGGCTAGCTCACGCAAGTCCGCTAGCGGCCCTCGAACGTCTTCGGGGTGACTGCCGCGACGCCAGAGCGTCGCCAAGCCTCGCGCCAGCTCGTGAGCCGCCTTCGCCCCGCCCATGCCCCGCATGATCCGAGACGCGAGGTCGTTCCACAAGTCACGGGACTGATGGAATAGGTAGGGGGTGCCCGCAGCGGCCGCAGGCAGCGCCCACGCTTCGTTCTCGGGATCGTCCAGAACAGCCTTTAGCTGATGACCGAGGACCCGCAATCTGCCGGCGGGCAGCGATGTAAACGCGGTGAGCGCCCGCTGACGAAGCACCAAGGAGTCTCCCAAGAGCCAATCCAACAAGGTGCCCTCCAGATGCTCCACTTGGCCAGCGAAGAGTCCGAACGCGCGAGCGGCATGGGTGGAGACCAGTGGCTCGGGATGCAGGAGGAGCGGCTGCAAAATTTGCAGCGTGCGACCGATCATTTGCGGATCGGTCTGGTCGTTTAGCCCACCGGCACATATTTCGAGACAGCGCGCGGCCAGCACCCGACCGCGCAATGAGCCGTGCGCCGGCTGTGCGATCATGGCCTCGAACGTGACCTCGGATTCCCACACCCACTTAGCCAGCTCAGGAGAGTGCAGTGCGCTTGCTCCTGCCTCCCAAATCAGTATTTCAATTCGAGCGCTCGCTTCGACATTCTCGGTCAGGCCAAGATAGTCACCAGTCCCGAGCAGCGGAACGCACGCCAAAGCGTCGACGAGCGGCCCCTCCACAATGCGTGCTCTGGCGACATCCGGAACCTCGGCCCCAAAACGCGGAACCTTGGCGGCATCTCGGAGCAGGCTAGCCATGCGTATTTGGCCGCGTGCGACGCTGGCACGACACCAGGCAAACAGAATCGGTCCGGCGGACTCGCTTAGAGTTCGCTGGAGATCCACCACCGAATTCTTGCTGCGCGTCATCGCCGGTAGCCCTTTGTCCAGAGCCTCCGCCGCCGTCTCTATGCTCTGCTCGAGAACAACCACCGGGGGGCCGAATCCACCCGCCCGCCAGTGCCCATCCAACGCTCGGAGCACCGCGGGGTCGGCGGCCACCGCTGCTTCAAGAGTTGTAAACGCTTCGCCAATCCGCTTCGGAATCATAACAGCCCTGAGAATACACTTTTTGCTACGGGTTAGAACCGCTACCCGTAGACTTCGCTATGTGCCGAAGTCGCGAAAAACCAGCGTCTTCGGCCTCCCCCCACTGGCACCTTCGCCGAACTCCCGGCTAGACGAGCCGCGTCCACGCGCTCCACCGGTGCCGTCAGCAGGGGCCGTTTCCCCCCGCTACACGTTGAGTGCGTCATACAGCGCTGGATGTGCGGGTAGGATCGCGGCTACGATTCTTCGAGTCTGGGATGAACAGCATGAATCAGCCACTCTGGCGCCTGTTTTTGGCGTTCCCGTACACTCTAGCCCTGGCGGCAGTATCAGCCCTTAGTTTCGGAGCGCTAAGCTGCGTTGATTCGACGGAGGGGACTCGCTGTACTCCCCTGCACCAGCAGAGCTGCGCCTGCGACGGCGCCCTGGGAACTCAAAGCTGCCGCGTCGACGGCAGCGGCTGGGACACCTGTGTCTGCACCCCAGATCCTGTGGAATCCGGCCGCTTCTCTACGGAGCGGATTCTATTGCTCGATGGCGATGCCGACAGCTATTGCGGCTCCAGTTTGACCCTCACCATCCAGGAAGCCCGTTCCGCGATCGGAGACGACGACATTGCGTCGTTGTGCAGCTGCCTGGCGGACGTTCAGGTGTCGGCTGGGCTCTTTGATTGCGCCAACGTGGAAAGCGACAGTGCACAATTCGCCGCGGACTGCGTCCAGAGCGCCGATACGCTGCAGACGCCCACAGAATGCACGGCTCCCCTGGCGCTCGTCGAGCAGTGCGAAGTAACCGTCGCCCTGTATATCGGAACTGACTGCAGCAGCGCACTGCCGCGACTGGCCCCGTGCGAAGAGCTCCGAGCGCTCCCCGGCTGTGACAACTTCTAGTCGTAGCTAGGGGCCCGGCGGTGCGAGCCGAAGCCCAGTACCGACAGGCGGTTTCACTTGCCCGAGCCGATCAGCTGAAGGAAGCGCTTCGCTTGCTCAAAACAATCGCCCCGGAGTCGGCACGCCGCAGCGTGGCGCTCGATACCATCGTGGTACTGCAGTGGGCGGATCGCAACATTGATGCCATCGCGCTGTACGAGGCGGAACGAAAGAATGCGGTTCTACCGGAGGGAAGAAGCCAATTTCCTAGCTACGTGCGAGCGCGAGCAGCGGCGGCATACCGGGAAAACGCCGAACTCTCTTTGAGCTGCCGCCAGACGACATCCAGCAGCTCCATTGGGACCAGCAAAACGACGTGTACTTCGATGACGAAAAGCCTCGATTCGAATCGCCGCGCCCTCCTGTCATCCCGATGAATCTCACCGCTGAGCCCATCGACACCGCCATCAATTCACTACTCCGCGAACTGCCTCCGGCCTCGGCCCGACCCAGCTCACGAATCCCCTAGTCTCAGCGCCACTCCCAGACTTAGACCGAACGACGCCGGAGCCCTACGCGCCCCCATCTGACTCGTCGCTGTCGGCTGGAAACTCGCCGGGCTCCACTCCATCCAGTTCGGATCCACCCAGTTCGGATCCATCCAATTCGGCGCCATCGGATGTGTCGCTGCTGTCTGCGCTATCTTGCTCCGCCCGATAAGCGCGTTGACAGGCACGTCGTTTATTCCGCTTCTGATTTCGCTCACGCTCACGCTGGTCATCCAAGTACAGGCGTTCCACCTTGGCCCGCGCCCAATCGGTCTTTCGAAGAAATTTCAGACTGGAGGGAATGCTGGGGTCGTTTTCGAAACATCGCACGTGAATACGTGCTGCGAGATCCTCCCATCCACGATTCTCCACTAACTCCTCAAGGATGCTCTTCAGCGTGACTCCATGTAGAGGATTCTTCGGCTGCTCTTCGCTCACAAGGCTTCTTTCGGGTCGGCTTCGATTACACGTGGGTGGCGCGGAAGCGTTTTTTCTTGATGCGCCCGGTGTTGATGCTCGAAACCGCCCTCGCGACAACGGCAGCGGACACCGCCACGTAAGTCAGACGCGGATGGATCTCGATCTTGCCGACATCATCCGCGCTCAGGCCTCCGGCTTCGCCTGTTAGGGCTCCGAGGATATCACCGGGGCGGATCTTGTCCTTCCGCCCGCCCGATATCAAGATGGTGGCAAACGCCGCGTCCCGCGCCAGCTCTTGCACGTCGACTTTCGTCCAGCTCTCGACTCGTTTCATGACCTTTCCGGAGAGCCGTTCGATGTTCGCTAGCTTCTCCTCGTCCCAGGGACAAACGATTGATACCGCCACTCCCGTTTGACCGGCACGGCCAGTGCGACCGATACGGTGCTGGTAGATTTCCCCTTGAGAGTGCAACTCGAAATTCACGACAAGGTCGAGATTTTCAATATCGATCCCGCGGGCCGCGACATCGGTTGCTATCAATAGGCGAACACTTCGGTTTCGAAACTTTGCCAATACCTGATCACGATCGAATTGCTCCAGATCGCCGTGGAGTGCGTCAACACTCAGGCCGGCGGCCGACAACCCGCGGCATAAATCCGAAATAGTCGCCTTTAAGTTACAGAAGATCAGAGCGGACTCGTGTTGGTGACGAGCGAGGGACCAACATAAGGCCTGAAACTTGTCCTCCACTTTGGCCTCTACGCAGAGTTCCTCAATCTCAGGCATCTCTGGCCCCGCGTCCACGATAATCCGCAGGGCATCCCGCTGATGGGAGCGACTGATGCCCGCGATAGCATCGGGGAAGGTGGCGGAGAAGAGCGCGGTTTGTCGAGTCGTCGGCATCGCCCGAAGAATTTTCTCCATGTCATCGGAAAAGCCCATGTCAAGCATGCGATCGGCTTCGTCCAGAACTGCGGTCCTCACAGCTTGTAGAGCCAGCGCGCCACGACCGAGCAAGTCCAGGATTCGACCTGGAGTGCCGACAACCACATGCACGCCACGACTCAATGCCTCGCTCTGAGGCTGTATCGGCTCCCCACCGGCTAGCACTAGGACCTGTAAGCCCTTGTGATGCCGACCCAGCTTACGAAACTCCCGAGCGACCTGGGCGGAGAGCTCACGGGTCGGGCACAACACCACCGCCTGCAAGCCAACGTCAGAGAGGCTCAACTGTTCCAGGATCGGCAGCGCGAAGGCGACGGTCTTACCGCTACCAGTCTGGGACTGTCCGATCACGTCCCGCCCCTGCATCAGCGCGGGAATGGCCTGAGCCTGGATCTGCGTGAGCGAGCGATAACCGAGCTGGGACATCACAGTCAGCTGGGCCTGGGAGATTCCCAATTCACCGAAGTCTGTCGACATCGCGGGACCCTAGCTCGGTCCCGTCGCAAGCATCAAGTCGTTCCGCTGGAGCGCGTCAGGGCGCCCTGGAATGCCTCGATTCTAAGGCGCTGCGCCAAAATCGTCGCTGTACGCATCCAAGCCGTGCAACGAAAACTCGCTAACCGGGACGAAGCGCAGTGCTGCCGAATTGATGCAGTATCGCAGCCCACCCTCGGCCGGGGGACCGTCGTTAAAGAGATGACCCAAATGGGAATCCGCGTGAAGCGAACGAACCTCAATGCGCACCATGTCGTAGGAAGTATCTGAAAGCTCAATGACGTTCTCTGCGACTAGAGGACGCGTGAACGAGGGCCAACCGGTGTTCGAATCGTACTTGTCGAGGGAGCTGAAGAGCGGTTCATTGGAGACCACGTCGGTGTAGATGCCAGCCTCATGGTGGTCCCAAAACTCATTCTCAAATGAATACTCCGTCGCATCCTCCTGGGTCACGCTGAACTGCAGTGCGGTCAGAAACTCTCCGAGCTGAGCTTCGGTGGGTGGCGAGTAGGTATTGGCATCAAATGGCGCGCCGAACTCCCACGGCACCGGCGCGGCGTCGACCGCCGCCCCTCCGGAATTGGCCCCGCTGGAGCCAACACTGCCGGAATCGACCTCGCCACTTGGGTTCCCCGTAGCGCTTCCGGAACCTGCGGGATCGGCGCCGTTCGTGTCGTCTGCGCAACCAGAAACGAGCCCGGCCAAGAGAAGAACGCTACAAATGGTTGAGTGAGAGCTCATCTGTTGAGTCATCGAATTCCCGTTGGTCGAATCAGTATGTGGCCTGAAGACGTATACGAAGCATAGGGCGCAAAGTTTCAGGCGTCACTGAGAACGCTCGATCGGTGAGTACAGAGTCTGTCCTCACCGGAATTTGCCCGCTCCGGTTGCCCGTTTGACACTCGTCGGACGGCGTCTATAACGCCGGGTATGGCGAATATGGCCCCAACGGCAGCGGCGGCCGACCCGGGGCATCCGCGCGGCAGGTGGGGACTACTCAGCGTCTTCTTCACCATCATTTTGTACGGGTCGCTCGGCGCCATCGCATGGGGTCGCCAAAGTGGCTGGACCGCAGACGTCGCGGTCCCTCCCGCTGTGAACGCGCTGATCGAATCCGCTTGGGGCACGATGTTGCGAATGGCCCCGATACTTCAGGTGGCAGTCGTGGCTCAGGTCCTGATGCCAGCGGTTCGACGGCGTCCTAAACTTCTCTCTTACGAGATGTGTCTCGATGTTGCCTACGCGCTCCAAATCTCATTCATGTACCTGAGCTTTTTGGGAGTCATTGTCGGGTCTATCGTGTGGTTCCTCCAGGCTCGTACCGGAGTGCTATTTCCGTCCATCAGCGATTGGCCCCATTACGTTCAGGTCGGCATGGCACTGTGGTTGGTAGACTTCTTGGTTTATTGGCGTCACCGGCTCTCGCATCACATCAAAGTCTTGTGGCCGATCCACGCGGTCCACCACAGCAGCGAACGAATTGACGTGTTGACGACGACCCGGCTCCACCTACTGGAGGTGATGGCTGGCGGCGTGATCACGATCTACGCCCGACGCTATTTCGGAATGACTGCCGAGGCAGCCGCCAGCGGCTTCGCCATTTACCTCTACTGGAATTACTACATCCACACGAATGTCAGGATCCGCCATCCTAGCGTTCTCAAGTACTTGCTGGTTAGCCCCTTCGCCCATCGGTGGCACCACAGCAACGAAGAGAGCGCCCGGGACAAGAACTTCGGTGTGGTCTTCGCTTGGAACGACTGGATATTCGGCACCGCCTACTACCCCGATCGGGAGTCGAACGGCTACGGAGTGGACTCCTCAAACGGCATCCCCCTTGAGGAGTCGTGGTGGCAACACCAACTGTATCCCTTTCGCGTCTGGGCACGGGCCTGGAGTGAACGCCACGGCTCCCGCTCGCTTAGCGCAGCTAACAAGGCGCTCACGAGCGATTAGTCAATCCGGCTGTACCGGCCGGACCTCGCCTTTCAATCTGTCGTGTCCCTACAATACGTTCTCAATTGGTTGGTGCCCGTCGGCGCTCTGTTCGGGCTGCTCGGGCTCCAGCGTTTCCCTCAGAAGGAGCGTCGGGCCTGGGCGCTGACTCACATCAGCCTATTGGCGACATGGGCGGCAGTCCGCATTGTGGCTGGCCCACAATGGTCGGCATGGGTGTTTGCGCTGGAGCTATTGTTCGTGGCACTCCCCCAACGGCTCGTCCGTCACGCCGCCGCCGCCGCGATGATCCCGCGATGGGGAAGAGCGTCAACGTATGCGCGCATCGCTGGCTGGCTACATCCATTCGGATCCTGGCCGAGCCAAGGTCGCCTTGTACACGCCTTGGCGCTTTGGGACGCTGGGCAAGAATCCCTTTCTCGCCAACAATTCGAGCGGCTCACCCGCGATCCAGAATTCCGGCAACACGCCCTACTGCGCCCCCTCGGACTCTCGGGTCAGTGGGAAGAAATGCTGAGCCAACTACGGGCGGAATCTGGCGAAAGCCGAGACGAAGCGCTACTGGGCCGCGCTTTGGGCGAGTGCGGAAACATCGACGCCCTGCACCACTGGGCCGCGCGCATCAACGCCGATCGACAACTATCCGAACTCTGGAAACTGAGTTGGCTCTACGTCACCGTGTTTAGCGGGCTACCGGAGGCCACGCGTCAGCTCATACGGCACGGCTTCCCGACCATGGGTGACGAGATGGGCACCTTCTGGCACGCCAGCGCTCAGCAGTGTGCCGGGCAATGGGCGGCGGCCCGTGTCACCTGGCAGCGACTCGGAAATTCCGAGTCCTACACTCTGCGTTCCGCCGCAGCTCAACGCCTCCGGTGCGCCGGGGCAGGGGGGGCTGAGCTGCAACGGTCAGCCCCCCCTGCCCCGGAAACACCGGCTGCAAACCGGGAGCGCGAAGCACGCCACGCGCTCGTCGAACATGTTCACACCGCGATCCGCACACTGGCTGCACGCACTCGCCCCCCGAAGCGGCCGTGGTTCACATATGCCGTGGTGTTTCTGAATCTCGGGGTGTTCAGCGTCTATCATGACTGGGCGGGTAAGCTCAGTCAGACCGAATACGGAATGCTACTATTCGACGCGGGCGCCTTAGTGGTGCCGTTGGAGCTGGCCAATGACGAGAGCTGGAGAATTCTGACCGCCGGCTTCTTACATTTCGGCCCGGTGCACCTCGCCTTTAACTGCTTCGTGACGACGGTACTCGGGCGATCCATCGAAACGCAATTGGGCCCTGCCCGCACCGCATGGATCTATTTTTCTGGGGTTATCGGCGGAAACCTCTGGTTTATGTGGTTCACCGAGGGGCCGGCCTTGGTCGTGGGCGCTTCGGGGGCCGTCATGGCATTGCTGGGCTCGCAACTCACTCGGGTCGCGCTGGAATACAGGAAACGTCGAACGCCGCAGTTATTACGCCCACTGTTCATGCTCCTATTGGTGATGGCGGTGCAGATCGTGTTCGACATAAACACAGAACAGGTTGCCGGCTCGGTACATCTCTCGGGTTTCGCCATCGGAATGTTCGCCGGCTGGTTGGTTATGGATGCGCGGCGAAACGCAGCGGCCTGAGCCGGTCCCGCTTCTCCACAAAATCGCTGTGCGGAGACTGAGCAACCCGTTAGATCCAATCTAATCCTGTGCCCGCTTCTACCCCTGACGACGGCAACAACCCCTTGCTCCGGGATCCCGTCGGGCCTGCGTTGTTGCGAATGGCGGGGCCGCTGGTCATCGGCGTCGGCGCAATTTTGCTATTCAACGTAGTGGACACCATCTTCGTCGGACAACTCGGCGTTCGCCCGCTGGCCGCCATGAGCTTCACCTTTCCGGTCATCATGATGATGATCAATCTGGTAGTGGGCATCGGCACGGGCGTGACCGCATCGATATCGCAAGCGATCGGCCGCGGCGATGACAGCGTCGCTCGCTACCGAGCCACCGACGCCTTGATAATGAGCGTCGGCATCGCCGGGACACTCTGCGGGCTGGGACTCTACTTCCACGACTCGATTTTTCTCGCTGTGGGTGCCGACGCGGACCTGCTCCCGCTGATCCGCAGCTACATGGTCCCGTATTTCTTCGGGCTCTTCGGGCTGATCATTCCCATCACAGGAAACTGCGCCATCCGCGGCACCGGCGACACGACATCTCCGAGTGTCATCATGCTCATCTCGGGCTGCGTAAACCTGGTGTTGGATCCTTTCCTGATTTTCGGCTGGGGCCCCTTCCCGCGGCTGGAGCTGGCCGGCGCTGCCATCGCGACGGTGATCGCCTGGACGGTGAGTCTTACAGCTTCTCTGGTTATCCAATATCGGCTGAAGCTCCTGCTCTTTGCCCGCCGTTCTGTGGGAAGCATCCTGCGATCGTGGAAAGACATTCTGCACGTGGGACTGCCCACCGCGGCGACCAACATCCTCATGCCCGCTGCCACCGCGCTATTGACCCGCCTGGTTTCATCCCATGGCGCAGCCGCCAACGCGGCCTACGGGATTGGGCATCGAGTGGAAGCAGTGGCGATGGTGGGTCTGTTCGCGCTGTCCATGGCTGTCACCGCGTTTGTTGGTCAAAACTACGGGGCCAAACAGATCTCACGAATCGATACAACTCTCGATTTTAGCGTGAAGGTGTGCCTTCTTTGGTCGACCGCCGTAGCCGGCAGTATCTGGCTCGCTCGAGGGCCGCTCACCGCCCTCTTCAACGACGATCCCGACGTGGTGAACAATGCGACGACATTTCTTCAGATCATTCCCTGGAGCTACGGAGCGTTGGGCCTCTCCTTCGCCTGTACGGCAACCCTGAATGCCCTCGGCCGTCCGCTGCTCTCCAGCGTCGTCGTGTGTTCTCGCTTGTTCTTGTTCACCATTCCTCTAGCGATTGTCGGCGACCATCACTTTGGGCTAAGCGGATTGTTCGCGGGTATCGCCGTCGGCAACCTGCTAACCGGGGCCGTGGCCTTCGTCATCGCCAAACAATGTGTACGGCGCCTCCAACGCGCGGCCCCCGCTGGCATCGAGGAGGCTCGTGCTGACGCCGACTAAATCCAGAAACCGAAACCCAAACCGCAGAGGGCCTCTGGAACGGTCTAGCGGCCACTTCTGCGTCGAAGAGCGATGCGGCCAAGATCTAAACCGGCGGTTGCCATTCCTGACCACGTAAGTTTAGAACCCGCGACATCTTCCCAACGCTGGAGCGGCACTTCGAGAAACTCATGGACGGACAGCGGCTCGGGGGCAGAAAGCAAACGGCCAAACAGCTCAACGTCGAACACCCACCGACTGGTGAAGGGCTCGACGATAGCGTGGCGCAGAGCCGGGGTGTCACGCAATAACTTGGCGCCACACTGAGTGTCGTAAACGCTTAACTGAAGAGCCCAGGATGCCACGGTGGCAAAACCGCGACCTAGGTAGTGGCGAAATGGCTGACGGTTCACTCGGCGCCCCAACAGCTGGACTCGTGAACCAAGCACAACCTTGACGACGCCATCATCCATCGCCGCCAACATGGACAGAATTTCTTCAGGCGGTGTCGCCATGTCCGCGTCGAGATAGCCCACGATGTCCGCGCCCGCTTCCAAGCCGAAGTGCAGCCCCGCTCGTACGGCTTCCGCCTTGCCACCATTTTGTGGCATGGTGTGCACAAATATTCGTTCGCTCTGCGCGCTGATCTCTTCCAACAGTTCCGGCGTGCCGTCGCTGGAGCCATCGTCGACCAACAACACATGGTTGTCTGGAGACTCGACCAACTGCAGACAATGCTCGGCTTTCAGCCTATCGGCCTCGTTATAACAGGGAATGACGATTACGCTTTTTGGCATAATGCCCACCAACCGAGTCCCGGTACCTCCAGCCCCACCCCCACAGCGGCGCGACTGAGTCTTCCGTCTACGGCCAATGCCGCCAACACACAGCTTCGTAGGCCACGGCCGGCATGCCAGGCCAAATCTTCTGGAACGTGGGACGCGGCTTCGTTGAAGGTCTGCCCCGGCTCCCTGCTTTGCTTCAACATGCCCAACCAGCGTGGCAGCAGCAAGCTGTGGAATATCCCGCCCGCGCGACGCACCGTGAGGCCCGCGCCTTCGAGTAGCTCGCGCGCCTGTTGAGGATGATAGCGCCGATAGTGACGAAGGTTTTCGTCATGATTCGAGTACAGCCCCGGCCAGGCGGGCACGCTGAATAAAACGTGACTCCCCGGGGCGGCGCAGCTGAGAACGTCGTCGAGAAATCTCTGGTCGTCCCGAACGTGTTCGGCCACGTCCAACATCAGCAAGAGGTCAAACTCGCCGCTGGGTTTCTCCACCGTGTAGCAGATCCGTGATCGGGGTGACGGCGTGCCCTGCTCGTATCCGAGGTCCCAGCAGACCGTTTGCTGAGCTTCGTTGGCATCGGCCATCTCTCCCGCAAACCACGCGTCCCCTGCGCCTACATCGAGCACGCGGTGACTGCCACTCATCAGTCCGGCGCACTTGAGTTCACGCAGGAAAAAGCTCGCCCGTGCCAGCTCCCAGGGGTGACGCAAAAAGTCTTGCTCTGGGAGTTCCGACAGGTCCATTTAAGCGGACCGTATCACGAATTCCCGGCCCGGCGCCTTGGAAGCTCAGTTGCAAACGCCGGTCGGCTCGTTGTTCTGCTCGCAGGGCGCGCAGTTGTAGCCCAGTGGGCAGCCCGCCCTCGGAGAGAGGAGGGCCTCAAAGGCGCTCAGATAACAACCCGGCACGCACCCCCCTGGGTCTCCCCCGCCAAATAGTCCGCCGGTGGCGCAGGGAATCACGCCTGAATCCGGGTCCTGCATCATCGCCGTCGGAGCACAGACATGAGCCGACTGGGTGCAACTGTCCACCAACACATCTTCTTGATTCTTTTCAGGGACCAGCCTCAGTGGCACGCACTTGCCCACGGTTGTGCCCTGGGCCTCACAACAATCGTCGAAAATCACTGGCTCTTCCGTCGGCCCTGGATCACCTGGCATCTCACAAGTACCGAGAGACTCTCCGCTGAGTGGATCATAACAAGGTGCGCAGCGGTGCCTCTCGGGGCAGCCCTCGGACGGGAGCTGCGTATTATCCATGCCGTCGATACACTCTGGCAAACAGCGCCCCTCGGCCTCCGTCATCGATACACACGAGCTCGGCACGTAGCCGTCTTCCCGGAAACTGTCGGGCAGACAAATCAAGTCGGGCGCCGAGCTACAAGTGCCAGCGCTGATCTGATCGCGAGTCTCTTCTGGGATAACGCTACTGGGCAAACAGGCGCCTTCGCCTCCACAGCAACGTTCGAACAGTACAGGCGGGCGAACCGGTCCGGGATCTCCCGGCAAGCCGCACAAACCCGTATCCTCACCGTTGTCGAGGTCGTTGCACGGCGCGCACAGGTAGCCGTCTTGGCAGATGTCTTGGGTTAACAAATCCGCTTGATCCACCAAGTCGGGAAGACATGCAGGAAGGCAGCGACCTTCGGCGTTGAGCAAGGAGAGACACGTGAGCGGTACTTCGTCTTCGAGCATGAACTCAGGCAAACACAGCAAGCCCTTCCCGTCCGGACAACTGTCCTCGCCGAGGGCATCGCGCTCGTCCTCAGGGATGCTTTCGGAAGGCAAACAACGCCCTTCGCCACCGCAGCAGTCAGCGAATATCACCGGAAGCTCAGTCGGCCCGGTACCGCCTCCGATGTCGCACAGGGTGGTGTCGTCACCGGAGATCGGATCGTAACAAGGCGCGCAGACGCTGCCGGCATCGCAGATATCCTGCGGCAAGAGCTCCGCTTGGTCGGCCAGATCGGGCAGACAGCTCGGCACACATCGCCCCTCGGCTCCGAGTGTCGACTCGCAAACTGCCGGCACGTAGTCATCCTCTGTGAATTCCTTGGGTACACACAGCAGACCGTAGCCATCAGCGCATTCGTCCTGACCGAGAGCGTCCCGCTCCTCCTCGGGAATCATATCCGACGGGGTGCAGTAGCCGGCGCCGTCGCAACAAGCGGTGAAGGTTCGGGCGGATTGGCGCGGGCCCGGATCCGCACCCAGCTCACAGAGGCCCGTGGATTCGCCATCCCGCAAGTCGTAGCAAGGCAAGCAGCGATGAAATTCGGGGCATACATCGACGGGCATCAGCTCAACCTGATCGCCTAGATCATTCAAGCAATCAGGAACACAACGCCCCTCGCTGCCGAGCACGCCGCGGCAGTCCTGCAGCACGAAATCGTCTTCGGTAAATGCCTCGGGGGTACAAAACATGTCCTCGCCACAGCTGTCCGCGGCCAAGTTGTCGCGATAATCTTCGTCCACTAGGTCGCCAGGGAAACATCGGCCCAGGTCGTGGCAGCAAAAATCGAAGGTCTTGGGATCCTCCGTAGGCCCCGGATCGTTGGCGAAGTCGCACAGCCCTGTCGACTCAGCGGTCATGGGATCGAAACACGGCGCACACACGTGAAACTCGGGACAGGCGTCGCGAGGCATACGGTCTGCGTTCTCCAGCACGTCCGGTAGACACTCGGGCACACACCGGCCCTCGGCATCGAGTAGGGACCGACAGCTCAGGGGCACAAAAGCCTCGTCGTCGACGAAATCGCTCGGGACACAGAGCAGGTCGCCAGCGCAGCTGTCGGTGCCCAAAAAGTCTCTTTGCTCTTCCGGAATGAAACGTCCGGGCAAACACTGACCGATTCCGTGGCAGCAAAGCGGGGTGGGCGCCGACCATGGCGGCTCCGTACTCTCACAAGCCGTGGCAACCCAACCGAGAGCGACCAGGAACAATAGAGACGAAACAGAAGACGGGAATCTCATCAGAAGTGCCGAGCGGCAAAACACCGCGCCGGAGGCTGACTGGATTTGGTCGGGACAGCCAAACGTCAACAGCCGCCACCCTATCGCACGATAGGGGAATGCGCAATATGCCACCTTCCCAGCAGTTTCAGCAGTGGAAAGCCGATCAGGCAAACCGGGAAGGTTAGCAGTCCGGTCTGGATCGGTTCGGCGTCAACACGCCACTTTTCGGCTGGACGGTCGTACACCCGGCCGCCGCCGTCCCCCAACAGACCGCACCAGGAAAGCAAAAAGGCGCCCAAACGGGCGCCCTTTTGGCGAGAGACGCGAAGTCGCGCCATGAGGTAGCTGCGATCAGACCATCGTGATCGACTTCATCTGCACGGGCGTCGTCGGGCGGTCCCTGCCGTCCGTCGGAGTGGTGTTGATGGCCTTAACGACATCCATACCGCTGGTGATCTTGCCAAACACCGGGTGCTTGGAAGCTCCGGGAGAAAAGTAGTCGAGGTTGGCGTTGTCCACCGTGTTGATGAAGAACTGACAGCTTCCCGAATTGGGTCCAGCATTTGCCATGCTCAGACTTCCCGTGACGTTGGAGAGTTTGTGCTCCGCCGGGTGCTCGTCTTTGATTGCACCATGGGGTGAGTCGCCGGTGCCAGCGCGGGGACTGCTCGGATCCTTGCTGTGAGGACAGCCGAACTGATTCATGAAGTTCGCGATCACGCGGTGAAAATGCAGGCCGTTGTAGAAGCCCTCGTTCACCAAACGAACAAAGTTTTCGCCAGTGATCGGCATCTGCTCCACGAAGATTTCCGCTTCAAAAGAGCCCAGGGTGGTTTCGAAATTCGCTGTAGGGTTTGCCATTCCCAAGGCCTAACCCGAACCACGCCGGGGGATCAACGGACGATGGCGTCGGAGTCCTTCTTCGGTGCCGGAACGGACCGAATCCTCAGCCGAATGGCTGGGCAAACACAGGACACGCAAATAGGTGGCCCGGACGTCCTCCGTGACAGCACGATATTGGCAAATCAAGTGCTCGCCAGCGGTCATTTCGGGCGTGGAGTGCACTCCAGCACGCCGAGCGAGTGCATTGAGGTCGGGGGCTGCGGCATCCAGAATCGCCATTCCGCCGCCGTCCACGAGTCGCATCCGCTGTTCCAGACGGCGCAAAAAGGCGTAGTCCTCCAGCATGCTCTCCACATCAGCGACAAGCATCGCCCCAAGGCTCCCAGATCGGCGAGCGCTTCGGCTGTGTTGCTGGAACGAACCTGCAGCCTTGTGCCGTGGAACATCTGCAGCCACTGGACAGCAAGCGCCACGTCCAACAAGCCCCCGCGGCCAAGCTTCGGATCGTAGGGCCCCCCGCCCTCTTCGGCCAGCTCCCGCTGCATACGCATTCTTAGCCGCCAACCCCGGTTCGTAAATGAACAAGACATCGAGATCTGAGCCATAGCCTAGCTCGCGCCCCCAAGTTTGCCGACAGCAATAACGCTCAGTCCGGAGTCGTCACCGTCCATTTCGTACAACACCGTTCGTTGCAAGAACTCCTCCGCCAACTCCGAGAGGCACCCGGTCACGTCGTGGGACTCCTCTCCCCCCACGAGATCAGCAATGGCAACGGTCACGGTCACCTCCAACTTAGCCCGTCGCAGTGCGGCGACGAACAACTCTCTCGCTTCGTCAGAATCCGCGGGACGATAACGCTCGAAGTTCTCCCAATGGTCCGCAACCACCAATCGAGGATCGACCAAACGGGCCCCCCCGCGCCCAAACAGATCGGAATCCGCCAAGTCTGGGTGCTGAACGAGCACATCGCCGACAAAGCGACTTCCCCCGAGTACCCCAATGAACCGCGACAGAACTCCATCGCCCTCGGCGAGGGCGTTGATGTCGCTAGAACATAACTCGAGCCGATCGAAGAAGGCACTGAGCTACCGCACCGCCAGCTCAGGGTCGGCACAATGATCCAGCGCGACCAACAATTGCTCGCCCAACTCCGGGAATCGCCCCAGAGTGATTCGGCCGAGCAATCCGTCCGGCGAGTCCGCTAAAAAACCCAAGTGGTTCGCGACTTCCTCGACTCGATCGTATCCCATGCATCGGCCCCCGCACGCGGCTTCCCAGTCACTGCAACGGCCGTCCGTAGCCGCCGCTAAGAGCAGATCCTGAAAAAGGAACTCGACCGTCGAAAACACAGAACGAAGATCAGAAGTCGCCGTGAGGAGCAGCGCCGGCCTGACCTCGCCCATCTGGGTCAGGCTGGTGCTGCGGGCGTTCTGCATCGGATCTAAGAGAAGGTTCTGAACAAGGACCTGCATTAGGCGGGCCTACCGCGCCGCATGGGGGCACCCGGCGGACTCCGCTTTCACTCAGTCGTCCGGAACGCTAGTCGCATGCTCGACTCGTCGGTAGCGGCTCTGCCCCAAAAGCGAGTAGTGTACAGCCGTGTCACGCATCGCCGTCGTCGGTGCCGGTCCAGCCGGCTCTTCCCTAGCCACTTTTTGTGCGAGGGACGGGCACCACGTCACGCTCTTTGAGTCCGAATCGCAACCCCGCGCCGTTGTCGGAGAATCCCTATTGCCCGAGGGCAACCGGGTGTTGGAACTATTGGGTCTCTCGATGGACGGCTTCGTGGAAAAACACGGCGCCGTTTTTCATCGGGGGCTGCAATATGTGCGGTTTGACTTCGACGAAGCCGAGCGCCCCCGATGGACGGTGGCTCATCATGTATCTAGAGTTGAGTTTGACCAACGTCTGCGCAACCTGGCACGAAACGCCGGTACCAAGATCGTCATCGAACAACTGAAGCGACCTCCCAGCGGTTTCGACTGGGTAATCGACGCAACCGGTAGACGCCGGGCGATGGCGCGCCATTGGACTCGCTTTGAGGGTCACCCGCTGTTGAGGAACGCGGCCATATCGAATTACTACCGAGGGGCCGCCCCTCTGCGCGGCGGAAAACACGGCGACGTCGGCATCCTGAGTCTCCCGGGAGCCTGGTTTTGGGTGATTCCCTTGAACAACGCGCTCAGCAGCGTCGGCCTCGTGATCAGCCCAGAACGCAAGGGACTCAAATGGGACGACGCATTGAAGGAATGTCCCGAAGCGGCCCGGGTACTAGCCAACGCGGAAGCCCAGGGGCGACCTATGGGTCACCAAGATTTCACGGAGTACGCGACCACATTCAGCGGCCCGGGCTGGGGACTGGTTGGTGATGCCGCGCTGTTCCTGGATCCGATCTACTCGTCCGGCATGCTGTTCGCGCTGGAGAGCGCCGAAAGGTTCAGTCGTGTGATCAATGGAACCCTATCGGCGGGAGACTATGAGAGACAGATACGCGCGGCCGCCGCCTTGTTTGAGCCGCTGATCATCGGGTTCTACGACGAAGACTTCCATGAGCTAGGTTTCGCCGAAAAATCTGTGCAGTCACCGCAATTCCGCAGCGGAACCGTGAGCCTGCTCGCCGGCAATGTCTTCGACGATGCCCCTCGGTACGCAAAAATCGTTTCCCGCCGACTCAGCGACTTGGCCGCCCAGCTTCGTGCGGACAGGCAGAAGAGCTAGGACGCCGGCACTCGCACACGCATCAACGTGTGGCTCATACCAATGGACGTCGGCTCCCCGACTAGCTCGAGCCCAGCCTGACGGATACAGTCGCGCATGCGGTCCGAGTGCATCATCTTGCTCGTACCGTTGGCCAGTGCTGCGAAATACAGCGATAGATTGATGATGCAAAATTGAGCGGCCGTGTGCTCTTGCTGATCCCAGTAGGCTTCCAGAATGTAGAGGCGCGATTCGGGGCCCATCGCTTGGCCGCAGCGTTCGAGGATATTGACGATCACGGGTTCAGCGAAACAATCCAAGAACTGGCTGAGCCAGAGCACATCATGGCCCTCTGGAAACGGCACGCTGGGATCTAGAAAGTCGACGGGATGGCTGGTTACCCGATCCGCGATTCCCCAAGTTCGAAAATTCTCTTCGGCGGTCTGGAGCTGGCCCGGGAGGTCCAGCATCGTCAGTTGCACGTCTGCATCGTACTCACAGCAGGCTCGTTCCCACTTACCTGTGTTACCTCCCAGCTCAAGAATCGTCTTCGGCTTGGGGTCAAAAACGATGGGTAGGGCGGCGGCGAAGACTCCACTTGAGTAAAAGTGGTCAAAGGCGAACCAGCTCTGACGGACAGGCTCTGGCAAATCGACCAGCGCATCGTAAACCGTTCGGTGCTCACCGAAGACGCTCAGCCCTTCTGGTTTTCCGCTCAGCAGAGAGTCCCCGAGTTTGGCCATGCCCTCGTAGCAGACGTCGGCCACGAAATCCGTGTTGGCTCGGGTCATCGGATCCGTCAGCAACAGGTAGCCAACGGTCGTCAACACGAACTGCTCACCACGTAGAACGAATAGCTCGGCCGCCAGACCCGCTTCCAAAAGCTGGCGACTAGCGTAAAGAGACAGCGGCTCGATAGCGGCCTCGACCTCGACGGCGCTCACGCCGGATCTGCCTCGATTTTTGGCCAATCCTAACACGCCAAACCGTTGAAGCGCCCGCGTCGCCTGGAACATCAAGGGTCCGAACGCCAAACGCTGCGCTGCAAAACGCGCTTCTTCTACGGATTTTCCGTCGTCCTCAAATCTCCGCGACATGAACACGCTGCTCTAACAGCCCCTGCCGCAGGCGACACCCCTTTTGCGCGCCCAGGAGCGGCGATCCGAGCCGCTGTGTCGAACCCCCGCCGCTGATCGCCCGGTGCCCAAGTCACCTGGAGTGTGAGATAAGGGGCTGCCCCTATGTCCGACAGCTTTCGAGCCTGCGCCGTAATCCCGACGTACAACAACCCGAAGACCGTCGGGGCGGTCGTCCAGACTGTCGGTGCAACCTTGCCCGTCATCGTGGTGGACGACGGCGGGGACGCCGAGGCCCGCGCCGTATTGATCGACCTGGGCAAGCAAGGGCTAGCGGATATCGTTCACCGAGCGAGTAACGGCGGAAAGGGCGCAGCGGTTCGCGATGGCCTCAAGTATGCGTTGAAGCAGGGCTACACGCACGCGCTCCAGGTTGATGCAGATGGGCAACACGATCTCGCCGATGTGTCTCGCTTGCTCGAGACAAGCCGGACAGAACCGACCGCGCTAGTACTCGGGACGCCGATCTTCGACACCAGCGTCCCGCGCCTCCGACTGTATGCAAGAGAGATCACAACGCAGTTGGTGCACTTCGAGACCGGCAGTCGACTGATTCAGGACCCGATGTGTGGTTTTCGCTGCTACCCGCTAGAGGCAGCCATCGCCGCAGCCAGGCACTGCGGGAACGGCATGGACTTTGACCCAGAAATCGCCGTGCGGCTTGTGCGCAGTGGACTCCCAGTAAAAAACGTCCCAACTCAGGTCATCTACCCAGAAAATGGCGTGTCGCACTTTCGGATGCTGACCGACAACGTACTCATCTCTTGGATGCACACTCGTTTGATCTCGCGCCGCCTGCTACCGGTATTCGCCGTCGCCTCGGCTCTGCTCATCGCCTATTTGTTGGCCTGGCCCGTCGCGATTGAACCGGAAGCGTGGAGCGCTCCGGAGTATGACGCGAAGCATTGGTCCGCCACCCCGCCCGCGGGCGCGCGCCGATTCGAACTTGGTGACGGCTATGGGCCCGAAGACATCGACGTGGACGAGCAGGGGCGGATAGTTGTCGGCCTACACGACGGGCGCATCGTTCGCTTTCAGCCTGATGGCAGCGATCCGAAAACTCTCGCCAACACGGGCGGACGTCCCTTGGGTCTCGATTGGGATGGCCAGGGTCGACTGCTCATCGCCGACGCTTGGAAGGGATTGCTCCGCCTGGGCGCTGACGGCAAGCTCGAAACTCTCACCACCGAGTGCGGCAGCCGAACGCTGTGGTTCACGGACGATCTAGAAGTGGCCGCAGACGGCGGAGTCTGGTTCAGCGACGCAACCGTACGTTTTCACCAACCCGAATGGAAACTCGACTTGATCGAGGGCACGGCTGCCGGCAGGTTGTGTCGCTGGGATCCGATAACGGGAACCACGCGTGAAGTCTTAAAGCATCTCTACTTCGCCAACGGCATCGCTCTCGACCCAAAAGGAGAGTTTGTACTCATTGCCGAGACTTCGCGCCTCCGGGTCCAGAAATATTTCCTACGCGGACCCAAGAAGGGCACCACCGAGGTCTTCGTCGAAAATTTACCTGGCTTTCCGGATGGTATCAGCGCCGGCGAAAGCGGGCTGTTCTGGCTAGCAATCGCGTCCCCTCGAAACCCCGTGCTGGACGCTACGGCCAACTACCCCTGGCTCAGGAAACTTCTCGTCCGCCTGCCAGCAGCCCTGCAGCCCGCCCCAGAACGCACCACCCGCGTACTGGGACTGGACCGCGAGGGGCAAGTCAAACACGACTACTTTGCGTCCGATGCCTCTCCCATCGCTATCGTCACCAGCGTGCAAGAGCGCTCCGGCGTGTTGTACTTGGGGAGTTTGGTAGATACGGCCTTCGGAACCATCCAGCCGAACTGACGCGGTTGACGCACGGCGTCCCTCGTTGCAAAAAGCTTGGGCCTTGCCCGCCTCACCCACGCTCAGTGCCTATGCTGTTACCGCGATGGGTTGCGCGAACGCAGCCGGCGCTCAGCTAACGCAAGTTCTCGATACTATTCTGAACGCCCCGGACACGCACGGGGACGTGCTCAAGGCGCCAAGCCACATGACCACGGGTCACTCCAGCTTGCCGTTCCCGTCGGTACTGGGCCGCTACCGCGCTGAGCTGCCCCAACTTCCCGCATCCCTCGCTCAATACAACAGCCGGGCGGCGCAATTGCTGTGGGTGTCTTATCAACAGATTCAAGCGACACTGTCCGGCGCAGTGGCCCACTGGGGCGCCGATCGCGTTGCCATCATTCTGGGCTCGTCCACCGGTGGTTTGGACGCCAGTGAAGACGCTTACGCTGAGTACATATCAACCGGTGAGCTGACTGCCGGCTATTCCTACTACGATCAACACGCCTTTGACGCCCTCTGCCGGCTGCTCGCAGACGCCTCCGGTGCGACGGGTCCGGCGTACTTGGTATCCACAGCCTGTTCCTCAACAGGCAAGGCCCTCGGGGTGGCCCAGCGTCTACTAGACGCCGGTGCCGTGGATGCGGTGCTTAGCGGAGGTTCCGACGCCCTGTGCCAGCTCACCACTCGCGGATTCCACTCGCTGCGAATTCTGTCCCCAACATCCTGTCGCCCCTTTGACGGCGATCGCAACGGCATCAACATTGGGGAGGGCAGCGCCTTACTCCTGCTCGAGCGCGATCCCACGCGAGGTGGCAGCCGCTCCTCTCCCGCCGAAGGCTACCTACGTGCCGTCGGCGAGAGCTGCGACGCCCACCACCCCACGGCGCCGCACCCCGAGGGAGCCGGCGCGTCGTTGAGCATGACTGCTGCCTTGACCCTCGCCAGCATGTCACCAGCGGAGATCTCCTACGTAAACGCCCACGGTACCGCCACCCCCCATAACGACGCGGCGGAAAGCCTCGCGATGCTCCGGGTGTTCGGCGCTGACGTGCCCGTCTCCTCAACGAAAGACCGCACCGGACACTTGCTAGGCGCAGCCGGCGCCACCGAAGCCGTGCTCTGTCTGGGCTTTCTTCAACGAGCCGAGCTTCCAGCCAATCGCGTGCCGACTCAACGCGACCCGCAGGTCCGCGTCAATATCGCCGTCGAGAACCAAGCACTAGCGCCCCCCCCGAGCGACGCTCAACGCCAAGCATGCGCCGTCCTGAGCAATTCATTTGGCTTTGGCGGAAGTAACGTCAGCGTCGTCCTAGAGGCCGCCACAGAACCCAACAAGAGGCACCACCACCCCGAGCCCCGCCCTTCCCAAGGGCACCAGACGTCCGTGATATCTATCCTCGGAACCGCCGTTTGGACACCGGCCTATCCCGACGTTGCGCGTCTGCTATCGCGTTCGGAAGCCGAACATAAGAAACCACCCGCCGAGCTGCTCCCCAAACGGGCCCGAGGACGAGCGAGTTCACTCATGCGGATCTTCGCCGAACTAGTGGGTCAACTCGCCGCGACCGGGCTCGCCGAGCTCGATTCGATCCCCACCGTCTACGGCTCCGCTTACGGCGAAATGGTCACAACCGAGGCCTTGTTGGAAATGATTTACCGCGGTGACGGCGAAACCTCTCCCGCTAAGTTTCAAGCCAGCGTGCATAACGCTGCCTCCAGTGTGGTGTCAGTCGTCACTCAAAATCGCGCGTTCTCCACCGCCATCGCCGGCGGACATCAGAGCTTCGCCATGGCGTGGGTCGAAGCCCAGACCTGGCTTCAGGTCCACGGCGGAGAAGTGTTACTCCTAACTGCGGACGAAGCCGCAACTCCGATCCTCCAAGGCTCGGCTCACGGCGCACTGGGAATTGGCTTCCACCTCAGCGCCAGCCCCCACCAAAACGCCTTGGCAACCGCCGAGCCAGCGTGCCACGAAGTCGAAACGAACAATTCCAGTGAATCTGCGCTGCAAGGGCTCTCCGCGAGTCTCATCGCCAATCCCCAATCGGCCGGCCTCCACGTGCTGCAGGCCATTCACGACGCCGGTCGCGCAAAGGTACCGTTGAGCTTGAGCGGCGACCGCGGCTACGGCATGGTCGTCCACTCCCTTCCCCCGCTGTAGATACGCCGTGAACTTCCCCTCCATCGAATCCATCTTGCCCCACCGAGGCGCGGCACTGCTCATCAACGCCGTCACCGAGTTCGACGAAGAGCACATCACGACACGTAGTCATCCCGGAGACGATTTTCCCTACGCCCGAGAGGGGCGAATCCCGTCCGTCGTCTGCATCGAGCTGATCGCGCAATCCGTGGCGGCATTTGTCGGCATGCTGCACCGGATGAAGAACGAGCCACCCCGCATCGGCTATCTAATCGGGACCCCACGAATGAAATTTCATTGCGAAGACTTCGCCGTTGGCTCCCGCGTGACCGTGCAGGCAACCTGCGTGCTCCGGAACGAAAATGCGGGCACCTTCAGCGCTACGGTCTCGATTGGCGAGCAAACCTTAGCCGAAGGCTCCGTCACCGTACTTGAGCCCCCGACAGCTAACGATTCAGAGCCAGCGGACCCATGAACGACTCGACACGGCCTACTGAGTCAAAGCGCATTGCACTGGTCACCGGTGCTTCCCGGGGGATCGGACGAGCCATTGCTATCGAGCTAGCCGCAGGCGGGCATCATCTATTGCTGAACTACCGGAGCCAAGACGAGGCCGCAGCGGAGGTGCTGGCGAACATTACGGACGCCGGAGGCAGCGCCGAACTGCTAAAATTCGATGTCCGCTCGGCCGATGCCGTCAACGCAGCACTGGGCCCATTTGTCGACGGAGACAAGACCATTAGCGTACTGGTCAACAACGCGGGCATCACTCGGGACGGGCCTTTCCCGGCTATGGACGAAGATGCCTGGCAAGACGTCACCCGAACTAGCTTGGACGGGTTCTACAATCTGACTCGACCGCTGGTGATGGCCATGGTCCGTCAGCGCTTCGGGCGCATCATCAATTTATCGTCCGTATCCGGACTGGTCGGCACCCGAGGTCAAGTCAACTACTCGGCCGCCAAGGCCGGATTGATCGGAGCCACCCGAGCTCTCGCTCAAGAAGTCGCCAAGCGCAAAGTGACCGTTAACGCAGTCGCTCCGGGTTTGATCGACACCGACATGATCACTGATGCGCCGGTGAAGGAAATCGTGGCCGCCATTCCCATGCGGCGCCTCGGTCGTCCGGATGAAGTCGCCAAGCTGGTCAGCTTCTTGGCAAGCGAACACGCCGGCTACATCACCGGTCAGGTCATCGGTATCAACGGTGGCTTGGCGTGACTCGCCGGGTAGTGGTCACAGGCATCGGCATCGCATCCCCTATCGGCAACGATCTGCTCACCGCCAGCACTGCCCTTCAATCTGGGCAACACGGCATCCGTCCGATGCCGGAGTGGGAGCACATCGACCAGCTACAGACTCGGCTCGCGGGAGTTGTCGGCGAATTCGACCTACGCGGCATCGACAGAAAAAAACTCCGCACCATGGGTCGGGTCTCCAAGCTCGCCACCTTCGCCACCCGTCAGGCCATCGAGGACGCCGGCCTGACGGATGAGCACATTCACTCTCCGCGAACGGGCATTTGTCACGGCTCCACCCACGGCTCCAGCGCCGCTCAGGAGGAGTTCTGCCGGACGCTATTTGACACTGCCAGCCTTCAGGATCTGTCTGCGCTCTCCTACCTCAAATTCATGAGTCACACGTGCGCCGCAAACCTCGCCCAATGCTTCGGCGTGCGAGGTCGAGTCGTGCCTTCCGTCGCCGCATGCGCCAGCGGGAGCCAAGGCATTGGCATGGGCTTCGATATCATTCGGTCGGGTCGCCAAGACCTAATGCTCTGCGGTGGCGCCGAGGAGCTCCACTACATTCACGCCACCGTATTCGACCTCGCCTACGCCGCCTCCACCCGCTATGCGAAACAATCGGATCTAAGCCCCCGCCCCTTCGACGCGGATCGCGACGGCCTCGTGGTCGCCGAAGGTGCTGGCACTCTCGTCTTGGAGGAGTACGAACACGCCAAAGCCCGGGGGGCAGAGATTCACAGCGAACTGCTCGGCTATGGCGCTTCGTGCGACGGCACCCATGCGACCGCGCCGTCCATTGACGGCATGACTCGAACCATCCAGTTGGCTCTCGAGGACGCATTCATGTCCTCGAACGAAATCGACTACGTGAATGCTCACGGCACCGCCACAGACGTTGGCGATACCGCCGAGAGTCACGCCACCCTACAGGCATTAGGCGATCAGGTACCCATCAGCTCGACCAAGAGTTATACCGGGCACACGCTCGGCGCCTGCGGAGCCCTCGAGGCGGCATTCTGTATCTCGGCCATAAAAAATGGTTTCTTGCCGCCCAATCGCAACCTAGACCGAGTGCACGACAACTGCGCGCCGCTGAATTACATTGTGGGCGATGCCAGGCAGGCAAAATTGCGGACTGTGATGACCAACAACTTTGCTTTTGGCGGCATCAACACGAGCTTGATATTTCGGCGGCTGTAGCCCACCTGACCGAAAGGCAGAGCCGATCTAGAGCTTGGTCGCTTGAACGGTGGTTATCCGTAGCTGATAGCCCACGCAGCTGTTGACTAGCTCGACGGTCTTCGGTGGGTCGGGAAACAGCATCGCGGGAGAATACTGGATGGCGATGTTACCGCTCGCTCCACTCGGGCAGGCAAAACTCCGTCTCGTCAATCGCCCTCCGCGCCACAGCTCTGACACGTGGTGTCCGTTGAGCTCCCCACCGTGGGCACCATCGGCGGTGGCATTCGGGAGGGCGAGGAAGAACGCACGATGAATGTCCAACAGGATGGCCTCGGGAGAAACCGCCACCTCCTCCTGGATAAATGCAGTGAAACGCATCTCCGTCCCAGACTGATGAATCAAGAAGGCGCGCGTACCGAAAGGCGTCAAAACTAGAACGTCGAGCTCTCCGGCAGTTTTTTGGATTACCGCCCGGAAGGAACGCGCTTGGCCCCCGTGTACGGAGGTCACATCTTGCTCCCACATAAAATTTTCAGGAATCTCATTCATGTCTCGGATGCGGTTCTCGCGCCCCGCTCCGCTGGCTGGCCCTTTTTCCGATCCAGTGCCGGCACAGCCGACGCAGAGCCAGCTCCAAACACAAAACGCACGGAGCCAGCCTAGCCGCTTCCGCACCGGCGACGTCATGACTCCTGACTCCCCTCGGCCAGGATCACGACGACAGGCGCAAGGAGTAACGCCAGCACGACGCCAATCGCCACCGTGAGGCCCATAGCCTGCAGCGCGGGAACGTCGGATAACGCTAGGGCACCAAAGGAACAGAGCGTCGTCAAACAAGCCGCTAGCAAGCTCAATTGAGTCACGGCGGCGTGTTCATCATCGCCAGCCTCGGCCAAGAACACACCATAATCCACGCCCATGCTTAATACGAGCAACAGGCTCAGAATATGGAGCAAGTTCAGCGACTGCCCCAACAGAGACAGCAGCCCTACGGTGGTAGCCCCCGCTAACAAGGCAGGGGCTAGTGCCACGACAGACGCACGCACGCGGCGGTACCGCGCCACAACCAGCGCCACAACCAACAGCAGCCCGAGCACCACGAGACCTAGCGTTTGTTGCCTGAAGTCGCGGTAGCTATCGTTCAACATCGCCGATTGATCGAAGTAGTGTGCCTGCGGCAACGGGGCTAACAACTGGCGCAATGCCGCAGGATCTTGCACGCCGCGAAGGAAGGTAATCACCGCCACCTCGCCATCCAACTCCGTAACAAACGCACTCACCCACTCCCCTAGGGGCGACGCTCGGAGCTCGGACCATTCCAATGGCTTCGGAGCGCGCGAGAGTTCGGTTGCGATCTCCGAGAAAGCGGCCGCATCGAAACCCGCCGATTCCAGGGCCGCCCGTGTTGCGGCTGCAAGTTGGGGTCGCTCCGTTACTCGTGCATGAGTCGCCAGTTGAGTCTTTCGGCTGGGCAGCCACTGGTTCAGCGAATGAAATCCCGACAACGAGTGCTCAGCCACAGCACCGTCCAGCAGACGCGCCACCCGGTCATTCTCAATCAAAGCGGACTCCGCATCCGGCGCGAGGACAACAATGAACTTGCCCATCTCTACGGACGAAACCCGCGCTCTGACGCGATCGTTCTCGGCCTGGAGCTGTCGGTCCAGAGGCGTCAGGTGGCGCAACTGATCGTCCCACGTCAACCGAGCCCAACCGGCAATAACGATTACTAACGCCAGCACCGGCAGGAAAGCTGCCACTTGCCGGCGATTGCGCAACCCCGTGACCAGCCGAGCGAAATGCGCGGAAAGAGGCGCCAACCAGGGAGCCGTCGGCCGCCAATCGCCTATTAACGGCGGCAGGACCCACAACGTCGTGAGCAGGGCGGCCGTGACGCCAACGACGCTAAATACAGCAATCTGCCGGATCCCCGGAAAGGGCGCGAAACCCAAACCCACAAGGCCTGCCACCGTTGTCGCGCAGGCCAATCCCAGGCCAAGCCGAAGCGTCGAAGCGCTACGTTTCGCATGTGAGGGCGCGGACGCAGAGTGGTGATTGAGCAGATGCAACGGGTAATCGATACAGACACCAATCAACGCACTCCCGAAGGTCAGAGTGATCGCGTGAAGTTGGCCGAACAAGACTAAACTCACGGTGACAGCAGAAGTGAAGGCCGCCAACAGAGGCAGACAAGCGAACAACAGGTACCGCAAGGAACGGAACAACAGCAGAAATAGCAGGACAACCGCCAAGGCCGAGCATACCGATACCCGCTGAACGTCCTGGCGAATTTTTTGCTCGGCTGTAACAGCGAAGCGATTGGCTCCGCTCTGTTCAACTGTGACCCCATAGCGGGCCGATGCCTCAACCGCCGCGCCGTTTACGGCTTTCACCACCGGTGATTGGGCCCTGCTGTCGAATGCTGAATCTTCGAGGCTGAGGAACAGCATAGCGTGCCCGTCCGGGCTCATCAGCTGGCCGTTGCGAAGAGATAACTGGCTGTGCTGCGAGTTCTCTAGGCGGTCCACCAATTTCGGGAACAACAGCCAAGGATCGCGGGTTGCTATTTTCCTAATGAGGAACGATTCGGCACCTGCTAGTCGGCTCTTGAGCTGCTCAGCCAGCTGCCTGAGGCTCGAATCCGAAAAATCCATGGCGCCGGGTTCATCGCCAGCCGGCAGCAACTGAAAGCGCCTCGAAAAATACAGTTCATAGAACGCCCGCTGGGTGTCCTGAGCCACGCCCGAGCGAAGCGCTGAAATTCCCGGGGTCTTACGCAATGTCGATGCGAGGAATGCTGCCGCCGGAGCGACACGGGATTCAGCCCCCGCCCGCGGCCCGACGCTGAGTATCATCGATCGGGTCAGCGGCGAGTCAGCGAGTTGTTTCCCCACCTGGTAGAGCTTTTGATCGTCTCCTGCAGGAACAAAATCGATCATATTCGTCGTGACGGCAAATCGCGACACAATGAACAGGACCATCGTGCCCAGGGCACAGACAAACAACGCTAGGACTAAGTATCGACGCATGGCAGTCGCCGAGGCCCGGCGCCCCAGTGTTACTTGGCAGCGGAGCTGAAGTACCGATTTTTTTCTGCCGGCGTAAATCGCCTCGCGGGACGGATCTTGGTGAAGCGCATCTCGGTCGCGTCTCCCGATGTCTCGGTTACGCCGATGCTTCGCAGCTCCGCGCCCCGGCCAGCAACACGGATATTTTTGATGTGCCGGGCCACCGCGGGAGTCCGAGCTGTGAGCAGTAGCTCCCAGCCCTTGCCCTCGGTCCGGAACGCCAACCGAAAGCTTCGCTCCAACGCGGCCTTGTCCCCTCGGAACACATGAAGGAAGGAATTAACAAGGGCGCGCATGACTTCGTGCCCTTGTACTGGAATCGCCTTCCGGCCATGACGATTCACTACGATCATTTGCTCGCCAGTCAGCAACAGTCGTGACTTTTGCGGGCGGCGAACAAGACGCGCCAGCCCCTGTTGTGGAGAATAATACAAGCTGCCAGAGCTCAACAGCGGAGCGCGAAGCAGAACGATGCGTTTTTCCTCGGTGTAGTCAGCGGACACTCCCGGGCTATCGCGGAATAGGCGAAGCAGCTGACTCAGTTTCCGTGGTGACGGCATTGCCTTGGCGCTCGGCGTCGACGGCTGCGCATCTGCCCGAACCGGGGTGCCTGCTACGCCGAGTAACACGAGCGCCAACAACGGGGCCGAAAAGGCCCAGCTGGTGAGTGCAGTCTTCACGACGACTCCGCCAGGCAATCTTTCAACTCCCGTGGAGTCTCTAACAATATCGACTGCTGACTCGTCACGGTCGCGAGAATCGTGTGACCCCGGCAGACACGACCGCCGCGAGTTAGATTTTCGATCTCGTAAGCGACGTTCACCCGAAGTTCCGTGTCCTTGAGCCAAGCATGAACACGGATGCGATCACCGAACTCCAAGGGCGCGATGTAACGAGCCTGACTCTCGATCACAACCAAGGTGTAGTCCGCACGCTTGAGTACGTCGAAGATGCCGCGTTCACGGAATAGCTGGGTACGAGCTATCTCGAAATATTTGTAATAGTGGCCATGCCAAACGATCCGTAGAGCGTCGATATCGTGAAATGGGATCTCCATCTCCACAGACGTCAGAAAGAGGCGACGGCGGGTTGATGAGGGCACGGGCTCTGTACCCGGCGGCTCCGATGGCTCCGTTGGCTCAGTCACTCGGCTTCCCTGAATAGTCCACGACACCAAAGTCCAACTCGCCGCGGCGCAAGCGGCCAAGCGTGTGCTGAATGTCGAGGTCCATGCGTCGGTCGGCTTGATTCATCGGCACGTTCTCGCGAACTTGATCCCGCAGCTTCTTGCTACGCCCCTGGCAGCCCAAACCTTCCCGTAAATCGAAGGCCTGGCAGAGCGCGAGCAAGTGGGCTGCCGCCACCGTCTCGCCGAGTTCGACCATTCGCAAACAATCCCGGGCCGCGATGGTGCCCATGGATACCTTGTCCTGGTTGTGATTCTCTGTGCTTCGGCTGAAGACGCTCGCCGGCATGCTGAGTTTTGCCGATTCGGCAGCCAGAGCACTCGTCAGTATTTGCATCGCCTTGAAGCCATGATGGGCAACGCCCGCATCGGTACTCACCAAATTCTCGCTCAGACCGTTATTGGTGTTCGGGTTGCACAACAGCAGCATTTGCCGATCCAATAGATCCGAAAGGTTGGCGACGTTTGTTTTCAGCAAGTCCATGGCCGAGCACACGTGACCGCCGTAAAAATTTCCCCCATGCAAAATATCACCGGTCGAAGGGTCCAATAGGGGGTTGTCGTTGGCGCCATTGAGTTCCGTCTCAATTAGCCCACGAGTGAAGGGCAAACAATCCACCAACACACCGATGACGTGAGGCGCGCAGCGCAATGAATACCGATCTTGAACACGAGTCGGCTCCGGAAATCTCCGGGTGTCA
>JABSRN010000165.1 GCA_013214025.1 Polyangiaceae bacterium
AAATACGGGAAGCCGATCCGAACAGCCCGCGACGCGCTGTACTCGATGGCGAAGTTAGGGGGGCACTTGTCGCAAAACGGCGAGCCTGGCTGGCTGACCCTAGGCCGAGGGTACGAGAAACTCGCGACTGGCGAAGCCTTCCACTTGGACATGATCAGGCTACAGACTTGTGATCAATCCTGAGCCCAAGGGGAGGGAATTGAGTAGCGATCGTTCAATCGGGCTCGATCAGTGGACTCGCCGAAGGCGAGCCCACCTCACCCAAGGGGGGAAATGTGTAGCATCACGCTTGGCTCGTCCTCCGGACTCGCCGAAGGCGAGCTATTTTTCGTCGGCCCGTTCCGATCGGGGCCGGGGGCGCCCGCGACTGGAGGACTCTTGGTTGCGCTCGTGAAGAATGCGCAAACCGTCCAGGGTCAAATATTCGTCGACGCTTTCTAGAGTGGTCGTCTGCTCGGCGATCAGACGCGCCAATCCGCCCGTCGCCATCACCCGACAAGGGAAGCCAAGATCTTCACGAATTTTTTCGACCAAGCCGTCGACCATTGCCGCGTATCCGTGCACCACTCCCGACTGCAACGCGTGCGTGGTGTTGCGGCCCACGACCCTGGGAGGTACCGCGATTTCGATACGGCTGAGCTTCGCTGCTCGCGCCAGCAAGCCTTCTAGACTGACCTGGATGCCAGGAACGATCACGCCACCGAGATATTCGCCCTTCGGTGAAATGCAATCGAAGGTAGTCGCCGTTCCGAAATCCACCACGATCACACCCTGCGCAACTCGATCATAGGCGGCCACTGCATTGACGATGCGATCGGCACCGACTTCCCGCGGGTTCTCGTAGAGTACGGAGATGCCCGTCTTGATACCTGGACCGACCACCAGCGGCTCCCGAGCGAAAGCTTGGCGAATGGCGTCCACCATGACATCGGTCAATGGCGGCACGACGCTCGCCAGTATCGCCCCGGCTATCTTCGCATCGTCAATGCCCTTGAGCCGCAACATCTGCCGCAACAGCACGCCGTACTCGTCAGAGGTTCGCTCCCGAACGGTCTCCGCACGAAAAGTCTGAACGAGGGTTTTGCCCTCGTAGAGACCGAAGGCGACCGATGTATTTCCGATATCTACAGTGAGTAACACGCAGGCACCGTAGCATTCTCCTCGTCCCCCGCTACCCCCTCTCGGACGGCGGACAGCCTCTCGCTATGGTTCGGTGAGCTCCGCTGTCTGGATTTCATCCCCTTCCTCTAGCTTGGCCCACTCGGCCGATGCTGTGCCCAACCACGTGTAATCGCCAATGAGATCGGGCCGGGCTGACAGGGTGACGAAGATCGCCGCCGACGATGTGGAGGGGCCATGGGACACCATGCCTACGTGAAATTCGCTGAATCGTTTGGGTGAGCCTTCCAAGGGCAACGGGCTCTTGTCCGCACTGCCGAAGCCGTCACCCGCGCGGTCCCCCAACTGCAGAGCCCGCCCCGTCTCCACGCGATGCACCGCCAGGCCCTGGTAAAAACCACCCTCCACTAACTCAACGATGCGCGCCACGGAGCGAGGAGCGAGCTCCCGATCCAGGCTCAAGCTCAACGGGCCCACATCCGACTGAAATACGATGTTTACTAACCGAGTCGGCTGCAATGCAGCCTTGGGGAAAACAGTCGGTGGGGCCGGTGCGGGACAGGGCTTGGGATCCGTACGCCCCATGGCAATCAAGGCGCGGGCCGCCGCGTTTCTCAAGCTGGCATTGGGGTCCCGGCACAGCTCTTCGATCCTCGGTTTTCGACTCAGAATCTGGAGGGCGGCCACTGCATCGATCAAGCGGACCTGGACCGCCACTTGGTCAGCGGGGCGCGCTTTGTCGAAGGCGGCGCTCAAGGCAGCCCTCAGTTGGGGGTCCTGAGCGGGGGGGAACACGCCCGCTCGATTGGCCAAGCCCGGCCGTTTCGCGATGAGCTGTGCGGCGCGAGCCACCGTTCCGCCCTGGGAGCTTCCAAGAGCTACCGCGAGAGCTGCCGCGGCATTCTCCACTTCGGGATGGAAGGACAAAAGCTGCAGGGCGGCTTGTACGACAAGAGCATCCTCATCCTTGGCGTAACGTTTCCATACCGTCAATCGGGCACCATGCAATTGGCCGCGACTGAGTACTTTGACAGCCGCCAATTTTCCGACACGACCTTCGTCCGGATCACAAGCCTGCAGACGCTTTGACAAGCTGGCGCGGTTCGCAAGAATCTGAGCGGCCGCGCAACGCAACTTCACTTGCCGAAGCCGCAGCGCTTTCGATTCCGTCAGCTCCAAGTCACTCCATGTTTCCAGAGTTTCACGAATCTGTGCCGCCGGAGGCTGCAGTGCTCCCAACGCCGTCGAGAGAGGAACCCAAAACGCTGGTTCGAGCAGCTGCTCGCTGTGATGACTCGGGACATCACTCCACTCGCTGAGCGTGCCGCGCAACGCAAGCTGACCCGGAGCCGAGAGTTGACCTAGCGAGCGCGCTGCTGCCGCCCTTGCCGCCACGCTCTGCTCTGGTGCGTCAAGAATCTCCTTCAACGCCGGCACCATCTCGCCGCCGCCACGTTCGAGAGCGCGGACTATGTGGGGGGTGGCTGAGCCAGCAGCTCGTTTGGCTACGCTCACCAAGCGTTTCTGAACCGACTCCGATAGGTCCACGATCAGCTCGAAACCGAACAAGGTAGACGGCGGCACTTGAGCTCGATCCGTCGCATCTAGCAAGGCCACTAGGGTCGAATCGCTGAGGGCGCGGCTGGACAGCGCCAAGCCCCCCAGCCCCAGCGGCGCCACCGCCCGGAACGCCGGAGCGCCGCTCAACCATCCGCGGAGGGTGGCTTCAGCGGCTCGAGCTTCACAGCGCCCTAGGGCCATAGCGAAACTCAACGGGAGATCTAGACCCTCTGCAGTCAGCCCTTCGAGGCTGACGCTGGCGCTGCGAACGGCCAGGGCCCGCACGATCTCGTCCGGATGTTGCCGGCACATTCTCCCCAAACCGTACGCCGCCCAAGCGACGACGTCGCCGTCTTCGTCCGCTAGAGCATGGCGCAGCCCTTCGAGCGCATCTTCAGTGCCGATCCGCGCCAGGGCCCGTGTGGCCGCGCGCCGAACTCGTGGATCTCGATGGGAACGGTCGGCCTCGCGCACGAGGTGGGCATTGGCGATCTCTTCGATGGCGCGCAGCGCGGCCAAACGCTCCCGCACCGACTTCGGAATCGCCGGCACCGTTGACTTGGGCGAAGAAACACTGGTGGCCGTAGTAGCGCTCGGCGCGACCGAAGCCTGAGACTCCTCGCTGGGCTCCGAGCAGCCAAAGAACAAAACTACGACGGCAGCAACGCGCCGGGCTCGATCCACTGGGGGCAGGCGACAACACCGCATAACCCATGGCTTTTACACCCATAGCTCGGAAGCGGGCAGCTCCTGGTGAGGAATCGGCACAGCGACAGCCTACAATCGGCACAGCGGCAGCCTACAATCGGCACAGCGGCAGCCTACAGTTTGACCGGCAAGAACGTGGACCGATCGACGATTTCAGCCCCGATTGCTCGCGAGGGCGGCAGCGGTGATGTAGGCTGATTTGTTCCGTGAAAAAGCGCTCCATCGCTTCCCTGCTTGTCGTCGCCCTGGCGAGCGCCGGCCTATGGCAGCGGAGCGTGCCCGACCCGCCTCCGGAATGGGCCCCCACGCCGGCGGCGCCGCCGATCCCATTGCCCAAGGCGCCCATCCGGACCGTGCATCTGCCCTCTGGAGAACCCCACCGCCTGCCCTGCCCTCAGGCACGCCGGCTCATCGCGGACTTTCATCGCCAACTTCCCCTGAAGCGGCCAGCTCCTGCGGCTCCGGCCTTCGCCACCCGGCTGATCGCCTGGCTGGATCCCCATGGCCTCTGGTCGGCCGCTCCCGGCGCCCCCACAGCCAACAGTATCCGGCAGCGCTCCGCAGAAATACTGACCGAGCTAGGGCAATTGCCAGATACCGAGTGCGACGCGGCCCTCGCCGTCGGCGCCACCCTAGAGCAATGGGTGAATCAACTCCGGGCGGGCTTCGATGCCGCCCGAGCTCACTCGGCGCCCAGCGGGCGCGCCAGCGGCCTGCACGCGAGCCGGCTGACGCCATTCCAGGACGATCCCGTCAGCCGCACCGCGCCCTTATTCGCAAGTCTGTTAGGAGAAGCTGTCGGGCACTACGGCGCCACCTTCGGTAGCGAAGCCGATGCCGTGGTCAACGCAGCCCGGCACCGGATGTTTCCGGACATGCCCGCCGCGGGTTGGTCCGAAGTGGTGCTCAGCGCAGCCGTTCGAGCCTACCTTCCCCTAGTGGATATGCACTCCGAGTGGGTCCCTCAGGATGAGGAGTGGTCGCTCTACGAGATGTCGCATCCCTCCGCGCCCGACCGACTATGGGATACCATCGTGCGCACCCCGGTGGGTGTACTCATCGGTGGCAGGGTCTCGCCCCCTCTGAGCGAAGGGGACTTGGTACTCGCTGTAGCGGGAGTACCAACCGCAGGCATGGCCGTCGAGCAAGTCGAACAACTGGCCCTGCTCGAAGCCTATGCCAAACGAGCTGAGCTTCCGATCACGATCCTAGGCTCTGCCGCAGACTCCCCCGAAACGGTTCTTGTTCGTCTCGGCGCTGGAGTGGACGACTCCGATCCGGCGGGAGCGATCAGTCGACAAATGGTGCCCTACGGATCCGCAGAAGTAGCGATCTATCAGATAGAGCAAGTGGATGACGATCTCGGTGAACAGCTGACCTGGCGCCTGACGGAGGACGCAGAGTCCGGCAGGCTCGCCGGCGTCCTGCTGGATCTACGAGGCAATGGCGGTGGCTCGATTCGCGGAGCTCGCGATGCGCTCAGCGCCTTCCTCCCGTCGATCCCCATTTTCTCTGCCCTGCGCCGGGACGGGACCGTTTTTGTCGAGTTCGCCCGGGGCGCAACCCCCGCCTGGACCGGCCCCCTCGGCGTGCTGGTAGATGGCAACACCGCGAGCGCCGCCGAAATGATCGCCGCCGCGCTCACAGCTCACGGCAGAGCACTGGTCACGGGGGAGCCGACCTTCGGCAAAGGCTGCATTCAGGAGTATTTTCCCGATCAGGCGTCCCGAGGGGCCCTCCGGGTAACCACCATGGTGTTCGCTGGACCGAGCGGCGCCGCGATTCAGGGCGCGGGGGTGATCCCGGACTTGCCGCTCCAGATCAGCCCCATCACCACTCGGGAATCTCAGTTTAGCGCCACTTTGCCCCCCTGGTCCGGTCCAGAACTGCCGGTATTTATTGATGTAATAAGCGACCCGTGGGGTATACCGGACGGCCCCGTCGGACCCTGCGTCGACCCCGTGCATTGCCAGGCGGTCAACGCGATTCGACACTTTATCCCCTCAGAACGGTTCCCGCCCCACGCGAACCGCCACGTAAAACCGGGGTTGAGGCAGCGAGCAGCTGGCCAGCCCTAGGCTGACCTGGTAAGTCCCGCCGTGGCCGCCCGCGGAGCGGAAAACCCAAGTAATCGTGTCCCGTCGTCCCAAAACTGATTCAGAACCTGTCCCCAGCGGACTGAGGAAAGAGCGCGGCACGTCCTCTCGACAGGATGACCAGCCCGAGTCGTCGCGGGCGCCTCGCTCGGAGAGCGAAACGCCCGCTTCCGTTGACGGCGTAACTCGTTACAAAATCGATCTCGACGACGGCCGAATCGATTCGGACGCCGCCAAGGTGGTGCGCCGACTGACCCGGCACGGCTATGAAGCCTATTTGGTCGGAGGTTGTGTCCGCGATCTGTTGCTCGACCACGAGCCAAAGGACTTCGATGTCTGCACCGACGCACGGCCCGAAGACGTACGCGCGCTGTTCCGCAACTCTCGGATAATCGGTCGTCGCTTTCGTCTAGCCCACGTCCTGTTCGGCGGCGGCAAGGTGATCGAAACCGCGACCTTTAGACGCAACCCGGATGAAAACCGCGACGGCGACGACATGCCGATCCGCAGCGACAACGTCTTCGGGGACGCCGACGAGGACGCTCTGCGTCGCGATTTTACCATCAACGCCCTGTTCTACGATCTTGAGACCAACGAGGTCCTAGACTGGGTCGGCGGCATGCCCGATCTGAAGGCGCGTCGGATGCACACGATTGGCATTCCCCAGGTACGCTTCCACGAAGATCCTGTGCGGATGCTCCGGGCGATCAAGTTTTGCGCGCGCCTCGACGTCGGCATGTCACCCGAGGTGTACAACGCCATCGTCCAGTGCCGGGACACCCTTGAGATGGCTGCCAAGCCGCGTCTCTTCGAAGAGCTCCTGCGGTTCTTGCGCGGCGGCGCCGCCGCTCGTAGTTTTTACCTGGCCTGGGAACTCGGCATCCTCGACGTATTGCTACCCGAACTGGCGATGTATCTTTCCGACACCGAGGACGATGCCGTCTGGCGACTCCTGGACGAAGTGGACCAGCTCACTTACGAGCGCGGACAAGCGCTGAGCGACATCACGCTGTGGACGGTGCTGCTGCTAGCCCCGACCTTGGAAGCCTGCGACGGCTGCCGCGATAGAGTCTCAGCAGGCTACGAATTCATGGAACCGATCGCAGCGCGACTTCGAGTCCCGCGGCGGATCTCTGACGGCGTTCGAAGAATCGTCGCCGTACTTCCCAGGCTCAATAGCGGACGGCCGGGACGAGTCGCGAAGACGCCCATCTACGAGTGCGCCAACGAAGTCCTTGAGATCACACGGGCGGCTAAGGTCTCGCTAGGCGAACACCGACCCCCGCCATCGCGTCGGCGTCGGCGTAAACCATCGGACGGAACCGAGTCGTAAAAACATCGGGCTCCACCGACGGAGCCAACTGCTAGCCGCCGAAGTACAAATGGAGCGGCACGACGGCCCCCGCTACGAGCGATTTTTCCGAACCCGCCGTGTGGGCGGACCCGGTCCCTGATTGGGAGCGTGGCGAACCACTAGCGACTCACTGTCGAGCGCAGCTGGGAAATCTTGGACCTGCCCGCCGAGTCGTTCCCACCAGTTTTCGAGTTCCACGGGAGCCGGACAACTCACCCGCCACACCTCGTCTGCCAGCGGTAGTTCAACCACAGCGCAGTGGAGAGCGATGCGCGAGAGCTGATGCACGCCGCCGTCATCCCCCGTCACGCGCAGCACCCCGCCGTAACGACGGTCACCGAACAGGGGCGAACCCGCCGCGCTGGTGTGAATGCGCAATTGATGAGACCGCCCAGTGACGGGTTCGAGAACGAGCAAGGCCGCCGCGGAATCGCGGTCAGTCGCGGGCAACTGACGGCTGACCGCGTATCGCGTATCGGCAGCCTTCTGCCCGCCGCGTTGAGGGATCGGTGTCGTCCACCGCCCGCGGTCGTCTTTCGGCGCGGCCGACGTGATGCCCAGGTACCTCCGATAGTGACTACCGCGAAGTTTCGCCTCCTCCGCGGCCTCTAGAGATTCTTCGTTGGACCACACCAGTACGATCCCACTGACGCCAACGTCGAGGCGTGAGACAGCGCCCAAGCTCGTGCGGGGCACGTCGAGCGTATCCGCCAGTTCCGACAGTAGAGACCGGTCACTGTTTCGGTCCGGCAGGGTCGGCAACGACGCTGGCTTGTGCACAGCGTAGAAGCCCTTTCGTTCATCGAGAATATCGAGAGGGGCGCCAGCCCCTCGTGGACTTCCCAGACTGACCACATCACCGGGCGCAACCCGATATTCGTCCCCGCGCACGCGTTTCCGATTCAAAAACACGCGGCCTTCGTCGCGCGCAGTGTCAGCCACGCCAACACCCCGTAAGAAATCCTCCAGGGACGACTCGGACTCAACCACCCAGCGCTGGATTCGAGAGCCCATTCAGCCCACCCGCTCCACTTCGCCAGACCCAGCGCGAACACACACTGTCGCCCCCTGCATCGCTATCCGTGCCCACGCCACACCGGCAACAGTGGGGATGCCCAACTGCCGCAAGATCAGCCCTCCAGCGGACAATGGGTGACCGTCCTCCGCGATCACCGCAGAGGCCAACCGGGTCATCGGCATCAAGCCAAGATCGAAATTCGCCACCACCACCACCGAACCCGGTTCGAAGGAAGTCACGCCTCGCAGTCGGGAATCGAGAACACATACCCGACCGGTGAACTCCCCAGGACTCACACAGCTGCCGTGCCATCGGTCCGCGCTCAGTGCCTCCGCACGCTCCAACTGACCCGCTAGCCCAAAGGGGTCGCCGAAAAATTCACTGGGAGGCACGGGGCCGCGTTTCCACAGGCGAAATTCGTCGCGTCTCCAACTCGCCAGAGCCGGCAAACCTTCGATGTTTCCCCGCGCCGCTTCGATCAGCTCGTCGAAGCTGAGCCAAAAGACTGCTCCGGGCTCAAAATCGGATTCGGCGCGTCGCAGCCGCCTCTCGACGTCGAGGGCCACTCGCCGCTGCAAGCGCAACGCGCGAACATAGGATTGCCACGCCTGCTCTCGAAGTTCGGCCAAGGCGGTGTAGTTACGGTGCAGATTGCGATTCCGAGCTCGCAAGAGCGGGGACGTACGCGCCCGTACCCGACGCCGTTGTTCACCTAGCCGAGCCTTGGCAAATCCGCTCTCCAAATCCAAATCATGGTCGTCCGCCAACAGCGCTGCGCGCAACATCAGAAGCAGTCTCTTCGGATCTTCGTTCCAGCTCTCCCGCGTCATGTCCAGCTCCCCGGGTGCGCGATCTCCGTGCACCTCCAGAAAACGATCCATCGCATCACGGGCGGCTCCCTCGGGCAGTTTGTCGCCTTTGGACTCCTGCAGCGCCTCGCAGAACGGCGCGTCGCCTTGAGCGATCGCCACTAAATGTGCGAACGCCAGCGCAAAGCGCAAGGTGATGCCGTCGCCGCTACCGGCCGTGAACGTCATCAACGCGCCCGAGTCCAAGCCTGCACGCTCAATGGCCCGGTGAGCGATCTTGTCTACGCTAGCGAAGTTGTCGCCGATGGTGACCAGCGCGGTGAGGGACTCGGTAAAGAGTTTGTGGGCCTCCAGCAAAGTGGTCGCAATGGCGTCATCCGGCAAAATGGCGAAGTCCATTTCTATTAGCCAATCCAGCCGTCGCGCGCTGCGCTCTTCGAAGCGACTGTGTACTTCTTCGCAGCGCTTCCGATGGGAATTCGCATGGACCAAAGCCAACACGCTTTGCGCGACCCCCCCCAGCGCTGAATCCCCCAACCAAGCACCATCTCGCACAGGCTCGCGATGCCGAAGCAGCAAACTTTGATTGACAAAACTTCGCCCGGCGACTTCTCCTACGAGCAATTCGCGACGGCGCTCTTGACCCATATGCAAGTGGTTGAGCGTCGGCGCGAGGGAACTCTCCACAATCGATCGCTCCAGCTTACACATCATTTCCGGGAGCAACTCCGCCAGCCCCCGTCGTGTCCATTCCGTACTGTCGCGCCCCCCCACAGCACTTCCGTTGCCCCGCAAGCGCTCCACGCCTCGAAGCTGTAAGCTCTCACCATCGTCGATAGCCGTGACCCGGACCCCTCCGCTCGGATCGCACGCCCGGATCAGTTTTAGCCAATGGGGGTCGTCCAGAGGCTGGCCATTCTCCACCTGGCGCATTCTTAGATCCTCCCCCACAACAATGACGGATTCCTTGGGGGACGCCGGTTGGAGCAGCACCGCCATCGAGAAATCTCGGACTCGCTTCGCGCGGAGAAAATTGAGACCGGCTTCTTGGTAGCTGGTGCGCCAAGTCTCAACGACGGCGGCGCAAATTTCGCTAACGCTACGGGCCCGCCAGCTGTGGAGCAGACCCGCCGAGGCCAACATGGCGTCGTCGTCGATTGAAGCCGAACTGCGAACGATCCAGCTTTGCACATCCGGTTGGGAACTCACCAGCTGCTCAATGGCCGAAGCGAGGGCTTCCGGGACGGTCACTTCGGAAATCGCTTGCCAGGCAGCGGCTGCGCGCAGCACGCCCGCAGGTCGGTGAATCACACGGAGCAAGGCCGAAGGCCCCGAGCCGGGGGGTAACTGTTCACGCACTATCTCTCGGAATGCGTCGGTGCCGATCAGCCAGCTCGGCGATAGCTCGGCCCCGGCGGCGCGCGCCTGCAAGAGACGGAGCGCAGGTCCGCCCAATTCCTTCGCGCCCTCGTCCGGATCACACGCGTCGAGGCCCCGGAGGGGTGCCGAATCTACTTTTCGGCCGAAAGTAGCCACCACTCCAGGTTACGATCATCGGGCGCTGAGGGACACCTCCGTGGGCGGAGCTATCGAACCCAGCACCCTGACGCCGGACCAACAGACAAACGCAGCCTAAGCCGTGGCTCGTCGCACCAGCTCAACCAGCACAGGATCCACCCGCAACTCTTCTCTCAACTGGCTCCGCAGCTCGTCGAGCTGGGCGGGCTGCAGCTTGTCCACGAGGTGAGAAACCGCATTTTCTACCTGACCGTCGAGATATTGCTCCAGAGTGATTTGCCCCTGCTCCAGACGCTGCAAATCTGAAGCGGCAGCCACGTCGTTGGGGCCCTGGGCTGACGCCGCTGCCTCCAGGGAAAATTCGGAACTGACTCCCTCGGTCGCCGGTTCCACGGATTCGGCATCGCTTACGGAAGTAGCTTCCCCAGTTCCTCCAATCTCAGGGGCTCCTCCGCCCTTGCCGATGCCGTCGACGCTCATGAACAAGAGTATCGGCCAAGGCCGCGCTCAGTTGTGTGGGAAATCGCAGTAATTCATCAATCCCGCCACAAACCGGGGCCGTGGAACGGTGCTTTCGGGCGCCCCGGGATGAGCCAGGGACCGGCGGCGCTAAATCCCGAACCAGGCGGAGGGGTTGGTCGTTTTGGTTCCCCTGCGGATTTCCAAGTACATGGTGCCGGTGTTGTGGCGCTTGGTGCTCGCCGACGTCAGTCCTATTCGGTCGCCGGCGGCTAGTTCGTCACCCGCCTGCACGTCGATCGAGCCAAGCTGTGCTGACACGGTGTAGTGATTGTCCCCGTGGTCGACGATCACGGTCTTGCCGTAGTCGGGGTATTCATCCGCGAAGGCGACTCGGCCCCGGAATATCGCTCGGACCGTAGCCCCAATAGCACCGTCCACCTGGATCCCGGGTCCATTGGCTGACGGCAGTCGAACCCGGCTGATCTCCGCCCGACCGGCGATAGGGAACGGCAATCGCCCCTTCATCTCGGCGATTCCGGCGCTCTCTTGTTCCGTGCTGACATCAAAACCCGCCGCGTAAACCGCCGTGTGGGCTGAGGCCTGCCAGTTGCTCTCGAAGGCCCTGCGGAACGACATTTCGCGATCCTGGGCCGCCAAGATAGCCTCCTTGGATCGGCGTAGCGCCCCACGTTCCGTCTCCAGCAGGCGGGCTCGCGCATCAAACTCACGCAACTGAGCCGTTAGTTTGTTTTTCGCGGCTGCAGTCAACGATTCGCGGTCGAGATCCCGGGCCAGAGCACGACGCAGACGCTCTAATCGGGAAGCATGACTCACCAAGGCGTCAAAACCTCCGCCGATGGGCAGCAAACCTGCGCGCGCCAAACGAACATAGGCTCGCCCACGTACGATGGTCATCTCGTGATTGCGATGTTCGTCGCGCCGGATCTTGGCCAGCCGGACCTTAAGATCCTTTTGCTGTCCGTGCACGTCCGTCAACACGCGAGCCATGTCCGCGGGGGTAGCCGGCAAGGGTTTTTGATGAGTCGAAATCTGAGGCGCCCGAATCGCGCGGGCACTCAGAGACGAGCGAGCGCCGTCAAGGGGCAAGGCCGCGGCCGTCGCCGTCAGCAGGGTAGTGCAAAGGATGTAGCGGATACGCATCAGACCACCAACAGCCGACGCAAACTCCCGTAGGCCGCCAGCGCGCCCAACACGCCACCCAGCAGCACCATGGACAACACCATTTGCCAGGGGAGAAAACTCGGTTCCACACCGAGCAACACCGAAACCTGAGAATCGACTCCCCGTCGCACCAGTAGGAAGAGCACGCCCATTAACAGAATGGCCAGGAAGGCGCCGATGGCCCCCTGAGCCGCGCCTTCGATCACGTAGGGACGACGAACATAGGCATCGGTGGCGCCGACGACCTTGAGCACCTCAACCTCCACCGAACGACGCTGAAGAGCCATGCGGATGGTGGAGCCCACCACGCTGACGACGGCTGCCAGGACCACAATCGCGAGCAGCAGGGCGGCAGATACGCCTCCCGACAGCAAGCCGGAAAGCTTCTGGGTCCAACTCTGGTAGGTTTCCACCGTCTCCACCGCAGGCAGTTTTGCGAGATTCGCAGCTAGTGCATCGACGCGACTCGAATCGGCATCGTCTGAAATCATCACTTCCAGCGATGCTGGGAACGCCTCAGCTGGCAGAGCCGAAAGCAACTCGTCCTCCGCTCGCGACGTCAACTCCGCCCGGGCGGCTTCGCTGGACACGAAGCGCACATTTTTGACCCCGGGAGTCCCACGCAAGGCTTTTTCGATAATGCTGATCTGCGCGGGCGATGCACTGGCCTGCAAATACACCGAGGCGCGGCCCGCCTTGGCCCAGCGGGTTTGCAAAGCGTGAATGTTCACTACCACCAGCAAGGCGGAGGCCAAACAAACGAAGGCAACCGCCACGCTAAAAATGCTCAGGACATGCAAACGCCAGTCGTTCTTGCCGCCGCGCCAAGCTCGTTGGATAGGACTCACAGTTTTCGACTCCGCAAAGCTTCGACTCCGTGCAGAGGCGACCCGGCACTGGGCAACTGGTAGTGAGGCATCTGGTAGCTAAGCAACTTGCAGATCCCCACCCGCGCCACCGCTCAGACCGTGTTTGACGTCCGTGACCTGTCCTTCGTCCAGCACGACGACACGCCGCGGGCGCACATCCAATAGAGAACGATCGTGGGTGGCGAAGATCACCGTCACGCCGGTCTCGTTGATGTCCTCAAACAACCCGAGAATGTCGACCGCCAGCTGTGGATCAAGATTGCCTGTAGGCTCGTCAGCGATCACTAGTGCCGGTTCCGAGACCACCGCACGGGCTACGGCGACCCGCTGTTGTTCACCACCGGACAGACAACTAACCAGATCGGCTCCCCGGCCGCCTAGACCGACTAGCTCCAGCACTTCACTAACTCTTGAACGAATCAGCCGCGCTGGAAGTCCGAGGACCTCCAAGGGCAATGCCACGTTGTCCGACACACACCAGTTTCGTACCAGCTTGAAATCCTGGAATACGATTCCGATATTCCGGCGCAGAAACGGCACGGAATCGGCGCTCAAACGCCCGACTTCTCGGCCCATAAAAAGAATTCTGCCGGAATCGATGCTTTCGGCCGCATACAACATCCGCAGCAAGGTGCTCTTTCCGGCGCCCGAAGGCCCCGTGAAAAACACGAATTCCCCACGCTCTATTTCGAGATTCAGCCCCCTCAGGACCGCGCTACCTGCCGTATAGGCTTTGTGCACATCCTGAAACACCAACAGGGGCCGACGCGCGGCCGCCGAGTCAAAGCGGGTTCCGGGGCGAAGCACCGGACGAAAAGAACGGCTCGCCTGGACAGTATCCATGCTCTCGGAGGTACCAGTGCCGGCGCACTCGGACCAACTTTTGTGCGGGGATGTGGATCCCAAACGAAGCTGCTGACGCGTCGCCATAGGATAGGTAGACTGGTTGTTCCTCCAAGGAGATATCGATGAGCGATCCTGTGACCACGGCACGCAACGCGCGTGAGAATCTAGCCAAAGGCTTGGGTGCCCTGCAGGCCCCCGGTGTGCCGCCCCAGCTACTCGAAGCCGCCGAGCCTATTGCACAAGCGATGAGCGCCCTGCACCAGATTGAAGCGAGCGCTGGCGCCGCCGCCCCGCAACACGCCCCCATTGCCCTTGAGGCAGTCCGCCGCGCGCTCAACGCGTTGCAAGTACCCGGCACCCTCCACCCGTCCGTCAACCAGGCCGTAGAAGCCGTCGCCGGATCTCTGGGCATCGTCCACAATTTGGCCCAAAGCATCCAAGCGGCTCCCGCTGCGCC
>JABSRN010000166.1 GCA_013214025.1 Polyangiaceae bacterium
AACCCGGGAGATGGTTGACGTTTTAGACCGGCGACATGGTTGACACTTTTCTGGCGCTGGATCAGTTCAGGGTTGTGGGTCGGTCGATGATCTTTCGGGTTTCGGTGTCCAAGTAGCCAAAGTCGAGGTCCATAAAGGTCACTAGCCAGGTGCCTTCTTCGAGCTGCCTCAGATCGATGTTCTCTCCGGCCAAGGCGGCACCGATGTAGACATGCCCGACTCCAATCAGGTGCAAGCTGCCGTTCTGAGCAACCGGCCTTGTGTGATCGTGAAGCGGATATTGCAGCGGCTCTAGCTCTTCAGGAAGGCGCCGCTCGGATACCTGGTAGACGCTGCTCGGAGGTTTCATCGATAGCGCTTCGTGTGGGCGCTCCTCGTTAAAGACCTGCCGGAACACGTCAAACTTCTCCTGTTGTTGCAGAAAGTTATTTCCCGCGGGACGGGTCGTGTCTTGTTTGAGCGTTAGGTGCATTCGCTCGTGACGCCCGTTCTGCTCAGGGTGGCCCGGTACGATGCGCTCCAGCTCGATCCCCAATCTCATCAGCCAGACGGCGAGCTTCGATAGTCCCATTCGGCCGGTGGACGCAAACGGGGCACCGTTGTCCGACCGGATCGCACTAGGTAATCCGTATTCTCGAAACACCTCCAAAAATGCCTCCTGCGTAGGCCCGGTGCGCGTTCCCTCCAGCGCTTCGCATGCCAACAAGAAGCGGCTCCGTTGGTCCGTTACGGTCAACGGGTAGCAATACTGCCGATTGCCCAACCGAAACTCACCCTTGTAATCCATGCACCACAACTCGTTCGGTGCTGTTGCGTTGCGCAACGGTGTTGGGGTCGCCTTACTTCGTCGGTTGCGACTCCGCCCCTTTACCAGACCTTCATCCTTCAGCATCGCACCGATCGTACTGGCTGCTGGCCAGCTCCCTTCCGGGTGCAGGTCGTGCAGCCTCGCTTTCAATTTTTTCGGTCCCCAGGTGGGGCGCTTCTTGCGCAAGCGAAGCACCTCCGACATCACCGTCTTCAGCGTGCGCTGAGGGCTACTGCGAGGCCGCCGCGATGCGTCCCGCATTGCGCACGCCCCATCCCGCTCGTACCGAGCTCGCAGCTTGTAGCCAGCCTGCCGCGAAATACCGAACTCTTTGCAGAGGTCCGTCATCCGCTCGCCATCGCTCAGTCTGGCCATGAA
>JABSRN010000167.1 GCA_013214025.1 Polyangiaceae bacterium
ATCCGCGACGCCAACGGCGCGATGGAGCGTCAGGAAAACCAGGGAGCCGTCCGCAAGCAGGCCATGACCCACGCCAAAACCATGAAAGAGGCCACCGAGCTCCTCACCACTCATGGCATTCGCGACGGGGAGACGCAGCTACACACCGACGTCTTGAATAGCTACCGAGACGTGTCTTCCGCCTACGAAAAATACGTTTCCCTCTACCGAGGCAAAGCTGACCACTCGGGCGTGTTGCGCACCCACACGATCGTGGCCAAGAGTTTCGCAGATGCCGTCCCCGCTCTCGTAGTAGACACAAATTCCAAGTGTAAGGCCTTAGGCCCGATGCCATCTTCGACCGAGACCACCCAAGCGGCGGCCAAGGACCCAAAATCCGACAAGGTTGACGACTCCAAAGCCGAAGAGGTCGACGAGAAGGAGGAAGAGGCCGCTGACGAGGACACCGATTCCACCGAGGTCGAGAAAGACGCCGAGGCGGTGCTGGACGAGTGGCTCGACGCGCAAAACGATCAGAACTTCGCCAACTACAAGGCTCTGTACGCTGCGGAATTCCGCGGCGTAAAACGAGTCGAGTTGGAAGAAAAGTACTTTGCTCGTGCAGCCTGGCTCTTCGATCGCAAAGGCATGTTCAGCAAGAGCTTCAGTGTCGTCGCCAAAGACGTCAAGATCACCAAACAAGCTGACGGCGCACTGGTAGTCCGCTTCGAGCAGAAGTGGTCGAGTGCGAACTACTCCGATGTCGGCACCAAAGAGCTCATCCTTAAAGTCGTCGACGGCCAGCTACGCATCGTCCGAGAAGAACAGCTCGACTCCACCAAGTTGTAGGCACCCAAATGGCCTGAGAGCCCTCGTCTTCCGGCGGAAGCTCTCAGTGGGTCACATCGGCGCCGACGGCCAGCTGTCGACGGTTAAGCAAGCGCCAACGCCTCAGCCTCGAAGTTCCACCTTCCGGACTTTCGCTCGCTCGATTGAAAACCCATACAAACGCCCGCGAGTCAGTCGGTCTCGCCTATCATGCCGCGATTTGCCGACCGTCAACAGGGTCGCGAGGACATACCGAGCACCGGGCGAGTCGGTTCACCTCGACCCTGCTCATACGAGCCGCGAGCCGCCCTTCCTTCAGCGCTCCGGGGATCTTCTCGCCTCTCCCAAAAAACATTTCGTCAGGAGTCTGACCGCCGAAGGCCGCGTGGGATGACTTCGTTGTGTTGTGTGACACAGAAGGTCATGAGCCGAGGGGGTAGCGCTTTGCCAACTCGTCAGAGAGTGATGTTCGTCTCGCTCAGGGAGCATTCGTAAGCGAGGCGATTGAAGAAGCGGCAATAACTCTCGATTGTCAGCCGTCCCCGTAGCGCGATAGACTCCCCCCTGAATGGCCGGCAAGGTTGGAGTCAAGACCGGGTCCACTTCCCGCTTCACGGGCGTTACGCTTTTCGCCGCTCAGAACAAGTACCAAGCGTTCGTCAAGATAGACGGAAAGCGCATCCACTTGGGCATGTGGCGATCCGAGCGAGACGCCGCCATCGCCCGCGACCGGGCCGTGCTGCACCACAGGCTCGACCGGTCGTTAAACCTTCCCCAAATCGGCCGTCGCCGAGGTCCTGCCAGTCCCGAGGATCTGGTCTACGAAGCGCGGGTCACCGAAAAGAAACAGCAATCCACGAGTCGGTATTTTGGCGTCGCTTGGGATGCCCGACGGAGTCGCTGGGCCGCCATCATCTGCGTCGGCGAGAGGCGGTCGGTACAGATCGCTCAGTACGACGATGAGACCGATGCAGCCCTTGCCTATGACCGCGTTGTGCGCCATCTACTTGGTCCCAAAGCACTTCTGAACTTCCCCAAGAAGCGCCTCAAACCGATGACGCTCGCAGACGCTCGAAATGCAGCCCGACGCCTGCTCAAGAAAAGAACTACCAGCACGTACCGAGGAGTCTGTTGGAACCTGCGTCGCCAGATGTGGGTCGCGCAAGTAAATCACCCAAGTCACCAGCGAAATATCGGTTTCTTTCACGTCGAAGAGGATGCTGCCCGCGCTTATGACAAAGTCGCGAAACGCATTTGGAGAGCCAGGGCTACGCTCAACTTTGGATAGCGAACCACAACGCAAACGACCCTCCACGTCGTAGCCGTACCTCCGCATCCTGCAGCGGCACGTCCGTCTTCGCGGCGGTGAACACTCGGGTGCGCACTAGTTCGCGGGATATCAGCGAGCCTTCGAGTTCTTGAGACGCTTCTCGCGGACGTTTTCGATAATGGTCGGCGATTCGAGCCAGATCCGGAACTGTACGTCGGTGCCGAACTTCGCGATCAGCTCGTGTAGGGTCAGATCTGCGTAACCCTCGATTTTCGACGTCAGACCTTCATTCGAGTCAGGGGGCGAATCGGCGACCGGGGTAGAGGCGTCGTCGCGTTTCCGAGACTTGGCTGGAGGCGTAGCGCTGCTGTGTCGCCGAACAATCTGTAGTTTCGGAGTGCAATTGCGATTACCCCAAATCCCGGCCAGAACTGTCCTAGCGTTCATGCGGCTTCGTCTTGTTCAATCCGGGGCGGGCCGCGAGGACATGTGGAACAAGCCACATTGCGATTCCGTCTGAGCCGCTGCGTTCGCGCCACCCTGCGGTGAGCCGCGAGTTCTTCTGGCACCTGACCACCCGTCCCAAAGTACATCTATTCAGGTGTCTGTCCGCGAAACGCACTGTGAGCGATCTTCGAGTTGTGTTCGTTGACGTAGAACTCCACGAGCCGGCTCACAGTTGACGACTACGGTCTTGCTTGCGCCCCGTCGAATCCACGTGATGGCGGTTGATCGGGGGATGTTCAGAGCTGGGAATAGGTCGGGATTGCGAGTAGCGACAATCCGTCCTTTGATTCGGGGATGGTACGAACGGCGAGGGGAGGACACTGCGGGACCAGAACACAGAGCTAGCCAGTCAGTATTGGGGAAGTCTGGTTATTAGAAAAGTGAGTGATATCGGGATGTGCAATTGCGTCGCGATTTCTCCAGAATGTTCGGCGACACAGCAAGGCGATAGCGATGATGGGATGCGTGAGCTTGAACCGGATGTTGGAGCGTGACGCGCCTCGGTCAGTTGCGATCCCGAAATGACGGGAGGCAACGGTCAGGCAGATCTCGGCTCAACTCGAATCATGCACCAACGTCGCCAGCAGATCATCGTCCTTCGACGTTAGATCAAGCGGGCGCAGCTCAGGCCGTTCGATCGCGCGCTGCTCGGGAGCTGAAGGCCGTGATTCCCCGTTAATAATTATTGTTATTACAACAGAGAGCCTTCGGCCGCAAGCGACCGACGCCGTGACGAGCGATCACTTGGGTGATCCCGGCGCGCTACGGGGCGTGCACCACCCGCGTCCAGATCTCTGTTACCCGCCAGCGCCGCACGGGCACCCGCCGCAGCGTCACGGGAGCATCCTGCATCAAGCACCGCAGGCCGCGAGCACGCCTCCTTGGTTCCTACCGGGAGCGCCGGACCCGTTTCCCTGGCTCAGCACTGGTCGCGCCGCTCAGCCGATACCGCCTCGCCCCCTCCGTTCCACGAGCCCACAATGCCGCCGCCGCCACGGGCGTCAAGTCCCGCGCCTCAGCGAACGGCATTCGAATCAGACACGTGCGCAAGTAAGCCCGAGCTGCATGGAAGTCACCCAGGTTCGGAGGCTCCTCATCGGCAGGCGCGTTGTCGTGAGCGGCCTCCCACGCCAGGTCGGCGGTCTTGTTGTCATTCACGAACTGCGCGCTTCGCGCGATCTTCCACTCACGATTGTCATCAACCATCCGGTTCACCCTTTCGATTCTCGGCGCACACCACCACGGAGGCGTAATGCTCCAACTGCTTGAGACGCGCCACGCGCGTCTTTTGGTTCACCGCTGGCTCGTCCCCACCCAGCAGCGCCCCGGCGAGCTCGGTTGCCCGGGCGTGGGCATGCTCCCCACCGCCCAGGACCGCCTGCGCCAGAGACACCACGGGCTCCTCAAGCACGGCCTGGGCCATGGACATCGCCAACTCCGAGCACGGCGCGCCAATCGCCCCCGCCCTCAGGTACAGCTCCGCGATCTCCCGGGCCGCTGGCGCCGAGGTGATCGGTATTTGGTCGGTAGCCCGTGGACTGAGCGCTACTTGGTGGACAGAATGGAAATTTGGTTCCGAATGATTCTCGGTATTTGCAGTGCCCGGGGACGGAGTTGAACCGCCGACACGAGGATTTTCAATCCCCGTACCGAGGGGCGTAACTGTTGGGGAGCATTCGGGAAAGCTTGGGAGGCTGAAGGCGGTGTAGCGCATGTGTAGCGGCACGATGGCGGGATCAATCCCGAACAGTGCGGTTCGTAAAGCACTGCGAAGCCTCCACCGTGTGACAATCAAACGGTCCTGACGCCATGCTGTGCTTCTTAAGCTCGAAGCTGTCTTGGGGTCCCGGTCGCTCTTCTGTAGAGCTACCCCGTTCCGAACGGTACGGCAGTCCCAGAACATTTTTACCGGATCGCGCCCGGCGCGGAATTGGTGAGCGCCAGTTTTTGGTGGTCCCTACCTCGAAGTATGGCAGTACGCTAGGTACTGGATGATTGTCGGGAGCCGCGCCCGCAAGTCTCCCCTGCAGACAAGCCGGGCACCGGCATCGGAACGGAGGAGCTAGAATTCAACCACCGGTAAGTTGTCGCCCATCTCGTCGGGCTCGTCGCCCCGGTTTTCGGTGTCACCAAGACCCAGTTGCCCCCAATTAGCGTCACCCCAACACTTCACGCGGCCATCGTCCAGCAACGCACAGTTGTGGTAGCCGCCGGCGGAGATGGATGCAGCGGTTCTTCCTGTGCCGAGATCCACCGCAGGCAGGTTGTCACCCATCTCGTCGGGCTCGTCGCCCCGATCATCGACGTCTCCCAGCCCGAGGGCCCCGAATTCATTATCGCCCCAACACTTCACGCTCGCGTCGTCGAGCATGACGCACGTGTGACGATCCCCAGCGGATACGGTAATGGCCGTTCTTCCCGTACCGAGAGCCACAATTGGCAG
>JABSRN010000168.1 GCA_013214025.1 Polyangiaceae bacterium
AGCCGAAAAAGAAAAAGTCTAAGAAACCGAGGAGCCGGTATACGGCCCAATTCAAAGCTGAGGCGGTGCGAGTTGTGGAATCTCGTGGCAATCGAACGATCGGCGAGGTCGCATCAAGCCTCGGGGTTGCCGAAGCGCTGCGTCACAGCTGGAAGAGCCGAATGACAGTCGAGCGAGGTTCGAACGATCGCGGGGAAACAATGGAGCAGGAAGTACGCCGGCTTCGCCGCGAACTGGCTGAAGTCAAGAAGGACCGAGTGTTCGGATTTGTTGCGTCCTCAGGACTGTGCATCGGGCTGTTGTTCTATTGTTACTCGAAAGCCGCCATGCTCTGTGCTTTGGCGGGAGCGTCGGTGGGTGTAGTCGCGGGCTGGAAGGTCGCGCACCCCGCAGAATCTGCCACGCCGGCTGAGGCGGTGGCCCGACTTGTGTTCTTAACTCCAATAGTGCTGACTCCGACGCTCTCCATGGGGCTGTTGCCGTTCATCGCGGCCGGGCTCGCCTGGTTGGCTGCGGGGTGGGGCGTAGTGCTTCTGCTCTCGAAGCCTGCGCTTGGTGATTCGAGTCCAGAGCGCAATCAGTGAGGGCGGCTCGATTGGGGGAGTCTCCGTGAGCCCCAGCCCAATGAGGGCTTAAGCTGCACCTCGGAGCGGTGACGGCTTCAAGCGGGGATTGGGCGATCGCTAGGTATCGTCCGTGGATTCGGCTTCAAGAGTTTCTACATCGGCCATGTCTTTTGCGCGGCCGGCAGCTCTCTTGTTCTTAATCAGCGCGTGGCGACCGATGAAGTCGACCGGTTCACCGTTGATCGCCCCGGAGAGGACGTTCCCAGCGGCCTCCTGGTATGTGACTCCGTCGATCGAAGTCAATAGGTCGATCCTTTTTGGGGGGAGTCCAATTTGGTAGACCGCACCCTCGCGGCTGAAGTCGTGCTCCGTGACGCCGTGAGCCTCGATGGGGGCGCCGAATCGAAGGAGCGCGGCATAGGCACGCTTCGAATTTTCGAGAGTCGGCTCGATTAAGATGTCGATATCTCCTGTGGCTCGGGGGTGGCCGTGCGCGGCCAGGGCGTACGCTCCCACAATGACAAAGCGAACTTCCTGATGGTTCAAAGCCTCGATCATGTCGACGAAGTCGTCGTTGACTTCGGGCGACTCGGTCATGCGGGTTTCGACTGACGGTGGAAATGACCCGGCGTCTCGCTCCGGGTGTAAACAGGTATTGCCTCGCCCGCGACACTCCAGGAGGCACGTGCCAGCGGCCACATTGCGGCGATCCGTTCGTTCACCGTCGAAAGATCGAGCGGATCCCGAACGGGCTCTTGCCCTAGATCGTATCGGCGCACTGGCCAATTGTTGGCAGCTTGCCGGCGTGCTTCGGCACGTGTTTCTCGGTTGTCTCTCACAGCCGTGAGCCTAGCACAGAGAGCAGCCCCCGCAGGGGACGTTGTAAATGTTACAACCACTACCACTCGTGCACGTTGCAACCGCGCCCCAGTCCGCCACGCGTAAAGCAACGCAACGCCCCAGGGTACGACCGTCTCGCGCCGTCAGTCCCGGTCCCCCCCACATCCGGCGAAGCCGGTGTTTGGGAGGGGACGGCTGCACGCTATTCCGCAAACGGCCTCACCACCTGAGTACGTTGCTTCCCTCCGATGTGCGCTCCCGCGTGCAGTCGAGGGGGGGCAGCAACGACGACGGCATCGACCACCTGCTTTGGATGTACCACCGAGACGCCGGCGGTGAGGTGTACTTCGAGGTTGATACGCTCGGCAACGTCCGCCGTCTCGTAACCCCCGACGGCGATAGCGTAGGTGGCTACGACTACACGGCGTTTGGTCGTACGGTTGAGCCGACCGATGACGTGTTGCCGACGGACTTCGCCCAGCCGCGGCGTTGGCAGGGGCGGCCGTTCTTTGAGAATGGTGGCGAGGGGATTTATGACTTCAGGGCGAGGTGGTGGAGTCCGGAACTTGGGGCGTTTACTACTGCGGATGAGTTCAAATACCTGACCACCGAGGGAACGCTTTGGAGTTGGCCAGGACAAAACCCGTTTAGGTTCCGGGACCCGAGCGGGCGCTGTGCGGAAGAAGGTGATTCGATTAACGGTGGCTTTGAGCAGTGGATACTCGTGGATGGCGAGGAGTTTATTGAAAACTCGCTTGCAGTTTCGGCGGCAGCTCTTACCGTAGCTGGTGGGGCTGCTGTTTTCGCCAAGCTCGGTTATGGTGTTGTCGGCGGGACAACCAGCCATTGGGTTGGACTTATGAAGAACGGCCGCCAGCTTTGGCACTTGGGAAAGCATCCCTTGCCAATGAGAGATTTAACCAGAGCCTTTGGACGCAAGCTGGCCGGCGAACTTTGAAAAAAGCCGTTGGCTCATTTCGGAAAGGGAAATAAGCATTACCCCCTTTCAAGGTACTGGTGACACCGTTGAGCGACCGTCAACTCCATTTGGAGGAATACGAGGGAGTCAAGCGTGTCCAGTTCGGTGCCTTCGACGAGAGACTCGAGCCGAATGATGCCCTGGCGCTGACAGAACTCGTCTACCTCAGTGGCAGTGACCAGTCCGACACGACTCTGTTCGTTCGATGCTCAGCTCGGCAGGTTGGAACTCTCCGTCGAACTCTGGAGGATTCGTTTGGGTTGGCGAGTAGCGTGGAAGACAACAGGCATGGGTTGTCGAGGATGACTGGGTTCGGTGACGTACGGCTACTAATTAGCGGGGTAGCGAAGGACAAGTTGCCTGCCGTTCTTCAGGCGTGCTGGGGG
>JABSRN010000169.1 GCA_013214025.1 Polyangiaceae bacterium
CGCGGACGGTGCGGAAGAACCGCTCGACTTTGCCCTTGGCCGCGCCATCGCGGACGGGGGCGTGGCAGAGCAGGCAGCCGAGGCGCGCGCAGATTTGTGTGATCTCCATCGAAGTGTAGATGCTGCCATAATCGACGTTATGTGCCCGTCAACGTTATGTGACCGATACGTTCGGAATAGCAGCACGTCCGTATGGCGAAACCGAGACCGGCCACATAACGTGGGCAATTCAGAGGGAGTCGAGCCAGGTCATCAGCGATTCGAATCTGCGGTGACCGCGGGCTCGTGAAGGGCCGGGGGGGGGTACGGTCGGGGGTAGCGGTCTGTTACGGATAGGCGGTGGGGCTTTGGAATTCCTGTCCTCGTACGGTCGGGAGTAGCCACCTGTTCTGGCAGGTGATGCAGCTTTGGAATCCCTGTCCTCCGAAGCTGACGCGCAGGATCCCTTCAAAGCTGTCGTCGCCAGTGCTGCGCCTCCAGGATGTGGCGCGAGGCAACTAGCCACCGACTATCAAACCGAAAAAATTGTATTTTCTTCCGAGGGAGGCCGAGCCCTCATGAGACAGATGGTCCGGATCTCGATAGAGGTAGGTGGAGCCCAGGCGCGCGGGGCACCGGGAATCGTCGCAAATAAGGCGATCCAGACGCACCACCTTGTGACGCTGGCCGATGCGCTCTAGGAATTCGAAGGCCTTCAGTCGGCGGGGAGACATGTCCCCGACCGGAAAGTCACAGGCGTCGGGACTCTCGCCCGTCCAGTCCGAGCGTGCCAAACACCGACCCAAATCAATGTCGTTACCGGGTAAGGGTGAGAACACGACCGGAGAGATACCCATGGCCTTGAGTTCGTTCAAGGTACTTTCAAACTGACGGACAGCGAGGTCTAAGCTGCTCTTCTCCAGCCGACCATCGCGCAGCAACACATATTGGTCCGGCGCCGCGTAGGAGTAGAAGGGCGAAGACAGGACGGCGTACTTGATCGTGTCGTTCGCTTTCAACCAGTCGCGAACCTGCGCTGTAAACTCAAGGCAGCCCCTTGCCCAAGGCACGTCAAACTGACGGCTCGGCATAGGCGCGACATCGAAAAACGGACCGCAGACGCTCTTTGTCATCTGAATGAACTTCGCGTCTGGCTTCGATGCCAAAAGACCTTGCGCAAGGTGCATCGCGAAGGAATCGCCCCAGAGTAGGATCTCCGGCTGATCGCTCGTTCGGCAATGAGGGGACAGTGTAAAGGTGCCTTCGCACACCGAATCTAGCCCATGATTGATTTTCCTCTTGTCTTCTATGGCTTCGAGACTCAACTCACTTTCGGAAGTGCGCCCGATGAATCCATCGGTGGCGTACCCCGCCAGCCCTAGCGCAATAAGGGCTGCAGAGCCGGCTAGAGCCGTGGAAAAAATCGTCTTCCTGCTCATGCCTGCTCTCGAGCGAAATGGCTTCTCCACGAACCTCCAACTCAGGTACGCCAGAGGAAAGGTGGTCACCGCGAGTGCCACCAACAACTCGCGACTAGGCTCCGTCAGGCTAGCGTGACGGGCGAAAGCAAACAGGGGTTGATGCCACAGGTAGGCGCTGTAACTCACCAGACCTATTCCCACTAGCACCTTGGCCCCGAGCCAACGACCCACCAATGTTTCAGGCGACGAGAAGAAAATCAGTAGCCCTGTGCCCAGCGTGGGAAGCAAGGCGTACACGCTCGGGAACGGTGTTTTCTCATCAAAAGCAAAGATCGAGAAGACGATCATGAGAAGCCCTACCGCCCCCATCACCTCGCGGAGAGCGCGCTTGCCTAGAAGTGTCTGAACCGCATCCTTCCGATAGAGGAAAATAAAAGCGATGCAAGCGCCGATGGCGAGCTCCCAAGCACGCGTGGGGAGCAAGAAGAAGGCCGCCGCGGCATGGTGGCGAGAGCCCCACTGGGCAGTGGCAAGACTCATCGCTGCAATCAGCAAAAGACTCAGGAAGAGCCAGCGCCTTTGGAAGCGCCACATCACCCCTAGAAACAGCGGGAACAGGATGTAGTACTGTTCCTCGACGGCTAAACTCCACGTGTGCAGCAAGGGTTTGAACTCGTTGGCAGCTCCCCAGTAGCCGGTCTCACGCCAGAAAAGGATGTTCGACCCAAACAGCGGAACTGCGATCACGCTCTGAGCGAAGTCCAACATGTCTGGAGGGAACAACCAGATCCACGCAAAGGGCAGCGACAGCGCAATGACGAAGAACAATGGGGGCAGGATCCGCCTCGCTCGCCGTTCGTAGAACGCAACGAGGGAGAACCGACCCTCCTCCTTTTCCGCGAGAATAATGCTCGTGATCAGATAACCGCTGATGACAAAGAAGACGTCGACACCGACGTATCCCCCGGAGAACGATTCAAACCCCGCATGAAAAAGGATGACCGGTACAACGGCGACGGCTCGCAGGCCGTCGATCTCAGCGCGGTACTTCATCGACGACCCGGGCAGCAAGTGGCCCCGTAGGCTTCTTGCCTCAACTGTCTGCCCATCCAAATGGAGGCTACAGCACATTTTGCCGGTTCACCATCCAACAGGCCCCACAGCGACTCGAATGTGGCGTAGCCCTCCTGCACGTAGGGGGAACACTGTTGGGACGATGGGGGTCCCTGAGGGGTCCATGCTACCCCCGAGACTTATGAACCCCGCCGGTCGGTTGCCCATCCCAGGGCACTTCGCCGACCTCCTGACTCTTTGGGTTGCGAGACAGCGGTTCGAATCTGCGGTGACCGCGGGATTGTGAAGGGCTGGCGGGGACAGGGTCGGGAGTTCCAAGAAGGCTTGGTTCTTATCACTCGGTCGAGGGTGGTCGTTATAGCAGGACCTGAGCTCCCGAGGTTACGATGGACGACGACACGATTTCTCTTGTACAGCGCAGCTGGGCGAAGGCGGCGCTCAACAAACATGAATTCTCCCGTTTGTTGTACGAGAAGCTCTTTGATCTCGATCCGACTCTGGTGAGATTGTTTCGCGTCAATCTTACGCCCCAGCAAGAGCAGTTCATGAGCACGATGGATGTTGCGGTAGCCGGGCTAAGCCGTGTGGAGGAGCTCGCTCCAATGTTGCGGAAACTCGGCGAACGACATACGAAGTACGGAGCTAAGGACAAGGACTACGAAACCGTCGGGCAGGCCATTGTCGCGCTGACCCGGGCCTTCATGAAAGGTGAGTCTTTACGGGCAGGTGCCGTCTGTGAGGACAGGAATTCCAAAGCCCCACCGCCTATCCGTAACAGACCGCTACCCCCGACCGTACCCCCCCCCCGGCCCTTCACGAGCCCGCGGTCACCGCAGATTCGAATCGCTGGCGCCAC
>JABSRN010000017.1 GCA_013214025.1 Polyangiaceae bacterium
AGGCTACGCGCCTGAGCTCTTTTACCCGGTGCCGACCTCGGCGCTTCAGGTCGAGCGCCTCTACACATGGTTCGACCACTTGGTCACCCGCCGCGACGTACCCGGAGACGTAGTCGAGGTGGGCTGCTACCTCGGAGGCACCTCCGCCTTGTCGTGGCGCTTGCTGCAACGCACTCAACAGAACCGCCGCTACATCTGCGTTGAGCTTCCCCCCGCGAAGTGGACAGTTGGATTATGCTGCTTCGCAGTCTAGAGCGGAAGCGATTTCGAACTCGATTGGGCTGGAGTAGCCGATCGTAGAGTGAAGCCGATCGCGGTTGTAGAAATTATCGATGTAGTCTCCGATGACGTTCTCGGCGCTGGAGAGATTGGCAAAGTCTTGCAACCCCCGACACTCGTGCTCAAGCGTTGAGAAGAAACTTTCGGCGACGGCGTTATCCCAGCAATCACCCTTGCCGCTCATGCTCCGAACGATGCAGACCGAGTCGAGTCTAGCAATGTATTTGTCAGAACCGTATGGGCTTCCTCGATCTGAATGATGAACAAGACCTGCGCGCGGATTACGGAGAGCGATAGCTCGGTCGAGAGCCAGCAATGCGAGGCCCGTATCGTTACTCTCGCTCATCGCCCAGCCCACGACTCTACGTGAGAACAGGTCAATGATGGCAGCCAGGTAGACCCAGCCGACGAGCGTCCAAACCGCGGTAACATCCGTCACCCAAACCCGATTGGGCTCGCTCGCGGTGAAGTCCCGTCGCAGCAAGTTGTCCGCGATTCGTTTGGTATGTTTGCTATCCGTAGTCACCTTGAATCGACGTTTCTTACGAGCGATGAGGCCATTTTCCTGCATGATTTTGGCGACTGTCCTCTCCGCGACTCTCTCACCGTTCTTGCGAAGCACTCTCGTCACCCGCGGGCTTCCGTATCGTTTCTTCGACGCCTCGTGGACGGCTGTTACGTTCGCGGTCAGCGACTGTTTTCTCCGCTCCCGTTCAGAAGGCTCCCTCTTCCGCCACGCATAGAACCCTGACGTCGAAACTTGCAGCACGCGGCAGATGAGTACGACCGGAAAGTTACCCTTCTCCGCCTGGACGAACTCGAACTTCACGAGCTTTCCTTGGCAAAGAAGGTGGCCGCTTTTTTTAGTATCTCGCGCTCCATCTTCAATTGTTTCACCGCTCGTCTAAGCAGCAGCAGCTCCTCCCGCTCACTCGCTGATAATGCGCCAACTCCTGCGCTGGGAGCGTCTTCCGCTTCGGCCCTGGCCACCCAACCTCGTACGGCCGATTCCGTCAGGTCAAGCCGCTCGCTGATCTTCCCGATGCTCTCGTCGCCTGCTTGGCACAGGCTGACCACGTCGGCTCGGAACTCAGGCGTGAACGCTCGCTTGGGCCGTCGTTGTTTTCTCTTCTTGTTTTTTGATGCCATTGGACACTCCTCGCGCACTATCGCGCATTGTTGGGTGTCCACAAAGCGGGGGGAATCTCAG
>JABSRN010000170.1 GCA_013214025.1 Polyangiaceae bacterium
GGGGGGGAGTCCTAGCGCGGCGGATCGCGGCGCTGTCGAGAGGTTTCAGACACGGGACGCTCAGGACACGAACGGCGATGCCTTGTTCGAGTCGAAGGGCATCGGCGATGTCGATGACGGCACCGAGAATACTGCCGCTGGTCAGCACCGTGAGAGCCGACATGGTACGAGTGTTGCTCCAGAGGAGCTGGGGCGGCCTGCCGCGGGGCGACGGAGTCACCCCCGCAAACGAAGGAACGTCATGCCTCTCAGCTCAATTGTAGTCCCGACTTCTCACGTCGAAGCCTCTCTTGCGCAGACCTGAGAGAGCTGTAGCCGTCAGGATCCCTCGTGCGACTTTGAGGTGCTGGTTTAGGATGGCAGCGTAGACGCCGCGGCTCATAGGCTTGTGGAGGAGGTCGGCGATAAGCGGATTCAACATATCTCGTCCCCCACAGCCAGAGAGGTAGTCGGCCGGTAGAACTTGGCGGTCGGTATGCCCCAGGGCAAATGCACGGTGGTGTTATCCGATGGCCCTAGCCTATTCGCCGATGGCATTCGCCGCATGCAGGAGGCTATCGAGTGCGATGCCCGGCCGAACTACATCGCGTTGGCTTCGGCCGGGCACGCGACCGACGCTGGCGCGACGGAATGGCGGGACACCGCCGAGGACACGCAACAGATGCTTCGCTACTTGCAGGCTCTCCCTGAAGAGAGCGGGACTGAGATTATTTCAGCCCTGTCTCATCGGACCTCTCATCTTTGCGCGCGGTTTCAGGGGCGAGTCTGGGAGCACATCGAGGTGGTGGGCGATGAATGGCTGAGCGGAAGCGAACACCGCTTCGAAAATATCGTTGATGCGTCCGGGCGAGCACGCCAGCTAATTCAGCGACTTAGCGCGCGACGGGAAATCCTACCGGCTTGTGCGGAGCGCGCGGACAAGGCCGAGCTCGACGCCCAGCCGCCGCCTCCCGTAGACACTTCGCCGGCGAATCTGATGGTATCGCGATTTTGAAGATCAGGCGTTGGCGCCGTTGCTGACAGACGAGGTATCCGGGGCGCCTGGGTGCAGCCCTCCGAGGAACTTATCCATGCCCTGGAGGATCTGTTCGGGCTCTTCGATCATGGCGAAATGAGAGCCCCCTGCGATAGACAGGAGTTTGGCACCGGGAACCCGGGCCGCGATGTATTCTGACAGCACGGGAGGCAGGATGGAGTCCTGGGCGCCCGCTATTACCAGGGTGGGGCAGGAGACGTCTGGCATCACATCGTCGGTGTCGTTGTCATCGAGAGCGCAAAGAATCGAGAAGAACACGCGTAGATCATTGCCGAGCCAGCTTTGCACGAGCCCGCTCATGCTTCCGATCTCGATGTTGGGACCGACAAGCCCGAGCTTACGAGTGACACGAGCGAAGGGGCGCAGCAGCGTCTGTTTGGCGATCTTTCGACCGGCTCTGCCGAAGCCGTCGCCGCGCATGGAGAGTTTCGCGCAGCCGTCGTACTTGAGCTCTTGAACCTTCTTGGGCTCGACCAATTTCCGACCGTTCTTGCCCGATGAGCCCTGCATCAAGACCATGGCATCGACCCGGTCTTGGTGATCGCGGCAGGTCTCAAGACAGATCTGCACACCCATGCTCCAGGCGACGAAGGTGGCGCTCTCGATCTTCAGGTGATCGAGCAGGCCGATTAGATCAGCGACCTGGTTGGGTACTGAGTAAGCGTTGATACTGGGCGCTGGACCTGAGCTGTAGAGCCCGCGGTAGTCCCAGTTCACGATGCGGTAGTCCTTGCCGTAGCGCCGCAGGATATGATGCCAAATGGCGCGATTGCCGCCCCAGCCGTTCGCCAAGACCATGACCGGTCCGTCGGCTTTGCCGCCCGTAAAGTAGCCGATGCGGGTGCCGTCAAAAGAAACAAACTCGTGCTGCTCTAAATCAATCATGGAAACCTTCTGGAGCTGGTGCTGAGGGCTGTGGAGCGGAGGGGTGGGGGGCGGAGCAACTGTGGTGCCGGGGCTCAGTCAGGAGTGGGGAGTTCGAAGTCCGCGAGATCGGCTTCGAGGGTGTCGAGAATTTCTTTCACGATCGCGCTGCGTTTCTTTTTCTTGGCATCACCAAAGACAGGGCTGGGCAACTGGCACAACTGCTCGGCTTTGGCGGTGGCCGCTTCAATGATCTTTTCGGGTTCTACGACTTCGTCGATCAAGCCGGCTTCGACCGCGACCTCGGGCGTGAAGATCTCGGAGAGCAAGGCGGAGCGAGTAAAATAATGGGACGCCATCCGTTGCTCCATCAACGCCGTCAAGAAGAACGGAGCGGGCAGGCCGATGGCGATCTCGTTGAAGCCGAGCTTGAACTTGCCGGTAATGCCGATGCGGTAATCGCCGGCCAAGAGGAATACGCCTCCTGCGGCCAAGGCGTGGCCGGTGCAAGCCATGACGACGGGGCGCGGGTGAAGATAGAGCCGGGTTGTCATCTTGGCGCCGGCGGCACAAAGCGCCTGGGCGTTGGATTTGCCTTTCGCCATTTCGTTGAGATCGAAGCCGGCGCTGAACTTGCCAGGACGACCGATGAGCAGCACGGCGCCGGCGTTGTCTTTCTCGGATTGGTCGAGAGCCGCGGTGAGGCCATTAATCATCGCGTAGCCGACGGCGTTGGCCTTGCCGTCGTCCAGCTGAATGACAGCGACATTGTTCTCAAGTTTGTACGTTACCGGTCCGTCGTCCATCTCTTGTTCAGCCTTTGTCGTGAGTGTTTCGCCCAATTTGGGGGCCGAAAGCTGCGTCGGTGGCGGGGAGGAAGCCTCCGGTTTCCTGGGATAGTGGAACTGCGGGCCGCTTCCAAGGGATTGTGCCTAATCTTGAGCCAGGGCGCCCGAAAGTGACATGACTCTGGGGCGATTCGGCGTTATGTCCCATCCCCCCGAAAGCCAAGGAGAATCACAGTGGCAGGCAAGCAGATCCCAGTACATCCCGGGCTCTTTACCGAGGGCAAGTCCCCGCAATTGGTCGGCAGCAAATGCGCCGATTGTTCCGAGGTGACGTTCCCCAAACAGAGCAGTTGTCCGAAATGCACCAGCGAGAAAGCGGAAGAGATCCTGCTGTCCCGCAAAGGCACTTTGTGGACCTGGACCATTCAGCATTTTGCGCCACCTTCTCCGCCCTACGATGGCCCCCAGGGAGATGATTTTGTCCCCTACGGCGTCGGTTACATCGAGCTCGAAGAGGGCGTGCGTGTCGAATCCCGGTTGACCATCAACGATGAGAAGCTGTTCAAAATCGGCATGACGATGGAACTTGGCATCGAAAAGTACCGCACGGACGCCGATGGCAACGACGTCATGACATTTGTTTTCCAGCCCGCCAGCTGAAGCTGACATCAACGAAAAGATAAAGTCATGAGTAGCGACGATATTGCAATCATCGGAATCGGTCTCCACCCCTTCGGCCGCCACGAAGCCACCACCATCGAAATGGGTGTGATGGCAGCGAACATGGCGTTGAAAGACGCCGGCATTAACTGGAAAGACGTCGACTTGGCGTGCGCCGGTAGCTTGGAAGTGATCCAGCCGGACACCATGATCAAGTACATGGGCCTGACGGGCATCCCGTTCACGACCCTGTTCAACGGTTGTGCCACCGGCGGTAACCTGATGCGCACCACGGCCAACGGCATCCTCGCCGGCGATGGAGATATCGGCATTGCGGTGGGCATGGACAAACACCCCCGCGGTGCGTTCTCGGTCGGTAGCACCATGGCGGGTTTGGGTTTGCCGGAGTGGTACGGCAACACCGGCTTGGCCGTGAACCCGCAGTTCTTTTCCATGAAGACCATGCGCTACATGCACGACTTCGGCATCACCGACGAGTGTCTGAGCCTCTGTGCCCAAAAGGCCTTCGAAAACGGCTCGCGCAACGAGCAGGCATGGCGCCGTAAGGCCCTCAGCTTCGATGAGATCGCCAACAGTCAGATGGTGACGAACCCGCTGCGCAAGCGCCACTTCTGTTCACCCAGTGAGGGAGCGGCGGCCGTGGTGATTTGCCGAGCCGACGTCGCGAAGAAGTACACGACCAAGCCCATCTACGTGAAAGCGAACGTCTTCAAGACGCGGCTGCACGGCTCCTTCGAGGTGCTCGCCCCGGCGACGCCGACCGCGAGGCTGCCGGCGCCTTCCGTACAGGCTTCCCAGGCCGCGTTCGAAAAGGCCGGTGTAGGCCCCGAGGACATCGGTGTCGCCCAGCTTCAGGACACTGAGGTCGGCCACGAGATCATGCACATGGCAGAGAATGGCTTCTGTAGAGACGGCGAGCAAGAGAAGCTCATCCGTGAAGGCCAAACGAAAATCGAAGGCAAGATCCCCGTCAACACGGACGGCGGCTTGCTCGCCAACGGCGAGCCGGTCGGGGCCTCAGGTCTGCGTCAAATCTACGAAGTGGCCTTACAGCTTCGAGGTGATGCGACGGGCCGTCAGGTTCCGAACCATCCCAAGGCCGGTTACACCCATGTGTACGGTTTCCCGGGAGTCAGCTGCGTAACGGTGCTTTCTCGCTAGAGCTGGCCCGTTAGTACCGCCCTGACCAATGCTCGGTGAGCCATCGCCGATCGCAACGCCTCAGCCCCTCGGCTGGGGCGTTGTCGTTTTGTGCCGAAACTGGTGTGGCGTTCAGCTCGTGCTGACGGGAAGCAGACCAAAAAGGGGTTCTGGTGGTCTCCCGGCCTGGGGTTGCCGACTTTAGCGGACAGGATCGCTGGCCGTAGGGGCGCAGGGCTTGCGGTAGGTAGCCTGAGAAACTAAGTTTCGCCCGGATATTAACGGAGGATATACGGCATGGCCGACGCATTCATCATTGACGCAGTTCGAACTCCCCGCGGTCGCGGCAAAGCCGAGGTCGGTGCCCTCAGTGGCATTCACCCCCAAGAGCTCATGGGGCAGACGCTGAACGAGCTCGCTAAGCGTACCGATCTAAAGAAAGAGGACGTCGAAGACTTTGTCGCCGGCACCGTCTCTCAGGTCAAGGACCAGGGCGCCTGCATTGCTCGTAACTCAGTACTCGCGGCTCAGTGGCCCCAAACGGTGACCGGCGTATCCCTCAATCGTTTTTGCGGCTCCGGTCTGCAGGCGGTCAACTTTGCAGCCATGGGTGTGATGAGTGGCATGCAAGATCTCGTCGTCGGTGGCGGTGTAGAGAGCATGTCACGCGTTTCCTTAGGGGCTGACGGCGGCGGCATGGACGGCAACAACGAAAAGCTCCGGGAGCATACCTTCCAGGTGCTTCAGGGAATTAGCGCCGACTTGATCGCGACCCTCGATGGCACCAGCCGCGAAGAGGTGGACGCGTTCGCCGCTGAGAGTCAGCGCAAAGCAGACGTCGCCATTCAAGATGGCCGCTTCGCCAAGAGCATGTTCCCCGTGTTGGACAACGACGGCAAAGTCGCTCTCGAAAAAGACGAGCACCCGCGTCCCAGCACTACTGCCGAGAAGCTCGCCGGCCTCAAGCCGTCGTTCGTCGGAATGGGTTCGGCACCGCTCGGCCCCAACGGCGAGACCATGGACGAGATCGCTCTCGCCAAGTACCCCGAGGCGGGCAAAATCAATCACGTGCATCATGCCGGCAATTCCAGCGGAGTGGTCGACGGAGCCGCTGCCATTCTTCTGGCATCCGAGGCCTACATTAAAAGTAGCGGCCTCAAGGCGCGGGCGAAGATTCGCGCCATGGCCACCAAGGGCGCAGAGCCCATCATCATGTTGACGGCACCGACCCCGGCTTCCGAAGAAGCTCTGAAGAAGGCCGGCATGAAGGTCTCCGACATCGATCTCTGGGAGATCAACGAAGCCTTCGCCTGTGTGCCGATCAATACCATCAAGCGCATGGGAATCGATCCCAGCAAGGTCAACGTGAACGGTGGCGCTATCGCTTTGGGTCACCCCCTCGGTGCCACAGGCGCCATGTTGCTCAACACCGCTCTTGATGAGCTGGAGCGACAGGACAAGTCCACGGCGCTCATCACGCTATGCATCGGTGGCGGCATGGGCGTCGCGACCATCATCGAACGCGTCTGAGCGGGGCTGCTAGACTGCGGCTGTCAGTTCCAAAACAAGCAACTAGGCCCGGCGAACGTCGGGCTTAGTTGCTTTGTGCAGACTTGGAGAGGCCGGGGCGTTCTAGCTTTTCTGGGATCTTGTCCCGATCAGCACGGCGGTATCCGATCAGCGGCGATAGCGCGCGGGATCGAGCCCAGCTCGCTTGAACCACCGGTAGAGCTGCGCTCTAGGTTTACCAACGGCGTCAGCGGCTGCGCTCACGTTGCCTGCGTGGTCAGAGAGTAGGCTCTCCAGCTCGTGCCTGTTCGGAATCGACGACGACAGCCCGGGGGAGTTTGGTGCGGGGGTGACGCGCTCGTCCGTAGAACCTGCGATCTGCGGCTTGTTTCGCTGTAGGTAGCTGACGCCTAGCGCTTCATTGGGATCAGCGAGGGCGAAGAACTCGCTGAACACCGATTTTAGCTCGCGAATATTCAGTGGCCAGTCATAGCAACAGAGGCGTTCGGCCGCCTCGAGCTTGATCTGCAAGGTCTTGCCCAGCTGATCGGCGAAGACGTGGGCGAGGGGAATGATTTGCTCGCGTCGTTCTCGCAGGGCGGGCAGAGTGAAGCTCGATTGAGCGAGCCGTCCGTAGAGATCTTATCGGAAGGTACCGGCTTCGATGCGGCTGTGAATATCAACGTGAGTCGCCGAGATCACTCTCACGTCGACGGCGATCTCGGTGTCGGAACCAACGGCGCGCACTTTCCCTTCTTCCAACACCCGCAGCAGTGCTGGTTGCAGATCGAGGGGTAAGTCCCCGATTTCATCGAGCATCAGCGTCCCGTCATGTGCGGTTCTGAAAAATCCTTTTCGGGGCTTGTCGCGCCGGAGAACGCTCCCTTTACATGTCCGAAAAGTTCGGAGGCGATGAGTTGTTTGGGCAGCGCTCCGCAGTTGACTGAGATCAGCTCCCCCTGTCGCCCGCTGATTTTGTGCAGCTGCTCGGCAAGGCGCTGTTTTCCGACGCCGGTCTTGCCGTAGATCATCGCACTCTGGGGACTCTGCCCGATCCGCTGGAGCCAAGAGGCTCGGTTCTCCGCGCCGTCGGTGGGGCTGAATATGAACAGCGAGTTACCGGCGCGGATGACGTCGCAGTCGCACAAGGTGACCGTGCCGTCTTTGGATTCGGGTTCCAGCCGCATTCCGTTGACGAAGGTGCCATTGCGACTCTTGGCGTCGGCGATTCGAAAGGCGCGGGAGCGGCCGTCATAGGAAATTCGAAAGTGTGTCCGGGAAAGCCGCGGATCGGCGATGCTGTTGTTACCTCCAGTGTCACGTCCGATGGGGATCAGGGTATCGTCGAGTTCGATGACTCGGCCGAGTCTAGCTGTGTCCGGGGAAACCACCACATGCAACCCCAGGGATTTCTCCTCTATTCGCCGTGAGGGAGGCTGGTCCTCTATTTCAGTGGTGTTCGATTTCACGGCTTCAAGGGGCTTTTCTGCGGATTCGGTCCAATTCTGACACCCGGGGGCGATACAAGAATTCTCCCATGACGGGAGTTGTATCAGAGCTCACCTTTGTCACAAGCCCGCCGGCGTCGACGGCCCGCAAAAGTGTCAGGATAATCCGGCGTGGAGGACGACGACGAATTCCTAGCGGCGATCGAAGCCCGCATTGGCACAACGCTTAACGGTAAGTACACGCTTAAGGCATTGCTTGGCGTGGGCGGCATGGCAGCCGTGTATCTGGCCATCCATCGGACGGGTCGGCGCTGTGCCATCAAAATGCTGCACAAAGGTGGCTCTGCCACGGACACTCAGATCAAGCGTTTTCGCCGGGAAGCCTACGCTGCCAACGCTCTGGAACATCCGGGCATCGTCGAGATTCAGGACGATGATATCTCCGAAGACGGCGCTCCGTTCTTGGTCATGGAACTGCTGCGCGGTCGCACGCTCTCCGATGATATCGAGTCCGGGGGCATTCTCTCTGAGGAGCTGGCGTTCAACTACCTAGATCAGTGCCACGACGCATTGGGCGCTGCTCACGCGGCTGGGATTTTCCATCGGGACATCAAACCCGACAATATTTTTCTGTTGGAGACAGGGCGCATCAAGCTCCTGGATTTTGGCATTGCGACCCTTCACGAAGATGTCGCCGGTCTTACTGTAAAAACTGAGTACGGGACATTGATGGGCACGCCCGGGTTCATGGCGCCGGAGCAGGCTCGTGGTCGTTGGGACGAAGTCGACGGCCAGAGTGATATCTGGGCGCTTTCCGCGACATTCTTTCAGCTTGTCTCGGGTCAGACCGTGCACGAAGCCACCACGCGGAATGAGGCTTTGGGCTTGGCAATGGTAACGCCGGCTCGTTCGCTCCGAACGGTGTCTCCTCAGGCAAGTTCTCAGTTGGTTACGATTTTGGACAGAGCTTTGCCCTTCGAGAAGAAGGACCGTTTTGCTGACGCGTACGAGATGCAAGTGGCAGTTCGCGACGCCGCCCAGGAGCTGGGAATCGTGTTGCGTCCGAGTTTTCGACCCTTGAGCGGCCCGCGAGTGGGGTCGAGCCCGCATCGCGATCCGTCGAGTTCCACGCTCACTCAGGGTGGGGCGCTGAGTGTGAACACCTCGGCTGCGACTGAATTGGGCTCCGTTCCACCCAAGGGCAAGCGGAGTGTCATGGCCGCCACTGGTGTCGGCTTGACGATGCTGGTGCTCGGAGCGGTGGCAGCGCTGACTTCGGGTGGTGGCGATGTCGAGGGTGATGGCGCGGCCGCCGCAGCGTCGGCTGTCGAGCTTCCGGTCCCGACCGGCCGCCAGGCGGTCGAGGTTCTCCCGACACCTGCTGTTTCTCCAGTGCCGTCTGTGTCAGCGCCTGTGCCGAGTGCGGAGGACCACGAGCTCAAGGCCCCGACGCGAAAACCAATCGTGTTGCCAGCCCCTACCCTTAAAAAACCTGCGATTGTACCGAAACCCAAGCGGGTTTCAGTTAAACGGAAGCCGGTCGCGACATTCAGAAAGCCGCAGACTCGACCGAAAGCAGCGCCGCCCCCGCAGCCAAAAACGGTGCCGGTCACTGCCCCTGCAGCCCGCGATCCTCTCGACATTCGCTGGTGATGCATTTGGCGCTCCCGCTGTCCCGGTGATAGCGTCGGGTCCTGCGAAACCTCATCAGCATTAATTTCTTATGGGTGTTGTTCTTATTCTTGCAGTCGGGCGTGGCTCAAGCGGGCGGATCGGCCACGGCCGAGGCTCTGTTTCGTGCTGGACGCCAAGCTGCGCAAGCCGGGGAGCACCGGGCCGCCTGTGCACGCTTCCGAGAGTCGCATCGCTTGGACCCCGCGCCCGGTACCCTGCTGAACATCGCCGTCTGTGAAGAGCAGCTTGGCGAGATCACCGAGGCTTGGCAACATTACCAGCAGGTCATTGACAGCGTGGCGCGATCGGACGGCCGCGCTCGGCTGGCGTCATCCTTACGGAAAAAGGTCGCGCCGCGACTGCCCTGGCTGACGGTCAATGCCGCGCCGGGAGCCCCGGACGGATTGCAGCTAAAGCTCGGCGACCAAACTCTAGGAGGTGCGAGCCTCGGCGTGGCTCTCCCGGTGAACCCGGGCCACTACGACTTGGTAGTGAGTGCGCCAGGATATTCCCCACGACGTTATGCGGTGTCGCTAGTGGAGGGACAACGTGTAGAGATAGAAGTGGTCCCGGGCGATCCACTACCGGCGTCCTCCGAGACGGAGCTTGCAACGGGAGCTGGTGACTCAGCGCCGTCAGCGCCCCCGTCCGTGTCCGACACTCCGGTATCGGCCTATGTCTTGATCGCTGCGGGCGGTGTCGGCGTGTTGGTAGGATTGGTCGGCGGCGTGCTCGCCTGGGATCGGAGCTCCCGGGTTGAAGAAGCGTGTCCGGGCGGAAGTTGTGAGTCACAGCAGCACGACGAGGCGCAGGGCTACCAGGAGGAATCCAAAGACTGGATGTTAGTGGGTGCCGTCGCCGGCGGTCTCGGAGTGATATCGGTCGGTACTGGTCTCTACCTCTGGAGCGGAGACTCCGGGGACGGGACATCGGCGATTCTGTCGCCGGTGGTCGCCAGCGATAATTGGGGAGCCGCTCTGCAGGGGCGGTTCTAGGCCTAGCCTGTTCGAGCGAGTCACTGCATCTAGCCCGGGTCGGCTGACGGGAAATCCACCGGTGCTCTATCGGTCGTCACTTCTTTAAAGAACGTGATCACCTCTTTATGCACTGGGTGCACCTTGTAGGCCTGGAGCCCCTCCGGAGAATCGAAGCGCGTGATCAGCACGAGATGAAAATTGTCGTCGCCCTTCAAGTCGTTGAGTCCCACCTCGATCGAGCGCAGACTCGGGATTTGTCCTTCCATGGCCCGGAGCATTTTCGCTCCCCGTTCCATGTCTGAGGGCGCACGGAACTTGAACGATACAACGTGGGTGTACATCCGCCGTGGATATCAAGCCATGGGCGCGGAAACAAGCCCGATGCCCGACGTGGCCCCAGCTGAATACGGGGGCTAGCGATCGAGCGGATGACCTGACACATTAGGGCGTGCAGCGATTCGCCCGGTGGATGATGAAACGCTTGGGTTGGCGGGTCACGGGAGAACTGCCGGCGGAGTCGCACTTCGTTGTGATCGCGGCGCCACACACGAGCAACTGGGATCTATTTTATCTGCTCGGTGCCGCGACAGCCCTCGGCATGCGGGTCTCTTGGATAGGCAAACACACTCTATTTGTCGGGCCCTTGGGACCTTTTTTTCGCGCCATCGGTGGCATCCCAATCGATCGCCGCCGAAGCCAGAAAATGGTCGAGCAAATGGTCGATCAGTTTGAAACGCGAGACCGTCTCAACCTGGCCATCCCGCCTGAAGGCACGAGAGGTCGCTCGGAGTATTGGAAGAGCGGCTTCTATTGGATGGCCTACAAAGCACAGGTCCCGGTGTCCTTGGGCTTTCTCGACTATCGAAAGAAGGAGGGAGGCTTGGGTCCCTTGGTATATCTCACCGGCAATGTGCGCCAGGACATGGATGAGATTCGTGCTTTCTACGAAAACGTCTCCGGGCTTCGCCCCGAAAACTACGGGCCGATTCGATTTCGCGACGAGCCCGCTGACTGACGGGGCTGTCCCGTTGAAGCCGACGACGGGCTAACGCTCCCCGAGCCGTTTTCCGAGAATCGCGAGGGCGCGTGCTTTTTTGATGGCTTCTGCCGGTACGCCGTCCATACGAGCCATTCCTCGTCGGAGTATTCCCGGGAATGTGACGCGCAGGAATCGGGCGGCGAGCATTCCTGGATCCGTTCCGGGAACGACCATTTCCAGCACGCGATTTTCGATGGAGCGAAATATCGCTCTCACCATCAGGCTCGGTGGATATCGTTTGCCCTCGTAACCGGTCTGAGTATCTCGATTGTCCCACATCTCAGTGTCGAAGGGCCCGGGACAAATTAGACCGACGTGAATGTTGGAGCCAGCTAGATCATTCCATAGGCCTTCGGTCAGACCATTGATGGCAGCCTTAGATGCGGCGTAGACCGCCTCAAAGGGGGGCACCACTTTGCTAGCGAAGGACGAGATGTTGATAATAGATCCCGACTCTTGTTTGAGCATGTAAGGGACGACCGCGAAGGTTGTCCACAGTACGCTCATGAAGTTGACCTGAATCGCCCGCTCGGCTTGTTCGACTGTGATGTCGTAAAAATTCTGGTGGACCGGGACCGCAGCATTGTTGATCAACACGTCGACCCTTCCGAAGCGCTCAGCCGTATCATCGATGATTCGATAGGCGAATTCCCGGGTCCCCAGATCGCCTGCGAGGTACATCGACTTCGGGGAGTGCTCTTGGCATTCCGCGATGAGTTCAGCCAGCCGCCCTTGCCGTCGCGCGACGGCGACTACGATGGCTCCGCGTCGGGCGAAGGCAAGAGCCGTCGCCCGGCCGATGCCCGCGGAGGCTCCGGTGACGATTACGATCTGGTCGGTGTAGTCCATGGGGCTGTATATTGACCGGGTGTATAATTAGTTTCGGGGCGAGGTGCAATCGTTAATGCGCGCGATTTGTGGCGGCGTTTCAGGGATTCGGTCCCGCGATGCTATCCTTGGCCCGTGTGCCCTTCGGACTCGTCTAGCCCGCCGTCAAAGCCGGGACCTGTCACGCTATCGGCCCCGGTGATCACCAAACGTGAATCGTCGACGCCCAGCGCAGGGACTCGGGAAGTGCCCATATCCGTCGCCGACGAAATCGAAGCACCCATCACTCGGAGTGCGCCGACCCTTCAGTTTTCGAGCGGGGCGAGCGTACCGAGCGCGCTCCAGGGGTCCCTACAACCTCCTGGCATGAGAGCTAAATCTGGGGTCAGTTCCGACCGATCGGGTGTTGGCAGCGGTCCTATCTCGCAGAGATCGCCCGTGTCTGGAGGAGCGCCTAGCGCGCGGGGCACGCCGAGCACGGGAGTGCAGTCTTCTCGGCCCGAGGCTCCCGGCTTGCATGTACTGCCCGATGAACTCAGGGACTCCATCCGACCGCCTGCGATGCGGGACTCCAACTCCCCGGGGTCGCAGTCGGTACCCGCCAGTTCCGCGAGCCCCGCAGACGCGATGATTCAGCTGTCAGGTGTGCGGAAGACTTTCGCCCAGCCTGTGTTGAAGAATATCAATCTGAGCATCCCCACCGGGTGTTTGTACGGCCTGATGGGACCGGGGGCATCGGGCAAGAGCGTGCTGCTCAAGAGCGCGGCGCTTTTGGTAAAGCCGGATGCCGGCTCGGTGTCTGTGGCTGGACAGGATTTGACCGTTCTCGATCAAACGGGGCTGCAGGCCTTTCGTATGAGCTTTGGCATGTTGTTTCAAAACAACGCTCTGTTCGACTTCATGACCGTAGCGGAAAACATAGCCTTTCCGCTCAAGCGCCTCTTTGAGCTTGAGTATGACCAAGTCAAAGAGATGGTGGCGGAGCGCCTGGAGCGAGTGGGCTTGAGTGGCTTTGAAGCTCGCTTTCCGGCCAACTTGAGCGGCGGTCAAAAAAAGCGAATCGGTTTGGCTCGCGCGACCATCACGGGCGCTCCTGTACAGCTCTATGACGAGCCGGCGGCAGGTCTCGATCCTGTTACCAGCCAGAAAATTTTTGACCTGCTGCGACGGGAACAACAAGAGGCAGGCAGTACCGTGTTGATGGTGTCGACCGATCTAGACCGACTGCTGAGCGTAGTAGATCGTGTGGGCATGATGTACGAGGGCGAACTCATCTTTGACGGCACGGTGGATGAAGCGAGATCGTCTCGGGATACCTATGTTTCCCAGTTTGTGCACGGCCGCCCTGACGGTCCTCTCTGAGCTACTGAACCGTGCCGGCCCCCTGCGCCCCGGAGCCGATGTTATCTCAGGGCGTTGTCTAACCAGTTGGCGATCTCGTCCGGTGTACTCGCGCCCTGGGTCGTCGGTTCGACGCTGCGAGAGTCCAGCCGAGGCCAATTAGCTAGAGATTTTTCGCACTGACCACCTTGGAGCGCGACCCAGTGGGCGATGCTGCGAACCGAGAACGCACGGAGTAACCGGTCGTTTTTCTCGAAGTCCCGGACGTTGATTTCTAGCCGAGCCCATCTAGCGAGAGCTCTGCGCAATGGCTCTTGTCGCTCCATTTGTTTGAGACGTCGACAATCCTTGCACCAGGGTGCACTGAACTCGAGTAGCAGGCGCTGCTTCGGTTTCAGCGAGCGACACAGTTCCGCGGCAATGCTTTCAATCTCTGCGTCGTCTCGTTCGGGAGCCCAATGAGGCGTGTCCAGCGGAGCGCTGGAGAGTGTCGGCGTCGCCGGCGGGGGAGCGGCGTCGGCGGGCGGAGGGGCTGCGGCGGGCGGAGGGGCTGCGGCGGGGCCGGGTTGGGGTGGAGCCGCGGTCGTCAAATAGCTATCCTCGGGCTCTCCTGAGGAGGGCGCCGGATTTTCCTCGGCTTGGGGCGGACGGGCCACCGAGGAATTGAGTTGGCAGCCCAGGAGCCCAGCGGCCACCAGGACGATCCCCCAGAGACTCCCAGGAAAGGGGGATTGGGCGGAGTGGGGTCGGTGCAGAGGCACGGAACAGTGTGGGGAAATCTAGCCGATCCCCTGGCAGAGAGGGGAAGGGTTATTTCGCACCCTGTTCGGCCGTTTCCAGCATGGGGTACCACTCGCTCTGGGGGCAGGGTAGGCTGAGAGCTGGATGCGGAGACTGACGGGGTGAACAGCGACGGCGACAATGGTTAAGATCAATCGCCCCGACGGGGTTATGTGGTCGAAGTCCGCGCCGGCGATGCAGGCGGTGGGCGGGACACCGCGCGTGCGCGATTTACGCCCGGCGGACATCGACATCCATTTCCAGCCCATCGTGGAATTGTCGACCGGCAAGTTGTTCGCCCAAGAGGCGTTGGTGCGGTGTCGCCATGATGCCTTTCGCTATCCTCCCGATTTGTTGGCGGCGGCCGAGCAGGAGTACTGCTGTGGCCGATTGGGGCGGCTCATTCGAGATGTCGCCTTCGCCCGCAATACCGACGTGAATATGTTTATCAATATTCACCCGAACGAACTCAATGAGCGGTGGCTAGTCCGGCCTGACGATCCCATTGGTTTTCACGGCGCTGGCGTTTTTATCGAAATCACGGAAGTCGCCGCCTTCAGTCGCCCGACCTTGTCCGTCGACGTGTTGAAGGACATCTGTTCGCGCGTGGGTGCCAGAATGGTCGTGGACGATTTAGGCGCGGGTCACTCAGATATCTTCCGGGTGTTGGATCTTGAGCCCGACGTAGTGAAGCTGGATCGCGACATGATCGTGGGATTGGACAAGGATCGAGAGAAGCGTGAGCGACTGAATTATTTCGTCGATCTTTGTACGGAGCTTGGCTCGCTGGTGGTTTGCGAGGGCATCGAAACCGAGGGCGAGCTGCGAGCCATTCAGGATTCCGGAGCGCCTTACGGGCAAGGTTACATTTTCGCTAAACCCGCTTACCCGCCGACGCCTCATCAGTGGCTTCCGGAGTGGAGCGGGGCACGAGACGGCATCCCTCAGAGTGTCCGTCCGAACCGGAGTAAGGGCGGTCGTTAATCGCCGCCGTTGCTAGCTGTTGCCGTCGTTAGGGAGCGGCAGTCGCTGGGTCCGTGGTGCTGTCGGCAACGCCGCCGTCGCCCGCACCGCCGTCCAACTCCGCCGCTTCTTCCGCCAACTCCGCCGCTTCTTCAGCAGCGATCTCAGCGTCTGCGGCTTCGTGAAAGACGGTTCGCCTCATGGTCCTCAGGTGGGCTTTCCAATCGGTCCCTCGGAGTTTTTCGCAGGGGGTCGACGTTGGATCCGCGGTGCCAAAACGGTAGTTATTTCCGTGTAGTTCCGGGCGCAAAATAAGCCAGAGGCAGGCCCGCACCCGCGTGATGGCCGTATGATGACTCAGCATGTCTCTGGCGAGAATTTTGAATCCCTTGACGAAGTTGACGCCGATGGGGTGGTCCGCCTGGTACAGCCGAGGGAGCTCGTTGATGAAGTCGTTGAACGGATATTTGTCGGCCACTTTGAGCTTGAAGTAGTCCTCAACGGCGCCGTGGTCGCCCGGACGGTTGGACGCGAGCACATAGGAGGCAGCTGCGAGCGCGATGGGGTCGCCCTCGGCAGTGTCCGTGCCACGAAGCAGCGCTTTGGAGGTGTCCACCCGCGCTCCGGGCTGGAGCGCCTCCATGGAGGCAAGCAGCGTCAGTCGCTCCTGGAACTCGATGGGCTTATCGGCAGTGCCGTAATTTTTGTCGAGCGCAAACTTGGCGATGGTGGGAAGGCCATCGGGATCTTTGAGGGAAGCGAGTAGATCGGCGAGTCCGGAACGCTCGTGAAAGCTAAGTTCAGGATGTCCGAACCACGTATGAATCACCTGGCGCGAACGGCTGCCATTGTGTCTCGCCAGTTCGGCTAGCCAGGACAAACAACTCGGGTCGTCCGGATACTCGTCGAGCAGGTAGTGAGTCAGCGCCTCGCGATCCATCTGGCGTTGTTTCAGCTCCCATCCAGCGGGGGGCACGACTTTTCGGAAAGCGTTTCGCAGGAAACGTTCGTCCGTCGCTGCGTTCTGACTCTTCACCGCCTCGCGCATCAGCTCGGCGTTGCTGCGTAGGACAGGAGGAATGGCGTAGGGCATGAACGCGATGAGCACGCTCGCCAGGGCGATGCTCAGCAATCCGGCGGCTCCACAGAAATCGGTGAAGCGCACTGACTGAGTGCCTGGGACGGCTCGCCCACGCAATAATTTGCGCAGCCCGATCGTCGCGGCAAGGAGCAGGACGGTTCCGACGAGCGACAGAGCACCCAAGAAGCTGGGTAGGGTTCTGAGCTCGGCGGCGTCTTGGCTTCCATCGGCGAGGGCAAGCACAGCCACGCCGAGCAGCACTCGGCTGATCAAGACGTAGCCTGTGACGGCCGCGAGCCAACCGATTAGCCAGGCGAGAGATTCGGAACGTTCTCGCAGTGCCCAAGCGCGCAACAGCAACGCGACAGAGCAGAGGAATCCACACGGGAGGACGGCCTGCTCAAGCATGGCCTCGGCTCCTAGCAGAAACTGGCTGCTAGCCAAGGGAGTCAGGGCAATCACCTGCACCATAAGCCTTTATCTTATATCCATTTTTCGTACTGGGGCACCGCCGTTGCTCACTCAGGTCACTCTTAGCTAAGCGGATTGGGCTAAGCGGATTGGGCTAAGCGGATTGGGCTAAGCGGATTGGGTAGAGGCTAAGTTCGCGAGGTCTCGGTGTCCCGGTAGCCATTCTGGTATGCCGTTCTGGCATGCAAGCATCGAAGGCGGTATCTTCTGCTTATCCATGCGCGCCCTTATGTCCCACGAGAGGCTTGTTCAAGCGCTGCTTTTGGCGTGGGTGGTAGGTTGCGGACGCACGTTCCCATCCGGCCTTAACGGCTCGGGTCAAACGGGCGACTCGGCTGACGCTGGAATTTCGGTTGGCGGAGACGCCGGCTCTGGAGGATTCGGTTACGGTGGCTACTGGGCCGGTGGGGAAGCTGGCTCCGGAGGTTACGGCTACGGCGGGTTTTGGACCGGCGGTGACGGCGGCGTTGGTGGCTGGGGAACCGGCGGAGAAGCCGGCTCGGGTGGCATAGGCGGCAGAGATCCTGGCACGGGTGGGGAAGGAGGTTCGGGCGCCGGTGGTTCTGGGACCGGTGGAGGCGGCGGCAGTGCGGGAGACGGCGGCAGTGCGGGAGACGGCGGTAGTGCGGGAGACGGCGGTAGTGCGGGAGACGGCGGCAGTGGCGGAGCGGGGCCTTGCGAACTGGATACTGATTGCGACGATTTGAATTCCTGCACCTCCGATCGATGTGAGGACGGAGTCTGCGCCTACGCTGATAGAGACGCGGATGATGACGGCTTCGTGGACGATCAATGTGGGGGTAACGACTGCAACGATGGCAATCCGAATACCTACCCGGGCGCGGCAGAAGTGTGCACCGACTTGGATGATAACGACTGCAATGGCGCCCGCGACTGTGCGGATCCGGCATGTAACGCGGCCTCCAGCTGCGGCTGTGTAGTCGACCCGCAAGGCGAAGATTGCACCAACGGGATCGATGACAACTGCGACACTTTGGTGGACTGCAGCGATCCGACTTGCGTCGGCACCCAAGACTGCGGGTGTAGTCCGAGCGAGACGGGCGCTTGCGGGGACGGAATCGACAACGACTGCGGCGGCGGCACAGACTGCGACGATAGCGATTGCTCCGCTACTGCTAGCTGCCTATGTCAAGCCCAGACAGAAAGCTGCAACAACGGTGAAGATGACGACTGCGATCTACTGATTGATTGCCAAGATCCAGATTGTGTGAGCGGCGGGGCCTGTCTTTGCGTTCCGCCCATCACCGCCGAGATCTGTGATAATGGTGAAGACGACGACTGCGACGGCGATGCCGACTGTGCCGACGCCGCATGTTTCACTCACCCGAGTTGTTCGGGTTGTTCGATTGAGGTGTGCGACGATGGCTTGGACAACAACTGCGACAACCGCATTGATTGCGCCGACTCTGCGTGCTTGTTTGCCCCCAATTGCACGGCTACGGCCGAGCTCTGCAATAATGAGATTGATGACGATTTCGACTACTTAATTGATTGTTTGGATCCCGATTGCGCAGATAATCCGACCTGCGCGGAACAACAGTCGAACTGCCTCACCGCGTTGGTTGTGACCGCCAGCGGAACCTATGTGGGCGACACCACAGGGAATATCGGGCAAGCGGAAGGTAGCTGTGGCGGCGCGCCGGGCGAAGCGGTGTTCAAGCTCGAGCTGGCCGAACCGAGTCGGCTGATCATCGACTCCATCGGAAGTGAGTTCGACAGCCTGCTGTATATCCGCGCGGGCACCTGTGGATTGGGTCAAGAACTCGCGTGCGATGATGATAGTGGCAATTACCAATGGTCGGCCAAGATCGATCTCCCGCTGGTCCCCGCCGGCACCTACTTTATCTTTCTGGATGGCTTCACGGTTGACGCGCAGCGCGGTCCCGACGAAGGGCCCTTCGTCCTGAATCTCAATATTATCGAAAATCCACCGGAGAACTGCGTGGACGGCATCGACAACGACGGCGATGTGTACGCCGATTGTGCGGATAGCGACTGCGTGAACTTGGGGGATTGCCTCAACTGCAATGATGGGCAACCACCCACGGCGGAGTTCGGCGTGGCTGCTTGTACGGATAGTGTCGACAACGATTGTGACGGCAAGATCGATGCGGTGGACGAAGACTGCACCGCCAGCGATACGATGGTTTCCGAAACCTGCAATGGGGCGGACCAAAACGGAAACGGCATCCCCGACGATTTCAATTGCCGATGCGCCAGCACCGCCGACTGCGCAGCTCCTCAGATTTGTTACACCCGCAGCGTTCAGGCTTGCGGTATCCGGTGCGACTGGTTCGTCGGCGATGTGTGCCCCTTCATCTCTCCGGGATCTGTCTGCAACGCAGTCACTCACCAGTGTGAGTTCTAGCGCCGCGGGCTCTTACGCCGGGAGTTGCTGCGCCCGCAGGCCTAGCGCGATTTCTTGGCGACCTTCGCCCAAGCGTCCCGCAGAGTGATCGTTCGGTTGAACACCAGCGCGTCGGGCTTGGAGTCTTCGGTGTCCTTGCAAAAGTAGCCCAGCCGCTCGAACTGGACGACCTTTCCCGCCTCCAAGCTGGCTAGATCGGGCTCCAACTTACAGTTTTCGAGCACTTCGAGGGAATCGGGGTTGATGTGGTCCATGAAGCTCGTGGGGGGCGCGTCCGGGTCCTCCTTCTGGGCGAGAGGGTTTTCGGCCGTGAACAAGCGGTCATAGAGTCGCACTGTCGCGGATACGGCGTGTTCAGCGCTCACCCAATGCAGGGTTCCCTTCACCCTTCGACTGTCCGGGGCGTTGCCTCCGCGGGATTCGGGATCCCAGGTGCAGCGGATTTCGATGACCTCGCCACTGTCGTCTTTGATCACCTCTTTGCAGGTGATCAGCGCCGCATAGCGCAGTCGCACTTCGCGACCAGGGGCTAGGCGGAACCACTTCTTCTTCGGTTCCTCCATGAAGTCATCTCGTTCGATATACAGCTCGCGACCGAAGGCTAGCTTTCGTTGGCCTCGCTCGGGGTATTCGGGATGCTGGATGGCATCGAAGTACTCCACCTGGCCTTCGGGGAAGTTTTCGATGACAAGTTTTAGTGGGCGCAGCACACCCATGGCTCGATCGCAGTCTGCGTTTAGATCGTCGCGCAGAGCATGTTCCAGCAGAGCGACGTCGACGATGCTGTCGCGTTTTGCCACGCCGATGCGAGTGCAAAAATTGCGAATCGCGGTGGCAGAGTAACCGCGGCGTCGCAGACCCGCCAGGGTGGGCATGCGAGGATCGTCCCAGCCGGATACATGGTTGCGGGTGACCAGATCCTGAAGTTTTCGTTTGCTGAGCACGGTGTAGCCTAAGCCCAGTCGAGCAAATTCGATCTGCCGGGGGTGTGACGTGACGGGTAGTTGTTCCAAGAACCAGTCGTAGAGGGGGCGGTGGTCCTGAAACTCGAGCGTACAGACCGAGTGGGTGATGCCTTCGATAGCGTCGCTCAGACCGTGGGCGAAGTCGTACATGGGATAGATGCACCACTCCTTGCCTGTGCGGTGATGCTCCGCGTGGCGAATTCGATAGATCGGTGGGTCTCGCAGGTTCAGGTTCGGGGATTGCATGTCGATCTTGGCGCGCAGCACATGTTGCCCGTCTTCGAACTCGCCTGAGCGCATCCGAGCAAACAGATCGATGTTTTCATCAACGGAGCGTTCTCGAAACGGGCTGTCGCTCCCCTTCTTGTAGAAGTTGCCGCGACTCTCGCGAATCTCGTCCAGGCTCCGGCTATCAACGTAGGCCTTGCCGTCGCGGATCAGTGTGACCGCGAACTGGTACAACTGCTCGAAGTAGTCGGAGGCGAAGAACTGGCGGTCGCCCCATTCGAACCCCAACCAGCGGATATCCTCGGCGATGGCGGTGACGTATTCTGTATCTTCTGCTGCTGGGTTGGTGTCATCGAAGCGGAGATTGCAAGTGCCACTCGGCAAACGATCTGCCAGCCCGAAGTTCAGGCAGATGCTCTTGGCATGCCCGATGTGCAGATAGCCATTGGGTTCCGGGGGGAAGCGAGTGGCGAGGCGGCCGTCGTTCTTGCCAGCGGCGACATCTTCGGCGACGAATTCTTCGATGAAATTTTTCGGTGTCTGTTCGGTTCCGTCGGTGGAGGGCGTCTTGTCTGCATCGCTCATGATGCGGCGGACCCTCCCACAGCCTATTTCTCCGCGCAACACCACCCTGTGACGCTGGGCTAGCGCTGAGATCGGAGCTTCCAGGGCAGGCGGCGGAGGGCCAGGCGGCGGAACGGTCCAGGGCGGAACAGCCCAGCGCCTTAGATGGGAAGATCGGCGTCGGAGATGCTCTTGTGGTCTCCCCGGTCCTTCAAGGCGCGGGCAGCTGCGAACACGTCTTCGGGTCGATCGAGCGGGATGTCTCCCATGGCGGCCCGGAGGCTGGCCCGTAAGCTCTCGGAATGTGCGCGCAGAAAGGGATTCGTGGCCAGCTCAAGTCCAATTGGCGAGGGGACTGTGCAGCCTCCGTCAGCGCGGAGGGCCCAGCTCTCGGCGATCCGACGATTGAGCTCGTCGTTGTCCTTCTCCAGCGACCAGGCGAATCTCAGATTGTCCAGGGTGTACTCGTGAGCGCAACACACCCAAGTATCGGCGTCGAGCTCCGAGAGGCGTTTCAGGCTATGGAACATAGTGCTGGCGGGTCCGTCGAACAGGTACCCACAGCCGGCTCCGAACATGGTGTCTCCGCAGAATACGGCACCGTCAAATACGTAGGAAATGTGTCCGTTCAGGTGCCCCTCGGTGAGCCACACCTGTGCTTGGGAGCCACCCACCACAATGCGGTCGCCCTCCCCAACGGTTTCTGTGATGCCCGGAATGGAACTCTTCATTTTCTCGCAGCCCACGACCCGCATCTTGTCCAGTTGGCCACTCCGCTGAAGCGCAACATTCACGCCGATGTGGTCCGGGTGGGTGTGCGTGTTCAATATGGTTGTGAGCTTCAGCCCGCGAGAGGCGCAGTAGTCGAGCACCACGTCGGCTTCGGGACCATCAACCGCCGCGACTTCGCTGCCATCCAACGCGACAATAAGCCAGATCAGATTATCGGTCTCCGCCGGTATCTGGTGGATCTCCAACTTGCCGTCCTTCGTGCGAAAGGGAGCTCTTGGTTTTGAAACGACGTGGGTCATGCTGTCCTGCTCCTGCGCCCAAGTCGCCGGGCGCGTTCCGCTGTCTGCTGGCGACTCTGCTGCGTAGGCTAGTTGTTGGGATTGGTTCTTAGCACGGCCCGCTTCTTACTCGCACGGGCTTCGACTAAAGTGCCGTCCGATGACTTGGCTACTGGCTCGCTTTCGTGACTTGGGCAGGGGGATCACCGTTGTGACGGAGCGGTGGGTCCCTGATTCCTGGGTGATCTGCATGATTCTGACCTCCATCGCATTGGTGCTGGCGGTGTTCGGTGCGGGCGCCGGCGTGGAGCAGGCCGTACTCGCCTGGGGCAGCGGCGTGTGGAAACTGCTGGGCTTGGCCATGCAATTTACCATTGCCATGGTTGCCGCTCATGCCTGCGTCTCTTCACGCCCCATTTTTCGCATGATGGATCGCTTGGCTGATTTGCCGGATCCCGAGCGGCCCGTTCAGGCAATCCTGTTGGCCGGCGTGTTTTCGTTGGTCACTGGCTATCTCAACTGGGCGCTGTGTTTGGTGGCGTGCGCGCTGTTTGTCCCGTTCATCTGCCGGCGCAATCCGAAGACGGACATCCGGGTGTTGATCGCGGCTTCCTATCTGGGGTTGGGCACAGTGTGGCACTTGGGCTTCTCCGGTTCAGCCCCGCTTATCCTCGCTACCCCCCACAACCCCATTCTCGAACCCGGCACGGGGGAGCCCATTGTGAGTCGCCTGTACCCGGTGACCGAGACTGTGTTTATTCCCTTCAGTTTGATCTACGTCGCCGTCATCGGTGCGGTGAGTCTAGCGACGGCCGCCCTGCTTCATCCAAAGGAGAACGCCGTCTCGCTGACTCCGGAACAAATCGACGCGATATTGCCGTCTCCGCCGCCCGAGGAGCCAGAGCCGCGGACCCCCGCGGATCGAGTTGACCGTTTTCGTGGTTGGGTCTTGTTGGCAGTTGTTTTGTTTGCCTACCCACTCGGGCATTCGATTTATCACAGAGGCTTTGGTGCGAGCTGGACGATCAATGCCTACAACGTCGTCTTTCTTGTGGCGGCGCTGATGCTTCATGGACGTCCCCTCTCGTTTTTGCGGGCGTGCCGACAAGGAGTGGACGCAGCCTGGGGCATCATCTTGCAGTTTCCCTTCTATGCTGGGATCTTTGGCGTCATCCAAAACACAGGGCTCGGTGCGTGGATTGGCGGAAAGCTGGTTCAGGTAGCGTCGACCGGTAGCTACCCCTTGGTCGTCTACTTCTACAGCGGCTTCATGAATCTGTTCGTGCCTTCGGCTGGATCCAAGTGGATGATCGAGGCCCCGTTTCTGATCCCGGCCGGCCTGGAGCTAGACGTGAGCGTCGTCACGACGCTCATCGCTTACGCCTGTGGCGATTCTACGACCAATCTGATACAGCCGTTTTTCGCGATACCGATTCTCAGTGTGACTCGTATGCGATTCGGAGATGTGGTCGGATACACCTTCCTCATCGCAGCGGTCTGCACAGTGGTGAATGTCATCACCATGTTACTGATCCCCGCCAGCCTCTGAAATGGGCAGTCCAGGGGACGGGGCGGCATAGCTCGAAGCTCGCTAGCTTCCACACAGCTCGCTAGCTTCCACACAGCGTCTGAGAAACTAGCTGGCGAGTCGTTCCGACCCGGAAGGACGGGACATGGCGGCAGTGAAGCAGACGATTCGATTACCGCGTTTGAGATGCAGTTCGAACTGTCCTTCACCAAAACTTTGATGCAGCCATTCGGGTGTTGGGCACAGGCCGGTACGACCGGCTTCGCGCCATGCGCTACCAGCGACCTGCTTCATCACAATCACGACGGATTCGGCATTTGTCATGGCTAACTTGTTCGCATAACCGAGTGGGACTCGTCAACATCAGCACGCCTGAATACACCAAGTATGTGTGTCCATTGACTACCCCCTCAAGGCAGCGGACCGGATCTGGGAGGACACAAGAGGTGGCTGGGGCCAGAGTCATTCGCCTGAGGCGGGGGCTAGAATGATGGCCGAAATTTTCGCCGCAGAAGTGCGAGTAGCCCCAGGAGCATCCAGGGTGTTCCCGCCCCGCTCGTCCCAGTGGCCACCCGGGAGAGCTGGCAGCCTCCGCCGGGGCCGTCCGTGAAGGTGTCCGCGCAGAATGACGAGAAGCCGTGAGGGGGGCGGGGACCCGTGGAGGGGCACTCCGGAGTATCCCGGTTCTCGGGGTAAATAGTGCAGATGGCGTCTATGTCGTCCGCGTGAAGCGTTCGGAATGAGATATCTCCGTGCGCGTAGTTGGCGGTCATCGTCGCTTCCTGCACCGTGGAGTGGTCGAAGCCGAGAAAATGTCCGAACTCGTGGGTCAATATCGACTGAAGGTCGTCCGCGACCTCCGTGCTGTCGACGGTGATAACAATATCGGCGCTGTTGATCTCAATATCAGCGTCGAGAATCGCCCCCGAGCTGGTGTTGAAGGTAACGGTCGTCTGTGCCAACGTGTGCGTCGCGTCGTAGGGCCATCCGTCGTCCCGAAACATGACGACGTTGGCATTGGGGGCATCTGCCTGGTTAAACTCGGGTCGGTCGCAGAGTATGGGGCCGTAATTCCAAAACTCGACCGACGGGGAGCTACCGTCCGGGCAAATGGTGTTGGTCCATGTCAGGATTGCCGTTGAAATGATGCCTTCGGCGGTGTCGAAGTCGATGCCCCGCAATGGCGATGCATCGGCCTGTACGCCGAAGGAAATACAGCGAGTTGGCCAGTAGAGCGGCACTCCCGTAGTTGGGCAGCCATCGGTTCGCCGGCAGGACTCGACCTCGGCATCGCAGGTGGTCGAGCGACAGAAAGCCTCGGCGTCGGCCGCCGATAAAAGGGTGACGGAGCCCGACGCGAGAGCGAAGGCGGCGAGTCGGGCGGCTCGGCAAAGCACGGTGGGGTGTTTCATCGCTCGAATTATCATATCTGAAGCTCGTGCCCTTGGGGCCGTCCCGACGGCTTCGACGGGAGAATCTGCGACATTTTTGACTGTCCGGTTACTGAACCGGCTGGCATTGCAGTGCCAGGGAGCAGTGCACGGGTGGGCAATTTCGTTGCGTATGGTCGGCTGTTCAGGCACGAAATAGCCCGTGGGACGTAAAACGACAATCGACCTAATGAAAGAGGCGATGAAGTTCTCCGCTGGGCACTTCACTATTTTTTCCGCTACTGAGCGGGAGGCGTTGCACGGCCACAATTTTACGGTTGGCGCGTCCTTGGTGGCAGAGATCCCCGACGACGGATTGTTGTTCGACTACGGGGTTTACAAACATCGTTTGATTGAGATTTGCCGGGAGTACAACGAGATATTCTTGCTTCCGGATCGCTCTCCGTACTTGCGGATCGAGCGCGGCGAAACCCAGACTTTGGCGCACTTCAACGGCGTGGCGATTCCATTTCTCAACAGTGACGTAAAAGTGTTGCCCATCAGCAACGTGACAGTGGAAGAGTTGGCATTTCTGCTGCTCGATTCGGTGGTCGAGTTTCGCAAAGAGCAGGGCCATGATGCGATATCCGAGATTGTGGTGAAGGTGTTTTCTGGACCGGGTCAAAGCGCGTCGGCGGTGTGGCCCGACGCCTAGGGCTAGGCTGGCTGTCCTGGGGCCCTTCTTGGAGCCCCAAACGAGTTCTCCGAGCGGACCGAGTCCTCCAGTGGACCGAGTTCTCCAGCGGACCGAGTTCTGGAGCCGCTAGGTCTAAAGGGACGCGCTCAAGCTTCCGGTCCCAGCGCCGACTCAAACCTGCTCAGACTGAGGACGGCTGACGCACGACTGACCGACGACTCTAGGGACAGCAGCTGAGAATCGGACCCAAAAGGCGCTGAGACCGACGATCCGTCGTTGCTTGGGAGTGAGCTGAGGATTATGCTGAGCAGAGGGGCGAGGGCGCGTGTACTACTACGCCAAAGACGCGAAAGAGATCGGTCCCCTAAGCGGTGACGAGCTGATGGCTTTGGCCGAGCAAGGTGAGTTTGACTCGCAGGTCTACATCCGACCTGCGGATTCGGACATGTGGAAACTGGCTGACGGGGTGTTGGCCGAATTGCGTGGATACCAGCCGGCGGGCGCTGCGGGGCCAGCGGTGGGTAGGGGCTTCTCCGCAGCAGATTACGCGCGAAAACCAGCAGAAGCGACCGAGGCCGGCACACCCGACGGCGTCGGACAGCCAACAGCGCGCTCTGGTCACGGCACAGTGCCGGGACACCAGGCGCCGGTAGTCGTTCCCGAAGGGGTTGCTGACGGGGACGCCGCATCGCCAGTGCCCGTGCCCGAACCGCCGCGTACCCAACCCGGTGGCGTGACTCGGATCGTGGCCGCTCCTGCGCTCCATCTAGCGGCGCCTGGGGATGCAGCGGCAGGCGGGGGAAACCCCAAGCCGAATTCGTCAGCAGGGATCCCTTCCTTGTCCATCCCCGAACCGGCCTTCGGCAGCATCGCCGCCCAGGCCGCCGCCGTCCGGGCGCCCATCGACCCGACGGCACCGGCACTCGAGCCATCGCCCGCTATCGCCTACAGCGAGACGACGAGCCTGGCGTCTCCGGATTTCGGCGGAGAGCTGATCGTCGGGAACGACCCGGGCATTGCTTCTGCCATGACTAGAAGCCTACCGGCGACGGAACGAAGCTTGGAAGATGGAGACGCCCGGCCTGTGGCTCCTGACGCCCAGTCCTCCGAGCAGAGTGAAGGCATGATTTCCATAGCTATGTCCGCGGATGTGGTACCGTTCGGTGGCGCCAGTTCGGGTGCCGCGATTCCCGGTGCCGCGATTCCCGGAGCGTTTGGTGCCATAGGGATCCAGGACAGTTCTCCCTCCTCTGACGCGGAAGCGATGTCCCAGACCGCGACCGATCCGAGCGCAGGGCTCTCCCAGCTGGAAGACACATCGCCGTTGCTTGATTCGGACGCGGAAGCGGTGCCCTTGAGCCTCGACGATGATGCCGCGACGCGGGAAAGTGCCCGCTCGTCGGAGTCCCCGCCGGAGCCGCCCATCGTCGTGGGTATGGTGGACCGGCCTCGCGCTGGGGTCCCCGCTAGCGGCGTCCCCGGTGGAGTGCCGCCTACGCGCCCGTCCATCTCTGGTGAGCGGGCGATGCGTTCGGCCTTGGGTTCCGTCGATGCTTTCCACAGCTCGCCCCATATTCGAACCGCCTTGCTGACCGCGATGATTGCAATCGTTGTCGTGGTTTTGATTGTGGTGGCTCGCTCTACCGCCGACTTGCAAGGGGACTTGCCAGACTCCGGTGTCACCAGCACTGAGATCGTGACACTGACGATTGATGACGGGGAGGCGGTCATCCGCGGCATCACACAAAGCATGCGAGGCCAAGTCAAATTCGAGCACGCCATGCACACCGAGCTAACGGGCATCGACGAGACGCACTATCGATTTGTTGTGCGTCAAGACAAGATGGTGAAAGCATTTTCCATCCACGGCCTCATACAAAGCGATCAATCCGAGCCCGGAGCATTGAATGGGGAATCGATTTTCTTCAGTTCGGCCGGCGATGGCTGGGAAGGCGTTCTGGAAGGGAGTGACGCGACCGATTTACAGCGGGACCTGGTCGCGGGGACTCGATTTGACCTTCGGGAGAGCTACCCGGGAATCGCTTGGCCGGGAAAGTCGTGGGAGCCTCCACCTTCCTTGTTCTGCTCTCGCTATGGCATCAGTCGAGGGTGCGATGGGTATGTATCCATGACTCTCGTCCGCTTCGTACAATTTCGCGACGAACGATGCGCAGAGATCAGCTTCGACGCTAACCTGAAGGGTAAGTCGCGACGCTTGAATGCCGAGCTCAGCGTTAGCGGCACAATTTATCGCTCCCTGGAGAGTCACCTCGATCTGAGCTCCGAGGCGAGCGGCATGCTGAGACTCAGCGGTGTTTATGCGACCGGTGCGGAGAACGCCCAACTGAGCATATCGGGCCCTGTGACGGTAAAAACCCGCGCTTCGATCGGCGGCGCTTTCGGTGACTCGAAGCAGCCGGCAGCGGAGACGCCGTAGTTGCTGGTCAAGGGCCGAGATGGAGCGCGTTAGACTTACTGAGTTTGGGTGGGAACACTCATTGGTCACGGAAACCATGTTGGAGTTGCCCCATCCGACGGGGCAACAAGTGCTGATCGATGTGGAAGCATGCGGTATTTGCCATCTTGATTTGATCACCCGAGAGGGCCGCTTGCCTTTCGTACCGCTGCCTGTGACTTTGGGGCACGAGGCGGTGGGGCGGATCACTAAAATTGGCGATGACGTTTCCGAATTTTCCGTCGGGGATCGTGTGGGGACGCTTTATCGCGAGACCTGCGGTGAGTGCAGCCAATGCACGGTCGGCGACGAGTCCTTGTGCGAGGCTGCGAGCCACGTTCTTGGAGTGTTGGCGGATGGAGGATACGCGAGTCAGCTGCTGATGCCGCAGTCGGGACTGTTTCGCGTTCCGGAATCGCTGCCGCCTGAGCACGCAGCACAGCTGCATTGTCCCATGGGCACTACCTATCGTGACCTGAAAGTCTTGGCCGGGGTGAGGCGAGGGCAGAGAGTCTTGGTTACCGGGGCGAATGGTGGTTGCGGTGCGGCGGGGGTCCAGATCGCCTCCAGGTTAGGGGCCGAGGTGATAGCGGTGGTTCGGGATTCGCGACACGTCGAGTCCTTACTAAGCTTGGGTGCCAGCCGTGTGGTGGTCGATCCAGGCTCGACGTTCCACAAGAATCCTGCGGCGCTCGCCATCGATGTGGTGCTCGATACGGTAGGCCCGCCGACATTTAACTCATCGCTCCGATGTTTGCGCCGTGGTGGCACTCTCGTGGTCATTGGGAATGTCGACCCGGAACGGGTTTCTGTGAACTTGGGCTATCTGGTGACATCCGCGATTCGTGTGATCGGCGGCAGTGGTGCGACCCGGGCGGAAGTCGAGGAACTCTGTGCGCTGCATGAAGAATCGCCATTTCAGTTTCTTGTCGCCTCAGTGTTTCCCTTCTCTGAGGCGGATCAAGCCCAGCGTAAGGTCAAGGCAGGGGGGCTTTGCGGTCGCGTCGTTCTTGTGCCATCCCCGACGGCGTGAAGTCTGGGTCCAGCGAACTTAGCCCCCAGCAAGCGCTTGCTCTCGCAACCGTGTCCGGCGCAGAACGAGAACGCCTGCGGCGACGGGCGGCCGACTTGCGTGACGAAGCGTGGGGGACACAGCTCACCTTCTCGCCGAAGGTATTTTTGCCGCTTACCAACCTGTGTCGGAACCGTTGTAGCTACTGCTCGTTTCGGAAGTCATCGGGCGATGCGGGGGAGTGGACCATGACGCACTCCGAGGTCGACGAATGGTTGGCCCGCGCCGCCAGTCAGGGATGTTGCGAGGCGTTGATTTGCATCGGCGATCGGCCCGAGACAGCTTTCCCTGCTTACGCCCGCACTCTGTCTGCGATGGGTCATCGGAGTACGGCGGATTATCTGGTGTGGGCGTCGGAACGAGCGTTGAGCTACGGTCTGTTGCCGCACACCAATGCGGGCATTCTTTCGGTTGAGGAAATGGCCCGGCTCCGTCCCAACAACGTCAGCATTGGCCTGATGTTGGAGAACATCAGTTCGCGCCTCTGTGAAAAGGGCATGCCCCATTACGAGGCTCCGGACAAACGCCCCGAGCGTCGCATGGCCATGTTACGGGAAGCCGGCGAGCTGGCGATTCCCATGACTACGGGCATTCTTGTGGGTATCGGCGAGACACCGACGGAGCGGGTCGAAAGTCTATTGGCGATTCGCGAGCTTTCCCGTCGCTATGGTCACATTCAAGAAGTGATTGTTCAGAACTTCACCGCCCGCCCCGAAATATCCATGAGTGATGCGACTGAGGCGGCGGATGAAGAATGGTCTCACGCAATCGTGTTAGCCCGCTTGATTCTGGATCCGGAAGTCAGCGTGCAGGCCCCACCCAATCTCAACGCTGGCCGTACTGAGCTACTCGTGCGTTCCGGAATTAACGATTTTGGCGGCATCTCGCCGGTGAGCGTAGACTACATCAACCCCCGACACCCCTGGCCATTGCTCGAGGCCCTGCACGAATCGGTGGAAGGGCTCGGCTATCAGCTGGTTCCGCGACTTCCCATCTACCCGCGCTACATGACGCCGCAGTTCCTAGACTCGGGACTTCAGGGGCCGTTGCAAGAAGCTCGCGTGGGTTTGCGCATGCCGAAACGGGAGCACGCGGACCGCGTGAGCTTCGGGGTGCTGTGAGTTTGCCGAATTCGACAACTACGGCGTTGGCTCAGGCTTCGGAGCCGTGTCGTGCGGTGCTGGAGCGATGCCTCGACGGGGAAGAACTCGGCGTGAACGATGCCGTCACGCTGTTGTCTGCGTTTGCTTCTGATCTGGACGCGCTGGGCGCCGTGGCGAATCATCTGCGCTCGGAGCAGGCCGGCGACGTCGCCAGCTATGTGATCAATCGAAATATCAATTTTACGAACGTCTGCATCAAGTCCTGTAAATTCTGTGCATTCTCTCGAGTCCACCGATCGGAGGAAGGCTATTTTTTGCCCAAGGTAGAAATACTGCGCCGTGTATCCGAGGCGGTGGACTATGGAGCGACCGAGGTGTGCCTCCAAGCCGGGCTGGCGCCGAGCATGGATAGCGGCTTCTATTTGCGCTTGATTGAGGGCATTCGCGATCTCCACCCGGAGCTCCACATTCACGCCTTGTCGCCCGAAGAGCTGAAGCATGGGGCTCAGCTGACCGGACAAAGCATTCGGGAGTTCTTGGTGGATCTCAAATCGGCGGGTCTGGGCACCATCCCCGGCACCAGTGCTGAAATCCTAGATGATGCCGTTCGCGCCCGACTCAGCGGTGGCAGAATTACAACTCAAGAGTGGATAGACGTAGTGAGTGCAGCCCACGAACTGGGCATCCGCAGCTCGGCGACCATCATGTTTGGTCATTTGGAGGCGCCCTCCCATGTAGCGGCTCATCTGGCGAGCCTGCGAACGCTGCAGCGGCGCACAGGTGGTTTTACCGAGTTCGTTCCACTGTCGTTTGTCTCCAGTGAGGCTCCGCTGTATTTGAAACAGCTCGTTCCCGGAGTGCGCGCTGGGCCGTCGACCGACGAGCTGCTGGCGGTCTATGCCGTGTCGCGACTCATGTTGGGTCGAGAATTTGTGAATCTGCAGGCTTCCTGGGTGAAGCTTGGGCTCCCGATGGCCACGCGGCTCTTGCAGTGGGGAGCCAATGACCTAGGCGGGACGCTGATGAATGAGAGCATCTCAACGGCGGCGGGGGCTGACCACGGGCAGTTTCTCCGACCCACGCAGCTTCGCTCTGCGATCGCCGCCGCCGGACGCACGCCCATCCAGCGAGACACGGTGTACAGGGAATTACGGCGATTTTCTTCGGACGAACTGGGCCCCTCGGATCGGCTCGACGGCGTGACTTCAGCGAGTCACTTTGGTTCCCTGGAGGCTCTCACGCGAGGCAAACAGTTTCGCTACGAGCTGGGCCGAGAGCCGCAGCTTCGGCGTTGAGCGCGCACTCCGACCTCAGGCTCAGAGCCACGATGGACGGTCCCGCGACAATTCTTGCCAATCCGCCGGGCCGTCGAGATCGAAGGCGAGGCCCGGACGAAGTAATTCGCGAACCTGGAGGCCGAGGCGACGAGTCGCGTGTTGGTGCAGTGCGAAGCTACGCCTGTTTCCGAAGCGCGTGGGGAATCGGACACCAGCACGAAGGCCGAGTACGTTTGTGCCGTCTCGGGTTCGGTCCGGGCAGAGCGTCACATCGGCATTGTTCAGCTCTGCCGTGAGCACCGCGAGGTCATTTGCGCCGAGCCGGGGCAAGTCGGACATCAATACGATGACGCTGCTCTGAGCGGGTAGCTCCCGAATGCCCTGGTCGATTATATCGCCGAGAATCGGGTGGGGCTCGCGGTTGCATACGATGTTGCAGCCCAACCGCTTCGCTGCTGAACTCACGACGGGGCATTCCGTGGTGACGACCACGCCATCGACAATTGGTTGGGCTCTGAGCTGCTCAACGGTGCGTCGAAACAGGGCCTCTGCGAGTTTGGCGCGCTCGGGTGCGTTGAGTACACCGGTCAGTCGTGTCTTGGCTCGACTGAAGCTTTTCGTCGGTACCAGGGCCCAAATCACTTCAAGCTACTTTCCGTAAACTCGAGAATCCGATCGGCGAGGCGCCGGCTGTCATCTCGGGTCTTCATGATGGTGCTGGTTCGCAGGCTCTGCACGGAGAGAGCATCGCTCGGTTCACCGCTCTCCATGATCATCGCGTCGAGGCACTCGCCGTAGTGGCGGGCGACGGCCGCCGGCGAGGGGGCTTGCCCGGACAAGTCGCGAATCATTTGTGCTAAAGGCCCCTTGACGGCTTCGCCATGAACGATGGGGCTCACCGCGATCACGGTGGGACGCTCGAGCAAGTTGTCCATTTTAGGCAGCTGCAGTATGGGATCGATGGATACATAGGGATTCGAGGGAGCGATCACGACGAGATCAGCGGCGGCGAGGGCCTCCTGAACTTGGACGGACGCATTGGCACCGTATGCCCAAGAGATATCGCGAACGGTCGGTTTCGCCTGATGTTTTACGAACCACTGTTGGAAGCTGAGGGGGCCCCAATCTTCAGTCATCAATACGGAGGCGCAGCTGTCATCGCTCATAGGCAGGAGTGAGCAATGGACACCCAGCGAGGACGCTAAGCCTTGGGTTACGCTGGTGAGGGAGTGCCCCTCGCGAAGGCGCTGGCTGCGCATGAGATGGGTCGCTAGATCGCGATCGCCGAGGGCGAACCAATCCTCTCCGCCATAACGCTTCACCATGTCGAGAGCTTCGAAACTTTCTGTCTCCAGACCCCAGCCGCGCTCCACCGGCGCCAAGTCGGCGAGGCTGTACATGACGGTATCTAGGTCAGGACATATCTGAAGTCCCCAGTGCTCGAAGTCGTCCCCCGTGTTAACGATCAGGGTGAGCTCATCCTGCGAAAGGGCATGATACATGCCGTGAGCCAAGCGAGCGCCCCCGACGCCTCCGCACAACATCACAACTTGGCGGCTCATGTCCCGCCCCGCAGGTACAAATCATCGTCGGCATCGCGGCATAATTGCCCCGCCGAGCTGTTGTCATCCGTTAGGAAGCGTATTCCGCGCACCAGTACCACGGCCCGGCCCTCTGCAGCCTGACCCGCTACCAGATCGGCGGCGGCGGCGACCTGGTCTGCCAGGGCCGTGGTCGTGTGTTCCAGGGGCCGACCGAACAAGTCTTCGCTACCGCGGGCGTCGACGATTGCGGGCAGAGCGGCGACGCCCAGCGCCGCGCCCACGGTGCCTAGGCGAAATGGGCGCCCGAGGGAGTCGCTGATGACTACGGCCAGTCGTTTCCCGGTGCCCTTCACCAAGCTTTCCAGTATGCGGCGGGCGCTGGCGTCGGGGGCTTCCGGCAAGAGCAGCACCCATTGGGCGCGGGGGTCGTCGTTGTCGTGGGGCATGGCGTTACTGGCATCGATGCCGGCGTTGGCCGAGACATGTCCCAAGTGGCTGCGTACTATCAGTACGTCCGGCGCTCGGCGCGACACCTCGGTGGACTCCTGAAGTACGAGTTCGCATAGACTGGCGTCCTTGCCGGTCTGTCGGGCGAGGATACTCGCCTGAGGCGAGGGTTTCACGGTGTTGAGATCTCGAAAGCGGCCTTCGGCCCTCGATACCACTTTGGAACTGACCACCAAAATATCGTCGTCTTCCAATTGGAGATCTGTACGCACGAGCGCGTCACGGATGAGTTCCGCCAAGTCCGCGCCTTCGGAGATCAATCCCAGACCATCGAGAGCACGAAGGCTCAGCTGACTCGCACATTGGGCTTGCGCTGCGTCGGAGTCGGTATCGGGAGTTACAGAGGCCATCGCTTGGGGTGCCAGTCGGCTCCAGGCTTCTCTAACGCTAGGGGTTCCGAGCGTCCACTATCCCGATGGTGCCGCGCTGGACCCTCGAAATACCAGCGTCTCGCCGACCTGAGCTGTGGCGATCACTGAAATCAGAGGTGATGGCGAATAACCGCCGGTCCCTAGGGATTTTTTTGGGGTGGGTCTTTTGGACGCGCGCCAGTACAACGCGGTTCATGAAGATCGGAATTATCGGCGGCACGGGTAAAGAAGGTCGGGGTATTGGCGTTCGCTGGGCAAAGGCGGGGCACGAGGTTCGCTTGGGGTCCCGGGACGCCGCTCGCGGGCAGGCATCAGCCGATGAACTAGCCGCCAAATATGGGGTAGAGCTTACGGGTGGCTCCAACAGCGAGGCCATCAGCAGCGCGCAAGTCGTTCTGCTGAGCGTTCCCTACGGCGCTCATCGCGACACGCTAACGGCGCTCGCGGGGGAGCTGGCTGGGAAAGTATTGATCGATATCACGGTGCCGCTCAAGCCCCCCAAGGTACGGGAAGTGCATCTACCGGAAGGCACCAGCGCGGCACTGGAAGCGCAAGCTCTGTTGCCAGACACAATCGTTGTGGCGTCTCTGCACCATGTCAGTTCTGCCCATCTGGCCGATTTGGATCATCGCATCGATTGCGATGTACTGGTTTGTTCGAACGACGCAGACGCACGCACCACGACTGTGAAGCTACTCGATGACTTGGGCGTCCGCGGCATCGACGCCGGCTCGCTCAAGAACGCTGTCGCCCTTGAGTCACTGACGCCGGTCCTGTTGCATATCAACAAGCATTACAAAGGGCCCGGTGCGGGTATTCGAATAACCGGATTGTCCCAAGACTGACGCCGAGCGCGGCTGCTGGCTAGCTGTCGGCGAGCTCCGCCATCAGTCGAATCGCTTCGGGTTGTTGGGTGTTCAGCAGCATGCTGGTGACCGGCGAATCCTTCCAGGTGGCGAAGCGCTCCGTGATTCGCTCCTTAGGTCCCACCAGGTAAAAGGCATCGACTAGCTGATCGGGGACCAAGCTGAGGGCTTCCTTAGGGCGGCCCGCCAAATAGGCATCTTGAATTTTCTCGCATTCGGTGACGAAACCTAAGGAGCTGATGTAGTCCTTGTAAAAATTCTTGTCCTTAGCCCCCATTCCGCCGATGTAGAGAGAAAGCTGAGCCTTCATCGGTTTACGTAGGGCATCCAGATCGTCGCCGACTGAGACCATCACCGTCGCGGCTATGTCGAACTGGCTCGTCTGCTTGCCGGGGCTCCGAGCGAAGCCCCTATCGAGGCTCTTCTGCACGACGTCGAACTTGTCGGGGTTGGTGAAGATCAAGCTGAGCCCGTCACAGATCTCGCCGCACTGGGCGATGCTCCGGGGCGTGATGGACCCGGTGTAAATGGGAATGTCGGGACGGCCCCGCAGAATGCATTTCAGGGGTTTCCCGAGGCCGAGGGCATCGTCACCCTTGTACGGGATCTGGAAGTACTCACCGTCGAATTGCAGCTTCTCTTCCCGGGCAAAGATGGCCCGTAGGATTGTGATGTACTCGCGGGTGTAGGTGAGGGGTTTTTTCGGGAAGGGTTTGCCGTGCCATCCCTCGATCACCTGGGGACCCGAGAGGCCCAAGCCTAGGATGAGTCGACCGCCGCTAAGCGCGTCCAACGTCATGGCGCTCATGGCGGTCATCGCGGGAGTTCGCGCCAACATCTGCACGATGGAACTCCCAATCTTGAGCTTCGTGGTTTTCGCCGCCATCCAACTGATGCTGGTGATGGCGTCCGAGCCCCATGCCTCCGAGTTCCAGACGGAATCGAAGCCCAGGGATTCTGCTTCGAGTACGAGATCCATATCCACCTTCGCCGTCGCGCCGATGGGACCTGCCAACAGACCTAGTCGCATATATCGCTTCCGTGGTGGGGAGGGGGGAGCCCCGCCGGGGGTGGACTCTCAGTCGAGATACTGAATGCTGAGCTTCTTGCCGCTAGTGGGGCGAGACTGGCAGGTCAGGATGAGACCTCGATTTTTCTCGTCGTCACTCAACGCTTCGTCGTCGGCCATCGTGATGTCGCCGGACACCAGCTGTGCCGCACAGCAGCCGCAAAAACCCTCTTCGCAAGAGGACGGAGCGTCGAGGCCAGCAGCGACGGCCGCTTCCAGCAGAGATTGACCCTTCGTGTACTCGACCTCGGTGGTGTCGCCATCTAGCTCCACCGTGAAGCTCTCGGGCACGTCGCCCTGAACGATTTCTTCGGTCGCGCCTTCGGGTTTGGGATCTGCTGGAGAGATGAACCTTTCGATGTGCACGAGGGCCGATGGGATGCCCGCCTCCTTGAGGCCCGCTTCGACCGCGTTCATGAAGGGTCCCGGCCCACACATGAAACACTCGTGGTCGAGCTTGCCGGCAGCCAACTTGACGACGTCGGCACCCGTGAGAAAGCCGTCAACATTGTCTAGACGATGCACAATGACCAAACGCTGGGGGTACTTTGCCAGCAAGGCATCGAGCTCTGCCTTGAAGATGATCGAAGGCTTGTCTCGGTTCGCGTACAGCAACGTGCAGTTGACCTGGGTGGTTTCCAGTGTGCTCTTGATGATGGAGATAATCGGCGTGATGCCGCTGCCACCGCCGAATAGGAGCTTGTGCGCCTTGGGCTGGTTCGAGACAAAGCGCCCTTCGGGGGGATGTACCTTGACGGTGTCGCCAACCTTCAAGTCGTTGCCAACCCAGTTGCTGATGCGGCCGTCGACCACTCGTTTGACGGTGACCTTGTGCTCGGTCTCGGTGTCCGGACTGCTGGCGAGGCTATAACAGCGCTTCAGATTGGTGCCGTTGTAGGGGACCTCGAGCGTCAGAAATTGGCCGGGCTTGTAGACAAAGATTTCCTTCAGTTGGTCAGGGATCTCGAACACCACACTTTTTGAATCGTGGGTTTCGTCGATGATCCGCTCCACACGGAGAGAATGGTAGCTGCGCTTGAGAGCTGCGAAATCGGAGGCGGCAGTCGCCATAACAATGTCCTTTGTCAGGGGGGATGACGCGGCTCATATAGGGGAAGGCCCTCACAGCGGCAAACCCGAGTCGGCCTGTGGTTCAAAAAGGCGCAGGAAGTGGTGCAAACTGGCGCAATTCCAGCACTACTGGACATGCTTCTGGTTGACGCCCTAGCTCAGAGAGCGGAAATGCTCGGCCATTCCGGGTTGTCCGACCCGCGCGCTAATGCTGTGAAATCCATTCTCCTGATCGTGTTGCCCCTGGTGGTGGCTTGCTCCGGCGTCTCGCCGCAAATGGACGTCGCGCCTCCGTCTCTGGCTCGCTCCGACATCGCTCACAGCACCACCTCGACGGACGACGCGGGGCTTCCCGAGGACGACGTGCCGGATGACGTACCGCTTCCGATGCCGAAACCGGGAGCCGTGGAGCGACCGAATGCCGCTCATCCGTTGGATGGCGTCAGCGACCAGGAGCTCGACCGTCGCGTTCAAGAGGAGCCCGCCTCCCTCGGTTCCATGTCGTTGGGAAGTCCCAATAACGGCGCGCTCTACAACGGCATCCGGTTGCCGAAGAGTGAGTTGTACGTGCTCAATGATCCCGGCAATGCCTGGGTCACAGAGGAGACAGCGAGTTACCTGCAGCTGGCTATTGAGAAGGTCAACCGCAGGTTCCCCGAAACGCCGAAGTTGTACATGGGCCATGGCAGCGCAAAGAAGGGGGGCCATCTGCGTCCGCATCTGAGTCACCAATCTGGCCGAGATGTTGATGTCGGGTTTTATTACAATGGCGCTAGCCGCTGGTACGCCCGAGCGAGCGCGAAAAATCTCGACCGTCCCCGAACCTGGGCGTTGGTTCGCGCCTTGATCACCGAAACGGACGTGCGCGTAATTCTTCTCGACTATTCGGTGCAGCGTTGGCTTCGCGAATACGCCGAGAGTATCGGCGAGGACAAGAAGTGGCTCCGGGCTGTATTCAAGGGAGGCGCCGGTCGCCAAGCTATCATTCGATATGCGCGAGGTCACCGGACGCATCTGCACGTTCGCTTCTACAATCCCACAGCCCAGGAGACCGCGCGCCGCTGCTACAGCCGCCTCGCCCAGTTGAAGCTCGTCCGTCCGCTCACCCGTTATATATCTCACCGCGCGAAAAAGGGCGATACGCTGAGTCACCTCGCGCGACGATACGGCGTGAAGGTTCGGGCGATTCGCCGGGCCAACGGCATGCGGGGGACCGTGCTCTACGCCCGCAAGACCTACCGAATTCCTCGCCGGGTGGATGCCCGCCCCCAGGCGGCTGTGGCCGTGCTGCCTCGGCTGCTGCCGCCGACTCCGAGCCAGCCGTGAGCGAACCGTGAGCCCCCCGTGCATCGGCGTCGGATCTGGCCGCCTAACAACGTCGGCTGGGGTCCGCTTCCTCGATTTGCCACAATTGTGTCGATACGCTTCGAGGATTGAGCCACTCTTGATCGTCATTCGATGTCGAACTCCACTACCCGCTATTCGCCCCTAGCCGCGCTCGGTTCCGGCTTCCTAGAGGTGGCGCAGATCACGGGCGCGCTGGGTGTGTTGTTTGCTCAGGTATTGCTGCGCTTGTGTCGACTCGATTTCGATAGGAACGAACTCTTACTGGCCATGCACAAGATGGGCGTCAAATCTGCGCCCGTCATCTTCGTGACTTCTGTTTTCGTGGGCGCGATCATGGTGGTGCAGGCAGCGCCATTGATCACTGAGTACGGCGCCGAAGGTCTGTTGGGCTGGGCCGCGGGTTTCAACACATTGCGTGAAGTGGGGCCGCTACTGACGGCGCTCATGCTTTCTGGACGAATCGGAGCGAACAATACGGCAGAGCTCGGCACCATGGTCGTGACCGAGCAGATTGATGGCTTGCGAGCGCTCGCCATCGATCCCCTCAGCTATCTCGTGGTGCCCCGCTTCATCGCCATAATCTTCACGCTGTTTATCTCGACGATATTCGCGGATCTGCTCGCCTTACTGGGCGCTGCCATGTGTGGTTGGGCATTGGTCGGCGTCGAGCCGATGTCGTTTTACAACGGCGTGACTGCCGGCTTCATCGATTTTGGTGACGTGATGCACGGACTGATTAAGAGCGTGTTTTTCGGCCTCATCATCGCGTTGTCTAGTTGTCACTTCGGGACCACCACTTCTGGCGGAGCGCCGGGAGTTGGGCGCAGTGTTAACGCAACGGTGGTGGTGACGGCCGTGGGCATTTTTGCTTTCGATTACATCGTTTCCTTCGCTATCGGCTGAGCCCGGCTCTCGCACCTCGGCCGGGATGCGCAGCCGTTCACCTGTTTCGGCACGAGCCAGCGTTGGGGCCGCGCCGGGCAGCACCGTCATGACCCTCAACTGCCGCGACTTCCACCTCAACACCGCGGTGCCATACCTGTGCGGGAGAAATCTCCATCATCTATGCGTCCTAGCAGGTGGTAGCCCGCCTCCCTTCAACCTACCCATACCGCGGAGGCACACCCAGATGCACATCTTGTGTGATAGTGGCCGCTGCGCTACCCTGAGGCGATTTATGTCTGACCATGAAGGCGCCCCTGATCCCGGCGAATCGAAATCCGGTTCGTGGCCGCGCGCTGTTGATGAGCCGAAGTCAGACGTGCGCGCCAGCGAAGTAGTGCGCAGCTCAGCTCGTTATCAAGCTGGGGATCTGGTCGAGGGTAAGTATCGACTCCTGCACAAACTGGGGCAGGGGGGCATGGGCACTGTTTGGCGTGCCCGCAACGAGACTTTGGAATTTGATGTTGCGCTCAAAGTCATCAGCAAGGTCGCCGAGGAAGAGGAGGACGCCGAGTCCAGTCCTACTGGCGCATCGCGAGCCAGCTCTCGACCTGCGGACCGATTGCTACAGGAAGCGAAAACAGCGGCGCGCCTAGGGCATCCCGCCATCGTGCGAATTTTCGACTTCGGCAAAACCGCCGCCGGCGATCCGTTTATCGTCATGGAGCTGCTGGACGGCTGCGATTTAGGGGCGGCTCTAGCGAAGAAGGGTCGGCTGAGCCCCGTGAAAGCGGTGCGCACCCTCTTGCCGATCGCGCACGCCCTGGCGATGGCCCACGACAAGCAGATCGTGCATCGGGATCTCAAGCCAGAAAACATCTTCTTGGCGAATTCAGATGATGGCCAAGTGCGCCCCACTCTGGTGGACTTCGGTGTCGCGAAATTCGAGCGTCAGATAGGCAATCGATTGACGCAGACCGGCGCATTGCTGGGTAGTCCCGCCTATATGTCGCCGGAGCAGGCCCGGGGCGACGAGGTGGATTCTCGCGCTGATATCTGGGCGTTTTCGGTTGTGTTGTATGAGTGTGTTACTGGGCGCGCGCCGTTCGAGGGCAAGAACTACAACGCCCTGCTATTTTCCATCGTCTCAGTAGAACCCGAGAGCATTCGTGCTTTCTCCGCCGGCGATGACGAGCTCTGGGCGATTCTCCAGCGCGGGTTCAAGAAGAATCCCGACGAACGCTGGCAGTCTCTGCGAGAGATGGCCGTAGTGCTCGCTCGGTGGCTCAAGGATAGGAATGTGCACGAAGACATCACCGGCGCGTCGCTGAATATGAGCTGGCTCGCCCAGAGCGGTCGAGCCAGCTTCAGCACGGTGCCGCCCCCACGCTTGGACGAAGCTTCGCCGGCCGCGTGGGATGTTGCAACGGATGCGGGTTCGCCCTTGCCACTGGCCGACCGGCTGCGGCGTGTGCCAAAGCACAAGTTGTGGGCAGCCGGCGCGGCGACTGCGGCGCTTTTGCTCGGCGGTGCGCTAGCACTCTCGTTGTCAGGAGACGCAGAGACTCCGGCTGCCAAGCACGAGCCAGCGCCGGCTGTGTCGCCAACTGTGTCTGGTGTGCCCGTCGAAACGGTTGAGCCGCCAGGTCCTTTCCCCCAACCCGTGGCGGCGCCAGTACCGGCACAGCCCCCGGCGATCAAGACCGTCGAAGCTGTGCTTGCGCGCACACCGTCGCCCCCCGCAGCTCGGCCGAGCGCTCCAGCCGAATCAACCAAGGCTCTGGCGGTCCCGAAATTGCCGCGGCGCCGGCTGAAGGCACCGAAAATTGAGGCGCGAAAGCGAACTCTCAAAGACCCCTTCGCAAAATGAACTAGGATACCTAGGTGTTGGCAGTGTGCGATTCAGTCGGCCGCGCTCATCGGCTACCGCTGGGGGTCGGAGGGGTAATGCTGATGTTGACGTTGGCACCAGCCGCCGCAGCTCAGCCTGAGGCTGACTCTACGGCTGACGATTTCGAAGAAGTGAGGTCTCAGAAACAGGACGGCGAGAACGCGGACCCCGAGAAAGAAGACCGGGCACGGGCGCTCTACGCTCAGGGCGCGGAGGCCTACGAGGAAAAGCGCTACAAGGACGCGATAGACCATTTCTTGGCCGCAGGCCGACTGATTCCCAACCCGGTATTTTCCTACAACATCGGTCTCGCCTACGACGACATGGGCGATGACGCGAGCGCGTTGAGTTACTACCGGGACTATGTGCGCCGGTCGCCAGAAGCTGACGATCTTGCGGAGGTGGAGGAGCGTATTGTCGCTCTCGCCGAGGGTTTGGAGAAAAAGGGGATCCAACAAGTCACGGTCGCCTCGGAGCCCGCTGGCGCTCGGGTCAGCGTAGACGGCCAGCCCCGGGGCATCACTCCGTGGACCGGCGAGTTATCGCCGGGTTCCCATTCGGTAACGATTCAACTGCAAGGATACGCCGATTCCCGCGCGAAATTTGAGCTGAGACGTGACCGCCCGGCATTTGTAGAGGTCTCCCTACACTCGGAGCGCAAAGCTGTGCCAGCGGCCAAGCCGGTCCCAGTCCTGGAGAACCCGAAACCGCCACCCACACCCCATATTCGACCCTTCACTTGGGCGGCATATGGCGTCGGCGCGGCCGCTCTGGGCGCGTCGATGGCATTTGAGTTTGGGCGTTCCAGCGCGGAGGATGCCGCCCGTGACTCCAAACTGCAAGTGGAAGCGGAGAGCCAATGGGATACCGCGGAGAGCCGCATGTTGACCTCTCGGGTGTTCGCGGGAGCCGGCCTCATGTTTGTCGCCTTGGCCGGTGTGTTGACCTACCGCGATCTCAATCGCCCCGATACCGATCGCAGCGATCAGCTGGCGGCGCTGCGGTGGAGTGTTGGTTGTGGCCCGGATGGTTGTGGCGCAAATTACCGAGGGAGTTTCTGAAGTGCCGTCTCGTTTGACTCGATCCGGCTGTGTTGCGGTCGCCCTATGGCTAGCGGGAGCGTGTGCCAATATTTCCCGAGACGAAGCCCTCGCCGGAAAGAGCTGCAGTCCGTCTGGGGCGTGCTCTGGCGGCTACGTGTGCGTGAACTTGATTTGTGTACTGCCGGGGGCGGCAGACTCGGATGCTTCGGGCGGTAGCGCGGGTGGAGTTTCGAGTGGCGGTGCTGCTGGCAGCATCGCCAGTGGTGGTGTAGCTGGCAGCGTCTCAACCGGAGGTGCCTTGACCGGCGGTGTCGGAGGTGGAGTTGGGGGCGCCACTGGCGGCTCGTCTACTGAAGAGGCGGGAGTGCCGGATGCGACACTGCCGGACGCCTCGCCGGACGCCGCTGTCCCGGACGCCAGCGATGGTGGACAGAACGTCTCTAGAGTGGATGTGGTCGCCTGTGGCACCGAACAAAATGCCTTCAACTGCGCACGTGGGGAAGTTTGCTGTTTCCCCACTGACGGGCAAACCCCCGTTTGCGCGGAAACGCTCAACGATTGTGCCGACTGCGGCGGGTTCTGCAGCTATGAGGGCATCCGGTCGGCCTGCGATGGCCCAGAAGATTGCGACGACGGTGAATATTGCTGTCACGAAGACGATGGCACGGAGGAGACCCGGGAATGCACCTCGACCTGTTTCGTCTGGGAAGGCGACGACCATTGTTCGGCAGAAGACGACTCTATGTGCGGTAGTGGCGGTTGTGCCGAGAGCGGCTGGCCGAACGCTGAATACTCCTATTGCGTCAACTAATGTTGCGTGATCTGATCGCGGTCATCCCAAAAGAAAGATTCGCGATCTGACTGAAGCGCTGCTGCCCAACTCCCACCCGCTGTTCGTGCTCGCGACAGTGTTGGTATTCGGTGTGGGCTTCGGTTCTATGGCGAAGCGTATCCACCTGCCAAGCGTAACGGGGCAAATCCTCGCGGGCATGGTGATCGGCCACGCGGGTTTCGGCATCTTCGACGAAAGTGGCGTCCAGTCCCTGTCGCCGCTGACGGATTTCGCCATTGGTTTGATGGCGGTATCCGTTGGGGCGCACTTGAACGTGCGTCGCCTGCGAAACGCGAGGAAGCGCTTGCTGACTCTGCTGGTGTTGGAATCATTGTTGATTCCGGGGTTGGTGTTCGGGGTCGCCATGCTGTTTCCGGGCATGAACTGGAGTTTCGCCTTGTTGTTTGGCACCATCGCCATTTCGACGGCGCCGGCCACCATCGTTGCGGTTGTTAAGGAGACGCGGTCCAAAGGCGTGTTTGTAAAAACGCTGATCGCTGCGGTGGCGCTCAACAATCTGTCGTGCATGTTCTTCTTTGAATTGGCTCGGGCTGCGGCGCATGTGCAGACCGGCGCCGCAGGGATTGGCGATATGCTCGAGGCGCCCTTTGTCCAGCTCATATGCTCTGCGGCCATCGGTTGTGGCGCCGCGTTGTCGATGACCTTGATTCATCGATTGTTCTCCAAGCCGGAACTGATAGCGACGGGGGGGCTAGCAACGCTTACGCTCACCATTGGGCTCGCGACTCACTTTGATGTCTCGCCCTTGCTGTCCTGCCTGTTTTTGGGGTTTACCCAAGCGAATGTGAACCGGGACCGCAATCGCATCGTCGATTCCATTTTCTCCAACTGGGAACCTGCGATTCTAGCGACCTTCTTTACCCTGGCGGGCATGGATCTCACCCTGGAGCATGCCAAGAGCGGAGGGGTACTAGCTCTCGGATTTGTGTTGGCGAGGGCAGGAGCCAAATATCTGGCAGCGGGTTGGGCGATGCGTATTGCCGGCGCTACGGAGAAAGTTCGAAAGAACCTGGGCCTAGCGCTGGTGCCTCAAGCCGGAATTGCCGTCGGCTTGGTGATCTTGTTGGACAAGGATCCCACATTGCAAAGCTCGGCCGGGGAACTGGTGAGTCTGTTTCACGCGGTGGTGCTGAGCGCGGTGGTGCTCAACGAAGTCGTGGGTCCGATTCTTACTCGTGTGGCTCTGGCTCGCTCCGGAGAGATGGGCAATGACCGAACTCGATTGATCGATTTTCTTCAGGAAGAAAACATCGTCACTACTCTGCCCTCCGGTAGCAAAGAGGAGGTCATCGAAGCGTTGGTGGACGTGTTGATCGCGTCTCACGATCTGCCTTCGGATGTGAGACAGCCTCTGTTGGAGTCGGTACTGGCACGAGAAGCGGATGTCTCAACCTGCCTAGGCGCAGGCCTGGCGGTGCCCCACGGGATACTTCCGGAAGGTTACGAAATGGTCGGTGTGATGGGCTTGAGTCGCGAGGGGCTTCCTTTCGATTCACCGGACGGCAAACCGGTCCACTGCATTGTCGTTCTGGGCACTCCCGATACCGAGCGCGATCGGCACTTGCAGGTCTTAGCGGCGCTAGCCCGATCGGTCGGGAATCCGCAAATGTCTGCCCGACTGTTCGCTTCTGAAAGCCCCGGCCATGCTTACGAGATACTACATGACGAGGAGGCGGAAGATTTTAACTACTTCCTCGACGAGCAACTGACCTAAAAAGCGGCTCTCCTGCAGCGCAGCTCTATAGCGCCGCTGACCTGAACAGGAACATGAGGTGGCACTCTTGCCGGCGTTGTCAGCGGAGGTCTGATACCCTGTGCGGTCAGAGTTGTCGCTATGAAACTGATTGAGCAAGGGGGGCCGGGGCCCGAAAGGATCGATCGCTACGAGCTCGTGGCGGAGCTAGCGTCGGGAGCTATGGCGACGGTGTACCTGGCTCGACGCTCCGGGCTTGGTGGCTTCAGTCGCTATGTGGCGCTCAAGCGGCTTCACCCTCACATCGCCAGTCAGGACGACTTTCGGCGCATATTTTTGGATGAGGCGCGCCTGGTTGCCAACATTCATCACCCCAACGTGGTGGCTCTACAAGAAGTTGACGAAAGCGGGGGGCAACTGTTCCTTGTGATGGACTACGTTAAGGGCGGCACGCTTGAGTCGCTGTTCGCTTCGGCCAGAAAAAGCGGGGCGCGCATCCCCTTGCCAGTGAGTGTGCGCATCTTGTTGGACGTACTCGCTGGTTTACACTCTGCTCATAAGTTATGCGATGGCGATGGAAAGCCGCTGGCGATTGTTCATCGCGACGTGTCGCCACAAAACATCATTGTCGGTGTGGATGGAATTGCCCGCGTTACGGATTTTGGAATCGCTCACGCCCATGGGCACTTGGGTCCAACCCAGAGCGCCGAGCTGAAAGGCAAGTTGTGCTACATGGCGCCGGAGCAGCTCGACGCCGGGGGGAGATTATCGCCGCGGGTCGACATTTTCGCGGCTGGCGTGGTGGCGTGGGAGGCTATGACGGGGGAGAGTTTGTTCGCTGCCGCGACCGACGCGGAATCGATGTTGAAGCTTCTGAGTCAGGATATTCCGGGAGTCTCATCGAAATGTTTGGACGTGCCGATTCAGCTTTCGCGCGCGGTCGACATGGCGTTGCGTCACCTTCCGATTGAGCGATATGCGACGGCCGCAGACTTTCATGCAGCGCTGACGGATTCGGCGCTGCAGTGCGGGTGTCTGGGCACGACTGACGATGTGGCGAGTTTCGTTGAAATGACCCTGAGCGATGCGCTCAACCGGGAAGAAGAGCTGGTGCGTTACTGGTCCCGTCTGGCTGCGGGCGCGTCCCGACGCCGATCTGCCGATGCCGCGAGCCGGTCTACGAAACCCCCTCGCATGGAAGACGGGTCCTCTAGCGATGCCGAAACGCAGCTTCCATTCGGAGCAGCAGCCTCCGCCTTGGACTCCGATAGCCTGAGCCGTCCCGGGATCTCTGGTCCCTCTACGCTTTCGTCTACATCTCGCGCTGAAGAGGACGACGCTAGTTTGATCGCGCTGCCCGCCCGGGCGGTGGGCACAACACCCGCCTACCGAGTCAGCATTCTTAAGGAACAGAAGAACGCGATCAGCGCCTTGGGACCCACGGTGTCGGCGCGAGTATTGGCTCGGATCAGCCCACGGTGTCTGGCGGTCATCGACGAAGCTCCCGTAACGGATTGGATCCCGGCGGCACTGAGCAACGAACTCACCATCGCCTTGTACGATGAGCTGGGTCTCGAGGGGCAAGTGACCTTTTGGCGAGAATTCTCCCAGCGGATCCACAAGGTTCCGCTCTTCAACTCCTGGGCGTCCACGGTGATCCGAGCGTTCGGAACTCCTGGCGGGGTGTTGAAGATGTCGCCGCTAGCGTTGAATGCGGCCGGTAAAAACTTAGGCACCTTTTCCTTCACCAAAGGCGAGGACGGAAAATCCGCGGTGCTGACTGTGGTCGATGCCCCTGCCGAAGGGACTGAGCCCGCCGTGATCTCGGCTCAGAAGGGCGGGCTGTTGGGGGGAGTGGACCTGGTGGGTGGCCGTGCGCAGATGACCGTCGATGATTCAGACAAGTCACGGGGTATCGTCAGATTCTCCGCGACTTGGGATTGAGTTAAGACGCTTTGGTTTTGTCCGGCGTCCGGACGCCGGAGGGCGCCAGCTGTGGGGCAGAGCTTCGGCGATCGCCCACAGCTGGTTGGGCGATCGCGCTCTAGCGACGGACGCTACATAGCGGCCGGTTCACCGCCGTTATCGGAGGCTGCACGGCCGTCAATAGACGGTTCGCTAAGGTCGACTTCGCTGGGGCCTTCTTCGACGCCGGGTTCCATGACGTCGGGACCCTCTCCCATCGGCGGCAGGCTCATTCCGACATCGTCGTAGTAGCCGTCGTACAGGTACGCCTGAGGCAGCACGACGCTCGCTACGGTCGTATCGAAATCGTTGAGGTTGTGGACCATCACCCCGCCGTAGCTGATTGAGTACACGTGGTCGTCGATGAATAGACCCCGCCGAACATCGGTGGAAGGCTGACAGTAGTAGTAGGACTCGTCGAAGGACGTGCCCCCGCTATTGCAGCTCTCGACGATGAGATCCGCGTGCTCGATAGAGGCTAGGGGCTGGAAGCCGTCTTCAATGTTGACCCGGAACACTTCGAGGGTGCTGGAGAACCCCGTCTCGTAACTCGTCCGCGGGAAGGCGAGCAAGCCAAACTCCGCCATGTAGGTGAAAGCTTTGTGATCCCAACCCACCTGAGAGGACCCCGGCATGGTGTGGATATGGCGCAGCACCGGGTTCGTCGCGTCGGAGACATCGAAGATCTGGAGTGCGAGACCAAGGATCATCCCGTCGTCCGTGCCCTCTCGCCCGATGGTTAGCAAGTGATCGTCCCCGAGGGGGTGCATGTACTCACTGAATCCGGGGATCTTGAGCTCGCCGAGAACCGTGGGGGATGCTGGATCCGACAGATCCACAACGAACAAGGGGTCAACCTGGCGGAAAGTCACGACGTAGGCTCGGTCGCCGATAAATCGGGTTGAGGTGATTCGCTCCTCCGGTGCCATCTCGCCCGTTGAGCCTAGTTTGACGAGTGTGTTGTCGGTTGCTTGGTAGGTGAATACCGTGTTGACCGTTCGCAGATCCCGAAAGGCGCCGATCTGAGAGCCTTCGCTCCAGCTGTTGCCAGTGGTGGCGACGCGGATCACCCCGTCGGCCTCGTCGATGGAGAATTGATTGTGCACATGTCCCGGTACCATCCCGGACGCCGTGTACGCGGTCTCCAGACCGTCGAGGGCGAATTGATGTAAGAGCGTCTGCTCTGCACTGATGCTGAGGCTTTGGGCCCGCCAGTCGTTATGGGCCAGGATGAGGCTGGTTTTGCTCGAATAAACCGTGGAGCCCCCGCCGAGGATGGCGGCGCGCCGGGGTGCTGCATCGATGTCGTCGAGATCGAGGGTGACGATGCTGGTGATGCCGGAGTCGGTCATTCCCGGATCGGGGATGTAGTAGTTGGCGCAGCTGGGGGCGATGGCGGATATCGCGTCGGCTGACTTCTCGCGGTCCTCGGGGATCCAGTCGGCTAGCTCCGTTGCCTCAATGTCGCGCGTCATGCGCTTTTTCCAATCGTCGATCTGGAGCTCCAACTCGATCTCGTCGTACTCCCGCCCAAAAGCGTCCCAGTATTCCAAGTTGGGGTAATACTGAGGCGATCGGAAGCCGTCTGTGACTAGCGCCCGAACGGCGTTACCGTGCAGTCGCGAAGACAAGTAGGAGCCCTCAACGTAGAGCTCCCGGGTGGTCACGAGCTCGGCGGTGCTGACAGCCACGACGGTGATTTTCGTGTAGCTGCGACCACCGTAGTAGCCGTAGTCATCGATGTCTGCCGGCTCGGTTGAGCCAGCTGCTTCCAAGGTGCCGTCGTCCCAAACTGTTGAGAAGACAACGGCCTTCCCGTCGCGCACGAACATTTCTGCTGGCGTTCCCTCAAGGCTGACTTGGGCTGTGATCGCGGTGGACGCGGCTGGGAAGCTATCGAGAACGAAGAGTTCGCTGCCGTGCAGCAGGTAAATGTTTTCGCCGTCCGTTTTCACGATGTCGGCTTCGTCGACGCCGGCGACTTGGGTATTCGTTTCCGAGACGCTGGTGGGCCCGGTTGACACAGGATCGCTGCTCCCGGCGTTACTGCTCGTCGTTTCACCGCCCCCGGTCCCCGTCCCATCTAGCTCCATGCCGCCCACCGTGGGGGGTATTGCGGGTCCCATGTCGAACGTGCCGTCTTCGGCGACTGCCCAGCCGTCTATCCCGTCGTTTTCGAATACACTGAGGGCTTGTTCGGCGGCCAAATCGAGTTTGACGATGGCGTCCGCCTGGATGCGAGCAAGCAGATCTTCGCAGTCGGTGGCGCGGGTCAAGTGAGCTGTCGTGGCGGCGGGAGAGAGAGCGGGATCAGTCACCGTGGGCTCTCGCCTGTCATCGCTGAGACAGCCGCTCAGGCTAGCGGCAAGCGCCGCCCCAGTGAGCCAAGATCCATAAAAACGTAGTGAGCGCATGAGCTGTGTCCTTCGAGTGCCAGTATTACGTGAATACTCTGTCCGTCAGAGATCACTGCAACCGATATGCCATGCCGAAGGGCGAGTGATTTCAGCTGGTTATAGCGGTTTCCCTGTGCCAACTGTGCCAGCGGAGGTGATGGATCCGGGCGATTGTGCCCTAGCTACGTGAGCAGGCGATGCTCGCGCTGCATCAGCAGTTGCCCTTCACAGAGTCTCTTGCTCGGGCAAGCAGAGGCGGTGCCGGGTGACGTGCAATTCGTCTCCGCTGCCGTCGGCGGCGGCTTGGATCCAAGTGGTCACTACTTTGTCGGGTGCCACGATGGCGACGTGAGGTGAGCGGGGGACTCGGGCCGTGTCGTTTTCGCCCAAGCTCACCGTTCCGAGACTGCGTGAGGCGCCGGCTTCGGGGTCGTCAATTTGTATGGATCCTTGTAGCTCGAGCACGCCGGTTGAATCGACAATGCTGGGGGTCACCGAGACGAAGTAACTCACGTAGTCGGGATCCTGTTGACGAGTTGTGTGAGCGAAGACCGAGCTGTACTGGTCGGCAATGACCGAAGCGTTCTCCGACCCGCAGGTGAAGGGTTTGATGCATCCTGCGTCAGGGATGCACTGAACAATGCCGAACTCCGAACTGATGGGATCCACCTGGGTGAAACTGGCGAACCAAAACGCGTCGGTGGTGCCTAGTCTGGCGGTGGAGAGAGAGACCAAGGTGTGGGGCGAAGCCCCGCACTGCTCGAGCAAGCTGCTCGTGTTGTCGCCCTCCGCTTGAGCACGAAGTTCGCCGCTGGCGTTCGTCCATAGAACGGCGGCTCCGCCTGCGGTGTCCGTCATCGCGGCCACATCGAGGACGGACTCGCCCGGCGCCATGTCCGGCGTTGCCGGATCCGCGTAGGCGATTATGGAGCGGCCGCCCGGGTGAAGGTACAAGCCGGTCTCCGCCGATCGCCAGGCGGCGCGCAGTTCATTGTTGTTGAGTTGCCACACGACGGGGTGTCTCTGACGATCCGCCAAATAGAGGGGAACCTGGGTAACGCTGCGCGCGTCGGTCACTGTCAGGTTGGCGCCGAACTCGAAGCGGGCGATTTTGGCAGCCCCGGACAGCGAATCACCGATGGCGGCATAGCCGACGAGTTGGAAGGGGCTGGTGCCAGCGACTACCATGCCGAGGGCGCTTACCGGTGTCGTGGTCGCCGCTTCTGCTTCCGGGATGCCGGATAGCTCGATGGCGTCGACTGACGTCGGGAGCCCTAGCGTCGTAGCGGTGTCGGTGAACTGATAAATTTCCGTATCATGCACTTCACTGTCACTCTTGAAGACCGAGACGAAGAAGGTGTTGTTGCTTGCCACGAGCGTGGACTGATGGATTTCATCGGCCACGAGTGGGTCAAATATTCTGTCTTCGACGATTCTGACTTTGGCGTCGTGCACGCACTCGCCGTCGCTGTCGCAGTAGTCGTCGGTGCAGGGGTCGGTGTCCTTACACGATTCCGCAGTGCAAATTTCCACTGGGGCAGCGTCGTTCCCCGGCGTACTGGCGTCTTGTCCGAGCTCAGTGGTCTCGGTCTGCAGCTCCTCAAAGTCGAACCAGAAGGAGCAGCCGGTAGTCGCGAATAACGCGATCGCGCCCAACCGTGAAAGGTGGGTGGCCGGCATCAGAAACTCCACCGCGCTTGAGTGCTCGCCTGATGGGGCGAGAATTTTACGCCCCAGTCGGGAGTGTAGCTAGCGGCGTCGGCGGTCACCTCAGGGCTGGAGTAGAACCAAAAGTAGGCACCCAGGGCACCGCCCGCGACGGCGACCACTGTCAGAACAGTACTGGTCGTGGCCATTCGTGTGCCCGTCGATACCTCGTCGTCGGTGCAGGTGGGGCTGCAGGCTCCTTCGGCGCTGCTATACTCGCTGGCGGCGACCAAGCCGGTGATCAGCGAACCCAGGGCGGCGACTCCTCCCAAGCTCAAGGACACGTAGGCCCAGGTTCGGTCCGGCTCGTCCGCGGCGGCGGCGGGCGGCGGCGGCGGCTCTGGACTCGTCTTTTCCTCGGTCTCTGCGGGGGCGGGGGCTGTCATGGCTTCCGCCGCTCGCTGCTCGTCGAGACGTTTTTGTAAGTTGTCGCGGCGGAGCTTCAACGTACCAATCCGTTCACTCTCTGGAGCCGCAGCGATGAACTTGTTGATGGCGGAAATCGCGTGTTCCCAGTCGCCGGTGCGCTCGTGAACAAGGGCTAGGTTGAGCAAGATTTCTGGACGCTCCGATAGCTCGTAGGATTTTTTGAACTCGCGTAGCGCGGACTCGTAGTCGGACTGTTCGAGATAGGACGCACCGGACTCGAAGTGTCGGCGAGCCAGCTCGTCCGTCTGGCTTTGTCCGGCAGCCGGCAGAACAAAAATCAGCTGCAAACCTAGACAGATGAGGGCGGTGTTCCAGAACTGGCGGCTGTAGCGGCGTCTGGGGGCAAGCGGGCAGCGGGACGAGCGCCCCAGGAGGAGGCGGGCCGGCTGAGAGTTGAGCGGCGACATGAGATCTCCTTTTACGGCGCGCAGGCCGCTCGATCGACGGAGGACACGTCGACAGACCCCGATTTGGGGTGGAATTAGCGAAGAAAGCAATATTTCTGCTACTTCTGGCCGGAAGCGGAATGGGGGCCCGGCCGGCGGTTTGGCGAGGTGGAAATCCGCGTGTGGGAAGCTCCGCGGGCGGCGGAGAAGTGGGCCCTATTTCCCGAGTGGTCGTGCTAGGTCGGCGGGTAGCGCGCGTTTCAGCTACCCCGCCCTCGGCGCGCCGGAAAATCTATGCCCCGCCGTGACGATATCCAAAAAATTCTGCTGATTGGTTCTGGTCCCATCGTGATCGGACAGGCCTGCGAGTTCGACTACTCGGGTACCCAGGGCGCCAAGGTTCTTACCGAACTCGGCTACGACGTGGTGCTGGTCAACTCGAACCCCGCGACCATCATGACGGACCCCGAATTGGTGCGTCGGACGTACATCGAGCCCATTGATAAAGAGACAATCACAACCATCATCGAGCGTGAGCGACCGGACGCCTTGCTGCCCACCCTGGGTGGACAAACCGCACTGAACGCGGCGCTTGAGCTTCATGACAGCGGCATTCTCTCCAAACACGGGGTGAAACTGCTCGGCGCATCGGTCGACGCCATTCGCATGGCCGAAGATCGTCAGCTGTTCAAAGAAGCGATGCAGCGCGCCGGTCTCAACTCGGCCCGGTCCGGTCATGCCCACAACCTCGAAGAGGCTTGGGCGATCTCGAAAATGACCGGGTTCCCGTGCATTCTTCGCCCTAGCTACACGATGGGCGGTGCCGGCGGTGGCATCGTGAACGACAAAGAAGAGTTCGAGGAGAAGATCTTGTGGGCGCTTCAGCAGTCGCCCACCACCGAGGTACTCGTCGAAGAGAGTTTGCTTGGCTGGAAAGAGTACGAGCTCGAAGTCATTCGCGACAAGAACGACAACTTCATCGTCATCTGTACCATCGAGAACTTGGATCCGATGGGCGTGCACACCGGTGACTCCATCACGGTCGCTCCGGCCATGACCTTGACCGATCGGGAGTACCAGCGCCTGCGGGATGCCGCGCGCGCGGTGATGCACGAAATCGGCGTCGAGACCGGCGGCTCCAACGTTCAGTTTTCAATCAACCCGGAGGACGGTCGCGTGATCGTCATCGAGATGAACCCTCGAGTGTCGCGCTCCAGTGCTTTGGCGTCGAAGGCGACGGGGTATCCCATCGCGAAGATCGCCGCGAAGTTGGCCGTGGGTTTCACCCTCGACGAGCTCAAGAACGACATCACAGGCACCAGCGCCGCCTTCGAGCCTACCCTCGACTACGTGGTTTGCAAATGGCCGCGTTTCGCGTTTGAAAAATTCCCAGGATCCGATCCGCGCCTTGGAACCCAGATGAAGAGCGTGGGCGAGGTGATGAGCATCGGGCGAACTTTCCCCGAGGCGTTGCAGAAGGCCGCCCGCTCTTTGGAAATCGGCCGCGAGGGTTTGGTTAGCCTCATTGACCGCATTGACTACCGGCTGTTGCCTCGACCCGACGGCAAGCGCGATATGGTTCACGATGCCCCGCCGGTGGTGAAGCCGCGCCAAACCTTGCCGCCTCCGTCCGCGGACGAACTGAAGACCGCGGTGACAGCTCAGATCAGCGTACCGACTTGTGACCGCTTGTTTTACGTGGCGGACGCCATGCGCCTTGGTCTGACCGTGGACGAAACCTTCGAGGAAACGAAGATCAATCGCTGGTTCCTTGTGCAAATTCAGCGATTGCTCGATCACGAGAAACGCATCGCCGCTTCCAAGGAACTGGACGAGCAGCTCTTGAGTGACAGCAAGCGGTTGGGTTTCAGTGACGCACAGATCGCAGCCCTTTCGGGCGGCTCTGAAGCTGAGGTGCGCCGTCGCCGGGTCGAACTCGGAGTAGAGGTTGTGTACAGCCGGGTGGATACCTGTGCTGCTGAGTTCCCTGCGAAGACGCCCTATCTGTACTCAAGCTACGAGAGCGAGAGCGAAGCCGATGTCTCGTCGAAGAAGAAGGCCATCATTCTAGGCGGCGGGCCCAATCGCATCGGTCAAGGCATCGAGTTCGACTACTGCTGCTGCCATGCGGTCTACGCCCTGAGGGAGTTGGGCATCGAAGCGGTCATGGTGAACTGCAACCCAGAGACTGTTTCCACCGACTATGACACGTCGGATCGATTGTACTTTGAGCCTCTGACGCTGGAAGACGTGCTGGCGATTTGCAAAGTGGAGGCGTCCAAGGGCGAGTTGCTCGGCGTGATTGTCCAGTTCGGTGGCCAAACCCCGCTCAAGCTCGCCGTTGCTCTCGAAGAGAACGGTATCAAGCTGCTAGGCACGAGCGCTGACGCTATCGATCGCGCCGAAGATCGCGAACGTTTTGAAGCCTTGCTCACCAAGCTAGCTCTGAAGCGACCGCGGGCGGGCATCGCCAAAACGCTGGCCGAAGCGCGCCAGTTCGCCAGCGATATCGGATTGCCGGTATTGGTTCGGCCGTCCTATGTCTTGGGCGGGCGAGCGATGATGATCTGCCACACGGAGCACGATCTCGAAGCCTACGCGGAGCTAGCCATGGAAGCCGCCCGAGAGGCCGGTAATCAAGTGTTGCTGATTGACGAGTTTCTTCAGAACGCGACGGAAGTCGATGTGGACTGTGTCTCCGATGGCAAGCGCTGTGTCATCGGCGGTGTCATGCAGCATATCGAAGAGGCTGGAGTCCATTCAGGGGACTCGACCAGCGTGTTGCCGCCCCATTCCTTGCCGTCGGATGTGGTCGCGCGGATCGAAGAGAATACACGCGCCTTGGCTCTGGAGTTGGGCGTGATCGGGCTGATGAATGTGCAGTACGCCATTCGTGGCGATGAGATCTACGTCATCGAGGTCAACCCCAGAGCCTCCCGTACGGTGCCCTTCGTCTCCAAAGCGACCGGGCGCCCCATCGCGAAAATTGCCGCCAAGGTCATGGTGGGTCACAGCCTGGACGACCTCAAGATTGAAGAGGGCGACTTGCCGAAACACGTTGCAGTGAAAGAGTCCGTCTTTCCTTTCGACAAGTTTCCGGGCGTCGATACCATTCTAGGACCGGAGATGCGTTCCACGGGCGAAGTCATGGGCATCGCCTCCAACGAGTCTCTTGCCTTCGGGAAGAGTCAGCTTGCGGCTGGTGGGCGCCTGCCGACACACGGCCGTGTCTTCATTAGCGTGCGTGATTCCGACAAGGAGACGGCTTGTTTTATCGCGCGCCGTTTGCGCAACTTGGGGTTCGATATTGTCGCGACCCGCGGTACCGCCGAGGCCATCAGTCGCGCGCGTATCCCTGTGGAGAGCGTGAACAAGGTCTTGCAGGGCTCCCCCCACGTGGTCGATCAGATCCAAGAGGGGCGAATTCAAATGGTCGTTAACACTAGCGACAGCGAAGGTATTCGAGACAGCTATTCGATTCGTCGGAACGCTCTGCTCGGCAACGTGCCCTACTACACCACCATCGCCGCAGCGGTGGCAGCGGTGGGCGCCCTGGAGGCGTGGTCATTGGTGAGCCGCGGCACTCCGGAAGTACGCAGTGTTCAGGAATGGCACGCGCGCTCCCGGGATTAGCCAGCGTGCGAATTTAGCCGAGGCCTGGATTTGGTAAAATCTAATGATTCCGGCGTTTTAGTGTGGTTGTTGGGGCGGTTTCTGAAACGCGGGGCGCGCGCTACGCACAGCCCGCTGTGCTGGCAGTTCCCGCATCCTTGGCGTAGTTTGCCTTGTCCCTGACGGGCGACCCGTGGAGCTCCCATGACCCGATGTATTCAGACAATCGCTGCCCTACTGCTCTCCATGCATTTTCTGGCCTGTGAGCAGAGGCCGGTAGCGAAAGCCATCAAGATCGACGTCAATCAGTTGAGCGGAATGCTGGCGGAAGCTGTGCCGCCGAAGCTGTTTGACGCGAACGGCCCGGCTACTCGGGAAAAATATGGGATCATCCCCACCGCGACGCTGCTCGACGGGCGGAAGTACGACATGAAGCTGCTGCCGGAATCCCGAGTGGAGGCACTGGTGTTTTACTGTTCGGGCACTCTTTGCGGAGCTGCCGAGGGCGCGGCGCAGCGAGCCCTCGCCGCTGGTTACACCACAGTGAAAGTGCTGCCGGTTGGGATCAGGGGGTGGAAGCGCGCAGGCAAACAGACCGTCGCGCCACCTTCCTGAGCTTTGGGTAGCTGTGCATGGCGAAAGGCTCCTCCAGGACAATCGATAGCTTGAAGGCGGTCACGCGCCTGCGAGATGCCGACGAGGCGGAAGCTCGGCTGTGCGCCGCCGACGCCATGGAGCGCGCGGAAGATGCCCGCCGTTCGGGTGAGCGGGCAGCGTCTGCCAGTCGGGAAGCTGCCGAAAACATAGCGTCCCAAGCCGTAGCGGAGAGAGCCCGTCTTGACCGCGGTCTCGCAACTGCTGGCGATATGGTACAACAGGCTGTTTCCCGCCGGAATGCAGCGGTCAAACAGCAAGTTTTGCAGCGTAGTGCGGAACAGGCCGCGGCAGAGCTTGTTTCCGCGAATCAGCAAGCCCAGGGGGACGCGGCGTCTTTCCGAGAGGCGGCTCGGGCAAAATTGGCGGTGAAGAGCCACCAGCGCAAGCTGGTGGCTGAGAAAAAGCGCGCTGACGAAGCCACCGACGAGGAAGAGGCAAACGACGCATTTTTGACGTCTTGGACCCAGCGCGATAACTGATTGCTGATGTTTCGATTTCCCGTTTGGGCGCTAGCACTTCCGATTCTGGTGTCCTGTTCGGCGCAAAACTCGCCGGTGAGGCGAGGATCCGAGACGGGCGCGCAACTGGCGAGTGTTTCGGTGCTTCCGGGCTCGGTGGAACCGGTGCCGGCGCCTGTGCCGCTGGATCTCCGGGACTTTCGTCCATTACTGGCAGCGCCGGCTCTGCACTCGGTTCGGGACGCCGTGGAGAGCGACAAGCCGGCCCAGGCCGCCGCGTTGTTGCATAAGCAGCTATTGGTTCAGGCGCCTGATACACCCAACAAGGCTGCGTGGCATTTCCTGTTGGCGCGCCTATTGGAGCGATCGGAACAGATAGAGGAGGCGGGAGTTCAGTTTCAAGCATCTGCGCTCCTGGGGGGCCCCCTCGCTCCCTATGCCTCTCTCGGAGCCGGTCGCATGTTGCTGCGGGCCGGATTTCCCAAGCTGGCGCTTGAGTCCCTCGCGAAGATCCCTACGGACATTCCCCCAACGTTGCCGGGGCAGCTGCTGACGGCGGAATCGGCGGCTCAATTGGGGGAACGCGGGCGGGCGGCGCGCGCCCTACGCGAAGTGTTGGAGCTCAAGCTGCCGGATAGCGATCGCAGACGGACCGAGCTTCTCTTAGCGGAAAACTTGTTGGAGTCGGTTAGCGCGGATGCCGGAAATTCTGTGCTCCTTGTGCTCATTGTCGAGGCGCTGAAACATGCTCGGCACTGGCGTCTGGTGGGCCATACCGATAAACGGGCGAGCGAGATCGAAAAACGAGCGCTCGCTCTGCTGCCGGTCAAGGAGCGCGTGCACTATCGTGGGCTCTCCCTTGAGGACCAGATGGTGCGCTTACGCGCTCAGGTCGCGGGCCGCCAGTTTTCGAACGCGGCTATCCTCGGCGAATCCTTGTCGACCGGTCTGCGACGACGTGACCGTTGGGGACAGCTCGGCTGCGAGGCGACTTTCCTCCGGTGCAAGGCGCTGGCCGGGACCCGCAAGTGGGGCAAGGCGTCGGATATTTTTAACGATGTAATCCGATTCTGCAAAGAGCCGGATCTGCGCGCTCGCTCGCTGTACCTAGCGGGGAAATACGCGGCAGCCGACAAACGTCACAAGCTGGCGGTCAAACGTTACGCACAATTGGAGAAGGAAGCTCCGACCCATCGTTTGGCTGACGACGCGCGGCTACGGGCCGCCATGAGCTATCACGTGATGGGTGACGTCAAACGCTTCACTGAGATGCTGACGGCGATGCCCAACGACTACCCCGCCGGAGATATGGTGCTGGACGGGATGTTTCGCCTGGCGTTGAGAAACATTGAGCGCGGCGACTGGAAGAACGCCTTGCCCGTACTGGAGCGAGCGGCGTCACTGGCGACCCCGCTGGATAAGGCTCGGGGACACGAGTGGGCTGGCCGCGAACGATATTTTCTCGCGAGGGCTCTGGACCAAGTGGGAAAGAAGACAGAGGCCGCGAGGCTGCTGGCAGAGATTATCGAGCAACTGCCGTTCTCCTACTACATGCAGCAGTCCCACTCGAGGCTGACGGCAGCCGAACCAGCCCGGGCCAACCTGGCGCGTCGCGCGGGCATCGAACGAGCTCAGGCTGAAACTTTTCGCTTCGAGCACGATGCGGTGTTTGAAGCCCCGGGCTTTCAACGAATTCTCGAGCTTCTGCGCGTCGGAGAAATCGAATTGGCACGGACCGAAGTCTCGGCGCTAGGACTTGGGCGCGAGCTCGGACCGAAAATCTTGTGGGGCATAGCGCTGCTTTACTCTCAGGCAGGGTCCGCAAAATTATCCCATCGAGTCGCCCGGGGAAGGTTGTCCGATTGGTTCGAACGCTGGCCTGCAGGGGATTGGGTACAAGCCTGGCGCCTGGCCTTTCCGCGTCCCCACCGCGGAATCGTGACGCGGGAGTCCCAGAAGACCGGCGTGCCCGAGCACTTGATCTACGCCGTCATGCGTGAGGAATCGGCCTTCGAGGCCGGCGCCGAGAGCCCCGCTCGGGCCTATGGGTTGATGCAGTTGATCTTGCCCACCGCCCGGTTCTACGCGAAGCGAGCAGGTCTGCCGTCTGATATTGCAGCCCTCAAGAAGCCGCGAATCAATATCGCCCTGGGCTCTCGCGTCTTGGCCCACCTGACCAAGCAGTTCCGGCGCAACCCGCTGATGGCTATTCCCGGCTACAACGCCGGGCCGGGGCGGCCGCGCCGCTGGATGCGAGAGCGCGGACACCTTGCGTTCGATGTCTGGGTCGAAACGATTCCCTTTCGAGAAACTCGCCGCTACACGAAACGTGTTTTGGCGAGCCGCGGCTCCTATGCCTTCCTGTATGGCGAAGAGAAATCGGCAATTCTGCCATTGCCACTCAAAATACAGCCCCGGAAATAGCCCTCAACCGCCAGAGTACGGTGGGCTTTCCGCCCCACGGGCCCAAGGGACGGACGAGAGCGACCTGTCGGTCGTCCCGGGTCGTAGTCGCGACAGAGCTAGAGCCTGGCCGAGCCCAGGTGCTTAGCGTACTTTGGGGGCTTTGCGGGTACGGGTAGCGGCCAGCGCCACTTTGAGGGGCTTCTTGTCCTCGTGGATACAGGCGTAGCAGTCTTCACGCTTGGTCTTTCCACAGCCCCTATCGCGAAACAGTTTGGCCACCAGTCGGTGGGAGCGGCTATCGGCGACCTCCGTGATGCGCGGAATCAAATCCGCGAATGTCTCGCATACGGGCGGGTCCTTCTTGAGGGCCTCACGCAAATCGATCGCCACGGCGAGTGCCGGAGATGCCTTGGCACGCAGGTCCTTGCTGTGCACCATGACCTGGGACAACTTGGTGAGAGCATTCTCGCGCTTGGTGCCGATCCAAAAGTAATAAAGCAGGTCCATGCCAAGGGCAGAATCCATATTGGCGATGAGTCGTAGGGTGGGGATCATTGTGTCGGGATCCCGTGCGAATTCCTTGAGCCGAGCGAGTTTGTCGGAGTCTTCTAGGAGGTTTACCCCTTCCAACTGCTCCGCATATCCCTCCAGGGCGAGGCGTTTCTGCGTGGCTTTGCCTTCATGCAGCGCGAACAATTCCTCAGTTTCGAGGCTGATTGGATCCTTCTCGCTGTAGGCCTCCATCGTATCGTGATCGGCTGCCCGGAGTTTGTCGACGACGCTCAGTACCTTGGGGGGAGCTTTCTTAACCGGCTTCGCGCTTGGTGCCGGGGCGGCGGACTCGCCTGAATCTTCGCCGAATGCCAGGGCTCCCAAGCCCAATCCCATGACCAGCCCGACAATTGCCGCCACGCCCACCATCGCCGGGGGAATTCCGTGGGCTGCCGACAAGTCTGCCGGAACGAAGGTGGCAGCAGGGGGAGGGGTCTGCGTGGGCTCCTGCCCGGTTGCTGGATCCGCGTTCTTGGCCTGGTCGTCCTTATCCGTCATGGCCACAAAGCCTAACATGTCGAAAAGAGCATCTCGTAGTTCCTGGGTGAACGGTCGCGACGGTTGCTGAAAATCTAGAAAAATTGGTGAAGTGCAGTACATACACAAGTGGCTCATGAGCGACCGGAGACGCAGGTTTGACGTTATCCACGGCCTCGCGGCGGGCAGCGGGTCCGCGACCGAGGCGGGCCGATGGTGGCGGCAATAGTCCTCGTGACCCCCCAATGATGACTTTTGGCGAGCCGCTTCTCATCGGGTTATTGATGCTCGCGGGCGTAGCTTGCGGGTTCATCAATACGCTGGCCGGAGGCGGATCGATGTTGACGCTCCCGCTGCTGATCCTGCTTGGATTGCCGGCTGATATCGCGAACGGGACGAATCGCGTGGCCGTGGTGGCTCAAGGGGTATCCGGAACTTGGGGTTTTCACCGAAAAGGGCGTGTCGAGTGGCGGAATTTAGGGGCGCTGGCTCTGCCGACCGTACTCGGCGCTTTGGGCGGCGCTCTGTTGGCGACGCAAGTACCCAGGCTCTGGCTGAAGCCCGCGCTGCTCAGCACGTTGGTGGTGGTGGCGTTGGTGATGCTGCTACGCCCAAACTGGTTGCCAGACGAAAGCCAGGGCGAACCCCGCTCGCTGCGCCCGTCTACCTGGTTCGGAATGTTCGCGACCGGCGTGTACGGTGGCTTCGTTCAAGCCGGGGTCGGTTTTCTTCTTCTCGGCATGTTGTGCGGCGTCCTTCGTTATGATTTGGTTCGCGGCAACGCCTTAAAGCTCGCCGTGGTGTTGGTTTTTGGCACCGTCTCGCTGCTGGTGTTCGCGTTGGCGAGGCAGGTTTGCTGGTCGATTGGCCTATTGCTGGCATGTGCCACGGTCGCCGGATCTCAGATCGGCGTGCGCACTGCCTTGACGATCCGCGCAACCACCCTTCGCTGGCTGCTCTTCGTGGCAGTCACCGTTAGCTGCATGGGGGCGTGGCTCCGATAGAGCCACCCCCGCGGTTTGCGATTCAGCCCAGTTCGGCGATGAAGGCTTTCGCTTCTTCGTAGTTACCGTCCGCGGCGAGGGAGCGCTTCGCGAGCAGGGTTGCCTTTTTCGCGTCGCCGCGACGCTGAGCTATTTGCCCCTGGCGCAAATAGGCCTCGGCCTTGGACATGGGGCCCGGAGTCTTCAATAGGGTGACTGCCTGGAGTGCCTTGACGGCCAGATCCATGTCTTCCCGGGCCATGGCAGCCTCCGCCAGCTCAGCGGCCACGGCGCCATTCTGACGATCGCTCATCAGCGCCGCCTCGAGCCAGGCAAACAGCGCCTCGGTATCGCCGGCGCCTCGTGCCACCTTGGCCATGGCGTGTTGCAGTTCGGCAAGTGCCGGGGAGCGTTTCTTGTTCTTGGCGCGAATCGCCTCGTCTAGCAGGCTCGCTGCATCTTGGATTTGTCCAACCTGCAGATACGCTTCCGAGAGGCAGATCGTGGCTTTGGATTCGCCCGGCAACAGCTCCAGCGCTTCTTGGAATAGGTGAAAGGCGTCTTCGACGCGATCCTCCAGCTGGAGGTACATGCGTCCCGCGTCGCAGAGAAGCGAGTAGCGCTCTTCTTCTGTTTCCGCTTCTTTGGCATCACTGACCAGTAGCCCCGCGATATCTGCGTAGGCTCCCGCGGCTTCGTACATGCCACGAAGTCGTTCCTTGATTTCGGTGGCTCCCGGGGCCTCATTGCCGATCCGGGTGAGCGCATCTTTGGCGGCGAGAGGATCGCCGGCTTGCTCGTAGAGATCCGCCATGCGGAGGACCGCCGTGACCTTGGCTTTGGTATCGCCATGTTCGGTGACCACCGTGTACGCTGTCAGTGCGGCATCGTGACGCCCGGCTTCCGTCGCTAAAGTGCCGAGGGTTTGGGCGATCCCCAGATCCTCGGGGTGGTCGTCGATCCAAATGTTCAGCATATGGATTGCGCGATCCGCGTCGCCCACACTGGGGAGCAGCTCTGCCAGACGAACCAAGCTTTTGCGTTCGTCGTCGACCAGACCGTCTTCGGCGGCGCGTGTGCGCAGCAGATCCAGCAGATCGACAAGCATAGAATCGAGCCCTTCGCGACCCAGGCCTTTGGCTTGATCGAGATCCGCTACTGCGGACGAGAGGCCTTCGAGGCTCTCACCGCAGGTGTCGGCGGTGAGGCGGGCCCGTATGCCGAGCAGTTGCGCGCGGGTCTCATCATCCAAGTCCTCGGACTGGAGTGCGATGCCCGTTAGTTCCAGCGCGGGCAGTGAGTTGTCCGTCGCGATGTAATAGTCGAGCAGATCTGTGAGCAATCCGCGGTCATCGGGGGCGATCTCTCGGGCCCGCTGAAGTAGCTCTGCAGCCTCTGAGGTCTCTCCCAGATTTTCGTGGAGCACGCGGGCAGCGGCCCTGAGTTGGGCGATTTTCTCCCTCTCGTCCGTTCGGTTTTCCGCGTCCGATGTGAGCAAGGCAGCCAGGGGCGACCAGGCTTCACATGTGGTGTACCAAGCGATCAGGCGATCCCTGAGCGGGGCATAGCTCGGGTTCGCCTGGAAGCCTTCCTCCAGCGTCCGTTCGACCCCCTGTTCGTCGCCTTGGCCGCTGCGTACGTCGGCGATTTGCAAAGCCAGGGCGGAGGCGGCGTTGCCCACTTCGATGGCCATCAGCATTTCCATGGCTTCGGCGCGGTCGTTGGGAACATCGTTTCCGCCGTAGAGGCGCAATAGCATCTCAAGAACGTCTCGGTTCCGAGAGGTCCAGGTGAGGGATTCTTTCAGTACGCCGATGGCGTCCACAACCGTGAGGGGCTCCAACATTTTTGCGATCTGGAGAGCCAGGGTCGCGACGGTCTCTTCCTCGCCGCGATCCTTGGCGGACTGCAGGGATTGTTCCAACAGGTCGCGTAATTCGTCGATGCGACCGTCGTTCTCCAGCAGCTGGCAGAGGAGCCCACAGGCCTCGGCATTGTCAGGGTCCTCTGCCAGGATTTCGCGGAGAACTTCTTCGGCTTCACCCAGGCGAGCCGGGTCGCTTGCCAGGTCACGGGCGCGCTCGGTGCGCAAGGCTTGCAGCTCATCGGAATCGCTGACGATTTCTTGGAGCTCAGCCATGAAGCTTTCGAGCTTTTCTTTGTGCCCGGCGGAACGATACACCCCCAACAACGGCTTCCAGATGACGATGTTGCCAGCGTCCTCCGCTAGCAGCCTCTCGTAGATTGCGATGGCGTTCTCGGGATTGGCCAGCTCTGTCGCGAGCAGGCGAGCCAGACGAAGCTCCATATCGAAGGCGTCGACCGCCTCGGCTGTCTGGATGGCTTCTCGCAGGAGTGTGGCGGTTCCTTCGGCGTCGCCGGCCGACTCCAGCATGTCGGCGAGATCTCCAAAGGCCCAGAGCACATCGCTGAGTTGCTCGTCTTGGCGTGCCAGCTCGATCAGTCTCCCCAGCAGCTTCTGCAACTGGGCGCCGTCTTTGAGTTCACGTGCCAGCTCGACGGCGTCGCGGACCATGTCCATGCTGGCGCCTTCTAGCGTCGAGGAGTGCCCGAGGGCGACCAGCAAGGTCGCGGGGTCGCCGGATTCGCGAGCCACTCGCTCGAAGAGCTGGACTACCGCGGGTTCGCTGATGTTCGAGTCGAGCGCGGTGCGGAGAACCTCGACGGCCTTGTCGTGGAGGGGTTCCCGGTCGAGGGCAGCCTCGAGATGTTCGGCACCCTCGGAGGCGGTTGCCGGATCTAGCAGTTCGAGACCTGCCAGTTCATATAGCGCGGTGTTGCACGCTACTGGATCCGTGACTTCGTCGTCCGCGCTGACGTATCGGCTGAAACAGCGGAGACTCATCGCATTGTCTCCAAGTCCGCCAACGAGGGGGCTCAGCGCATCGAAACAATCTTGGGGTCGCTCCCCCGTTTCGCCGGCATAGTCGAAGTATTCGGCGGCGCGAGCTGTCTGCTCGGGAGACGACTGGGCGATGCCGCCGAGCTGGAGCCACAATTCGCAGGCGTCGCTTGGCGACAGTTCATCTGACGATCCCAGCTGGGTCGCCACTCCGAAGAATTGTTCCGCTTCGTCGAGTTCGGAACAAAGCTGGTAGCTGTCCGCGAGCAGGCCTCTCAGTAGCGGTGCACGAGACAGAGCGCCCAGTTGGGCCTCGATAGCATCGCCGGGTCGTTCCAGTTCCCGAAGCACGCTGGCGCGTCTGGCCAGTACCTCCGCTGCGGCTTCCGGGCCCTTGGCTTTCTCAAGTCGCTGCTCCAGAGATTTGAGCAGCAGGTCGGTGTGACCGGCTCGTAGCAGGGCCTCCTCCAAACGGGCGGCTTCCACGTCATCATCGCGCGCGGCCTCCAATGCGGATTCGAGCAAGTCTCGAGCCCGTTCGTCGGCTCCTTGTTTGATGGCGATTCGGTGTAGCTCGAAAAGAACACCGCTCGCTCCGACCTTGGCCTCCTCGTCGCCGGCCACGGAGCTCTTGACGGCCTGTTTGCGGCCTACCAGGAGAAGCAGTGCTCGGTAGGCCCTTTCGCCCTTTTCGAGGTCGCCTTGTTCGCAAGAGACCTCGCCGAGCAGACGAAGCACGGACAAATCGCCTCGGACGATGCTGGACGCCGCTTCGAGTTGTTCGATGGCGTGTAGCAAGTCTCCCTGGGCCTGGGAAATTCGAGCGAGGTGGTAGTGAACCGCAGCACGTTCCGGTGTCCGGCGGCGACCGAATTCGCCCAACAAGGTGTCGAGGAGCTCGCGGGCTTCGTCGTAGCGGTCAGAATGGCGAAGGGCGTCGGATAGCGCGAGGCGCAGTTTCCGATCCGTCGGCGATAGCGTGACCGCCCGTTCGAGCAGAGGCACAGCCGCGACGAGATCGTTCAGACGGTGGCTGTGAACGTCGGCGGCCTCTACGAGGAACTCGATCTTTTGAGCCGAGTCTTCCGCGAATTCGACGCCGCCGCTCAGTAGCGGTCCCAACAGGGCCCAATCTTCAGTGGCCTTGTACAACTTGGCGAGTAGGGCTCGGACGTCGTTTCCAGCAGGATCCAGCTCGAGGGCGGCGGTCAAGTATTCGATAGCCAGGGAATTGTTGCCATGGGCACTGAGCGCGTTGCCCAGCCGTGCCACGACGTCCCGTCGGTCTTCAAACACACTGGGGTTCGTCTCGGTTAGCTCTAAACGTTGGGTGAGGTAGCCGACGGCGGCTCCGAATCTCTCACGAGATACCCAGATTGCGGATAGGCGGTCGAGAGTGTCGATGTCGGCGGCCAACTCTACGGCGTGGGTATAGGCGTCGACAGCGCGGTCTTCGTCTTCTAGTTTTTCTTGAGCTAGGCGACCCGCTCGGGCCCACATGCCGGCGGCTTCGGTGCCACCGAGCGCTTCGCTGGCGACCTGAGCTTGTTCGGTGAGGAGTTCAAACAGTCGATCCGTTTCCGACTGGGCCTCGAGCAACTTGCAAAGCTCGTCGACAGAGCTGGTATGAGCGGGGTGTTCGTGGAGGTTCTTCTCGAGGATCGCGATTTGGTCAGCCGCATCGTGGGAGAGCGCTGCCATCACCCGAGCGATTTCCAGGCGCAGAGCGAGGCGAGCTTCGAGGGGCGGCTCCAGCTCCAATTCGCGGGTCCGCAAGGACAGCAGTTCGTCTAGTTGTCCGGTGCTATCAAACAAATGGCCGAGTAGGGTGATGGTGTCGCCGTGCTCGGCGTTGTCTTCCAGCACGGAGCGGCATAGCTCGATGGCGCGTTCCGCGTTGCCCAGGTGGGCGTTTGCGATCTGCGCGGCCTGGAATCGCAAAGCGATGGTTTTCTCAGTGGGGAAGGGCAGTGCGGCGCCGTCGACCAGCAAGCCGTGGGCGGTCTGCGCATCGTCCTGGGACAAAGCGAGGGTCACCAGTTGATCGATGGTCCAGGCGGTGAGCTGAGTCGCGTCGGGGGCGTCGGGGGCTGCTTCTTCAGACATGGCGGCTGCGGTTGCCTTCAAACAGCGCCTGAGTATCGGGGTCGCAGCCTCGGCATCTTCGAGCGCCGTGAGCGCTACTTTGGATGCTTCGTGCAAGCTCGCGAGATCTTCATCCATGACGTCGGCGAGCTGTAACAGCGTGTCGACGAGGGGTCGCCCCGGGTTCGCGCGCTGAAGTTCGGCGAGGATTCGCAGCGTGTCTGCCTCGGCTACGTCGCTCACGGCCCGCTTGAGAGCAATTTCGGCGGAGTCGGGATCCTGACGTCGGTCTCTATGCCAAAGAGCCAAGCCTAGCTTCAGATCGTGTGCGACGTTGGCAAGTAGGTCTGACTGACGAGCGATGGTATCGGCCAGCGCGCTGGTCAGTGAGTTCCAGTCCTCTGCGGCATCCGTTACCGTTTCAACGGTCTCGCTGGTGCTGCTGTCGATACGTTCCAGGGCTCGGGCGCAACCGACGAAGGCAACGGTGACGTCTTCCCAGCGTCCGCCGGCACCGGCTACGGTGATGAGCGACGTGACGGCGGCGAGATCTCCGGGGCTGCGAGAGCACACCTGAGAGAAGCAATCGAGGGCGGCCTCGGCTTGCATCAGCTTGTTCTCGAAGACCTTGCCTTGGGCAAAGTACAACTCCGCGATTCGGGGTTCGTCTTGGCACTGAGCAATGGCTTCGCGGTATGCCTCGATGACGACATTCCACTCCTCGGTGCTTGCGCCGAGTCGATTCAGATCAACCTCGATGGCAGAGTCTGCGCTCAACGCAAAGGCGCGTCGGAGCATTTGCAGAGCGTCGCCCGCACGATCGGCTCGCTGTTCCAACAGGGTGGCGGCTTCGAGCAGAATCCAGCGGGCCGCCGCGGGATCGGCGCTGGCGGTGACCCGGATCGCCACCAGTTCGAGAGTTTCTTCCCACTCGTCGGCTTCGCGGTAAGCGGTGGCGAGGTTCTCGACGGCGTCGGGTCCCGCCTCGGGATGTTCTACCAAGGCCCGTAGCCCCGCTCGGGCTTCCGCGTGGCGGGGATCGACTTCCAGAGCTCGCTGATAGTACTCGATGGCGTTAGCGGGACCTTCCCGTCGCTCTCGAAACACATCGCCCAGCTGCGCGAGGTGACCCAGTCGCCGATCTTGATCCGGCTCGTCATCGACGGCTCGTTTGAGGAGGTCGACAACATCGGTCCAGCGATTGGCGCTGGCAGAGAGTCGCGCGAGGGAATCCACACCTTCGGCACTGGGGCCGAACTCCTCTTGGATGGTGTTCCAAGTGTCGATGGCCCGGTCTACCGCCCCGAGCCGTGTCTCGTAGATCTCCGTAATTTGCACCATGTCGCGGCGCTTCGCGGGTTCGTCGCTAGCTTGCGTGCTTCGCTTCTGTAAATCCGCAATGAGCTGTTCCCAACGTTCGTGGCGCTCAAGTAGCTCGACCCGTGCGTCTAGGGCTTCGAGATCTGCCTCGTTCGCTTCCAGGCGTTCCGCCCATAGAGAAAGAGCGCGGTCTGTGTTGCCGAGGACATCGGCCAGGCGTGCCGCCTCTCCGAGCACGAGTTGCGTCGCGTCGTCTTCGGCTTCCAACGCTGCCAGTTGAACGAGCACTTCGAGTCGTTGGGACTGTTGATCCTCTTCGGTCAGCAGGCTTCGGAGATGTCTGGCCACCGTGAGGCGCATCTCCTCCGTTGACTCGTCGGCGAGAACTGCACTGTACAGCTCGACGGCACGGCGGGGCTCTTGAATGGTTTCACGCCACACATCAGCGGCTTCGAGCATCAGTCCCGTGCGATCGCAGGCTTCCGCACAGGCTTTGGCGGCAGAGACCAATGCTTCGCTAAATCGCTCTTGGCTTGAGGTTTGCTCACAGAGCTCCCGCAGGGTGGCGTGGTTGCTCTCGTCGGTGGGGAAGAGGGTAAGCAGTTTCGCGCTGTGTTCGACGGCGTCTGCCAGTTGCTCGGATTCCTTCAACCAGCCGATGGCTTCGCGATGGATTTCTCCTTGTTCGGAGGCATCGTCAGTGACGTCCAGCGACAAGTTGAGGATTCGAACGACATCATCGCCGCGCTCGGAATCGGTGTATCGGGTCTTGAGGACCTTGAGGGCTCTGCCGCGGGTCTCACGGTCTGCCGATTCATGAATGGACGCGGCCTCCAAGATGGCGCTGGCGCCGTCTTCCCCACCTTTCCGTTTGATAGCGATGATGGCGGACTCGACGGCGGCACGGGGTTCGCCGACGGGGTCGAGCCAACGATTGCCGATTTTGAGTAGTGTCTCGAGCCCTTCCGCTTCGTCCAGGATACTCAATCGGGCTTCCCACACGTCGATCAGATCTCGGTGTCGCGACTCGGCCTCAAGTCGGCGTTCCAAGGTACTGGCCTGTGCCCCGTCCTCGGGTTTCAACAGAACGAGTTGTTTTAGATAGTCGTTCGCACGAGTCGTCTCGCCAGCGAAATCTTTGGCGATGCGCGCCACTTCATCCAGAAGGTCGATGCGAGCGTCGTTGTCCTCGGTAGCTTCGAGTGCTTGGTCGTACTCGGCGAGCAGGTCATTCCAGCGTGCGGCCGTTGTCAGAAGCAAACTCAAACGCTCGAAGGCCCATGCAGCGCTCGGGTCGAGTCGAAGTGTTCGCCGGAGAATGCCGATGAGCAGTTCATCGTCGCCGAACCATTCGTCGTGAAAGTCGACCGCGAGTTGACCGAGTTCACTCGCGACAGCCGACGATAAACCGCCGTTGAGCACTTTGCGCATGAGCTCGGCGGCTTCATCGGGACGTTCGAGTTCGCTGGCGAGGTCTCGCAGCTCGTTCCAAGATTCAAGGTTCTCTGGTGCACCGCTCACAGTGTCGAGAGATGCGCTGAGTGTTTCGGGGAGGGGGGTCTCGGGTTCCAAAGCGTCCAATTTTCGCGGGGGTTCAGGACCTTTTGGTTCGCGATCGGGGCCGCGAACCAAAAGGCGTCAGAAGCTATAAGATTCAGGCATTTGGGGGCGCTCCCCAAGGCTGAACATGTGTTTCTGCGCGGGTACTGAATTGGGTCTGCGCATCAGATGGCGCCCCAGCGGATTTCTCAAGTCTGCCCGTATAAGCAATGGGGTAGGCTGCCGGCACAGGAGCGCACCGTGGCTAAAGAATCGCTGATGATGGATGTTGGATCGCCCCTGCCAGATTTCGAGTTGGGGGACGTGACGAGTGGTGAGCTCGTCAGCGCTTCGTACTTGCAGGGCCGCGCCAATGTGGTGGCATTCCTATGTAATCACTGTCCCTACGTGGTGCATATCCGGGCGGCACTTCGGGATTTCTCGACCTTCTGTAAGCGCGAGCAGGTGCCGATGCTTGGCATCTGCTCAAACGACGCGGTGCGGTACCCCCAAGACGGCCCCCGGGCGATGGCCGAAGAAGTACAATCTCAGGGTTACTGCTTTCCGTACTTATTCGACGAAACCCAGGAAGTCGCGCGTAACTTTGGGGCTGCTTGCACGCCGGACTTCTTCGTCTACGACGCAAGCGGCCATCTCGCCTACCGAGGACAATTCGACGGAAGCCGACCAGTAAATGACGTTCCGGTCACGGGCGATGACTTGCGTGCTGCCGTTCGGGCCCTGCTCGACGGTGCGGCAATGCCCGCCCAGCAGCTCCCGAGCATAGGATGTGGGATCAAGTGGCGAGAGTAGTGGTGCCTTTCAAATAGCGGCTCCCAAAAAACTCAGCCCTCCGGCGAGTGCGGATGGGCAGTTAGCCGGCTAACTGTCGGTCATGTAGGAAGCTGATGTAGCGCTGAGCGTCGGCGTCAGTCGGATCCCGATCCAAGGCCGTCTGAAAGTGTCGGAGAGCTGCGTCGTAGTGTTTTGCATTCAGAGCGATGTGGCCTTGAACGTAGTGGGGGAAGGCCATCTTCGGATCGGCGCGAACTGCGCGCAGCACCAACTGCCCGACGGTCAACCTGGTATCCGATATGGCAACGGGGTCGGTGAGCGTTTGCAAGAGTGCCCACATCGCACTCAGCTCGTATTCGATGTTGCGCGGCTCCCGATTGGAGGCATTGAGCAAAAGCTTGTGGGCAATCTTGAAGCGTCGAGCCCGCAGAGCCGCGCGCCCCTTATTGAACCAATTGTTGCTCTCCGCGGTGCGGTTATCCAGTTCGTTGACTTGGTCAACCACGGAAGGCGTTATCGGTTGGGGTCTATCTGTAGTGAACAGTTCGCCCCTGGGTTGGTTCCAGCCATCCCGGAAGCGGATGGCGGATGTAGTCCTGCGTTTGGGGCGTTCCCCAAAATGGGCGCACCGGCTCAATTCAAGTGCGGCGATGAGACGGCAGCCGTCGATTCGCTCAACCCGAGGGTCGGACAGCAAGCTTCGAACCGACTGTCTACCGTCGATGGATTGCAGCCACTGACGTCTGGAGCGAGAGAGGGAGAATCGGTGAGCGATACGTTCGGAAGCGCCGACGAGGCTCGGGTAATGGTCCAACAGCCGGGAAACGACGTCTTCGAGTTGGGTCGCGTTGTAGAAACGGCGAACCCCTTCGAGGACCAAGTCGAGTACGTCAGTTGGGTGGTGCGGGATTCCGTCGACGAGGGTCTGGGGCTCGAAGCGGCAGCTCGTTTGCCTCAAGGAGGCCACATGCAGAAGTTTCGCTTGAACTTGTGAGTGCAGGGCGTCGTCCACCTGTTCGTCCGTCACATAGCCGAGTTGAATGGCGGTCGCACGGAATCCAGTTTGCGCGGTGACACCCATTTGGTCGAGAATATCGGCGTAGCCGACGCTATCCAGATCTGACCTCGCCTGAAGTACCGTGCCCAGGGTATCCCCTAAGGGCCCACCGGATACGTAGACCGGGACGCCCGTTTGAATGAACACGAGCACCTGCAGAGATGCCGATTCCACGTCCAAGATGCCCGTTTCCCGGTCGAGCTTGAGGTCGATGAGGGTTCGCAAGAACCGCTCAGATCTCGGAGGGACCCCCCGTTCGGTGGTAGCGACTGCCATGTGAAATCCCGTGCACAACACAGCGGGCACTCGTTGAACGGCCAATTTGTCTGGCTAATGATATACTTTGAAGGGAATCGGTCTGAATCGAGTGAAACAGTTCACATCAGTCTTTGTCGCGCTTGCACAGCGCCAAGCAATTGTCGCCTTGGCGCTTTTGTGTGTGGGCCCGCTCGTCGCTTGCTCCGAAGAAGAGCCCGAGCCGTCCCGAAATGGCGCGTTTGGATCTACCCCCAACTCTCCAGCACTCGAGAGCAGTGTGTCGCCCGTTGCTCTACTAGACGGCTCGTCGTCGGATTCAAGTTTGGAGGACTCGGCGGACTCGCCATACTTCGGGGAGGCTTCGGGAGGCGGAGCTAGCGACGGGACCGATGAGAGGCCGCTCGCCTGCCCCAGTCAACCCGCCTCCCGGGAAGATTGCCCCCTCGAGTGCGATCGCTGCGAGGACGGAGCGTGCGTTATCGAGTGTGACGACGCTGTCCGCTGTGCCGGCTCAGTGGTGTGTCCCTCAGGCATGGCTTGTGAGTTGAACTGTTCTGCGGCTCTCAGCTGTTTGGGCAGCGTGACTTGTCCGGACAACCATGCCTGTTCATTGAACTGCATTGGCGAAGACACGTGCCAGAGCGTGGTGCTAGATTGCGGCAGCGGAGGCTGTGCGGTGTTGTGTGCGGGGGACGGGAGCTGCATAGGAGCGGCCATGGTATGTGGCAGCGGCGCTTGCCGTAGCGACTGTAGTTCCGGCGCGACTTCGCCGGCGATCTCGGGCTGTGCCGACTCCTGTGACTGCCGAGGCTGTGGGACATGAATCATCTGCTTGCTGTATGGGGGGCCTTTTTTTTGTTGGGAGCATCGTCCGCCACGGCAGCTGACAGGCCGCCAGCCAATCGCAGCTTCGTCGATTTGCACGTCGACCTCTCTTACCAGTCCCGTTACAAAGGACAGCCCTTCGCGGAAGGCAAAGGCCGCTTCCCGGCAGCTTCACTCTTGGCCGCTGGGGTGCGAGCTGTCGTATTGCCGCTCTATATTCCGAATGACGTGTCGCCGACGGGCCCCAGAATGCAGGATCTGGATGCGTCCTATCAGGCGATTGCATCGGCTTTGGCTGCGACGCCGCCGTACCAGAGTCCCGGATGCGCGCTCCGGCCCGGCAAGGTGACGGTGTTGCTCTCTTTTGAAGGGGCGGCGCCGCTCGCGGGTCATCCCGAACAAGTGAAGCGGTGGATCGACCGAGGGGTGCGCTCGTTCGGACTGGTGCACAACCAGGACAATGCCTTGGCGACGTCGTCCGCCGGGGGAAAGCGCCGCCGCAGCTACGGTTTGACGCCCGCCGGAGAAGAGCTGGTTGCGGAGGTGTTCCGGCATGGCGCGGTCGTCGATGTGTCCCACGCATCCGACAAAGCGACCCGAGACGTGTTGGAGTTGGCGCGGCGGGATCATGGTGTGGTGGTGGCGACTCACAGCAACGCTTGGCGACTGGCGAATCATGTGCGCAACCTACGCGACCCGCTGCTCCGGGGCATCGCTGATACAGGCGGCGTGATCGGCGTGAACTTCCATTCGCGGTTTTTGACGGGGACGGCAAGAACGGCATCGCTAGCAGATGTGGTGAAACACATCCGGTACATCGCGGAACTGGTAGGGGTCGCCCACGTGGGTATCGGTTCCGACTATGAGGGTGGCATTCGGCCCCCCCCGGAGCTGCGGCACGTCCGGGGTCTCCCGAAGCTGAGACGCGCCCTGCGAGAGTCGGGATTTTCTGTCCGCGAAGTGGAGTCGATATTCGGGCAGAACGCTCTTCGGGCTCTCTGCGGCCCCCCGGTTCCGAGCGTTCAGGCGCGTTCGTCCGCCCGCTGACTGGCAGGAGGACGGGGCAGCTGTGATTCGCCCGCGGCTGTGCGGATGACACGTCCCCATCGAAGTGGTAGCAGTTTCACCATGTCCGAACTCAACGAGCGCTGCCTCGACGCTTTCCCGGAATGGTTGAAGACATTGGCCGACGATGCCCTAGCCCTGGGTGAGTCGTTGAACGACAGCGAAACCTCACCCGAGCTGCGTTTGCGTCTCGCAGGTGTACTCAACTATTTGTTTAAGTCTTTGGACCTGATCCCCGATGGTATCGAGGATCTCGGCTTCATCGACGACAGTTTTGTCTTGCGGGTCGCTCTGACTGGCTTCACTGTCGACGATTCCCGCGAGACCTTGCTTCGGCTTCAGAAAGAGGCAGCGTTGGTCGACGAGTTTCTGGATGAGACATCGGCGCGCTTGCATTGCTTCTGCGGCAAGCTGGACGAGTCGGTCGCCCGGGGGCGTCGTGCGTCGGAAATCGTCCAGGATGCAGAGGTAAAGGAGGCGTTGTTGGGCGATCTCAAATCCTGGGCAGCTAGTTACACCGCGCCGACGTTCAGTCGCGATGAGAAGAACCTAGTGAAGCTCAAGTCGTTTCTCGACCACAAACTACCGAGGTAGTACCCAGCAGCGGTTCAGACGCTGAGCCGACGATCCGGTTCGCACTGGCCGGTGCTAGAGCTGTCGGAGTTCCGCGTGAGTTCGGTTGTGCTCGAACGAACGGAACAGCTGCTAGCGGGGAGCCGACGGAGCGGGACGGCGGCCTGCGGCGGCGCTGTCTGAGCCCGCCGCGCCTGATGCGATAAAGTCGTTGAGTAGCTCACGACACTCGGGTTTGCCCTTGAGTGCAGTGACGATGGTGTTGGACGCATCCTGATACGCTGATTCGTACTCCAGGCCCTCTCGAGCGCGGGTCGCGACCTTTTCGCGCCCGGCGGCGAGGTCCTCTTCGAGGGCCTCTGCGTAACGAGCGAGCTGAGCTCTTAGATCCTCGATTTGGCGCCTCAGATCCCGAGCGGTTTCTTCGCGGGACTCGCGTTTACCTGCCTGACGTTTCAGCTCTTCGCGACGCGCCGCGACGAGTGCGCGTCCAGAGCCGGCTGCCTCGAACAACTGCCGCGAACCTGTGCCTGACTTTTCTGCGGCGTCCGCAGCAGTCACGTTGGCGCGTGCGACCGCCTCGGCGTCTTCGAGAGACTGTCGCAATACTGCTTCGGCCTCACCGTAGCTCGCGGCCTCGCGCAAAGAGCGTGATTCTTCCTGAGCTAGCTCTTCTACCTTTCGACCAATTTCAGCTCGTAGGGCGCGGCCACGTCGCTCGAGGGCTTCGAGTCGTCGGGTGTGACTCGCGATTTCGCCCTCCAAGCCATTGGCTTTGGATGCATTCTCCCAGGCGCTGTTGACGGCCTTGAGAAGTTCCGGAGGGGTGGTCCCTGAGGGATAGGCGCGGGAGACCATGCGAGAAAAGAGGCCGGCACGACTTCCCCATTCCGTAACGTCGGCGGAGCGAGACGGGGGAGGGGGTGGCGGGATTTGCGGCGCTGCTGCGCCTTCCCCGGAATCCTTGTCCCAGCCCTGAGACGGCAGCGAGCGCTGCAACGCCTTGAGCTCTTCGAGCAAATGGTGACCATCGCGATAGCGACGGCGTGCGTCCTTTTCTAGGAGGCGCAACAGAATGCGCTCGGCTACGGGATGACAATCCTTGCGGATGGCGCTGGGCTTCGGTGCCTTGGCCGTCCGCTGCATTTCGAGCAACGTGTCTCGATCGCTGGAGCGGAATGGGAGCTGACCAGTCAGAAGCTCGAAAAACAGAATTCCGAGGGCATACAGATCCGACTGCGGTCCGGCTTGTTCGCCGCGCGCTTGCTCCGGCGACATGTATTCGGGAGTTCCGAAGACGGCGCCTTTGGGAGCCAGTCGCGGGTCATGGGCGAGGGCTGCCAATCCAAAGTCGAGGATCTTGACGAAGTCTTTACGACCACCGCGGGAGGTGAGGAGAATATTGTCGCTCTTCAGATCCCGGTGCACCACACCCAGGTCGTGAGCACGAGCGAGGGCGGCGCCCATCTGCTCGATGATGTCGACGGCACGGTTCAACGGCATAGGGCCGCGGCCGATTTCCGCCGAGAGTGGCGTCCCGACTAAATACTCCATCACCAGATAGAGCTCGCCTTCATCCGTTTCGCCGATGTCGTGGATGTCGATGATGTGCGCGTGGTCGACGCGGTTGGCGGCCCGTGCTTCGCGCAGCATCCAGGCTCGCAGGTGCGTCTCACCTCGTAGATCTGGGCGGATCAATTTCACCGCAACGATGCGGTCGATGAGGACGTGACGGGCGCGGTAAACGATTCCCATGCCGCCTTCGCCAATGCGCGCTTCCAAACGGTAGCGACCGGCGATGACTTTGTTGAGGGACGGATCTTGCGAACGCCGAGAGCGGGCTGATTTCTGTGGGGATGCCTGGGCCATTTGTACTCAACCCCGACGTCTAGAGCCGGCGGTGAATGTTGGATGGTAAGGCATGAGTTCGGTCAGGCCAACCAGCAAGTTCTGCGGCGTTGGGGCCGGCCAGAGGGCTGCGGAGGATGGGGGTTGGCCAGGGGGCGAGGTGTGGGCGGTGCGAGTCATCAACGTAGATACAGCCGCTCCCGCGATGCATATATAGGGAGGGGGACGGCGGGGGCACCTCACTGAGGTAGGTCAGCTATTCCGTGGCAACGGCGGCCCCCGAGCTACTCGTCGGAAGTTCAGCGCTTCGGGGGGCTGAACTCGCAGTGCTTATTCAAGTGACGCCAGATCGTGAGTGCGCTTGTGCCCATGACGCGCGCTGGGGAGATCCGGCCGAAAGCACCGTTTTGGCCGGGGTCAAAAGCCATCGCGTTGGACCCAGTGGGATCGAAATAAATTCGGTCTAGAACAGAATGTTGAGCACGGGCACGTCGACGCGCGTGCTTTGTGCGACGTCGTGGCGGCCCTGGGCGCGCCCGATGGCATTCATTCTAGCGAGCTCTTCCGGAGAGAAAGAGTCGCGGACGCTGACAGCCGGCACGCTCAGACTCAGAGCGCTGCCTAGGGTGTCCACGTCAACCAACGCTGGAGGCAGGGCGGGGCGGGTAGATTTTTTCGGGCGACGCCGGCTAAGGCGAGCTGATTCTGGCGCAACTGTAGGATCCGTCAGCGCGGGTTCGCCAGAGTGTTCATCGCGGGGACCGCTGTCGGCGGTCTGGTCAGCGGGGGAGTCGTAGGCGGTTACGCTGAGAACTGCGACAGTGGTGGGAATCACTAGGGCCAGAGCCCCTGCCAGCAAGAACACACTAGTTTTTGCGCTTTGGCTCGACTCAATCAGGTAGCCGCCATAGCCTCCGGCGCCGGCGCCGACGAGTCCACCAGCGGCGTAGGCCCACGACGATTTGAGACCGAAGGCGGCCTCGGTGAGCATGATGACCTCTGCTCCGAGCAATCCGCCGCCGACCATGCCTTTGCCGGTCGCCGAGATCTCGTTTTGTGCGCTACTCGCGCGCGGGGTGGCACTCACCAGTAGCGCCGTCAGGATTACCAACCAACTAAGGCGTCGCATGAATCGTGTAGCTCCTCTTGGCAGTCGCCAACATATGCAGAGACCATAACACCGTCGCGGATTTCGCAAAGTGTGTGGGCCGATTTCTAGAGTCAGGGCTTTGGCGGCTCGGCTCGGCGGCTCCGGCCATCCGAGGAGTTGGCCGGATTGGCGCCCTCGTATTCGCGAAGGAGCGCCGGGCGGACAGCGCTCGATGACCTCGTGCACGGCATCGCGGGGGGCCGGATCGATAGGGATCGCGGCCTGACGATTGCCCAGCTATGCCCATGGTGCTAGTCCAAGTGTCGCTTTCTGCGGAAGGCGCCAGAAAATAAGGCGATCATGGCCCCCAGTCCCATTCAACTACTCGTCGTCGCGTTCCTCGTTTTGCTGTTGTTCGGCGCCGGGCGCCTTTCGGACTTCGGCAAGGGGCTCGGTGAGGGCATTCGAAATTTCAAAAAGGGTCTTAAGGACGAAGACTCGCCGGAGCAGCTGTCCGGCAGCGACTCGGACAAACCTGACAAACCCTCAGGTAAATAAGCCGCCACCCCCTGCCTTTGGGCCCCCGTCTTGCGGGGCCTGCCAGCTCCCCGTTTCCCACCATCAGGAGAACAGTACCGTGTCGAAGGATCTTGCTACTCGATTGGATCTCGTCAAACCCAGCGCGACTCTCGCGATGACTGCCCTTGCCGCTGATCTGAAGGCATCGGGCAAGACGGTTTATCCTTTTGGCGTCGGGCAGCCCGACTTTCAGACTCCCGACTACATCCTGGCGGCAGTCCGAGACAACTTGCCCAGCTATTCGGGATACACGCCGGCGACGGGCACTGTTGCGCTCAAGGAAGCGATCAGCGAATCGACGCTGCGAGATCGAGGCTGGGAACCCAAAGTGGACCAAATCACCGTGGGCGTCGGGGCGAAACACGTTCTGTTCAATCTGATGATGGTGCTGCTCAACCCGGGCGACGAGGTCATCATTCCGGCCCCTTATTGGGTCAGCTACCCTGAGCAGGTGCGTCTGTTCGGCGGCGAGCCCATTTTCATTGATGCTCCGCCCTCCGCAGGCTTCCGGATCACCCCCGAGCAATTGAAGGCGGCGCTCACGCCCAAGACCAAAGCGATCATTCTGTGCAGTCCGTCGAACCCCACAGGGGCGGCATATACAGAGTCCCAGTTGAAGGCGCTGGTCGAGGTGCTGGCAGATTCTGATTGTTACATTATCGCTGACGAGATTTACGGCGAGCTCGTCTATGACGGCTTTCAGCATGTCTCCTTGGGCAAACTGGCTCCCGAGTTCAGTGAACGACTGATCGTTGTGGATGGCGTCAGCAAGGCCTATGCGATGACGGGTTGGCGTATCGGCTGGGCCACGGCTCCTAAAGCTGTGACTCGCGGAATGGCGAAACTCCAGGGGCAGTCCACCACCAACCCGTCGGCGGTGGCGCAGGCGGCGGCCACGGCGGCCGTGCTGGGCCCACGGGATGACGTGGAGCGCATGCGCCAAGCCTTCGCTTCTCGACGTAAAACCATGGTGGACGGGCTGAACGCCATCGAGGGGATCTCTTGCGAGATGCCCGACGGCGCGTTTTACGCCTTCCCGGATGTCAGGGGACTTTACGGAATCCAGCATGACGGTAAGCCGATTGAGACCGCCAAGGGCGTGGCATTGTGGCAACTAGACGCTTGCGGGGTAGCCGCGGTGGCAGGCGAGGCATTCGGGGCTCCCGGCCACATTCGATTCAGCTATGCGGCGTCGGACGAACTCATCCGGGAAGCTCTCGGGACGCTGACTGAGGCCGTACGTACGGCCAATCGCTAATTCGCTAGCGTGTGCGGCTGGCCCTGTGCCAACCCGGGGCGAATAAAGGGCCCGCTTTACCCGTGTTCAGTCCGATTTTCGGCGTGGCGGGCACATTTTCAGCCGACGCATGCTAAGCACCTGCTCGCTTGCCAGCACGCGCTGAGCGCCCTCGGTTTCTCGATGCCACTATTTGGATCCGGTCAACGATCTCGACTCTGTCCGTCATGCATGACGGAGGGCATTGGATGAACACTCGTGTGGTCGCATCCGACGGCGTGCGGGATTGGAGTGCCATCTTCCAGTCTTTGCTTCAGCTGACCAAGCCCGGAATCACTCGCGTAGTGATCGCCACCAGCTTGGCCGGCGCTGTGGCAGCCCCGGGGCCTGTGACGGATTGGTCCCGATTGATCCTGGCGCTGGTCGGTACCGTGCTGGTTGTCGCTGCGGCCAACACTCTCAACATGTACCTGGAGAGGGACGTGGACGGCCTGATGCAGCGGACCCGCCACCGTCCGTTACCGACAGGGCGGTTGTCCCCCGAAGTCGCTCTCGCTTTCGGAATCGCGCTCAGCGCCGTCGGGCTTCCGATTCTCGCCTTCGGTGTGAACATGCTCACCGCGTTGCTCAACGCCTTGGCGCTCGTCAGTTACGTGTTCGCTTACACGCCACTCAAGCGTATTAGCTCGGTGTCGCTCTACGTAGGCGCGGTACCCGGTGCCTTGCCGCCGGTGATTGGTTGGGCGGCAATGACCGATCAGCTGGGCATCGAAGCTCTCGCGCTGTTCCTTCTCTTGTTCGTCTGGCAGATTCCGCATTTTCACGCCATCGCGCTGTTTCGGCAGTCCGAGTACGAGCGCGCTGGCCTGCGGGTGTATTGCTCCGAAAAAGGCGTGCGCCGCACGATTTGGGCGATCATCGCCTTTGCAGCGATTCAATTCGTGGTCAGTTTGATGCCGTCATATGTCGGACTGACAGACATGACCTACACGGCAGTCGCGGTCGTGGTCGGCTCCGTGTTTCTCGGCTGGTCCGTGTACGGGTTGAGGGCACCCTCTCATGTGTCGTGGGCGCGTTCGCTGTTCTTCCTGTCTATGCCTGTACTGGTCATCCTGTACTCGGCATTGGCGCTGAGCGCTGCCTAGCGCCTGCTAGACGCCGCTCTTCAAGCAGGCAGACGGTGCGAAGACAGGGCTCGGCCCACGTCGAGGGGCGGGCTGGCGCTATCCTCGTCCGTGTTGCTCTTTGGGAGGCTGGAGGCGCCCACGACTAAGGGCAGCAGGCAGACGCTCACGAGAATGCTCCGCGCGTGGCTCGAAGAGGGGCTCCCGAGGGGATCGTAGCGGCCGGTTTCGATGCTGCTGGCGACGACGCAAAGTGCAGATAGAGCGAGCAGTAGCGCGCAAAACGGGATGTCAATACTGGCGCGGGACAACACCGCGAGGCACACGCTGAGCTCGACTAGGGAAAGGCGACGCCGGGTGAGCAGGGTGATCGCGACCAGGGCAGTCAGCGCGAGCTCCAACCAGTAGCGGACGATCAACGGCACGAATGGATCTGGATGAGGGCTGAGATCGCTGAGCGTACGCAGGAGCAATATTTGCCACAAAGACGCCCCGTCCTCAGCTCCCCGGAAGGCGCCGATGGTGAGTAGCGTGACCCCCAGGAAGAACCCAGCGGCGAGAACTCTCCGAGCGATCTTGCCCTGGATCAACGTGAGCAGGCCGAACCCTGCCACGATCCAGGTAGCGGTGTCCAAGGCGGTGCCGGCAGTGGCGATACCTCGGGCAGCCCGGAACAGGCTCACATTGGCAGCATCGCCGGCGATAATGGCGAGCAAGCGGGCCATCAGATAACAGCTCCCGGCGCACGAAACTAAAGCCAGCACCAGTCCGCTTGCACGGCTGCGGACATCCCGGATGGCCATGCTCGCGGCCAGGGCAGCCACCAATAAGCTGAGGAGGGCTAGCGCGATGGCCCAGAGCAGGCCTAAGGGACGCGCGCAGGCCTGTACAACGATGAACAGAAGGCCGGCGGAGGCCACCGTGATGATCTGCCGGATCGGATTGGGGATGGCTGTCTGGGCTCGGAGTACCGAAAGCAACACCACGCCAAAGGCGACTCCCAGGTTTGTTGCCACCTGGGAGGACCAGGCAGCCAGTTGATCGGTCCGTTGAATCCAATGTCCGATGCCTGCCGCCGACCCGGGCAGCGCCGGCGCGAGCCAGCGAGCCAGCAGTACCGCGCACAGCGCCAGTAGGCAGCCGGCCCAGGCTCCTGTCATTGCCGCCGAGTGCTGCGGTTCAGGATCTCTCATCAGCGGAAGCCGCCGGAGTTAGCGAGAGGTGTAGCGCGGCGGGTGGCTGTGGCCGTGATGCTTTGGCGGCAGCGGCTGCCACAGGCCATGTCGCTCCGTGTTGTCCAGCTCAGGAAGAGGCTGTGGCGGTGTGGGCTCCTGTTTGGGCGCAACTTTGAGAATATAGGGGCGCGCAAAGTAGGTAGAGCAAGCGTAGTACGGCTTCCTGTGAAATTCCCAGTGCAAGTACACGTTGCCATTCGGGGAGGCGATGGCGCTGGGCGGCGTCCCGAAGGGCGAGGCTCGCTGCACGGCTTCGAGTGCCGCGATGTCGAAGGCGGTCACCCCGCTGGTTCGGGTGATACCGAGGCGTACAACGCGTCCGTCTTGCTCGCTGAGCACAATCTCCATATTCGTCTTGATGTCCTCCCGGTTCAGTGGATGGCTCGCGGGCAAATTCGAGAGAGAGCCCAGGAAGGAGTTGGCGAAGATGGGGTGGAGACGGTTATGAATGTGGTTGAGATAGCTGGCGAAGGGCGCTCTCGCGGTATTGAGAGCCGTCTGGTTGCCTGGCTTGACGCTGGACACGTAGTTCTCGATGGAAGCTCGCCAGCGCTCTAGGCCCTGGGCTTTCCAGCTGCCACGGTGCTTGCTGCGGCGTTGTTCGGCGACATCGATACGTTCCTGTCGCATGCGATCGAGCCCGATGGTCGCTAGCGCTGAGCCCGGGCTCAGATTGAGGTTGATACCATTTACGGTAGTGCCGGTTTTCCCGAGTCCCAGCATCTGCATCGAGCCGTGCGCGCCCTTGCGGGGCGGGAGGCGTTTTTTCTTGGCTTCCTGGGCCGCTTGGGCGGGGGTTTCCTGTTGAGCCTTGCCTGCGCTGCCCGTCCCGTTCTGCGCGGTGACGAGTTCTGGCGCCGCCGGGGTGGCAGCGATGGCTTGCCGCGCCTTTTGCCCAGGAGACGCCGGCGCGCTGTCGGAGTCCGTCGCCGTGCTTCGGTCCGAACCTTGAGCGGTCCCTCGGGGCGCACTCTCGATTACGCCGCCGCCGCCGGCGGGCTGGGAGTACGAAGCTTCCACTTCTGCTCCGGATTCGCCTGCGGAATCCGAGCGGTCCACTTCCCCGGCTCGGTCTTGGGATTGTGCGATGTCGGTGACGTGGGAATTGCCGGGAGCGTCCGTGGGGCCTTGGCTCGACGAACCAGGATTCGGATCGGGATCGTTTTGGTCGGTTGCTGTGATTCGAGCCTGGCTCTCTCGATCTACGTGATTGGCTTCGTCCGCGATCAACGCAGCGTCTTCGTTGTCGTCTTGATTCTTATCTTCTACGTGCTGTTGGACTGCGATTCGTCCCTGTAGTCGAAGTGTTGGCAGGGGGTCCGTTGGCGCCGGCACTTCGATGGCTTCCGGCTCCTCCGGCGGACTTTGGGGCGGGAGCTCCTCTGGCTTGGTGTCGGCGGAGGGCTCGCCTTCCGACGGGGTCTTGTCGGCCTCTGTATCGGGATCGGACCCGTTGGATCCGGCAGTCGGTTCAGCGGGTAGCTCTTCCCCCTCGGCTTCGTTGGGATCGCCGTCGTTGCTCGCTTCCGGTGTGTCGCTCTCCTCGGCGTCGGAATCCAACAAGGTGATCTCGAAGGCTTGGTTCTGCTGCTGCACGTAGCCCCTTACGCCGCGGGCGAACTCCCGGAGGTCGGCTTGCTCTTCGACAACGCGTGCGACCTGCTCGGCGGTTCCGCTCCACAAAAGGTGGGCTACGATCGCGGTAGCGATCCATAGGAAGAGGGGGATTTTCGGCGAGCGGTCCATCAAAGCTGAACGCGTATATGCGCTCCTGGCGTATAAAAGCTACCATTCGGCCGTATGGCCAGCAATTCGTGGGCCGCTTATGCCGCGAGACCGTGCCTGTTGGTGGAATGTTGCACTCTCACGGCGGTCCGAGGGCGCCTCCAGGCCACCGGCGAACGACGCTAATTTCAGACAATCGCTGGGGATCGGCGGGTGGACCTTGAGCTGCGCCAGGCGAGGATGCCCATTTTGATTCGCCGTCGCTCCCGGGAGCCGACGCTGCCGGCAGTCGGAGAAATAGTTTGGCGACCATTCTAATTCGGGCGGGTTTTCTGAGGGTTGCGCGCAGGCGGGCATCGCTCGGGCACGCCAAACCGGCGCGACTCAGGGTTTGCCGATGGATGCCCAATTGTCCGCGATCTCCGCGGCGCTCCAAACCCCTTCATCAGCATCCTTGAATCGACCACCGCTTTCGGTGATTCGAAACACACTCAGACGGCCGCCGGCGATGCCGAGCACACTGCCGGTAACGCCTTCGCTCAGCTCGCTCGCAAAATAGAGATAGCCCGGCGCCACGTGTTCCGCTCGCATGCTGTCGACCTTCTTGAACATAGGAAGGTCTTCTGTCATGCGAGTTTTCGCGAGGGGGGCGACGGCGTTCACTCGGATGCCGTGACGCTGCAGCTCGATGGACGATGTGCGTGTGAGACCGTGCACACCGGCGTCCGCCGCCGCGAAATTCGCTTGACCGTAGTTGCCGATAAGTCCTGAGATGCTGGTGGTGTTAACGATTCGTCCGCCATTCTTCTTCATGGCGATGGTGGCAGCCTGGGTGCAATAAAACGTGCCGGACAGCTGGGTGGACAGCACGGCACCCCAGGCGGCAGCTTCGAGTCGCTCCAGCTTCCTGTCCTGGATGATGCCGGCAGCGTTCACCAAGATATCCAGCTGGCCGTAGCGACTGGTGGCGAGCTCAACGAGCTCGGCCGCCGTGTCCGGATTGCTGACGCTTTTAGCGTGACCAGCTGCTTGCCCGCCCTGGCTGTTGATCGATTCGACCACGGCTCTGACCGGGCTCGGATCGCCACCGCTGCCGTCCCGGGCGCAGCCCAAGTCGCTGAGCACCAAGCTGGCGCCTTCTGCGGCGAATAGCTTCGCCACTTCTCGGCCGATGCCTCCGGCGGCACCTGTGATAATTGCGACTTGGTTATCGAGCAGTCCCATAGGGGCTCGGACCGTAGTCAGTTCTGGATGCCTGTCCAGTCCGCTGGCCTAGCGTTGTTTCGCTTTCCGTATTCTGCCTGTGCCTGGGGTGCCTGAACCGCGTTTTAGCAGTCGGGACAAGGCTCGGAGGTCCCCGCTGGACGCGTCTCCGAGAGATTCGGCGAGACCCAGCTGAGCGGTTGCACTAGCGCGATAGAGGGCTTCTAGCTCTGCCGAGCCGGCTCGGGTGGCCTGCAGATGTTTTTCGACCGTTGCGCTGTCTCCTCGTCGGACGGGTCCCGTGAGCGCTTGGGGCAGGCCTAGGGTTTCGATATTGGCGGCGACGCTGCGTAGCAGATGCCCCAGGGCTCGGGCGGCGTCCTTTTTTGGGGCACCGGCCTGTTCGAGCAAGCTTGTGGCTCCCGCGCTCAGTGCAACCGCGCCGTTGGCGAGCAACGCAGCGGCGGCGTGGTACGCGTCCCTATCCAGCGACGGCCATTGCTGGGGCCTCATGCCGAGGGCCTTACCCAACTGAGCGCCACGGCGAATGGCGACAGAATCGCCTGCCAAAAGCAACAGCGCTCCTTGCAAGTCCGGGGGGTGACGAGGATCGGCGAAGGACAACAGGGGGTGAGCTTGACCGATCCCCGCACAGTGTGGTCGCAGCGGTGCCAATAGCTCGGGGCTCTGGGCGCCTGCCAGATGAACCACGGCACAGTCCGGCTTCGTGAGACCCCGTTTTGCAAGAGCCCGTGCCAACGATACCAACTCAGTATCCCTCACGGCGAGCACGAGCAAGCTGCCCGGCAATGGCAACGTTGGCAACTGGGTCCGGTACCCCCGGATGCGCACGTCGTGGCCGCCGGCCTTCAAGACCTTGGCGAAGCTCCGCCCCACTTTGCTCTTGCCGATGATCGTGACTTCCAAGCGCCGGATGGTCATCGGTACAGCCCGTGCCGCCGAATGTAGTCGAGCACCCCGGCGTCGAGCCATCGCCCCAGCTCAGGAGTGTCGTAGCTCTCGCTGAGTACGGCACGAATCTTCGACGACGACATTGCCGGCACTTCAGCATCGGGCGCACCATCGGCGGGGGCCCCCTCGCGACCCACCGCCAGGAGTGGCGCCAGTTTCACGACTCCGTCGAAGTCATGCCAGTCGTCTTTTTCGTTGATGACGTCGCTGCCCACCACCAATCGAAGCTGCCAGTTTGGGTGTTGTTCCTGCAGAGCCCGCAGAGAGTGCAGGGTGTAGTTCGGTACCGGTAGCGTCTGTTCAAGCGCTGAGACCGAGACCCCGGGAATGTCGGCGAAGGCGATATCAGAGAGCGCCAGGCGGTGGACGAAGGGAGTGAGCTGCTTTTCGAATGCGTGTGCGAAGACGGGAACCACCACCAGCGAATCGATGGGCCCCTTTTGCAGCAGTTGTCGGATCACGCCGGCGTGGGACCGGTGAGGCGGATCAAAACTGCCGCCAAAAAATGCGACTCGGTTGGTGCTGGTCACAGGGGAAATCCGCGGTTGATGGCGACGGCTCGAGGCCTAGTCCGCGGACTGGATGTTAAATTTCGTGTTTTGCGTGGTCTGGAGGATTTGACGCGATACCTCGTCGCCGTCTTTTGTGTAAAGGCTCATGGCTAGCCCCTGTTCCGTGCTCTCCAGCAACATGACTCCGGCTTCGCTGAACGGTCCGGGGCACAAGAACCAACGATGCCCCACTTGTTTGACGACGTAGTTGGGACTCTTGCCGAAAACCAGAAGTGTGGCGGGCAGCATGTCCTCTTCGTCGAAGTGAGCCTTGTCGTAGATCATGACGGCGAGCTTGCCGGTGATCATCTCGACGCTGCGGGTCGCATCCCCCACCAGGGATTCGAAAACTCGGAGCGCCGAGCGCTGGTTCTCGTGCTCAAGGTAGGCGTCGATCTCCCCAGGGGAGGCGCTGACACACGCGTCCAAGGAGCGCGTCCAGATGGCCCGGTCGCTGGCGTCGCCGTGAACGAGCTCGCTGCCCCACGCCTCGATCATTTCGTCAAAGCATTCGTCCGCCCCGAGGTAGATGACGCGATGAGCTTTCTTGCTCTTGAGCAAGAAGTCGGCCCCCTGCCGCAGGTCGTCGAGGTTTCCCTCAGCCGGACTCAGTAACCCCAATCGCATTTGATATTTGAATCCAGAACGCCACCCTCAGCGGAGTGCTTGGCTGGGGAGTATAACCCGCTCAATTCTCTGTGAGGGTGCCAAACATGCCGATGCCACCCGCGATGAAGCATATGTCGAATATGCCCATCAGCTTGAAGTACGGCACGAGTTCGCCCGCTTCCGCGCCTCCCAGCAGTTCTCGGGTCGTCACGACTGCCGTTAATAATGTGGGCGCAAGTAGGGGGAACAGCACGACCGCGAGTACTAGATCCCGTGCCCGGGTACGGACCGTCAAGCCGCCAAACAGCGTCCCGGACGCGGCGATCCCGGGGGTAGCAACGAGGGTGATGAGCAGCAGCATCGGGCCGCATTCGCCAATATCTACCCCGAACAACAGAGAACACAGAGGCAGCACGACCCCCTCAATCGCCAGCAAGAAGAAATTCAGCGCGAGAGCTTTGCCTGCATAAATAGCGCTTGGAGCCACCGGCGCCGTGAGCAGGCCGTCCAAGGCACCCTCTTCTCTTTCCCGTTGCCAAGTACGGCCCAGGGCGAGCACGGCCGCGAAGGCCACGCTTAGCCAGATGGCTCCCGCCGCCACCTCGGCGCGATTCGCAGGTCCTACGTAGAAGGCCATGCTGGTCAGCACGACGACGAGCACGGCGAAGAAGCCCGCAGTGATGACCACTTCGCCCGACTTTAGCTCGATTCTTAGGTCATTTTGCAGGACCAGTACGCAATGGCGGCCCCAGCTTGGCAGCGGGGCCGGTCCTTCCGGTACCGCACAAGCTGCTTCGTGACCTGTCATTTCGAGGCTGATCCTAGCCCAAAGATCGATAGGATGCCGCCCTATGGCAGACCAACGTATCGAGCACGTAATCAATTGTTCCGCGGACGACTTCTGGAAGACCTTTTTTACTGAAGAATATAACCACGCGATGTTCCTTAAGACGCTGAAGTTCGAGAACTGGACTCAGGTGAGCTTCGACGAGACAGATACTGAAATCCGTCGGGTCACAGACGCGACCCCGAAAGTGGATGATTTGCCGGGGCCCATGAAAAAGCTCGCAGCGGGTGGCATCGGCTACCGGGAAGAAGGAATCTTTAATAAGAAGAGCCAGCGTTTTGAAATAAAAATCATCACGGGATCTATGCCCGACAAGATCTCCATCGCTGGGGTTCTGTTCACGGAGCCTGCCGGCGACGGCAAGTGCAAACGGGTCTACACCACCACGGTCAAAGCCAAGGTCTTCGGAATCGGTGGCATGATCGAGAAGAAAGTGATCTCGGACGTTGTCCGTAGCTATGACTCAACGGCGAGGTTTACGAACAAGTACATCGCAGACAATTCCTGAGCTGGCTGAGCACAGGGCCTAGCGCTGGCACCGGCTCAGTCGACCCTCCGGCGGCGTCGGGAGCAAAAAAAGAGTCGTGACCAACAGGTCGCGACTCTTTTTTTTCTGTGGGGAGGCTCGCGCCTCCGGGAAAACTAGGCCGCGGCTTTTGCCTTGGCTTTCGCTTTCTTGCTGCGGGTAGGCTTCTTTTCGAGGGTCTTCGTGGGAGCCTTGCCTTCGGCGTTCTTCTTACGAGTGCCGGCTGCTGCGTGGAGGTCCACCAACTGCGGCAAGGCGTAGCCTTCGAGGCGAGTCTTGAACCCGGCGTCTTTGATGCGCTTCTCAAGCTCTAGGATAGCGCCAATGAGTTTGTCTCGGGAACCGAACTCTTTCTTCGTGTTTTCAAGAATGCTGTGCAGCCGAAGGAGTTTGGCGTTCGATACGCGGGCAAGGCCTTTGGCCTCATTCACGCGGTCGAGCCAGAGCTCCTTGCTGGCGAGCTTTTCGATGGCGGCGACGAGTTTGGCTTTGTCGCCAAATTGGTCTTTGACCTGTTGGATCGGTGTCTTTTTCATCGGTAGATCTCGTAAATATGGGTCGGGATTGCGCTCGCGACCGGGGGGCGGTGTGTAGCAACAGGGCCTTGCCAGCGCAAGCATCTGCTCCCGGCTCCCACAGAGTGTCCCGAGCCGGCCCGGCCGGGGGATTCCTCTCCTGTGAAATTCCCCTTCCAGTAGCGGGTTTTCCGCTGTTGTGGCGCGTGCTAACGCCCCTGGCCATGGCGACCCCTCGCGTACGATTTGCTCCGTCCCCCAGTGGATATCTTCACATTGGAGGGGCCCGGACGGCTCTTTTCAGTTGGCTTTGGGCCCGCGGCCAGGGAGGGCAATTCATCCTCCGGGTCGAAGACACTGATCAGGAACGCAGCAGCGTGGACAGCGTGGCGGCGGTTCTGGACGGCATGAAGTGGCTGGGTCTCGACTGGGACGAAGGTCCGGAGGTGGGTGGCCCTAACGGTCCCTACTTTCAGAGCGAACGTCGCGTGCTGTACCGTGAAAAGACCGACGAGCTCATCGCCAAGGGCCACGCCTACCGTTGCTATTGCACCAAGGCCGAGCTGGATGCCCAACGCGAAGCGCTCAAAGCCAAGGATCCCAAAGCCAAGTTTCGTTACCCTGGCACCTGCCGCGATCGCAGCGACACGCCCGATATTCCCCACGTCGTTCGCTTCAAGGTGCCCAGCAGCGGGCGCACGGAGTTCAAAGATTTGGTTTTTGGCGTCGTCAGCACGCCCAATGACGCTCAACAAGACTTTGTCATCGTGAGGCCTGACGGTTTTCCGCTCTACAATCTGGCTTGTGTAGTGGACGACCACGAGATGGGCATCACTGTGGTCGCGCGAGGCAAGGACCATATCGGCAACACTCCGCAACAAATCATGATGTACGAAGCTCTCGGTTGGGACGTCCCGGACTTTGCTCATTTGCCACTGATGCTCTCGTCCAAGGGAGATAAACTCAGTAAACGCCACGCCGCGGTCGGCGTGCAGGACTACCGAGACCGGGGATTCACTCCCGATGGCGTGTTGAACTACTTGGCTCGTTTCGGCTGGTCCTACGGCGATCAGGAGATCTTCACTCGCGAGGAACTCCAAAAATACTTCAGCTGGGACCGCGTTGGCAAAGCCGATGGGAAATTCGACGAGCGTAAGTTTGCCGATGTCGCCTTCGAACATCTGAAACGTCCCGAGCTGACCGGAGATGACGCGTACATCGCAGGGACACTGCGCTTCCTTGAGAAGCGCGGCTTCGAATCGCCCTCCGCGGATCTCGTCGCCCGGGCACTGTCGACGATTCGGGATCGCGCGAAATCCTTCGAAGACGCTGCGTGGCATTTAGATTTCTATTTTCGGGACGAGCCGGAGATGGACGCGAAGGCGAGCAAGAAGTTTCTCAAGCCGGATAACGCTCAGCACCTGGAGGGCTTCCACGAGATTGTCGCCGACTGTGACTGGGACGCCGAGATCCTCGAAAAGGCCGTGACCGACTGGGTGGCAGAGACCGGCGTCAAGATGAAGCTCGTGGCGCAACCCGCCCGGGTGGCTCTTACGGGGCGGAGCGCGAGTCCCGGTTTGTACGATGTGATGGTTCTGCTCGGAAAAGAGCGTTCGCTCTCCCGTGTGCTCGCGGGCATCGAAATCGCCAAACAAGCGGGCGGATGACTTCCAGCTCATCGCTCAGTATTGGGGCGCTGAGCTCCACAGCAGGGGGCGCTGCCGGCACCAGCGTGACTCCATTTGAGCTGATGGTCAGTCCTCTGGAGCCCGTGGCTTGGTTCGACGCGTGGCTCAACTATCCGCCCATCAAGGTGTTTGTCCCACTGTTGATCCTCATGGCCATCGCCCCGTTTATTTGGCGATTCTTTCGAGAGAGTTGGCGGGCACTGGATGGCGAATCCGCGGGTGGAGGGGGTGAGCTGGATTACCGGCCTGCGGTTTGTTTGCTGCTCACGGCGGTGGTGCTCACGATGCAGGAGTACTACGGCGGCCGGGATTTCTACGAGCGACACCTGCGATCGACGCTGCTCTCCCTGGACTCGTGGGGCCTCAGCTTCCTCAGGGCGCAAAAGTACGATGAGCTGTACAGCTACGCGTGGTGGGTTCTGGCGAGGGTCATCGGCTACATCGTGATGCCGGTGCTGGCCTGGAAGCTACTGTTCCCGCGTGAGCGCGTGCTGGAGATGGGATTGCGTACCCAAGGCTTCTTTTCGCATCTGTGGATCTACGGTTTGTGCCTCGCAGTGGTCATCCCCCTTACGTTCGTCATGTCACGCCAGTCAGACTTCGGCTCCTACTATCCGTTTTATCGACTCTCGAGTCGTAGCTGGTTCGACTTCTTGCTCTGGGAGGCGGTGTATTGCCTTCAGTTCTTCGCGCTGGAGTTCTTCTTTCGTGGCTGGATGCTGCATGCCTTGCGGCGGCGCATGGGCTTCGCCGCGATATTTGTCATGACGATGCCCTATTGCATGATCCACTACGGCAAGCCTTATTTGGAAGCCCAAGGGGCGATCGTCGCCGGAGTCGTACTGGGCTCTCTAGCCATGCGAACTCGAAGCATCTATGCCGGGTTTTTGGTCCACATCACGATCGCTATCGGCATGGATACGCTGTCGCTTTACAAACGCTCCGCCTTGCCCACGACATTCTGGGCGGGGGACTGAGCCTGTGCTTCGACTCCTGGAGAGCTAAGCTAATGCCGACGGATCCTGCCCCTACCGGACGGCCCCCAGAGCCTGTTTCGCTTCCCGACGATGTAGTCGAATGGACAGCTGACTCCAGCGAGGAGCTCTATCAAGTGAGTGGATGGGGGGCGCCCTATTTTTCAGTCAACGACGCCGGGCGAGTCGAAGTGCGCGCCAACCCGAATGGGGATAGCCGTATCGATTTGTTCGAACTGACCGAAGACCTACGGGCGAGGGGTCTGCAACTGCCGCTGCTGATCCATTTCTCGGACATCCTCGCGCACCGCATTCGCCGCATCAACGAGTCCTTTCTGCGCGCCATACAGGAATGCGAATACGACGGGGACTATCGCGGCGTCTATCCAGTCAAGGTTAACCAGCAGCGGCATATCGTTGAGGAGGTCGTGCGCTTCGGTGCCCCGTGGGGTTTCGGACTCGAGGTGGGGTCTAAACCTGAGCTGCTCATCGCTCTGGCGAGCATGCGCGATTCCGCAGGCTTGATTATCTGCAACGGCTACAAGGATCGTAGCTACATTGAGACCGCACTGGTGGCCCAGCGTCTAGGCCGCACGGTGGTGATCGTGCTCGAACGCATGGAGGAGTTCGAGCTGGTGTACGCGGGGTCTCAGCGCCTAGACATCAAGCCGATGCTCGGCGTTCGCGCCAAACTGACCAGCAAGGGAATGGGGCGTTGGGCGGAATCAGCCGGAGACCGTGCCAAGTTTGGACTGACCACGGCCGAGCTCGTGCAGTTGGTGGACAAGCTAGAGGCGCGAGACCTCCGCTCGTGTTTGCGCCTGTTGCACTTTCATATCGGTAGTCAGATCTCGAGCATCATCCCGATCAAGAACGCGCTGCAGGAGGCCACTCAGATCTACGTAGAACTCGTGGAAATGGGCTGCGCGATGGGATACCTGGACGTAGGGGGTGGACTCGCCATCGACTACGATGGCTCTAAAACCGATTTCCACGCGTCACGGAATTACACCCTCGGCGAGTACGCAGTGGATGTGGTGTCCACGATTCAGGCTGCTTGTCTGAAGGCAGAGCTGAGCATGCCGACCATCGTTAGCGAGAGCGGTCGGGCGGTGGTGGCGCATCAGTCAGTATTGGTGTTCGACGTTGTGGGGACTCAGCGGGTTCAGTATCGGGCCGCTGCCAAGCCAGACGAAGGGGCGCACCCGGTCTTGCATCAACTCTTTGAGACCTACGAGGGCATCTCTCCCAAAAACGTACAGGAGTTCTGGCACGACGCTTGTCAGGCGAAGTCGGAGTCCGAGAGTTTGTTTCGCTTCGGCTATCTGACGCTACGGGAGCGGGCGCATGCCGAGCGGCTCTACTACCATTGCTGTTGTCGGATCCACGAGGCGGTGAAGATGCTCAAGTTTGTCCCCGAAGAACTGCAGGAGGTGGAGAAGCGCATGGGCAGTATCTACTATTGCAATTTTTCCGTCTTCCAGTCAGCGCCGGACACTTGGGCCATCGATCAACTGTTTCCTTTGATGCCGATCCATCGTCTGGACGAACAGCCGACGGTGGACGCGACTTTGGCGGATCTTACCTGTGACAGCGACGGCGTGATCGACAAGTTCATTGACGTAGAAGACGTCAAGCGCACCCTGAAGGTACATCCGGTGACTGACGACGAGCCCTACTACCTCGGCATGTTCTTGAATGGCGCCTATCAAGAAATCTTGGGAGATCTTCATAACCTGTTTGGCGACACCAACGCGGTGCACATTTCCACCGCTGACTACGGATATCGCGTGAATCACGTAATCAAGGGCGACAGCATGTCGGAGGTCCTGCGCTATGTGGCTCACGATCCAGAGCGCATGATTGAGTCGGTTCGTGAGCAGGCAGAGGACGCCTACAGCAAGGGTCGAATGAGCTTGGACGAAATGCGGCGCTTGATGGAAAATTACGAGTCCGCCCTGGAGGCGTACACCTATTTGGCGCCCGCCTCGGAACCCGATTCTGAGCGTTGAGCCGCGGGCTGCTCGGAAGGAGCCGGTGAAGAGTTACGTGCTGACGCCGGCCAAAAAATACCCGGGCTAAAGAACAGTGAATAGGAGTCGGGAGCTGGGCGTTCTTTGGCTGTTGGATCGTAGCGTTTTGTTCCTCTGAGGGTGGCCGATCGCTGCTGCACGCTAGCGCACGCTTCAGTAACCCTTGGAAACCCCACAATTTACCCCTATTGCGATAGATGCCGTCGACTTGCAGCCGTCGCGATGCTTCCGCTAAGATTTCCATTCCCGTGCCGACCCTCTCCCTTCCCCCAGCCTTCGGCTTTCGCCAAGTTCTCCGAATCGCATGGCTTCGCCCGGCAACGCTGATCGGAGCCGTGGTTGTCTTGTGTGGCAGCGAGCCGGCGCGGGCAGATATCTACAGTCATGTCGGCAAAGATGGCGTCATTACCTTTCAGAACAAGAGCAAGAAGGGAAAGCTCGTGGCGCGCAAGAAGCGGTCACGTAGATCCCGAACCTTCCTGCCTCAGGATACCTCGCCGGAACGACTGCATCGCTACGACAGCTACATCATAGAAGCGGCGTCGCTATACCAAATTCCCGTTGAGCTCGTTCGCGCCGTCATCAAGGTCGAGAGCAATTTTGACCCGCGGGCGGTGTCGAGTGCGAATGCTCACGGGTTGATGCAGATGATCCCGGAAACGGCGGCGCGTATGATGGTGACGGATTTGATGGACCCACGGCAAAACATTCTGGGGGGAGTGCGCTATCTGCGCGTGCTGGCCAACTTGTTCAACGGCAATCTGCAGCTCACCGTCGCGGCCTATAACGCCGGGGAGAACGCGGTCATTCGTCACGGAGGCATCCCTCCCTACGAAGAGACTCGTCACTATGTGACCAAGGTGCTGGCTTACTATCGGCAGTATCGAGCTTTGCCGGCGGCGACACCTGTGCGAACGCGCACTCGCAGCCGGGGGCGCTGAACTCCCACCGCCTTGAGTGGCAACCTCCGCGAGTTGAGAACTGCCCGGTGTCGGAGTTCCGGTTGGAGAAGTGTGGACGGGCGAGAGGCGCAGGGCCTAGGGGCAGGGCGCTTGGTTGTGCGGGGAGCGGGGACTAGGAGGTCTTCCGCGATTTCGACGCCTTCTTGGTGGTCTTGGTGGTCTTGGTGGAGACCGGTTGGCTCTTGGGGGTTGTCCCCGTAGCTTTGGTCGGCTTTTTGTCTTGGTAGAGGGCGAGAGCGGCGGCCAGCTCGCCTTGGACGCGTTCTAGTAGCTCCGGTGGGGAGATGACGCGCGCGCGTTCGCCCCATTCCAGAACCCAACTGGTGAGCTGCGTGAGATTGCCGACCGTCATGCTGAGCCGTAAGCCGCCTGATGCTGTGGCGCTGAGCTTTTGGCTGGGATGCATGCGGCGCATGCGCACGTAGTCTGCAGCTCGGGCGTCGAACTCAATCACGACCTTGTGCTTCTTGTCCGCTTTCCAAATGCCGAATTCGCCCTGGAAGTAGTCGTCGATGCGAAAGTCCGCCGGAAGTTCGAAGCGTTCGGTGCTGGCGGATTGGGTATCGCGCATGCGGTCGAGCACGAAAGTTCGAACCTCGCCGCGGCCGGTGTGATAGCCAACGCAATAAATGGAGTCGCGATGGAGCACCATGGCGTACGGGTGAACGGTGATTCGCTCTTCGACTCCGCGGGAAGCGCTTTTGTAACGCATGCTCAGTGGACGCAGATCCGAGACGGACTGGAAGAGGTCGTCTAGTTCTTCGGTGCGGCGAGCGTAGTTTTTCGGAGCGAAGGGTAAGTACAGGAAACGGTCTTCTAAACGAACGTCGGCGAGTCCGGCGTTCGGTCCGCGTCCGGGTCGCTGAGCGAAACTGAGCAACTTGTTGATGATGATGTCAATTTCGTCAAACAGTGCCGAGCCGCGCATGGGCTCGAAGATGCGGCGGGCAGCGAGCAGTGCGTAGGCTTGGGTGCGTCGAACTTCGATTTTTCGAGGGATCTCGCCGGCACGAATTTTCCACAGTAGGGGCCCTCCGCCGCGTGTGGTGGTGGGCTCGAGATCGTATTCCCGCTCAATCTCCTTGAGGTAGCGGCGCATGGTGCGTGGCGTCACCTTGAGGGCCTCGGCTAGCTGGTAGAGCGTCATTCCTTTGGGATGTCGCGTGAGCAGATCTCGCAGTTGATCGATGCGACGATGCTGAGTGAATCGCCCACTGGGGCGGCCTGATAGAGAGTTCGGCAATGAATCGATCCTGATGGAGGGGCGCTGCAACCGGGCCTGGCTGAGCTGAGCTGAGACGCTAGTTTCTCCTGGCGGCTAGCTCAAGGGCTAGCTTACGCTACGCTGTAGGCATGGCCCGGAATGCGAAGGATTCTGCTGTAAGCGACGCGGTGACGGCGACCGACTGGGTTGCTGCGAAGCGTGATGGCCGCGAGCATACGCCGAAAGAAATCGCTGGACTCTTGGGAGCGTTTCTCCGCGGAGATGTGACGGACTATCAAATGAGCGCCTGGCTGATGGCGGTGTACTTGCAAGGCATGACCGATCGCGAAACGGTTGCGCTGACGGAGGCTATGCGCGATTCCGGTCGCGTGTTGTCGCTGGATTCTGTGCCTGGCTTCAAGGTGGACAAACACTCCACCGGCGGCGTGGGCGACAAGGTCAGTATATGTTTGGCTCCCTTGGTGGCAGCTTGCGGCGTGTCCGTACCCATGGTCGCGGGTCGTGGTTTGGGCCACACTGGCGGCACTCTCGACAAGCTGGAGGCGATCCCCGGGTACCGGACGGCACTCAGCCTGAGAAAGTTCGAATCCGTAGTGCGTCGACACGGGTTGAGCATCATCGGGCAAACTGCGGAGATGGCTCCGGCAGACCGCCGGCTCTACGCGCTCCGGGACGTCACGGGCACGGTGGCCAGCGTGCCGTTGATCGTCGCGAGCATTCTATCCAAAAAACTAGCGGAGGGGAGCGACGGCCTGGTGATGGACGTGAAGGTGGGCCGCGGCGCGTTCATGAAAGATCTGCCTCAAGCTCGGGAGCTGGCTAAGGCCTTGAGCCGGGTGGGGCGCGGCGCTGGAAAGTCGGTCGTATCCTTGGTGACTCAGATGGATGTGCCCCTCGGATACGCCATCGGCAATGCCTTAGAGATCCAGGAGGCCATCCAGGTATTGCTCGGGGAGGGGCCGCCCGACACCACCGAGCTCACTCTGCGTCTGGGTGCGGAAATGCTTGTCATGGCGGGTATCAGCCGGAACCGATCGGCGGCCGAAGGAAAACTAAAACGAGCCATCACGGATCGCGATGGGCTGGCTCGACTGATGGCCATGGTGAAGGCCCACGGAGGGGAAGCCCGGGTGATAGAGGAACCCGATCGCCTGCCCTCGGCCCCGCACCGGGCGACAGTGCGCGCGAAGAGCGCTGGTTATGTAGTAGATGTCGATCCTATGGCACTTGCCCAGTTGGCGATGCAGCTCGGCGCGGGGCGCCAGCGCACGGACGCCCCGATCGATCCGGCTGTGGGCATCGAGTTGGTGAAAAAGCCGGGGGACCGCGTACAGGTGGGAGACACTTTGGCTGTGTTGCATTTGCCGTCATCAACACGAAAAAAGCATTGGATAACTGCCGCTCTTCAGAGTTTTACGCTCCGTCGTAGACCCGTGGCCGTGCCCCCGCTCGTCCTCGAACGGCTGAAGGGCTAGGGGAGGCGGGGGCCTCCCGCCGTGTTTCTTCACCCGGTCGGCTGAATTAGTCGGGATTTCGCTCCGGGGGTGCCGATTCGCACGCCCGGAGCAGGGATCTCTTGTCCGGCTTCGCCCAGGGCTGTAGCGTTTCGGCGTGGACTTGCGCACCCGAACATCCTTGTTCTGCGGCGCGTTGGCGATCGCAATTGCTGCCAGCGTGATGCTGCGTGGTAGATCGCGTCAGCACGTATTCGTCGCGGGTTTCGCAGCCGACATGGGCTTCTGGTATCTCGCGCAGTCCCTGTACCACGCAGAGGGCGGCGACCTGTGGGTACGCTTCACGGCGTTGCTAGCAGTGTTATTGCCGCAGCTCGCGCTGCATTTATTCGAAGCGATTCTGCCGTTGCCGGAACGCCGGTCTTTGTTGCTTCAAGTTGCCGGCGCGCTGCTCATCCCGATGGTGGTGCTGGTGCTTTCCCCGCTTCACACTCACCCCTGGGTTCGCGCTGGCGTGATCGTGTACGTCTTCGGGCTGATCGGTGCCGGACTGTGGGCGCTCTTTCTGAGGGGCGAGCGCGGTGTTTCTCGGGAGATGAAACGCCGAGTTCGTTTCCTGAGTATGAGCGGCGCACTGGCGGCCGCCGCCAGCCTCGCTGACTTTCTGTGGTTCGTCGATGCTCCTCTACCGCCGGTGGGCGCTGTGCTCAGCATTGTATTTCTTTTCGTGTTAGCCGAATCCATCGCTCGAGAGCGTTTGGTCGACGTCTACGAGATGTTGGGCATGGTGGTCATCTCGACGCCGTTGGCCTTTGCACTGGCGGGGATCTTCTATCTTTTCGTCGTGCTCTTCGGATCCCAGACCGTCTATTTGAACGCGGTGCTGGGTGCGATCGTAGTGCTGATCATTTTCGAGCCTCTGCGGGATCGGGTGGCGGACTACATCCACAAGGTCATCGTGTTGGAGCGGGCGGATCTGGAGCGGGCGGTGACCGCCGCTCGTCGCGAGCTTTCCAACGTGTTAAAAATCGAGGAAATGGGTCAGGTTGTGGGCGCCTGTTTAGCCAGCTCCCATCGGGTGACTCGGGCGGGTCTGTACCTTCGAGATCCGCTCAGCCCCGATTTCGTTCGACGCAGTTACTTCGGTCCGCGCTCCCCCGAGCGATTGGACGGTGCGAGCCTCCGCCCCTTTCTGGAGGACTTGACTGCCGCTCCGTCGATCCTGCTCGAGCAGGTGGCGACCGAGGCGGCTCGGCATCGAGGTCTAGGCGAGGCGGTTGCCGCCGACGCTAAGGAGCGAGTCTTAGGCGCAGCCGAACAGCTCGGCGAGTTGAACCGAGGGGTTGTGTTGGCGGTTCGCTCGCGAAACCAAGTCCTGCTCGGCTTTCTCGTCGTCGTGGACGAACGCGTGAGCGACGCATTTTCGACAGAAGATGTCGCCTTGCTCGAGTCACTGGCGGTTCAGATCGGCGTCGTCATCGACAACTCGCGACAGTACTCAGAAATGCAGGCCCAGGAGCGCTTGGTGGCCCTCGGACAAATGGCGGCGGGGCTGGCCCACGAAATACGAAATCCGCTCAGTGCCATCAAAGGAGCGGCTCAGTTGCTGAACGAGCCGGGGGACGGCCCCGGATTGGATACCGTGTCTTTGGAGTTCGTCGGGATCATTACCGAAGAGGTGGAGCGTCTCGACCGGGTCGTCAATTCAGTGTTGAATTACGCCCGCCCCTCCCAGGGCACGGCGGAGGCGGTGGACGTCAATGTGGTGATCCAACGTACTTTGCAGCTTTTGGGTCCCAGCTTGGGTGGCATCGACGTCGCCCTCTCACTGAACGAAGATTTGCCGAAGTTGGGCATTGATGCGGAACGTTTGCGACAGGTGTTGATCAACCTCCTTCAAAATGCGGCGGAGGCCATGGGCGGCGAGGGGGCCGTGCGAGTATCGACTCAGCTGGTGGGAGCAGGCGGACCGATGAGTCGTGTGGAGATCGCTGTCAGTGATGAGGGGCCCGGAATTTCCCCCGCGGTGGGGCGGAACCTCTTCGTTCCCTTCGCTACAACCAAAGCTACCGGCACCGGTCTCGGGCTTGCCATTAGCCAGCGGGTGATCCGTGAAGTCGGAGGAGATATCGAAGTGGTGTCCCGCGCGGACGAGGGCGCAACCTTCACCGTCTTGCTCCCAGTGGTCGACGGGGCCGGAGCAGATACCGCGGTGTCGGATGGCCGGGCCGATCGTCTTCCGTAAGTGCGCGCTTGGCCGGGAGGGCATGGGGCCAGCACCGGGCTGAAGGTGGTCCCACGGTGCGCGAATCCCGCTATATGGCGGCGGACGGGCTCACCGAGGTAGGTCGGCCGTCACATCCGGACGGCGGAGCGGCGGCGGGGCTTCCGGTAATGAGGTTCCCTAAGTGTCTGATATCGCGGTAACTGCGGGACCTTCGGGCGCCTCAGGGGCTTGACCGCGTGGAGGCGTGAGGCCTATCGTTAGCGGGCCCACGGCGGCGGCAATATTCGCCGTTACCACCCGTGGGAACCGATCCACCACAACCCTGTCCTTGGCCCGACCACCGGCCGCTAGCGCATGCAACTCGCTCTTCGATTTATCTCCGGAAAGTACCAAGGCGGCGAGTTTCCGATCGAGGAAGGTCGCGAGATTGTCGTTGGGCGGTCGAGCGACCTCGACATGGTGTTGGTTGAAGAGATGGTGTCTCGCAAACATGCGCGCATTGCCCTCACCGACGGCCGCATCCTGATCAAAGATCTGGGCAGCACGAACGGCACGTTCGTCAACGGTGAGCGCATCCATGAATCCGAGATCAAAGAGGGCGATCGGGTTCTGATCGGGAGCAACATTCTCAAGGTCGTGGGGCTTGAAGCAGAAGAAGCCGCCCAGCCGAAGCGCGGAGCTCCAGTGAAGTTGCCTCGCCCGAGAAGGTCCGAGGGCAGCGAATCGCGCATGAGCGGTGACATCGAGGAAATTCCACTACCGGATCTCCTGCAGCTCTTTGCCACCTCGAAGAAGACCGCTGTTTTGATCGTGGATACCGAAGGCGCGTCCGGGCGTATCTACCTCAATGAAGGCCGAATCTACTACGTGACCCTGCATAGCGCGGCGAATCCTGCTTTGGAGCTGGCTCCACTCAAGGCCGCCTACCGAATGCTTACCTGGGTTACGGGCTCCTTTGAACTCGCCCCGCCGGACTCCAAAACTTTTGACCAACCGATCGACGCATCGGTGCAGGAGGTCCTCATGGAGGGCTTCCGGCAGAAGGACGAGTTCGACCAGATGGCGAGCAAGTTACCGCCGCGAGAAGCGGTGGTGCAACTGAAGTCGCCCCTCGAGCCCGCTCTGCGTGATCTCGAATCGATTCAGCTGGATGTATTGCAGTTTGCCATCAACGCTGGATCCATCGGCGGGACGCTGGACAGCAGCCCGCTGTCCGATCTCGAAACTGCGAACGCGTTGATCAAGCTGCTCGAAGACGGCTACCTATCCCACTAGGATCGCCTTTCGAACGGCAATGCCTTTCCAACAACAGGGAACTGCCGGCAGCCGAGCTGGGAGAGCGCTACTGTGGCAGCTTGGGCAAACGCCTGGCGGTTGAGTGCCGAGCTATCTGGCGTTGAAGGGACCATGACCGACCAGCTCGGCGATCTGCACGCTGGCGTCGAGCAAGCCGATGTATTTTCGCAGTTCGTCCTGGGCCTCCGATGTACCGATGACCATGGGCTTTGAGTCGGCTCCGAGCTCCAACTCTGGCGTCCCAAAGCTGTCGGTGACGACCTCGCCATCCACGTCCAGAGCCAGCTGGTAGACAATGGCTTGGAGGTCTTGGGCGTGCTCCAGCATGCGGGAGGCGATACCGTTCTCGACGCTCTTGCCCGCTATCTGGTCGAGACCATATCGGCGAGCGATGTAGGTGTAGCCGCTCTCCGGATCGTGGAATCGGAGCTGCGATTCTGGGGCGATGCTGACGGCGGAGGCGGTTCCGTCGATCCAGATCCGCATCTTGTTGGCGAGGGTGAGGTCGCCGTTCATGCGGCCGAAGAGATGTGCCCAGATCAGGACTCCTACCTGTTGCGTGTAGCCGACGTTGGGGAACAGCAGGAGCGCGTCGTCGGGACGGCTGGGGGAGTCCGCATGAAGACTCAGGAGTTGAGGAATTTCCAGATCCCCGGGAGTCAAATGTGGAGCGACGGTTTCCCAGTCTTCTGACAAGACTCCGCCGATCAGGCGGTCGACGGCATCGGGCATGTCCGAACGGAAGTTGAGGTTCACATTGCGGTCATCCAAGATGGTGGATCGAGCGAGGGTAAAGAATACGGGGCGGCCGTCGGTGAGTGCCCGCGCGGCATCGACCTTTTCGACGCTGAAGCCGGCGGAAACCATGTAGCTGCCGTAGTCCCAGGAGCCGCCGCCGCTCGGGCTTGAGTCGTAGATGGGTTGCAGGTTCCGAGCGCCGGAGGCGTCGAGCACGAAGGCTTCGCTTTGGAAGGTTTCGACGTCAAATAGCTGCAGGCTACTGCCGCTCGAGATGGGTCCGATGGAAGCGTAGGATCCGATGGGTGGCGCGAGCAACTGCCCGGCCAGTGCCTGGAAGATTTCGCTCTCCGCGAGCAAGTACGGGCGCAGCCAATCGTCGGACTCTCGACGGGTATCGATGCTGTCGGGGTAGATGTTCGTCAGACTGGCGTGACCATAGGCGATGGTCCAGTGGTAGGCCCGCAGACGCTCGTAGAAGCGCCGTGCGTATCGCGACGGTAGGTTGAAGGAGAGCCAGTCGCGTCTGCCTCGGCGAAAATAGTCGAGGGGATATCGGAAGCGAAACTTCTCGATGGCAGATTGAGCGACCTCATAGATGTCGGCGCCGGAATCCCCTGGGTTGGTGTGGGGATAGGCATCGAAGCTAACTCCGTAGCGGTAGGGCCAGCGAACTTTGTCGGCGGCGTAGCTGGCGTCGGCTCTAACGCGGCTGTCGCGTCCCTGTCCGTTGACAAAATCTGCCCATGCCGCGTAGTCGCGGGGAGGTGGGGCGCAGATTTTTCCGTGAACGATCCGCCATTCCGCGTGCGCGATTTCATTATCGGTGGCGGTCCGGCAACGCCGGGAGTTGAACAACTCAAGGCGCCGGGCGAGCTCGGTATAGTGGACGCTCTGGATGCCCCTGCCGAAGTCTGTGGTGATGTTGAGGTACCACTCTTCGGCGAGTTGGGTACGGTTGATGGGCTCGAAGGAGTCAGCCTCGTCGGATGCGACGGGCAAAGTTTCGAGGACCCGCCCGTAGAGTGCGCTGATTGCCATCACGTCGTACTGTCCGAGTCCGACCGTTTCCGAGAAGCGACTGTACTGATACTCCATGGACGAAGTGTGGGCGAAATAGCTCAGCTCCGGCCTGGGCTCGTCGGATAGGCCTCTCTCGTCCAGTGTCAGCGGGTCCAAGTAGCGTGGACCGAGACAGAGATCGCCGTCCGTTTGGGGGACACCCTTGCAGGATGCGGTGGACCGCCCCTCATGAGTTCGCAGTTGCCAGTATTGGGGGTTGTAGTTGGGGGAATCCCACGATGACGCGAAGTTGTGAAGCAGTCCCAGAGCGTGCCCAATTTCGTGCAGCTCGATACCCTTGTAGGTTTCGCGCCAGACGTGTTCGTAGATCGCTTCCGCTCGTTCGGTGACGCTGAGATCCTGGTAGCGCTCTCGGAAATAGCGGGCGACGCCGAGCACCTGTGCGCTACTCACGGCTGTGGCCGCGTCAAATAGGCAGACTCCGCGGTCCGAAAGGGCGGACTCGATGCCTTGACTCAGATTTTGCACGCTGCCCATGTCCCGTCCGCGGAGCGGAGAGGCGATCGCGAGAGTGTCGGCATCCACAAGAGTCGTGGGCGCCATGCCCGCGGCGCCCGTGAGCCAGGCATTGTCCACCAATTGAGCCTCGAATACCGAGCCCCGCAGTGGCTCGGCGATGGCATCGAAATCGAGCAGGCTGCTACTGGTCGCACCCGGTCCGCCGTGCAACTGCGACTTGAGCTGGAGATAGCTCGACAGGCGACCCTCGGGTGTATCGCCCGGTGTCAGTGCTCGGAGTTGGGCGCTGAGCTGGGAAATGTCGATGCCCTCGAGGCGGCGGTCGATATCACTCTGAGAGAGTGCAGAGGACGGGTGGCCCAACTGTAGGTCATTTTCGAAGGCGATAGCGGTAGTGCCCCGGGTGATGTCTTCGAGGCTCAAGTCGCCGTTGCTCACCATGATCAAGTCGCGGGTGAGGGCAGCCGAGCGGGTGGCGACAGCCCCCATGATGGTTGCCGTCGCGCCCACGATCTGACCGGTCAGGGGATCGGCGGACCAATTGCCGATGCCGCCCCAGGGTGCTCGAGACGCGAAGGGCCAGTAGATCAGCATATTGCGCCGGATATCGCCGCGTCGCGCGCGGTAGCCAGTTTCGCCGCAGCGTGAGTTGTCTCCGGGTCGAACCGGGTTGTGACACAGCTCCAGGAGCGCAGATTCGTCTTTCACTTTGGGTATGCCCCAAGCGCCGAACGAGACCATGTCGATTTCGTCGCCCAAGCGAACGTCCCCAGAAAAGTACTGCCAGTGGCATTCCTGTTGGGTGGCCCCGGTACGACGGCATTCGACTTCGCGAGCCCGAGCGACGCTCAAGGCGAGGGCTTGGCTCCAGGTTTTAACTAAATCTTCTGTGGCTCCGGCCTCGAGAAGTTCTCCGTCTTCTGCACGACGATCCAGTAGGGCGTCGGGCATGTCGGAGTTAACCCAGAACAAGATCGATTGAGTTTGGCGGTCACGATAGGGCATCGTGCAGCGGTTCCGTTCGCTACACTGGGCCCCGGAGCTGCCGTCATAACCCGTGTCACCATTTTCGCACTGGTCGTCCGTGCCGTTGGCGTCGTTGTCCCGGCGCGCATCCACGTTGCAGGGAATCGAACAAGTGCCGGAGGCGAGGCACTGAGAGCCGCCCCGACCGGTGAGCGACCCACAATCGGCGTCGCTGCTGCACTGACCGAGAGTCTGATGACTCTGCTCCCAGATATTGTGGATATGCAGTAGGCGCTTGAGATTGGCGTCTGTGTATCCGTACTGAGGATCGTATTCGATGGTGGGGGGCGTCAAGATGCCGCTAATCCCCGCGAACCCGATACCGCCCGGGTTGCCAAGAATGTCTTCGGGAGCCGAGGTGGTTACGAGGGGCTCAAAGTCTGCGTTGGGATCTAGTCGGTCGACACGCCAATAGCTGCTGCGAACGACTGCTTCTTGGGCGGAACAATCGGCCACGGCGGCGCCCGTGAAGATGCCGTGCAGATAACACGCAGGTAAACTGAATGAACCGAATTGGTAGGCGACGGGCTCAACGGTAAAGCGGGAGGTAATGTCGAAGTAGCCGTCGTCGGCGTCGAACACGGGCGCGTCGGGGTGGTCGGCTTCGCTCACCCAATGGGCGACTTGAGGCGTCACGACAATGTCGCCAAACACCGTGCCGAGGAAGATTCGGGTCCAGAGTGGGGAATTGACGAGATTCTGAGACCAGTCGACGCGGAAGTGTTCGCGCTGGTGCCAGTGTTGGTCCGTCGAGTTCTCTTCGACGATGTTGAGCTCTTCGCCGGTTTGGGCGTTATAAGAGCGTCGGATGTCGAAGTGCTCGAGGATCTTGTAGGCAGCAACGATGGTGCCGTCGGGTAAGTCCCCTTCACCGCGGTTGTCTCCGCCCGTGGGCGAGTAGGCCTTGCGGGCGAACAACATGTCTTCGGTGAGGTCCCAGCGCACGCGGTCCACGGCGCTGCCATTGCCGATGCCCACTTGGGTCTGGGCTTCGCTGGCGTCGACGACGAAGTTTTGCCAGTAGAAGACGGGAGCGTCGGCGCCGTCCGCCAACTCGCCGACGAAAAACGACTTGGCGAGGGCGTTGGCACCCACCCGGTTGATGGGGGCGCGCTCTTCCGCGCAACTAGCCAACGCGAGTAGGACTCCGAGGGCGAGGCCGAGTCGTCGGCGTCGCGTGCTGATTCCGTGGCTCATGGTCATTCCTCTGTGCGCCGCCCCCCGGCGTCCGCAGTCTAGCGGATCTTTTGTCGCCGGCCGGATGAACCGTCCGCGGTCGGAGTTCAGGAGTCTGAGCGCTTGGCCCGTAGCTCAGCTGCCCGGGCGTGGGCTTCCAGCCCTTCGCTGCGGGCGAAGGTGGCGATTTTTGGTGCCTGACGGGCAATGGCGCTCGGGCTGTAGCTGATCAGCGATGTTCGTGACACGAAGTCGTAAACCCCGAGCGGAGCGCTGAATCGAGCCGCCCCGCCAGTGGGCAACACATGAGACGGGCCGGCTAGGTAGTCGCCAGCGGCCTCGGGCGTTGAACTGCCGATGAACAAAGCACCGGCGTGACGGATTTTTGCGGCGATAGCATTAGGGTCTTGGGTGTGAACGGCGACGTGCTCCGCTGCCAGAAGGTTGGCAATCTGCACCAAGTGCTCGTGATCTCGGCAGACTAGCGCCACCCCGTGAGCTCGCAGGGAGGCAGACGCAATATCGCGCCGTGGCAGGCTCGCCAATTGTTGATCGACGGCTTGCTGCGTTTGGGTGGCTAGTTCTGCGGAGGTTGTGATCAGAAGGGCGTAAGCGGCTTCGTCGTGCTCCGCTTGGCTGAGCAAGTCTGCGGCAACAATTTCTGGATCCGCTGACTCGTCGGCGAGCACGAGAATTTCGCTGGGTCCCGCGATGCTGTCGATCCCCACTTGACCGAAGACGAGTCGTTTGGCAGCTGCTACAAACAAATTTCCGGGACCGACGATCTTGTCAACCTTGGGAACACTTTCGGTGCCGTAGGCAAGGGCTGCGATGGCTTGAGCGCCTCCTGCATCCAATATGGCGCTGACGCCGCTGAGGTGTGCGGCGGCGAGGACCTCGGGGCTGGTATCTGGGCAGGCTAAAGTAATGTGCTTCACCCCTGCTATGCGAGCTGGCAGTGCCGTCATCAACACGGTGGAGGGGTAGCGAGCTTTGCCACCAGGAGCATAGACCCCAGCGCGCTCTATGGGCTGGATGCGACTTCCGAGACGGATGTCTTCGTGCTCGTATTCGAAGCCCTGAAGTTGTTGTTTCTGGCGTTCGTGATAGTCGGTGATGCGTCGAGCCGCCTCCTCAAGGGCTTCGCGCAAGGCTGGTTCCAGAGACTCCAGGGCGGCCTTTCCGCCGTACTCTGTGACCAACAGGGGGGAGGGTGTCCGCCCCTCGAACCGTTGCACATAGTCTAGGAGCGCTTCGTCCCCTCGGCTGCGAACCGCGGCGATGATCTCGCGCACGCTCGCTTCGACCCGGTCGAGATCGCTTTGTCCGCGCGCTTGGAGCTGGGTGAGCGTGGCAGCGAATGCTTTGTCGCTAGCCCCGATGATAGTGAGCTGGGCTTTCCCGCTCATCACTATGTCCAATGCCCGGCTTTGACGGCGGCAGGATCGTACTGACGGATTTTCGGGCCGAGAGAGTCTCGGAACAGCTGTTCGTTGTCCTGATCGTAGTCGTCGAGGTCGAAGTCTTTGGCGAGTTCGACACTCACCGCGAGGATTCTGAGGAACATGGCGAAGCTGGAGGCACAGAGTTGCTTCTGCCACGCTTCCGTCCCACTCATGGCGGTGTAGACCGGGCAATCGCCTTCGGCGTCGGCGTCGGCCACTTCTAGGAAGTAGGGATCTCCTAATAAGCTACTGTGCCCGATGATGATCCAGCTGGGTCGCCAGGCGTTTGTGCTGGGGTGAGGGATCAAAGTGCCAGAGTCGTCGGTGGCGAAGCCTTTTTGTTCTTCGTCGAGCTGGTCCGCGCTCAGCAGCAAGAGACGTTCAGCTGGGGTGACGAGCTCGGCGTCGTCCTGGGGCTCGCAGGTCAGCAAGAATTTGCAATAGCGAGGCGGTAGGCTGAATTTGGTCTTCAGAACCTCGATCAGCGACGCGTCGCCCTCCCCTAGGGGCGGTTCAGAAAGCGCAGGGAAGGCGCCCCGGAAAGCGGCAATAGACTCGGTTAGATCGGTATCCACGTTCAGCTCTGTGCCCAGATGTGGTTCCCGCGGTGGGAGTAACCTGGCGATTGGGTCCCGCAGGGTAGCGGAACTTGAGTGTGGGGTGCTGTCAGAAATCGCGGCGCGGGCTCAATCTGGAGCACCGGACGAGTGAATGGGGATGATTCGACGCGAACCAATTGGCCGAACAGTCGCCCTGGGCCTGCCGGGGCGGTCACCGGGAGGGACGGCTAGCTCGCGGCTGAGCTCCGGTTGCGTCCGCCGCGATGTCTTCGCGCTAGCGCCCGGTAGTCCATGGCGGGGGTGGTGAGTCGCGAGGAGGCGGCGGAAGGTGACTCTCGCATGAGAGCCACCATCTGTCGGAGTTCGTCAGCTGCTGTGGGATCTCTAGCTTGGTCGAGCGCGGTGGATGCGTTGTTGAGCTGTTCGGGCAGTTGCCCGGACGTATGCCCCCGCCGCTGGAGATCGAGATAACTGCTAGCGAGTGAGTTGTGATCGAAGCCATGTCGCACCAAGAACACCGTGGCGACGTCGAACAACGCGGGACAGCTCAGCCTACCGTCTTCTGCCAGAACACAAGCTGCCTGGAAATAATTGAAGAAGGGCACCACCCGCGAGCCGAAGGCTTGGAAGGTACTCGGTGGCGTTTGTCGGTCGAGATGGATCAAGATACGTTCGACACAATCGCTCTTCCGAACGGAGGCGGCCGCGCTCAGGGTACGCAGCTTCAAGTCTCGATAGACCTGGCCTGCCGAGAGGATCTTTCTCAGTTCGCGGTCGCTGACACGCTCGGAGCATATATCGGCGTACAAACAGTAAACAAAGGCGTCGGCTTCCGCGTCGTCGCCGACGAGCACCTCCATCGGGTCGAGGGTACTGGCGTTCTGTATGCGCACCCGGCCTTCCAACAGTTCGGGCAGTTTGTAGCCCAGCTGATCGCGCAATCCACGAAAACGAAAGCGGAAGATGTTGCTCAAATTAGGCTTGAGGCTGAGCTCATCGAAGCGCACTTTGTCGAGTCGGAGCTTCGCTTCGACGCTGTTTCGCAACTGTCGCGGACTGCCGCTCAGAATGTGAATGTGTGCGCCGCTCTCGCCTAGGGCCTGCAATAAGGGGCCGGCGCCCGGCACCGCGACCTTTTCTTCGGGGCTCTCTAGGGCTGTTCGGATCAGATCGCGAACCGTATCGAATTCCGTACGGAGGTAGGTCTTGTCAAGATCCCAGCGGGCAACGAATAAGGGGCCGTGGCTCGGGGCTGTGCGGGGGGGGGTCATGGACAGAGCCGACCGCGCTCGGTGGGAAGAAGCTCTCGCGTGGCAGGGCCCACAGCGGCTTGGATCCTAGGGCGTCCAGGCAACACGTTTAGTCGTCAGGTTGGCGAGTAGCTCTCCCGACTTACACTTCTTGGCGACCTCGATGGCGTCGTCTAGGTACTTGAGGGCATCCTCTGAGTCCAAGCGGGCGTGGGCTACCTGAGCGAGGGAGCCCAGCAGATGGGCGCGCTCGACACCCGCCGGGCCCGTCATGTCGAGGGCCTCACGCAGAACGCCGCTAGCATCCGAAAAATCGCCGGCGAGGGTGAGGGCGTCTCCGAGCTTGCGTCCGAAGATGGAAACGGCGCGCATGGGGTCGTCGATTTCACCCCGATAAATCTCTTCCCTTGCTGTGGTCAGTCCGCGGCGGAGGGATGACACTGCGGCGGGTAAATCGCCACGGGCCATGGCTCGGTCGGCGACCTGTTCGAGCAACATGAGAGCCTCGAAAGAGTCCTGGGCGTGGTAGGCGTGCACGGCGAGGGCTTCGATGGGAGCCTCGCATTCCTCGTAAACTCTGACGGCGCCTGCGTGCAGCTCTCGGCGAACTTCGGCGGGTGTCGCGACCAGGATGATCTCGCGGAAGAGCGGGTGGGAGAGGCTGACGATGGTTCCGTTCTCTTCGATCATGCCGGCGGCGCCGAGGCTGACGAGAGTCATGCTGACGTCGAGGGATTTCCCGACAAGCCGCTTGATGGAATCTACTTCGGCTTCGTCGCCAAGCACGCCCAGGGCCTGCAGTACCTTTCGCTCGGCGGGATCGAGAGTGGAGATGCGCTGGGCGATCAAGTCGGCCAAGCGGGTGGGGGGTTGGGTTCCGCCGTCTTGGAGAAAGCGGATGACTTGCTCTAAGTAGAGCGCCGGCACGCCCCGGGTCCCCGCGTCATTAAGGGCCTGCAAGCTCTCGCTCGGACGACTGGTCTTGAGCACTCGGGTCACGATGGGAGCTGCCAAGCCGCCGATGACGCGGGTGGCGTGCTGGGCGCCCCAACCGGGATCCAGACCCGGCGTGTGGCATGCGATGAACAGCGCTTCGACGGCGGGGGGATCCCCCAGGCAATCAGCGAAGGCCGTTCGGCTCGATCCGTCGACGCGATGTAAGTCATCGATCGCCATGATGATGCGCTTCTTGCTGTTCCGATCGCGACAGTCCTTCAACGCCCAGCGCAGCGCATCGCCGAGATCTGAGCGACGCTCGGCCGGCGAGCGTCGGTCGTTTGAGCTCACCCGTCCCGCAAATAATTCGTCCAGTCCACGGGAGGCGCTGGTGTCGGCGTTCGTCCAACGGTTCTTGTCGGGGATGCTGGAGTCTCCGAGCAAGGCCGATACGGCGCGTCGAAGAGCGAAATAGGCGACCTCGGCCCAATAGGGATCCGGGCCCGTGCGTACGACGATATCGCCGGCCCGCTCGGAGCGATCGAGAAACTCGTTTACCAAGCGGGTCTTGCCGGCACCCGATTCGCCAACGATTCGACCGCCGCATAGGAGGCCGCTGGCTTGATTGCGACGGTCCTCGAGCCAATCGAGATCATCCTCCCGCCCCAGCAGGGGCAGGGGCAGTTCGACCGGTTCTGCGGGCGCGGGACGCTCGCTCTTGACCGGTAGGCGGGCGCCACACTCGAAGCAGAAACGCGCCATCGGTACACTCGCGGTGCAGACGGGGCACTCCACTACCTTGCCGGGCAGCATCGACATCAGCGGCGCTGGCGGCACGCTCTGGGCCTCTTCGAGTCCGGCAGTGAGAGCGTCGGCGAACTCCTGACCGTCTTGGTATCGATCCGCGCGCTCCTTGGCGAGCGCCTTATGCACGATCTCCACGAAAATGTCGGGGATGTCGCGTTCCGGCGCTACCTGACGAGGGTCGGGTACCGGGACGGACAGGTGCATCATCACTACCTGCGTGGGACTTTCGGCTTCGAAGGGCAGCCGTCCGGTGAGCAGCTGAAACAGAATCACGCCCACCGCGTACAAGTCGGCACGCCCGTCAATGTCGTCGCCTCGTCCTTGCTCGGGCGCCATGTAGTCAGGCGTGCCGCAGACGATACCGGGCATCGTCACATTAGCGGCTTCCGAATCTGTCTTGAGCTTGGCGAGACCGTAGTCGACGACTTTGACGAAGTCTCCGCCGCGCCGCATGGGTTCGAGTAAGATGTTTTCGGGCTTCAAATCCCGGTGAACGATATCGATCTCGTGGGCTTCGATAAGGGCAGCGAGCACCTGAAGCAGCACATCGACGATTCGCTTGAAGGGCAGGGGGCCTTGCTCGTATGCCACTCGCGCGAGGTCCTTGCCGCGCAGGTACTCCATCACCAAGTAGGGCGAACCCTCTTCGGTCTTGCCGAAGTCGATGACACTGACTGAGTTCGGGTGGTTCAGCTTGCTGGCAGCCCGGGCTTCGGTCATAAAGCGTACTATGGAATTTTCGTCCGCCAGTAGGTGCGGGTGGATGACTTTGACGGCGACGGTGCGCGCCAGCGCTCGCTGTTCGGACCGGTAGACGCGGCCCATTCCGCCGACACTCAGCAGATCGAGAATCTGGTAGCCACCGGGCAAGGTCCTGCCGACCAGAGGGTCATCGTTTTCGGTGCCGATGGCACCTACCGGGAAGCCACAGCCTGGGCAATATTGATGGTCCGTGGCGCACGCGGTGGCGCACTGGGGACACGGGCGCATAGGGGCGGAGGGGGGCTGTTCCATCAATCAGCAGTCCAAGGTCGTGTCCCAGCGGAGGTCTGCGGTGGGGCCAGTCTGCACAACGCGTCGTCGCGGTCACTGCACCGCCCCGCGTTGCTGCGCTCTGAAGCGGCGCTTAGCCCGCTATGCTGCTGTATTGCCACCTATGGAACCCCACGACCGGACGATTCGATGAGACCGCCGCGGCCTTCCCACCAAAACACGAGCCCGATGGTAATCGGGCAAAGCCTGTGAAATCAATCATTTAAGTGGTGTCCAGCTGGGAGCGGTGATGGCTACCGAACGGACTCGGCAAAGCAGCTGGAAACACCCACGAATTCTGCCCTAGGGCTGGGGCCGGGGGCAGCGCTGACTTCGCCAAGTATCGTGAATTGTCGGACTCTGGGCCACGAAAGAACTCCCGGTCTACCATCCGCCACATGAATGCTTTGCGCGTCCGTCTGGGGGACCTCCTAATCGAATCTGGCTTGCTGAAGCAGGCGGATCTGGAAACTGCGCTCCAAAAGCAAAAGGCGAACGGGGGGCGCTTGGGTGCCGTACTGATCGAGAGCGGATTGGTGAGTGAAACCCAGGTGACGCAAATTCTCAGTCAGCAGCTGAGCGTGCCCTGGGTATCGCTGCATCACATCAATTTTACGCGCCAGTTGCTCAACCTTGTTCCGGTGGATTTCGTCGAGAAATATAGCTTGGTACCGATCTACGTACGGCGCGTCCGCGGCTTGGGGGATGCCCTGTATCTAGCGATGGACGATCCGACCAACGAGGAGGCGATGCTGGACATCGCTAAGTATTCGGGTCTTCATGTTCGCGCGATGATAGCTCCGCTCTCGGATATCAAGGCTGCCATTCGTGTGTACTACGGGGTTGGCGAAGAGCTGCCGCCCACCAAAGTCGAGGGGCGAGGCGGGCGGCAGAGTAGTGGCGCCCCAGCAAGCGTCGCTATCGAGGTGATCGAGTCGGAGCCCCCGGATGACCGCTCGGTGCCCGTTATTCCGAGTGAATACCCGAAACCTATTGGCGGAGCTCCCCTTGTCGCCATGACTCTCAACGACGGCACCACCGTCGAATTACCAAAGCGAACAAAAATGACGTCGGACAAACCTGAAGATGACTCGGCTGACTCCGAGGAACAACTCACCGCCCGGGATCTGATCTCAGCGCTCCGAGCCGTTTCCCACGGAGCGGATGCGAGCGAAATTCTGGGCAACGAAGTGCGGTGGGAATCACTCTTTTCCGCTCTGCTCTCCCTGTTGTTGAAGAAACAATTGATTGCCGATTGGGAGTTCATTGAGGAATACAAGAAGATCTGACAGGCGGCGCTGACGCATGGGGGAACGAGTTCGGCTGAATGTCTCTGGGGGAGTGGCGACCGTCACCCTGAGTCGCGCGGACAAGCGCAACGCTCTGGATCTCTCCGCTTTTGAGCAGATTGTCGCTGCCGGCGAGCAACTCGGGGCTGACAATCGCGTGAGGGCCGTGGTGCTGCACGGTGAAGGTCCGGATTTTTGCGCGGGCCTGGACGTCATGGGCGTGATGGCGGATCCCGGAGCGGTACAGAAGCTGTTGACGCGAAATCCGGATGTGTCCTCCGCGAATCTAGCCCAACGCGTCGCCAGGATCTGGCGTGAGCTGAAGGTTCCGGTGGTAGCTGCCCTGCACGGATCTGTTCTCGGCGGCGGGCTTCAAATCGCCCTCGGCGCCGACATGCGGGTGGTGCACCCCGCAGCGAAGCTGTGCGTGATGGAGATTCATTGGGGGTTGATCCCGGATATGAGTGCCTCGCTCACCCTTCCCGAACTCGTCGGTCGCGACCGTGCCTTGGAGCTCACCCTCAGCGGACGGGTGCTGAGTGGGATCGAGGCCTTTGAGTTAGGCTTGGCCACGAAGCTGGCTGACGAACCGCTCGAGGCGGCCGCATCGTTAGCCGCAGACATTGCTGCTCGCAGTCCCGATGCGGTGCGGGGCATCAAAGAAATATTTTCTGCGCGGGAGGCGAGCGATGCTTCTCGGTTGCTAATCGAAGAGCGAATTCAGCGCCGGATCCTCGGCTCAAAGAACCAGTGGGAGGCGGTCTCTGCCAACTTGGAGAAACGCCCCGGGGTCTTCGAGGAGCCCATGCCGGAGCCGCCGGACTCTTCTGGCTAAGCGGGTCTAGCTGAGCGGGCCCGGTGGGGCCATGCAATTCCGCTGCTGTCAGTATGCGGCGGCGACGGGGAGGGGCTCTGCCGGCGTCTTGCTGATATCGATGGCACGTTCCAGCCATTCGATCCGCGGACGAATCCGATGCACGATCTCTCGTTTGGGGGTGCGTCGCGCTTCGACTTCCCAGGAGCGGATGGTGGGGCGTCCGGCGTTGCCGACGATCAGCACGGGCATGCCGGTGATGGGGTCGTTCTCGTAGATGTAAAACGAATGGTAGTGCCGGGTGTGGCGATCCCAAGGAGTGTATCCCTGAATCATCACGATATCGCCGGGTCGGTAGCGGTCGCTGTTGTCCGTCAGATATTCGAGTAGCTCGTCGCGTTCCCCGAGGGGGATCCGTTCGTCTTTCGGCACGTCGTACACCTCGAACCATTCGGGATGGTTACGAGCAATGTCGAGAAAACCCTGCACCCGACGTATTTTTGCGCGATCGAACTGGTTGAAGTTGAAGCGCCCCTCGGTCCGCCCGGGTTTCTCCCCCTTGACGTTCCACCAGCTCCCGGCAGCGCGTTCGATGGTGTCGACGAGAAAGTCGATACAGACTTGTGGGGTCTGGGCGCGGCCCTCTCTATCGAACACTCGGTATCGCTCCCCCTGAAAGTCGTAAGAACGTCGACCTCTCATGTAGGCGTTGAACCAACGGGTTCGGAGCTTGCCGTCCCACTGATGCCCGTATTCGCGCTTCGGTTCGTCGAAGGGCAGGTGTTCGTCGATCTGCTCTAGCATGGCGTTACGCAGGCCCTGAACGGCGCGGCGTCGTCGGGCCTCGGATGCCCGGAATGCGTCGACCATCGATTTCATGCTGTGGCTGATGACCTCGCACTCCAACTCGAGAGTGGCACTGTCCGAACGAATCACGCTGGGGGCCCACAAGTTGCCGTAGCGAAGGTTCGCCACGATGTAGTCAGCGGTGATGTGGCGCACGTTCATTTTGGAGAACCCGAGCTGATACTGCAGCCCTCGAATGTCGCGATGCAGCGGCGGATCCTCCGGTTCGCCGGTCCCGAAGCGATCGAGGTGGAGTACGAGCAGCTCCTCGCCGCGCAGTGGGCCGTCCGTGTAATAGTAGCGTTTGCCGGGTCGGCGTTCGGCGTGATAGGTGTGGGGGCCCCGCTGAACCCAGATCTTGTCTTCGCGGAACAGATGCTTCAGCTCGACTTGGCTCACCAATGCGAATGCGGCGTTCGGGTCGTCGGCGAAAAGATAACCGTCTTTCAGTAGGGTTTTTCGTCCGTCTTCCGGGTAATTGACGAAGTGTTTTAGCAGCCGTGCGAGGGCGCCCCAGGGGTGGCGGCTCCGGGCGAAGAGCTTGCGGAAGCTTTTCACCGCGACCGAGATCTCCTCGCCGTCGTCGTCCACCCAAGTGGGGGTGGTGATGAACAAGCCGGGCTCTGCCTTCGTGCGAGCGAGCATCTCTCGGCGATTCGCTTCAAATTTTACGGCGCCCGGTAGTGCCGGGATGGTCATCACCTGTCGTAGACGGTCTTCGCAATTTCGCCGATCGGTCTCGTGAACGCTCTGACGGTCCGCGGCTGAGGGCCGAAAAACGGCGCCGTGGCGAGCGGCCAGTTCCACGTCGAGCGGGATACTGGGTCGATCGTAGAGGATGCTCCACAAGACGAGCAGGATGGCGGCGCTGGATACTAAGGCACGGAGAAGCATGGATATCACTCGCTCCCAACTCAAGTGAGGCAGTGCCGCTGGAATGGGTCGCGTGGGACCGGACTTGGGTGTAGTGATTCCCAGATGTGGCGTGGCTCAGAGTGTCTCGAGGGCCAGAATAGCTCAAGAGCGATGTTTGTTAGTGTGGCGCGCTGGAGCTCTCGGCGCAAAGAAACTGGGGGAGTGGCGGCCATGCATTTCCTCTACGAAGGACGTTGCGGAAGGTCCGGTCCGTCGGGGCTTTGATGCCCGGGGGTGTCCTGCGGTTCAGCTCTCACTTTCTGTGGAAATAGCGGCGGGCCGCGGGCTGGGTTTCCAGAGCGAAAACATTTTCCTCAAATCGGTGAATGAGGCTGAATATCCCGAAATTTCCCTAAGTCGCAGTGCGGCATGGGGTGTCGCCTTGGTAATTCTGGCTCGAGTGGGATAAGCCTCCGGGGTGGCGAGTCGGGATGACGATATCATCAGCGTGGCGGAGCTCGGGCGCCGGCTCAAGGGCGCCGTAGAAGCTGCCACCAGCAACAGCTGGGTAGAGGGGGAGATCGCGAGCCTGAAGCGAGCTGCTTCCGGTCATTGCTATTTCACCCTGCGCGATGAGCGGGAGGACGCCTCCATCGACTGCGTGATGTACCGCTTCCAGGCGCAACGGGTTCGCCGCTTACTGGAGGAAGGCGCCCGCGTGCAGCTTTTCGGGCGGGGCTCGTTCTGGGTGCCCCGGGGCCGGCTGCAATTTGTCGCGGAGCGTGCGCGCCCGGCAGGTCGGGGGGCGTTGCTTGAGGCGCTCGAAAAATTGAAGCAAAAGCTGGCGGCCGAAGGGCTCTTCGACGTGGAGCGAAAGCGGCCGCTGAGCGCGCGCCCGCAGATCATCGGGGTGGTGACGAGCGGCCACGGAGCGGCCTTCGAAGACATTCGCACGGTCGCGTTTCGGCGCGGTGGTGTGAAGCTGGTGCTCAGCCCCGCACTGGTTCAAGGGGAAGCGGCGCCCAACAGCATCGTCGCGGCTCTCGATCTGCTCGAGAAATATTCGAAGCTCGACACCATCATCGTGGGGCGAGGTGGCGGCTCCGGAGAAGACCTGATGGCGTTCAACGACGAGCGGGTTGTGCGCCGGGTGGCGGCCTGCGGCATTCCGGTCGTCAGCGCCGTTGGGCACGAAATCGACACTACCCTCACGGACTTGGTTGCCGATCGACGAGCCGCGACTCCCTCACAGGCGGCCGAAATCGCCGTTCCGGATCAAGCGGCCCAAGCCCGGGAGCTCGCTCATTGCTTGCAGCGCGCGAGCCGAGCGCTGACAGCCAGGCTCGCTGAAGACTCCGGCACCATAGCAAGGCTGCGGGGCCGCCTCTCGGACCCTCGTTTTCTGATAGCTGAGCGCCAGCAACGCCTGGATGAATACAATTGGCAGCTGGAGCGCCAGATCTCTGAGCAGATCCGTCAAGGGCGCGACACCGTCGCCTCCCGCCATGGACGACTGCTGGCTCGGCACCCCGCGCGGGTGATCGCCGAATCGCGCGCGACTTTATCGCCACTCGAAGCTCGCATGATTGCCAGCGCGCGATTTTCTCTGCAAGCCGCGCGGAATCAATTCACTCAACATGTTGCCAAATTGGAAGCCACGAGTCCGTTGGCGGTACTGGGTCGCGGCTACGCGATAGCGACCGACTCCCAGGGACAAGCCGTTCGGGACGCCGCCGATCTGTCCGTCGGGGCCAAGTTTGAGCTTCGGGTCCGATCGGGCAGCCTGAGCGCGACCGTCTCTGAAGTACGGCCGGCCAAGGTCACGGGCGAGGGGGCGGGGTGAGTTTGCGCTTCATACTGATCGGTCACCCTGTGGGCCACTCGGTTTCGCCGGCCATTCACCACGCGGCCTACGATGCGCTGGGCATGAGCCACAACTATGAGGCTGTGGACTGCCCCGACGAAGAGAGCGTACGGAAACAAGTGGCCCGGATTCGTAGCGGGGAAATCGCCGGGGCCAACGTGACCGTGCCGCATAAGATCCTCGCCCTCTCCCTGGCGGACGAAGCGACTGAGGGTGCAAGTAATACCGGAGCCGCCAATGTGCTGACTCGGGTGGGCGACCAGGTGGTTGCTCACAACACAGATATTTCGGGGCTAGCGGACGAGTTGCGCTCTGGCACAAAGAATCCGCGGGCAGCCTGGGTTCTCGGCAATGGCGGGGCGGCGCTGGCGGCCGTCGTCGCGTGTCGTCAGGCAGGAGCGAGCGATGTGTACCTGAGCGCTCGAAGCTTCGTTGGAGATCCCGCGCACTGGCCGAAGATGGAACGCTTCCGACAGCTCGGTGCGATTCCTGTGGGCTGGTCAGACGCCGCCACGCCAGGTGGGATCCCTGAGCTGGCCCCTTCCTTGGGACTGATCGTGCAAGCCACCTCCGCCGGCATGAAGGGCGCAAGCGACGGCGCGCCGTTGGTCAAACAGATCCCGTGGGAGAGCCTCGGCCGCGACACATTTATTTACGATTTGGTCTACAACCCGCCTCAAACGCCGCTGCTCACAGCCGCACAAGAGCGCGGCTTGCCTCGATCCCACGGCCTGGGGATGTTGGTGGGGCAGGCGGCCCATGCCTTCAAAATTTGGCTCGGTCAGGAACCGGATCGGGACGCCATGCGTCAGGCGGCGGACCGCGGGATCTTTGGCGCGACTCCAGCATCGACGCCCGAGCGGGGCCCATCATGAGGGACAGTCCGTGGCCTGAGTTGGTGACCCGCGGTGAGCTGGCACCCGCTGAACGAGAGTGGCTGCACACCAACGGCACCGGTGCCTACAGCATGAGCACCGTGGCGCAGATGCATACGCGGCGTCAGCATGGCCTGCTGGTGGCCTCCCTGGCTCCGCCCCTCGATCGCTTGGTGGTACTGAGTCACGCCGAGACGCAGGTCACCATCGGTACCCGCACCTACCGCTTGGCCACCCATCGCTTTCCGGATGTGGCTCCGTCCCCGGGCTATCGAAATCTCGAGCAGTTCGCTCAGGATCCCCTGCCCCGATGGACCCACCGCTTGGGCAAAGAGAGATTTGAGCGCTCCCTTTGTTTAGCCCGTCGTCAGAACGTGCTGGTGCTTCGACATGTTTGGCACGGCAAGAGCGAGGCACAGATGACGATTCGTCCGTTGCTCAGTATGCGAAAGCTTCACGAACTGACTCGGGTTCACGGGGCTGTGGCGCAGACCGTCGTGTTGCGTCCGGACGCCGTAGAAATCAAACCAGATCCCAAGCTTCCGTCGGTGCACTTTGGACACAAGGGGCTCTTCATGGGCTCCCCGGATTGGTGGCGTTGTTTTGAGTTGGAGGAGGACCGTCTGCGCGGGGCACCTCACGAGGAGGATCTGTGGACGCCGGGGGTGTTTGAGTTCCGATTGAACCCGGGAGAGCCTCAGTACCTCGTTGTGGCGCTTGGTGAGATGCCGAGCGAATCGGCTGAGGATCTCTACGAGCAATCCCGAGACGAGCTGTTGGCGCTGGATCCCGGGGAAGAACATTCCATGTCCGTGCGCTCGCTGTTCATCGCGGCCGAGTCGTATTGCGTGGATTCGACGGATCGACCGGGAATCATCGCGGGGTACCCGTGGTTCGAATTTCGCACTCGAGAAGCTCTGTTGGCGATACCGGGATTGTTCTTGGTGCGGGGACAACTCGAACGGGCTCGGGCGGTCATTCGGACTCTGATGGCAGGGGAGATCGACGAGTGGCTACCCCGAAGAGTGCGCGAGTCTGGACGGGGCAGTTTGATGCCCGCTGGTGACGGTAGCTTGTGGCTGTTCGAAACCGCGCGTGCCTATATCGAGTTAGCGAAGCCGGACGACCCCTTCGTGAAAGACGAGCTGTTTCCTCGGCTACGCGGCTTGTTCTTGCGCATTCTCCGCAGTGAATCGGATCTGCTCTGGATCACACCGGACGGCTTGCTGGCGAATGGCCACGCCGAAAATCCGCTGACGTGGATGGAGTCTCGGGACAAATCCGGGCTGCTGACGCCTCGGCGCGGCCTCGCGGTCGAGATCCAAGCGCTGTGGACTCGCGGTGGGGAGACTCTGGCGGCCCTGGCTCATGCCTTTGGCGACCACGAGACCCAGCAGCTGGCGGTCGGTGCCACGGAAACTGCGCGTGAAGCGTTTTATCAACGGTTTTGGTGCGAAGAGACCAAGTACCCCTACGACGTATTGCCCGAAGACCCGTCGGATGATGCGGAGTTCGGTGATGCGAGCATCCGACCCAATGCGGTGATGGCTCTCGCGATCGATCCCGAGTTGTTTCAGCGGCGACAGGCGCTCGCGGTCCTGGGCTGTGCGCGGGAACACCTGTGGACACCCAAGGGCCTCAGAACCTTGAGTCCGAGCGCCTCCGAATATGTCGGTTACTACGAAGGCGTGGGCGATCAGCGGCGGTCGGCCTATCACCAGGGTCTGGCTTGGAGCGCGCTGCTCGGCTTCTATTCGAGGGCGGTACTGAACGCGGCTCCCGACGATTTTGACGTGCAAATGGACGTGAAAAACTGCATTGAAGAGGCGATCGAGGGGGGCCCGGTGTTGGGACATCTCGCTCAGGTTGCCAGCGGCGACGCCCCCCACGCTCTCGGCGGCTGTCCCGCCTATGCTTGGAGCGTCGCTGAGCTCTTGCGCACCTTGGTTTGGGACCTGGGCTTGTAATAGCTTAAACTGTAGCAGCGCCTCGGCTCCCCTCCAGGCCTCGTCCCCTCCGAACCACATGAAAGCTTCCCGCAACATCCAGGCCTTCGGCTATCGGCGCATTGTGGTGCTCCTGGTCAGCTTGATCGTGGTGCCGACCTTCTTGTTATTGGCGAGCGGCGTGGTGTTGCTCTTCGTGGGGTCCAGTTCGGCGAACCTCATCATGGGGATTTTGATCCTGGCGCTGAGCGGCGCGGCGGCCACCGGTGTCATTCTGGTGTGGGTGTTCGTCCGTCGAGAGGCCAACTTGTCCCAGCTCCAGAGCGATTTTGTTTCCAAGATGAGCCACGAGTTGAGGACGCCTCTCACCAGTATTCGGCTCTTCTCGGAGACCCTGGCTCTGCGTCGTGGCGATACTGCCGCCGAAGATAAATGCATCGCGGGGTTGGCTCTCGAGAGTGCCCGGCTTCAAGAGTTGATCGATCGCTTGCTGGAGTGGGGGCGCATGGAGAGCGGTAACCGCCAGTACCGCATGAGTGAGACGGATATCTATGCGATTGTGCAGGCCGCAGTGGACGCGTGCGAGCCCATGAGGGAGAGACGAAAGGCGCAGATCGACGTAGAAATGCCTGAGGGGTTACCGCCAATCATCGGCGATCGAGGCGCCCTGAGTGACGCTGTCGTCAATCTACTGACGAACGCTCACAAGTATGGCGGGGAGCCGCCGGAGATCCAGGTCAAGGTGTGCACGCTGGACAAATACATCTGTATCAGCGTGACAGACAACGGCCCAGGCATCGACGAACGAGAGCACAAGCGGATCTTTCAAAAGTTCTACCGAGTTGACGATCGGCTGTCGCGCGACAAAGAGGGCTCGGGACTCGGCTTGGCCATCGTGAATCACGTGGTCGGCGCGCATCGCGGACGAGTCGACGTGCAAAGCGAGTTGGGTGCCGGGACGACGTTCAGAATATTGATCCCCGTTGCCAGCGACCTCGCGCGTTCGAGCGTTGCAGAAAAAATAAGTGAGGCTGCGCATGGTTGATTCGGCGGGCGTCGGGAGGCGCATACTCGTGGTCGAGGACGATCCCAGCATCAGCATGGGGCTCAAGATGAACTTGGAGGCAGAGGGCTACGCTGTGGAGATCGCCGAAGATGGTCTCGCGGGGTTGGACCGGGCCCGGGAGGGCCAGCTCGATCTGATCGTGTTGGATTTGATGCTCCCGAAGCTCAACGGGTTTGAAATGATCAAACAGCTTCGGGCGGAGCAGCACACGGTGCCGGTCATTATGCTCAGCGCTCGTAGCAGCGAGATGGACAAAGTGATGGGCCTCGAGCTAGGCGCCGAGGACTACGTCACCAAACCTTTCGGTCTCGCCGAATTGCTGGCCCGGGTAAAAGCCGTGCTGCGACGGGATGCCATCGCTCGACCTCGCGCAGCAGAGGTGGTGCGCAGCGGAGACTTGAGCATCTTGGTGAGCACACGACAGGTGATGCGGGGTACGGATCCCGTCCCGCTCACGGCGACCGAATTCGATGTGCTCAAATGCCTGGTAGATGCTAGCGGCCGAGTCTTGTCCCGGGACGAGATCCTGGAGCGGGTCTGGGGTCCGGGTCACCACGGAACCCTAAGAACCATCGACAACTTCATGTTGCAGTTGCGTAACAAGCTGGAGCCGGATCCATCGGAACCCGTACATCTGCTCACCGTCCGCGGGGTCGGCTACCGGTTCGAGTCGGACTCGTGCTAGAGCGGCGGAGCCCCCATTCCGGGCTGGTTTGGCTATGCCGAGCCGGGCTAATCTGAATTAGGTAATTCTTTGGACCAGAATCTTCTCCGCTCCTATTTCGCCACCGTCTACGAAGTCCTGACGGATTCTGGTGCCTTACGCTTGTCCATCGATGGCGAGATCGTGAAGGATGAGGGCGGATTGCCGGATTTGCTCCGAACGCGATTCGCGATCCTAACGGCTTACAATCCGCGATCCATGCTGTTGCCTCGGCGAGTCAACGAGGGCCGACATCAGGTGATGCGCGATCTGCTCGTTCTCGGTTGTTACCGGGTGGAACATTGTGTGGGATTCGAGGACGAACCCGAGGGGGTGTGGCGCGAGCCGGCGTGGATCGCCCATGGCATCGATCGAGAGGAGGCCATCCACTTTGGTCGTACCTTCCGACAGAACACCATCCTCTACTGCGCGGATTCTCGGCCGGAATTGATCGTGACGGATCCGACCTGCGATAAGGTTGGCAAGTCCTACCAGGGCAACTGGCGCGTCCGCAGCTGAGTCGGAATCCGCCAGCCCACTGGATAGCCCCGGCTGATTCTACTGTTCCTGGAATCGGCCGCGTGTCACTGATTTCATTCTTGGCTGGCGCCCGGCCGGATCGGTCTCTATGTGGGGAGCGCGCCGTTCGTGGGGGGCCGAAGTTTTCCGGCCCATTCCCCACTGTAAAAGCTGCGCCCGTGTAAGGTACGCCTCCAGAGGAGTTCAACTTGCGTTCACAATTTGATGATGATGGTCAAGGCCCCGATATCTCCGACGTGCTGTCGGAGGTGTCTGCTGCAATGACCGCTAACTTAAAAAAACTCGGTCCCATTCTTGTCTTGGGTGTGGCAGTCGCCACCGCCGTGATGGGATTCTTCAAGGTCGGCCCCGGCGAAAAGGGAGTGGTCCGTCGCTTCGGCGCGGAACACCGCCTCGTGGAGCCAGGTCTGGCCTTCGCGTTGCCCTTTGTGGAGGCCTACGACGTGGTGAACGTCGAGGCGGTTCGGCGTGTTGAGGTGGGCTTTCGAGGAGATGAAGCGCGACCGGATGAAGCGCTGATGCTCACGGGCGATGAGAACATTGTCGAGGTTCGCATGGTCGTGCAGTACCGGGTCAAGAACCCCAGCAGCTACCTTTTTCGCATCCGCGAGCCGGAGCAAATCCTCCACGCGACGGCTGAGGTAGCGCTGCGCACTATCGCCGGCCGCACCAAGATCGACGCTATGATGACGACGGGCCGTGCCGACGTGCAGTCCGATGTGAAAAAAATGCTCCAGAAATATATGAACGACTACGAGAGCGGACTTGAGATCACCGACGTCAAGTTGGACCGAGTGGACGCCCCTGATGAGGTCAAAGACGCATTCGTCGCAGTGACCCGGGCTCGGGAAGAAAAAGAGAAGCTCGTCAACCAGGCCATGGGCTATCGAGAAGATCAGGTGCCCCGAGCGCGAGGCAAATCGAGCAAACAAGTGCAGGCCGCCGAAGCCTACGCCCAGGAGCGGGTGCTACGCGCCAAGGGTGACGCGGAACGATTTGTTAAGACCCACGAGGGTTATCGGGCGGCTCCAGGCGTCACCAAAAAACGCCTCTACATCGAAACGATGGAGAAAGTTGTGGGCCGCCTCAAGAGCAAGTCCATCGTCGACAAAGAACTCACTCGCGGTTCGATGCCGGTTCTCCAGCTGGGATCCGGTCATGTACCGGTACATCAATACGCCGGCAGCAAGGCTGCAGTGGCGGGAGGGCAGCGCGAATGACTCGTTTGACCCCTTGGTTCATCCTGCTCGCCGGCTTCATAGGTTACTCGTCCTTCTTCATTGTGGAAGAGACCGAGACGGCTATCGTGACTCGTTTCGGCGAGTATCGGTGGACCGCTCACGATGCGGGCATGTACTTCAAGAAGCCCTTCCTCAACGACGTCTACATGATGGACAGTCGTATCAACACCAGCGACACATTGAAGTCCGACTATTTGGCTTTGGACAAAAAGCGTCTGGTCGCCGATCCCATCACTCGTTGGCGTATTGTGGAGCCCTTGCTGTTCTACAAGACCGTTCACGACGAGGTACGAGCTCGGGAACGTTTGGACGATATCGTTCGAGGCGAGATGCGGCGTGAGATCGCGAGCCACACCTTCGGCAAGATCATCGGCGGAGCTCGTGGTCCCCTGATGCGGGAAGTCGGGCAGCGGGTTCGCAAGAAGGCGGTTGAGTACGGCATCCACGTGGTCGACGTGCGCATCAAGCGTGCAGATCTTCCCGACGCGGCCGAAGACAGCGTGTTTCAACGCATGCGGGCCGAGCGAGATCGTATGGCCAAACGCTACCAATCCGAAGGCGCGGAAGAGGCCGCCGTGATTCGGGCAAAGACCGATAAAGAGGTCACCATTCTGTTGGCGGAGGCTTACCAAAAGGCGGAAACCATCAAGGGTGACGGGGACAAGGAAAGCACCCGGGTCTACGCCAAGGCCTTTGAGCGTGATCCGGACTTTTACGGTTTCCTTCGGAGCCTTGAGGCCTACGAAAAATCTATCGATACCACGACCCATATGGTGTTTTCGACGGGGTCGGATTTCTTCGCCAATCTGAGCAATCGGAAGGCGAAATAGGCGCGGCGCAACCCTACGTCGCATCCGCTTGCCTCCCCGGGTGCTGGCTGGGCGCGCGGAAGCCCTATGCTAGGCTGTGGGCGTGCGCCGTCCCTGGTTGGTCATCCTGATTGCTCCCTTTCTAGCGATGGCGTTTGTGGCGGTGCCGCTAAGCGCTCGCTTGGCATCTGGGGGTGCCGCTGGGTTCGCTCAGCTGGCGGCTGGCTGGGATTGGAGCCAGGCGGTAGACGTTGACTTGCCGGGCCCGCTCTCCCCGGTCCCACTCGATCAGGCGTTGGTCGATTCGACGGAAGTTGCCGGCAAAGCCAGCTCCCGCCGTCGCCCCCGGGCGCTGTGGGTCGGCTCGTGGCGAGTCCTGGAGCTCATGAAACGGGGCGTGCTGCCGTCTTCCCAGGCGGTTCCGGCTACTCATTTTCGTCCCCAGGGGCTGCAGGTGAGTGGCGTTGGGGGGATGGGCATTGGCGCTCGCGACGGCGACGTGCTCACCGAAGTCGCCGGCCAAAGGGTGCAAAGCGAGGGGCAGGTGATCGCTCTAGTACTGCAGACCCACGGAGCCGGTCATCGGGCCGTGGCCGGTGCTTTCTGGCGTGGCATGAAAAAGTGGACGATTACCGTCGAGTTGCCCCGAGAAGCGGGTACGCCACCACGCTAGCCCCGGCGCTGCGATCGCTGTTGCGGTTGACACTCCGCGGGTTTGGCACAAGAAGCACGGGCAATGTCTGAGCTCATTCACTGTGTCAAATTGGGTGCCGATAAAGAGCAGCTGCCGAAGCAGCCGTTCAAGGGCGATCTAGGAGCTAAGGTTTACGCCGAAGTCTCCAAGGAAGCATGGGCGACCTGGCTGGAGCACTCCAAGATGATGATTAACGAGTACCGCTTGGATCTGACCAGCGAATCCGGTCAGAAAATGTGGATGGACGAACTGGAAAAATTCTTCTGGGGCGAAGGCGCCTCTCCGCCCCCGGACTTCGTACCGAGCGAAACGTCCGACGACACCAAGTCGGGCGACTGAGCGCCCCCGGGTCAGGGCGAATTGTTTGCGGCTCGCGCGAGGACGGGCGCGTCGCATACGCAGCGCTGCGCCGGTGACCCCTGCGCGTGCACTCCCGCGCGCGATATCGCGACTTAGATATATCGCGTGATCAGGTTCCCGCGGGTTGTCTTCTTGGACAGGTACCACTGGCAGGGTTTGTACATGAGCGCCAAGAGCAGAAGCCACACGGCGTAGACGAAGCCCAGACTGTGCCCGCCGTGCACCAATGGCATGGCGAGGGCGAGCACGTAAAAGTGCGTGAGGTAAAAGAAGAACGAGACTCGACCGAACACAGACAGCACCTCGAGAATGGGCGGGCATCGTTCGGTGGTGAGCTGCCGCAGAACGGCCAGGGCTAAAAAGATTTGCCAGAAGCTCCAGCTCAGCCACGCGAGATCTGGCGGGTACTTCGAGAAGAACCAAAAGTTCAGCGCGCCGATCCCGTCGTGGGTGTAGGCGTTACCAAAACCACCCGGCAAGCGTACCGCGAAGAACCCCAGCAGGCAGCTCACCGCGGCGCCTACCCAGAAGCGACTCAAGCGCTTCCGCGTGACCGAGTCGCGACCCACGACAAAGCCGAAGAGCATTACGCCGAACCACGGAAATACGGGATACAGCGACCGCAGAAAGCCCTCTCGGGAGGGCGTGTGTAGAATCCAGTCGATGGCGGATGGGAATTCCATCAGTGGGTGAAACACTATGATGGCGACGGCTAGGGCGAGCAGGATCGGAGTTTTCACGTGTCGCAGCAAGGCGATGGCGATCAGGCTCACCCCGAGGCAACTGAGCACCATGAACGAATAGAACCCCATGAAGAGCCGGGGCAACCCGGCGATCAGGGCGTCCGCGGCGATCAACACCAGTCCGCGGATGATCAAACGTTGGCTGATCTCCCCGGAAGGCACTCCTCGCCGCTCGCGCGCGGCACTGGTAGTGGCGGCCATGAACCCCGCCATGAAGCAAAATCCAGGGGCGACGGCGACGCCACTGAAGCGGGTCAGAAACTGCGCCATGTCGGCGGGGGCGCCCGGCGCGTGGGTGGCGAGCTCCGCACCTCCCCATCGCTCGGCGTTGTAGAACATTGACGCGTGGTCCAGCGCCATATGTGCCATGAGCAGTCCTCGAAAGGCGTCGATGTGCCGGTGCCGTGTGGAGGACGCAGCGGCGGACGTGGCGGCGGACGTGGCGGCGGTCATGGCAGACCCCGCTAATAACGGCACGTGACGCCGGAGTCACGCGCCCAGGACCCCGCCGGGGCTACAGGGTTTCCGCGATTTGCCGGGCGGTGTCGAGCTTGGGGTTGCTGCCCTCGTAGTGGCCTCGGTAGCTCTTGGGCAATTCTCGGGCGATGCAGAACCCCAGCACGTCAGTGATTAGCCGGCGCTTTTTCGCGCAGCGTTCCTTAAGCACAGTGGGCTCCAGGGGTTTGCCCAGGCTGATCGATATCTTGGCGCGCGTGAGGGCGTCGTCTCCGACGGCGAACAAGGATTCCGTGCCGCTGATGCCCACCGGGATGACGGCCAGATCTGGGAACTCCAGATAGCGGGACACAGCAGCCAAGGTCTCTTGCATGCGCGCGTCGCGGCTGCGGGTCCCTTCGACGAAAATCAGCAGGTTGTCGCCGGCGGCCAGTCGCTCGTTGGCGGTATCGACCGTCGCGTGAGCGATGCGTGCGACTTCCCGGGCGGTCATCACGGCCTCGCCGCTTGCCCGACTGGAACTCTGGGGGGTCTTGATCGTACTGAAGGCCATGCTCGAAAAGCGTCGGAAGGGCTTCGCGTAGACCTTGGGCCCGGCGAACACCGTGAGCTGCTTGGTGAGCTCGCCGTGTCCACCACGGTTAACGAGCAACTCGAACAAGTTGGCGTCGGAATAGGAGAGGTGGTTGGGCAGGAATAACAAGGGGCGTCCGGCGACAGCCTTCAGCTTTTCAACACCGGTGACGGCACTTTCAGGTTTCACCAGCAACTCGCCCATGGCGTGGTTGACCAGCCGGGCGACAGCTTCAGAGGGATGAAAGCCCCAGTCCGCCTCGGGATTTGTCACAATGGCTCCCAGCCGGAGGACCTCGGAAACGCTGAGTTCGTCGATGCTGCTGCCGACGAGCTGGCGAAACTTCGCTAACTCCTCGGTTGACCGATTGCCCACGAATGCCTGGGCCTGGTCCAAGAGGGCGTTTCGGAACTGTGAGGCTCGAGCGGAATCTGTCATGGGGTACGGTTGGCCAGTCGACGCATGCCTTCTCGGAGCATTTTTTTCGCGCTGACGTTGACGCTTCGGTCACCCGGTATGCGGGCTGGGTCAATGGAGAACTGCCCCTCGGTGTTGGACAGCATGTCATAAAATGCCTCTTCTCCGGTCTTTCCGCCCCAGCGGGCGCTCCAGATCTCACCGCGCGTCCAGCCAATCTCTCCGGCCACATCGTCAACGTCGATTCGCAGCGTCCCACTGGCTCGCCCCTGTTGCAGGTGGTGAACAATATCGGGCAGGGCCATGTCTGCCAAAGAACCGCTGACGTCCCGAAGACGATGCGCTCGGGGGCTCTGACCGAAGACATTCTTCAGCTTCACCGCGGTGACTGCGAAGCCGCTCGATTTGAAAAGATAGTCGGCGATGCCCTGTTGCAGCGCGGCGGATACCCCGGCGGGATCCGTGTCGGTGGACAAGATCACGAAGGGGACCCCGTCGGCGTCGGGCAGCTCCGACATACGCTCGTGCAGTGTCAACGCATCGCCGTCGGCGAAAGTTTTCTCGCTGACAACGATGTCGATGTCTGAGTTACCGGCGAGCGCGGCGAGAGCGGATTCACATCCACCGGCGGTGCGCACGTGGAAGTTCTTTTCTTGGAGCGCGATCGCCAACAGGCTCGCTTCGTCCGCGTTGGAATCCACCAGCAACACCGAGCCATGATCCCCTCGCAAGCGCTGGGCGAGGGTTTCGTGCACCAGCAGACGGGTGAACAGCGCGGTAACGGTCGCGTCGAAGATCCCCACGGTCGCTCGGATAGCCTCGCAAGCCATCGCGGGGCTGAGCCGTTCCCGGTAGGAATTGTGCGGGTTGGTGGTGAGTTCAGAATAGCTATCGCAGACAGCGAGAATGCGGCTGAGTAGGGGGATGTGATTTCCGCTCAGCCGATCGGGGAATCCCGAGCCGTCGATACGTTCGTACATGTGTATCACTGCGTCGACAGTGGCCGGCGGCAAGCCCACGGTAGCGAGAACGCGAGTCGGAACAGCGTGTTGGGCCATCGCCACGTCGCGATGACTGTCGAATTGAGCGACATTGAACGGCGTCAGGTGAAATTGCCCGTGTTTTCCGACATCGTGCAGGAGCGCGGCGAGTTCTCCCGCACTGATTTGCTCAGGCGAGAGGTTGAGCCCGCGGCAAATGAGGCGAACGAGTCTGGCGGTTTGGGCGGCGTGCCCTTGCAGCTCTCCAAGTTGGGATTCACTCAATGAGACGAGGGTGGTTGCCAACGCGGTAACGCTGCCGATTTGCGCGCAGTCGGCGGACGGCGAGGGTTGCGTCGCGGGCGCGGCACTATGGGTGGCTTCGCGGTTCTGGACGGGCTGGGCGCTGGGGGGGGAGTCCGTCACTGGGAGGCTGAGGTCCCCGGCCCGTGATGTGGCGACGAAGCTGAGGCTGTCGCTCTGCGCTGTCGTTGGCGGGGCCGAGGCCGAGATAGCGAGGTCGCCCAGGCTGGCCGCGACTGGGCCAGGGGCACTGCTGGGGGGTCGCTGGGGAGGGGCCAGCGAGGGCGGAAGTTCCGCGTCGCCGGAGAAGGCCTGGCTCTCTCCGGGATCCGGTGTCGGTGGCCCCATATCGCTCAGCGCTTCGTCCAGGGCGCTGGCCAACGATTCTGCATCGGCGTCGTCGGAGTTGATGCCGATGGGTGGAAAGGTGTCATTAATTAAGCCGGATGCTGCCGGCGCGTCGCTGGGCAGGGCGGGCGGCTGGCTGTGGGGACCGGACGGAATGGCGCTGGGCAGGGCGCTCGGGATGTCACTGGGAATGCGACTGGGAACGGCTTCCGGCTCGGCGTGAAAACCCATATCTCCCATCGGAGCCATCTTGGGGCCGCGGTCGGATTGGGGCCCCGTATCTCCCATCAGGTCCATCTCGGGACCGCTGCTGGATTGGGGCCCGGTGTCGGGGCTTCCACCCAGGGCTGGAAAGGGGATCGCGCCGAGGGATTTCCCAGAAATATCTGCGCCGAGGGCGACGACACCATGATCATCGTCGAGCTCGAGCGCGAGCGGGGGCGGCGTGGACGAACGCCGGGTCATGGGCGACGGTGACGGAGCGGCATCAGATGCGGCCTCGGAGGCGGTGGGCTTCGCCATCATCGGTGGTTCGGAGTACGCTGGCTCATCCTCGCTCTCGAAGCTGGCCGGCACCGAAGGCGCGGGCGCGGGTTCGATGACTTCAGCGCTGGGGCCGGGAGCGATGATATCGGCGCCGGCTTCGATAACTTTGGCGCCGGGGCTGGGTTCGGTGATTCGTGATGGTGTCGCCTGATGGATTTCGGGCTCGAGTGTCGGGACGTCCTCCAGTGGCAGGCTGATGCCGTCGGGCGCGGGGGGCATGGAGCTGACGATTGGGTCATCGAGCTCGATGGTTTCCAGATTCATCGGTGGTGGCGCGCTGCTGAAGCGCACCGACGGAGCCGGTCCATGGCCCGTGCGTATACGTCGTGATTCCGGAGATCGGACGGGCAAAGGGGGTTTCGAACGCTTCGGTGTGATCGAGGGGGGCGGCCGGGATTCTCTGGGAGGCTGGGCTGCCCGCGCCTTGGGGATGGGAGGCGGTTTGGATGCGGTGGTGGCATTCGCGGGTCGAAGATCGGTGTTTGGCAACGGCGGCGGCCCTGGCACCGCCATCTCGGCACCGGCGGGGCTGCCGACCAAGGGCGCGAGCGCGCTGGGGGACCCCGGACGCTCGGAAGTGAAGTTGGCGCCATGTTCCAAATTGGCCACCTCTGGCTCAATCTGAAGTGCATGGGTGTCCAGGGCTCGGAACGCGTAAGAGTCGTGATGATAGTGCTTGAGGTGGGCGGCTCGAATGGCGGCCGGTCGCGCAATCAACACCTGCACACTCTGAACCTGACTCGCCATCAGCAGCCCTTTAGAGATATCGCGACTATCGCCGTCGGCGACGGCCACCGTCAGCGCCGACGTCTTGCGGTCAAGCATCAGGGGGATCAAGCCTCGGGGTTCGGCTAAGGACGCCGGGATAAGCTCCAATACTTGCGGTTTGACTCTCGCCTGCTCGAGCTTTGCGGTCGTGATGAACTTGACCTGAAACATCTCAGCTAGATGTCGGAGCAGGGTCTCTTCGGGCATGCCCAGATCGATCAAGGCGTCCTCGAGTGGGACGTCGTCCTGCTTGGCGAGGGCCAAGGCCTTGCTGGCCATGTCTTCAGAAATCCGTCCGCGCTTCACCAGGCGTGATGCCCGGCGTTCTCTGGGATCCCGTTTTTTCTTCTTTGTGCCCGCCACGTACTCGCGCGGAGATTACCCCAGGCGGCACGAGGCGCGAAGCGCTTCTCACTGGGTGGCGAATAATCCAGGGCAGTTGTGTAGACCC
>JABSRN010000171.1 GCA_013214025.1 Polyangiaceae bacterium
CTCTGCTACGGGTTCCTGGACAGTTCGTCTCCTACTGGACGCGCGCTCCCGGCCAGGGCTATCGGCAGCCGAAGCGGGCCTCGCCCGTGCCAGCCCCCGTCGCTCCAATGGCGCCTATCGCTCCGGCGACACCTATCGCTCCAGCGCCAACCCAGCCCGGCTCGGTACCTGCCCAATAGGCAGCAATCGCGCCCCGTGCAGACCCACAGCGGCGGGTTCCGAGCCGCGAATCCTCGCTGACGTTGCAGTTCAGCAGAAATCGGATAAGGCTCCGTTTCCCTCGGGGCTGAGAGAGCTGACAGATGAGCAATATCGGATTTATAGGCTGGCGCGGGATGGTGGGCTCCGTACTGATGGAGCGCATGGTCGCCGAACGCGACTTTGACGGTGTCAACGCGTCTTTCTTCTCTACCTCCCAGGCCGGTGAGCCCGGCCCCAGTTACGCGGGCGCGCCGTCGCCACTGCTCGACGCGAACGACGTGAGTGCGCTCAGTGAGTTTGATGTTCTCGTCAGTTGTCAGGGCGGCGACTACACCAACGCTGTCCACCCCCAGCTCCGTGCGACTGGTTGGAAAGGCTACTGGATCGACGCCGCTTCTGCGCTACGGATGGAAGACTCGAGCATCATCGTGCTCGATCCCGTCAACCGCAGCCACATCGACCAGGCGCTCGATGACGGAATCAAAGATTACATCGGCGGCAACTGCACTGTCAGCTTGATGTTGATGGCCATCGCCGGCCTGTACCAGGCAGACGTGGTGGAGTGGGTCAGCGCGATGACCTATCAAGCGGCGTCCGGTGCCGGTGCCAAAAGCATGCGCGAACTAGTCTCGCAAATGCACCACCTTGGCGAGTCCTGCCAGGAGCTACTGGGGGATCCCAGAAGCGCTATCTTGGACATCGATCGTCAACTCAACGCCGCCTTCCAGTCGGACACCTTTCCTCAGTCCGAATGGGACACGGCCCTAGCCGGAAGCTTGATTCCGTGGATCGACAAACGACTCGACAACGGACAAACCCGGGAAGAATGGAAGGCACAAGTAGAAGCCAGCAAGATCCTCGGACAGCCCGCCACGGTGGACGGCATCTGTGTGCGCATCGGTGCCATGCGTTGTCATAGCCAGGCGTTGACCATCAAGCTCAAGCGCGACATCCCACTCAGTGAAATCGAACAACTGATCGCCGGTGCCAACGACTGGGTGCGCCTGGTACCCAACGAAGTGGAGGACTCTCGTGCCTCCCTCTCTCCCGTGAAGGTATCCGGGACGCTATCGGTACCGATAGGACGGCTCCGCAAGCTCAATATGGGCCCGAAGTATCTCTCCGCATTCACCGTTGGCGACCAACTGCTCTGGGGAGCCGCTGAACCCCTTCGGCGAATGTTGCGCATTTTGCGCGAGCGCTAGCGCTCATTTTTTTCGCGAACGCCCGGCTCATGTTGCGCAAGCGCTCAGCAGCCGCAGAAGCGGGTCAGTCTGGCACGAGATTCGTCGGTCTGGCATGGCGACCTCAAGCCCCGAGGCGCAGCGGCCGGACTGCCGTCAGTGTTAAAGATCGCCGTCATCGATGATGACCACGTGGCCTGCCAGCAAGTGTGTATGAGCAAAAACAGCTATGTGGTGGGCGAAGCATGCGACGGTGTCGCCGCACTCCAGCTCGGCCACCAGCACAATGATGTCGTGGGCGCCGCCAGGCTTTCGGAAGGAGTTCACCGGAGCCGCAGACCAGGAGGCTGCGCTATTCGCTCACATCCGACAGCACGAACAAGCTAGCTGCCAAGCTACAGAGCCCCAAGGCGCCGCTTGCGATGCGCCGACCATGAGCATCGCAATCCCCGAATTCGTTCCGGTGACGGCTTCGAAAATTGCCGCCGTCGGCTGCGCCAAGCTGCGAGACGGCGACGACCACGCCAAACGGGACGAGCCGATCCAAATACCCCTTTTGCGTTTCGAAGCGAACAGCGCCACCCTCAGTACAGAAGGCGCGACGGCGGCCGATGCCCTTGTTGCGCGGCTCGAAGCGGCTCCTAGGATCGAATGTATTGCTCTCGGCGGGCAAGTGGCCTTGGGCGAATCTCTCGACTTGGCGTCCTCGCGCGCCTCGGCTGCCAAAGCCGAGCTCATCCGGCGCGGCGCCGATGCTTCGCGTATTACTATTTTCGACGGCGCCGAAGCCCCGTACCTCAGCGTCGCCCGGGAAGAGCGTGAAGCCTTGGACGAACACCGCAGCGTTCGCATCACAGTCGCGGTGTTCCTCAACGACGACGCAGCAGAGACGCCGCCCACCTAGGGATCACCCACCTAGGGCCGCGCCGACCATCGGCAAGAGCCAAACTGCTGCTGGTGCAGTTCGGCTGGCTCTCAAACATTGAATTCAGCTCCGGGTTGACAGCCCTAGCGACGTGCTTAGTTTGATTGGGCACCCGGGCTTCCTCGCCCATCCGCTCACCCCGTCTCGGGGCCAGGGAGTCTTCAGAAGGCGTCTCTGATGACCCGAGAACCACCCGTGCCGAGTCCCTCGGCAACCCAGGAGAAGTCCATGTTGACCCTACGAACGTCTTTCGATCCCCAATTTTTCGGCAATCATCTCTGGCGCGGCGAACTAGACCTACTACTAGACGCGGGCCCGGCGGTCCAAAACAAGCGCGCCACCGCGGTCGAAATCTTGGATCTGGAAAACGCCATCGTCCTACAGACGGATCTGCCCGGCATCAAAGTCGACGAACTGGACATCGAGATACACAACAACGTGCTCACATTGCGCGCGGAAGCCCAACCGGCTGGGCTTCCCTCTGACTCCCCGCGGACTACGCGGCGGCGCCGGCCATTCCTACGGCGCTTCACCCTCACAGATGATTTGCAGAGCGATGCCATCAGCGCCGAATTGCAGGACGGGGTGCTCACAGTAACTGTGCCCAAGCAGGCCCAAGCGCCGCCACGAAAAATCCAAGTCTCGCGCTCTTCAGCTGCGGGCGAGCCCAAGACACAGTCCGACACTGCCTAGGGTCGTCCCCCTGAGTAGTGTTGGACCACCGGAAGAGCACCCTTCCCTCCCCGTGTGCTCTTCCGGTGCCTATTTATGGCTGGAACACAGACAGCTGGAACACAGAACCAAGCTAGTCGTTCGAGGCGCCAACCTCCGGGATCTCACCGTTCGCGGCCATGCTCAGGAATCTCACGATATCAACGTTCGCCGTGGGGCTATCGAACGCAACAAAGTGTCCCTCGGCGCCAGTGGCCGGTTCGTATTCCCTCACGACCCCCGTAATGGCCACGCTGCGATTGCCGGCGACCGGAGCCGTCAGATCATCGCCACGTGTATTGTCAGCTGTGGCCACCTGGGAAGACTCCACATCCAAGCGTGCCGCGCTGGCAAACATCTGCATAGTCAGTGGCGGACTGTAGGAATCGCCCTGGCCATACACCTGGAAAAGATGTTTGGCGGTGCCGCCCTCCAACGGACGGATGATGTTGTCGGCGAAGTTGAGAGGATCTGCGGGATCGATCCACTGACTGATTAACGTCAGCGCAGGATGGTCGTCACCACCTGGCAAACGACCTTGGGAGTCCATGTCTCCGAGGATAATCGGCAAGACACCCGCAATATCAACCGGTTGGGTCTTCTCCAGCAGCGCGTGGCCAATGCTCGCGCCGTTGCCGGAGAGCACTGCTGCAGAGTATTCAGCCGAAAAGGGTAACGCCAAACTACCGTGCGTCGCCCCTTGAGAATGGCCGAAGAACAACACCCGATCCGCGTCCATTAGGATCGCATCGCCCCCGACATTCGCCAGATCCAGTCCCGCAGCAAAACGACCGAGCGCGATCTGGTCGGCAGCCCCTTGCAGGGGGTTCCCGCGAGCCGCGTCGGCGTTGGCAAAGTTGAAGAATAAAGTGTCCGGCGATGCGGTGGAACCCCCGCGGCGGGGGCCGTGCGCCACCTGGTCAATGCCCAGCACAGCGAAGGGAGTGGTCCCCGTGGACAGCACTCCGGCAACTTCGGGTCGTAGATGACTCCGGAAGGAGCCGCCTGTGCCGTGTGCGTAGACAACAACGGGCCAGCCAGAAGCCGGCATGGTGGCGCTCTTGGGCACGGACAACGCCATGCACACATCAGTCGCGATAGACGCTGCCGCATCGACATTGCCGCCCGCGCTCAAGTACGGAGCGGTTCCTTGCTGGAAATTCTGGAGGCTGACCAGAGCGTGATACTCCTCGTAGTCCGCGTTGGCCTGGCCGCAGGCGCGATCGCCGTCTGCCTGGGCGCAAGGGGATACCGCGGTGCCGGCGTCGCTATCACCACATTTCACCCAATTGCTTGCGGTCGGTACCGAAGCTGAGTTCACCGCCTCCGCCAGCGCAATCATCGGATCCTGAATGTCCGCTACCGTGACAACTGAGGCCACCAGAATGGTGTCCGGATCGATGGATTCAGCCGCGAGATAGTCCCTCATCGGCTTGTACTTGTCGTAGGCCGCTGCCATCACCGGATCTGCGGGCGCGCGAGCTGACATCATGGCTTCGAATTGGATCGAGCGAGTGACGGGCAGTTTGCTTGCGTTCAGTAAAGAGGTGGTCAACCAAATCGCATAGGTGTGACCTGGCTGAAGCGGGCGTCCGACGGGCCGCCGGATGGATACCCACGGGGCACACAGATAATTGTTCGAAGCCCCGAAGGAACTCCAAGTGTAGCCAGCTTTGGCTCCACTCTCGCCCGGCGTCACATCCACCCATTCAACGACTTTGATCGGATCCGCTGCGCCGATGGAGTCCGAATCGATTGCCGCGGAGAAACGAAAGGTGATCGACGGGTACGCCCCCCAACCGGTCTCGCCCTCAACCGCTTGCACGTAGGGCAGCAGCGGATCGGTGCCGAGCAGGGCATCTCCTGGTGTTGGGAAACCCGCGAGATTGATGCCTGTTCCAGTCAAGCGAACATCGTTGGGAAACGGCAATCGGAAAAAATCGCCACTGACTGACCCCGGTGCGCCGGGCACCTCGAAGTGGGACGCCGCGTTGTTCGGCGAAACGCTGCCACAGTTATTTGCCGGAAGCACGGGGAGCCCGATTGTCGGCACTCCCGGCGGCGGCGTCACGCAGCTGTTCAGCAAACAGGCCAGCCCTGTCATGCATTCGGACGCCAGGCTACAGGGCAGCAAGACGTCCAGCTCGCCCTCGGGAACACAGACGGTACCAAAACCCTGAATACCGCAGCGGAGTCCCCGCGCGCAGTCGGCGTCTGAGGAGCAAACGCCTCCGGCAGCCGAGCTGCCCTCGGGGCCACAACTGCCAACGCCGCTCAAACCGACAAGACACTGAAGTGCCGGAGCGCACTCGCTGGACACGACGCAGGCTTCACCCTCCGCGGTGTCTCCCGTAAATGCACAAACCGAACCCTCGCACACCGTCCCGACACGACACGGCTCCTCGACAGCGCACTCATCCCCGACACTGCCACCTGGACCCACCGCGGCATCACATCCACCGGCTTCGCAGAGCACGCCTAAGTCCACAGCCACACTGGAGTCGACCCCCGAGGAAGAGCCCCCAGTGCCGATGGCTTGCGGCTGGTATACGCCGCTGTCTCCGCTGCATGCGACAACCATGGTCGAGGCCACGCCGACAACAGCCACTGACACTAGAGTGCGTTTATTCAAGAAAGCATTGATCATAATGCTTTCTTTTAGATCGATCGCGAGCCATCGACAACGAGACTGACGCCCTAGCGCAGCTGGTATGGGATCCGCCGAGTACGCGGACGGGGGCGTCGTCGCTCTGGCGCTGGTATGTCGAATTCCTGGGCAAACACCAGCACCTGGTCCCCTTCCGGCCGATACTGCCGAGTCGGATTTCGGGGCCGCACACGGCCATACACGCCCTCCCCCGAGCCACCCTCCTCGGCAGTCACTAGCTCAACGGTTACGCGCTGATGCCGGTCGAGGACGAATTCCTGATGCAGAATCCCCGCTTCTGAGGTTTCACCCGCTGGCTCGCCGTTGACGACCACCCGCACGCCGGGCATCGAGACCCCACCAGCATCCCGAGCGCGTACGGCCAAGACCACGCTCATTCTCAGGGGATTGCAGATCAACTCATGCACAGCCGGTCGCGACCGATGCGCCCCGCCCAGCGCCTTATCTGACCGCAGTCGAAAGCTCAGCTTTTGCGGAGGCGCCTCGTAATCATCCGGGCAGCTGAGGCGCAGCTCGATCAAATCCCCGAGCCTGCCCGGCAACACAAATTCCATCGGGGCACGGGTGGATGTCTGTGGCGGGACCGACGCTGCGCTCACCACTGCACCAGTCACCGAGTCACCGCTCTCCGTTACGACGGCGATCCCCATTACACTCTCGGCAGGAGATGGCTCAGTGCACGCCGAGCAAAGCGTTATCAGCGCAATGGTCATCAGGGGCAGGATCGATCCGCCAGTCATGGGCTGACTCCACTAGCGACGTTGCTGCGCATCCGCCCAGGAGCCGGCCGGTACCGTGAGTCGAGAGCTCCGCTCGCCACCTGTCGACTTCGTAGTTGGGCGCGTAAAATGCTCGCAACTCGCCTGTACACCCGCCCTTGCCCGTCGTCCGCCAACGCCTGATACAAAGCTGCCGCGTGGTCCAGCTCCCCTAAGGCGAGGGCATTCAACGCGCCTGACACGTCACGCGACTTTGGGGAATCAACCGTAGACGCCCTGCCTTCGTCAGCTGTTCCCTCAACGCGGCGCCCAGCTGCCGGGGCCGCGGACGCAGGCTGTTCACGCCCAGACCCAACGGGTGAGCCGGGACCCGCTGCCTCCACGGCGCTAGCTCCCCGCTCAGTCCCCTCGGTTGCGCTACGAACAAACAGTCCGACACTCACCGTCCCGACCGCCAACATCAGCAGCAGCAATAAGACGGCAGCAGACCGCCTTAACCGATGCGGAGATGTCCAATTCAACGGCTCGCTGCTCTCGGGCCGCGCGCCGCCGGCATCCAGTGTCGACGCCGCGCTTTGCCCCCACACGGCTAAGGGCAACGGTTGCGCGGGTTCGCCCTCGCAGTCTGTCCGCTCCGCGCAGTCCGTCTCACCTCCGTCCACAGCCTCTTCTACCGACGAGCGTATTGTCGGGGCACCTGTCGGCACCACCGTGACCTCTGCCACCGGAGCTTCCGCCGCCGGCAGCTCTTCCGGCACTATCGCCACCGGTATCGCGGCCCGAAAGCTTCTGGAGGTGCGAGCGGATTCTAGGAACGCTGTCCCCCTGGCGAGGGCCGGATCAGTATCCGCCGCCACCGGCCCCGCCACTAGGGACTCCTTGAGTCGCTGAGCGATGGGTATCTCTAGAGTGTGCCCGGCCCCCGTCGCTAACCCCAAGCCATCCCGACTGAAGGAACTCGCAGTCCGAGGGATCTCCCCGCCTACGGATTCGGGCGGCCCGGGGATCGTCGTAGGCTCATCGTCGGCCAAGGGGAACCCCGGCTCGGACGAGAGGTCTGATATAGCCACGGCAACCGTCAATGCATCAAACGCCTGGGAGTTCCCCGAAAGCGTAGGAGCGTCATCCGTCAAGTTGATAGCAATTGATCCCGGAAAACTCGCTGGCATGATTTCGGGCCTAGAGGGTTCGGTGCCGTAATCAACCTTCGCCTCAATCTGTACAGCGCCGAAGCAAAGTACCGAGCCGGCTAGCAGCGGTGTTGGACCGCCAATGCGAACGCCGTCCACGTAAACTTCGGCTTGTTCCCAAGGGTCGACCCACCACACCCGCGCTCGCAGTGTCAGGCTCAGGTGCCGAGCTTGGACGCCAACGCCCGATATCTGCCAGTGGCACGATTTGCCGCTCCCCATCCGGCAATCCCTCGACGCATTTACACTGCGCCAGCGATAAGTGGACGAAGTGCCGCAAATCAGCACCAGTGCCGTACCTACCGGTCTGGGCCGTGACGATAGACCCACGCCCGGTCTCGAGTGAATCGACTCAGTCATGCCCGACCTCGGGACATTCCAGCTGCGCTTTCATCGCCACCAGCACCCCAGCCTCACGCCGAAAATGGTCTCGCAAGCGGTACTCCCCGGAGCTCGAACACGACTGCACCTCCGTAATGTGCGTGATGCCCCGACCGCCATCGCGCTGGCGACCGGTCTGCACGATCCAATCGATGGCCGAAGACACTTGGCAGCGAAGGGCGGCCAGAGGCAACTCCACGCCGCTCATCAGCGCCAAAGTCTCCAAGCGATGAAGCGTATCCTTGGGGTGGCTAGCGTGAATGGTCGACAAACATCCGCCATGACCCGACGTCATTGCCTGGATCAGCTCGAGAGCTTCCGGTCCGCGAATTTCTCCGACCACAATTCGGTCGGGACGCAAACGTAGGGTGGCGTGGAACAGATCTCGAATCGTCACCGCCCCCTGACCCTCGGCATCCGCCGGCCGAGCCTCCAACTGAACGACATGCTCGCTAGCCAACTGCAGCTCCTGGGCGTCCTCCAGCACCACCACCCGCTCCCCGGTTGGAATCAGCCCCGACAAGGCATTGAGCAACGAGGTCTTTCCAGAACCGGTCCCTCCCGCTACCAGTAGGTTCTGTTTGGTGTCCACCAGACCTGCCAAAAACTCACACGCCTCTGGCGTCAGGGCACCAAACTCAAGCAGCCGCTCCATCGTCAAACCTTCCTTGAAGAACCTTCGGATGGCGACGGTCGGACCCCGGGCGGACACCGGCGGCAGAACGGCCTCCACTCGAGAACCGTCAGGCAGGTGAGCCTCAAGAATCGGCACGCTCTCACTCAGTTCACGACCGGCAAACTGAGCGATATTACTGAGGGCTGCCATCAACGCACGGGAACTCGGGAAGCTCAGATCCGTGAGCGTGAGCCGTCCGGCTCGCTCGACGAATATCTCGTCCGGTCCGTTGATCATGATCTCCGACACACTGGGATCCGCCATTAGAGGAGCAATCGCTCGGAGATGTTGACTCAATGTGCGCTCGTAGGTTTGACGGGAAATCACGAGCTTGCCCGGGCACGCAACATCTGCAGTTGGGCGCGAGCCTCGCTGGCATAATCGCCCTCGGGTTCGAGGTGCAAGTAGTGTTCAAAGTGCTCCGCGGATTTCTGCATCCGCCCGAGATCCAGATAGAAGATGCCCGAAAAGTAGTGGGCAAGCGCATGCTCAGGGGCGCCACTGATCACTCGCGCCAGTTCCGCCGTCGCCAGTTCCGATTGCCCGAGCGCCCCTCGAACTACTGCCACTAGGGTGCGCAGCCTCGCGTCCCCCGGGTGCGCCCGCAACCACGGTTCCGCGTGCAACAGCGCCGCCCGATACTGAGAGCTCGTCACGCAAATCTGGAGCAACAGGTGCAGTGCCCGAGCGGGATCGTAGCCCTGCTCGACGGCTAACAATACGTACTGCTCCGCACGAGAACTTTCCCCACTGCGCGCCCACCCCCTCGCTAGGTCGATGCTACGCGCGGCGGCGTTCTGGCCCTCAGACAATACGCCGGGGGCGTTGTCGGAGCTGACAGCAGAGCTGCCCGGGCTGTGACATCCGGTGCTCAGCGGCAACACGCAGCAAGCAACGAGGGCACAACAGGCGCTGGCTGGGGGAGTGGACTGGAATGCTGGGTTCATGGCTGCCTCGACAGGAGTCGCCGCACGCGTTTTCGGACTTTTTCCGAGGCCATCGAATCGCGCGGCAAGAATCGGCCTAATGCCTGGAGTTCGGCCACCACCCGCTCCGGTTGCTCGTTTTTTTTCGCCAATTTCAGGGCCAGTTCATGGGCCCTCAGATCGTGGGCCACCCGGCGCTGCCAATCGGCCGCCAAGGCCGCCAAGCGGCGTGCCTGACCCTCGTCGCCGGCCTGCTGACGACAGCTCTGGGCGCGAGCGAAAAGCCGCGTTGCCGCCGAACCATCTCGAGGGTCAAAGGCGTAACGCTCGGATCGAGACGCCCCCTCCCGCTCGTAATCCTGGGCTCGGCGTGCACATGCCGGCACGCCTTCACACTCGCAGGGTCGCGCCGTGAAGAGCGCCTCTTCCGATACCCACTGGGTAGCCGTCTCCGCTGTGACTGGCGGGACACGCCGAACCCGGAACCACCAGAGACAGCAGAGAAGCGCGCCGAGAAGCACCAACAGGCGGGCCTTCGACTGGACTCCGAAAGCTTCCGAACGGCAGGCGCCGATGCGGACGCCGTCCAGATAAACTTCTTCCCCCCAAGGGACGGCGTCTGCCTTGAGGATCTCGCCTCGATGGCGGATCTCCGTGTCCCCAGACAACGACACACCACAGGCCAACGCCGTCCGAGTCAATACCAAGCGACTCCCACCTAGCTCAGGAACCCGCACGTCCACCGGCGCCTGACCCGATCCCAAACACAATACGTCATCGACGAAATTGTAGCGAACCGCCGCCCCACCGGAACGGCACAACTCGATCCAATAATCTCCTGTCACATCATACCTCCGCACAACATCGGCCCCATCAATAGGAGCAGCACACACCCAAGCAACAGAATCATCGGGAGCATCATCAAGACGCCCGCCCGTGCCGCCGCCTCTTCTGCGCGGGTGGACCGACGCATACGACTCATGCCCGCCTGGTTCTTGAGCGCCAACGCGATCGGGCTGCCCTTGTCCTCCGCCTGAGTGAGCGCTCGGACAAATTCCGTAACATCCGGAGTCTGCATGCGAGCACTCAAGACGCTGAAGGCCGCCTTCCGCGTCTGCCCCAGATCGAGTGCTCCGAGGACACGGCCGAACTCTTGGGCAATCACATTGCCCTCTTGGGCACCCGTCGCCACCAAACGAATCGCGCCGGGAAAATCTAGGCCGGCCTCTACACACATGGCGAGCAGATCGATCGCCGCGGGCAAACCCAGCGTCAGGGAGCGCGCCCGCCGATCCGCCACACCACGCACGTGTGAGCGCAGGTACACCGCTCCGATGACAGCTCCCAGGAGGCTCCCGACCGGTCCCGACTCAAAGAACACCCCGAGAAAGCCACCCATGCCGGCGCCCACCACGGAGGTCAAGCAGCTCAGCGAGATCAATTCGTGCGCGCTGAGTCCGAGACACTGAGCGGAGCGACTCAAGTCCTCTTCGATAGCTTCACTCAGACGGTCGAAGGCGCCGCGACATGAAGACGGGCACAGGTCCACCACCGCCAGACACCATGCTGTGTGCAGCAGCAAGGCCGGCTCCGAAGCGCGGAAAATTTCCGATGACGCGAGTAAATGCCGGCGGCGTTCGCCCAGCTCACCCAAAGCGGGACGCCCGCTCGGCGGAACCAGAGCCATGACAGCGGCCACAAGAGCTACCGCCGCGGCCACGGCGAGGGGAACGGCGACGTGCAAAATAGCGGTGGGCGTCACTAGACCTCCACCGCCAGGATGATTCGCGCGGAGACGGCCGCTGCGACCCACAGTGCCACGGCGCCTGCGATCACCAGATGCCCCGTGGGGGTAGTCTCCAGCGGCACAAAGAACTCCGGGCTCATCGCGCGAATGCCACCGTAGAGCGGGATGGGCAGAGCGCTAATCGCCCAAGCTTGGCTACGCCCTTCGGCGGTTTTTGCACGGAGTACAGCTTCCAGCCGGGCTATCTCCCGCAAGGCAGAAGCCAAAGACAACAGGGTCTCCGCTAGATTACCTCCGCTATTGCGGGCGACCCGAACCGCGGTGACCGCCGTACGCACCAGAGGGCTATCCACCCGGGTGGCGATGCCGTCCAACGCTTCATCCAGAGGCGTTCCGAGCCGGTACTCGCGAACTGCTAGCTCCAGCTCGGAACGCAACGGCGCATCCACAAGCGGAACACAGGACTCCAAGGCTTCGCCCAAGGACGGCGTCGCGCGCAACGCGCTTGACAAGATCTGGAGCCAACTTTCGAGCTGGGCCTCCACCGCCTCCACTCGTTTGTCGAGCTGCGCGTTCAGATAGGCAGGTACCCCGCCAGCAACGGCGACAAGGGGCATCACCCCTAGCCACGCCTCGTTGAACCACGCGACCGCTGCCAGCAAGGCTAGCGAACACTCGCCGGCTACCAACTGGGCGCCACGCGGCCGCCACCATAGGCGACGAAATAGCGCATTGTAGTGAGTCACCCGGCGTCCCCAGAGCGCCCGGAGGGTCGCCTGCTCGTGAGCCCAGCCCCACCACAACGCGCAACCGCCAGCCAGTACGAACGCCAGCGCCGCCGCACGACCTAGCATCCAGCTGGTGGACATCACAGGGAGTCTCCGTGGTCAGCGAAACCAGCCGCGACAAACTCATCGATAAACGAAGGCAAGAAGCCCGTGCTGGCAAATTCGCCACAGATCTGGCCGTCGGCTGTGTTGTCGCCTCGGTAGAAACCAAAAATGTCACGACAGAGCACCTCGCCGGAGCTATCGACACCACACACCTCAGTGATTTGCGTGATGCGGCGAGAGCCGTCGCCAAATCGAGTCTGCTGCACGACTAGATCGATCGAAGACGCCAACTGAGCGCGAATCGCCCGAATCGGCAGCTCCACGCCCGCCATCAAACAGAGGGTTTCGATTCTACCCACCGCCTCCTGGGCAGTGTTCGCGTGGGTCGTCGTCATGGACCCGTCGTGCCCAGTGTTCATCGCCTGCAACATATCGAGAGCTTCGGCACCTCGACATTCCCCCACCACAATGCGGTCCGGTCTCATCCGCAAAGCGTTCTTCACCAAATCGCGGATGGTAAAGGCGCCTTTGCCTTCCAGGTTCTCAGGACGCGATTCCAGAGACACCACATGGGATTGACCCAACTTGAGTTCAGCGGCGTCCTCGACCGTCACCACGCGCTCACTCTCGGGAATGGCTCCTGACAGCACGTTGAGCAGCGTTGTCTTGCCGCTGCCGGTGCCGCCGGATATCAGTATGTTCTTCTTGCAACGCACCGAGCGTTCCAAGAAACGCGCCATCGCCTCGTCTAGGGTCCCGAATCCCACCAGTTGCTCAATGCTGAGACCGTGCTTTGGAAATTTTCGAATGGTGATACACGGACCCTTGACCGCTAGCGGGGGAATGACGGCGTTCACCCGCGAGCCATCCTTGAGTCTTGCATCCACCAACGGGTTGGACTCGTCGATGCGACGACCCAGCGGCGTGACAATGCGCTCGATCACCGCTCTCACGGATTCGTCGTCCGTAAATCGATGCTCGGTGAGCTCCAACCGACCGCCGCGTTCGGCATAGACCGTACTGGGATCCACCACCATGATTTCGCTCACCTCCGGATCCGCCAGAAGTTCTTCCAGGGGACCCAAGCCCAAGGCCTCGTTGGCCAACTCCTGAACCAGACGCTCGGCTCTCGCCGGCGTGCCTGCTAAGCGATCCGCGATAATCCGGCGCAAGGCGGCCTCCACCCGAGCCCGGAGATCGTCCGCCGCCAGCTTATCCGGCTCCATACAACTCAGATCCAAGTGATCCAGTAGGCGCCGATGGATCTCCCGACGCAGGGCCTTGTCCGCCGGCTCGACCGAGGGCGGCCCCGCCGGCGGCTCCGCGACTGGCTCGGCAGCGTGCACACGCACCGTCAAGCGGTAGGGCTCGATCTCGATTTCGAACTGCTTTTCCTGGGCGGAGAGCACCATCGACTCGCCACGGAGCTTGCGACCAGCGATCGTGCTGCCATTAGACGACTGGTCCCGCAGCGAGATTTGATCCGCGCCGTAACGCAGGAACAGATGTTGCCGGGACACGCGGGTGGACGGCAGCAATACCTCACACGCCTCGTCCCGACCGAACCAGAGTTCGACCACGCCATTGGCCCTCGAGACACTCCGATACAAAGCGCCGCCCGGTTCCACGCTGATACTCAAGGCCGCCGTCATCAGCGCTGGCCCGTCTTGGATGGCGGTGCGGGCGCCACGGGAGGCAAAGGCACCAGATCTGCACGCATCGCCCCCAACTCCGCCAAGTCGCCGTCGTAAGCTTCGTAGTCCTTGAGAGCTTCCGCTATCTGCGCTCGGCTCACCGCACTGACTGTGTCCATCACACTCGGCACGATGAACACCAACGAGCGAGTGTCCCGCTCGAAACGCGTATGGGTACCAAACAGCGCGCCCACCAGAGGGATTTGGCTGAGCCAAGGCAAACCCGACTGGTTGCTGGATTCGGACTGAGCGCTCAGTCCGGCCAACACAACGCTCTGCCCCAACCGGAGATTCACCACCGAGCTCAACTCCGTGTGGGAACGACCCGGCACCCCCGTCCCGCGATCGTCTGCCAAGTCAGAAACGTCCGCCTGCAGCTCGATTTGTAGACGCCCGGTCTGGGCGTCGTAGCGCGGCAGCACATCGATGGTAGTGCCGAACTCGATCTGGTGAATGCCACTACTGAGCTGGCCACTCACCTGAACGTTGACCTCGCCGCCACCACGAAAGGTCGACTTCTTACCGTTCTCGGTAATGATCGCCGCCCGACGCACCACCTTCGCCCATCCCTGGGATTGAGCCATATCCAATCGAGGCAAGGCCTGGTCCGCCACCACCGCGCTAGCGCCGGTGAAACCCCGCCGCGTGAGATCGAACTCTGCCGATAGGCTCGCCGGGCCCACGGTACCAGGCCAACCCACACCGATCTGATGGTTGTAACTCTTGTCGACCTGAACAAAAAAGAAGTCGAGGCGAATGTTGTCCTGACGGGGCACAGCGCCCGCCTTCGGCTCCGCCTTCGTGTCGCCACCGCCCACAACAATGCTTAAATGTTTCTCCCTGTTGTCGATCATGATCAATAGCAGCGAGGTTTGGCCCGGTCGCTGGGCGACGATGACAAACTGTTTCGCGTCTCGGGTGAGCCGGACATCCACTACGCCGCGCACCCCCTCGGAATAGCTCTGCACGCCCTCACTCGGCAGGACCCGCTGCTCCCCCACCTCCAGGTTCAAACGCTCGACGGGCCACTCGGGGCTGGCACTGGGCCGTTCCGTGCTTCGCCGTTGAGCGCTTGGACTGGGGCCTTGCGCATTTACCTCAACGCTCGCCAACTGCCAGCTCACAGCCATCACGCAGCCAGCTAAACCGAACCGACAGTTCTTGGCTCTACCGAACATGATCAATCGTTCCTTGTTTTGCAGGCGCAGGCCGACGCCAGTCCATACGGGCACGCGCAGCCCGCAAAGCATCGGTCCCGGCTCGATCCAGGGAGTCGGTCAGGCGCGTGTCGCCAGGATTACGCAAGGAAATACGCAATCGCCCGCTGATCTCCGCTTGGGTCACGAGTTGGGCCTGCTCGGCAGTGACACTCAGGGAGAGGGAGTCCGATCGCCGCCTCGGAGCCTTGCCTGGCTCGCTCCCGACCAGCCCAACGTCAGCTCCCACGGCAAGCACCAGCAAATTTTGCAGCAAGGTGGATGTACCCGCACCGCCCGACAGCGAGTCTGTGTACAAGAGATCCACGCGATCCCCCGGCCGCAACAAGCCATCAAAACTAGCGGCTCCAGCCGAGACATGAATCGCCCGCATTCCGCCCGCCACCAGGCTCGCCAAGCTTCGAGCAGACCGGGCCATGCCCGGCAAGTCGGTCCAGAGCAAGGCGTCTCCAGAGCTCAGGGCGTTTTGCAGACGGGCCCCGAGCACATCGTCCAAATCCGAGGCCAGTACTTGCCGCTCCAACACGTAGGCTGCCGGAACTTCTCGCTCGACCAAACTGGCTTCACTCAGCCGGGATCCCGGAGGCAAATCGCTCCCCAACCCCAACACCTTGACCTTTGCGCCCCCGGCGATTTCCGCCTCCAAGCGCTCTAAATAAAGGTGGGCGCTGCCGCCGGCAGCAATAGCCAAGACCAGCGCGGCCACCAGAGCCGGTCGCGAAGACGCCAAAGCGCCCCGGGAAACCCTTTCTGGTTTCCCTAGATTGTCAGCCGTAGCTGAACGGGCAAATAGTTTCATTGCCCAAGCTATCGGCCGCGGGCGCCGTCAGTTGCGGACTATTTGCACGAGGCTGGGGGACGACCGCGACGTGACCTGCCTTCGCCTTCGTCGAGCCCAGTGTACGAGCCACGCTCGACGCTACACATTTCGCCCCTTGGGCGAGGGGTGAAATGCTCCGCTCGTTCACCACGGTCGGGCGCTACCGGAATCTTTTCTGAGGTCCTCGGGCCTTCGGGCCTTCGGCTCTCCCGCGGTGTTCAGGGGTGATCGTCGGGGATTGCGAAACGTACCAGTTCGCTGGTGTCCGCCGATAGGGTGCACAGGGCTCCGGATATCTCGAAACAGACAACGGTGGCGGGGGGAAAGATCCGGGTGGCGCGCGCCACGTCTTGCCTTCCGCTGTTTGTGCTGAGGCGGAGGGTCAGCTCATGCAACCCCGGGTTATGACCGATCAGGACGGCGCTCTCTGTCTGGGGACTCAGCGGCTGCAGATGTTCGAGAATCACCGTCGACGACCCCAAGTACAACTCCGGGCAGTACTGAACCACCGCGCGAGGATATCCGCCGCCCCCCGACAGCTGTTCCCAGGTCTGCTGGGCCCGAACCGACTCCGAACAAAGGACGATGGCGGGGGCTGGCAGGATCCGCTTGAGCACCGCCCCCATGCGTCGAGCCTCGGACCGGCCTGAGTCCGTCAGTTGCCGGCTGCGATCCCCAGCGAGCCCGTGGGCCTCAGCACTGGCGTGACGGATCAAAACGAGAGTCGGCATATACATAGCCTAGCGCGAAGCCCTGGCAGTTAACAGTGTTCGTCCCCTCCGGACGGCGCCAGTTTTCGGCCAGCCAGCTCCCGAATCAGCCGTTTCTCGGACGACTTCGGCGGGCGGGAACATTCTCGGCCCTAGAGGGCTACCCATTGACGCCATGGAGCCCTAGGCTAAGCGCAGCCCACTCCTGAAAGGTACGCCGATGAGCCGCCTGAGCGCCGCCCACAGATTCGCCCAGCTGGCCTTCCGCTTCCGCTTCATCACGGCGACGATCACCTTGGTCACCGTCTTCGGCCTATTTGTCGGCGGCTTTGCCAGAATCCAGACGTTTTCCGCCCAGGTCGACTCCCTGCGGGAAGTACCTCCGGAAAATCCCAAGCCTCACATGTTCGACCCGCGATCGGACATGTGGTTCGATCATTCGGACAACTCTCTCCAGGCGTACCGAGACATCGAAGACCAACTGGTCGCCGAAGACGTGGTGTTCCTGGCCTTCGAAGAAACCGAGCACCCGGACGGCGCCTTCAGCCCCAAGGCACTGAAGAAAGCCCAGGAGCTTACCGCCAAGCTCGAGAGGAGCCCCCACGTCCGAAATGTTCGAAGCCTCACGTCCAATCCCTGGATCCGCTGGGAAGAACTGGCGCCCGGAGAAGAGGGCCTGAGGGTCGGCGATCTGTTCGAAAACGACGCGGACAGCTACAGCCAAGCCGAACGCAGGGAGCGAATGATCGCCATTCTCGGCGCCGAACGATCTGCGAAAATCATCGGCAAAGACAAGGTACGGAAAATTATCGGCTCCGACGCTAAGTTCTCGGACTACATCGGCGAGCCGCGCCTGATCGACGGCATCGTGAGCGCCGACGGCCGCACCAGCGCCATTCAAATCATGGTGCTGCGGCCCCAAGCCACCCCCGAGCAACTCGACCAAGCCTTCGGCAAGGCCGATTCCGAGGACAAGAAGATCGGTCCCGCCATTTTTACCAGCGTCTCCCAGGGGGAGATGGTGAAGGCCCTTGAGGTAATCATCGCGGCAGACAAAGACTACGAGCTGCACGCCGCCGGCGTCCCAGTGATGGAGCGCCACTTCGTCGTCGTCGGTATGGAGGACATGGCCTACGTCGGCTACATGTTCATCGCCATCGCGCTAGCGCTGTTGCTGATATTTCGGCGACTGGTGGGAGCCGTGCTGCCGCTGGTGGTGGTGTTCAGCACCATCATGGGCATGAACGGCTCCGTCTGGCTTTACGGCGACCTGCTCAACAACATGACGGCGACAGCGCCCACCATCGTGACGGCGGTGGGCATAGCAGACGCCGTGCATTTGTTGACCTGCTACTTCTTGTTGCGCGGTTCCTACACGGATAAACGCGAACTCATCACCGCGGTGGTCGAACGCAACGCCCTGCCGGTGTTCCTCACCTCGCTGACCACCGCCATCGGCTTCTTCTCGTTAACCGTGAGCCAGATGATTCCCATTCGTATGCTCGGTTACACCGCCGGCATCGGGACCCTCTTCGCCTACCTCATCTCCATGTCCGTGATTCCGGCAGTTTTGTCTTTGATGCCGCTCAAAACAAAACTGGAAGACGGCTCGACCAAACCCCAGCGCGCGTCCCGACAAGACGAGCTACTGACTCCCCACTGGAGCGATCCTCTGGTCCGCATCGTGCTCAGCCGTCGAAAAGCCATCGTCGCGGTGACCTTCACCCTCACGATATTTTCGGTGATCGGCATGGGGCGCTCCGTCATCGCGAGCGACATGCGACAGATGTTTGCTGACGGCGACAGCAACATAAAAGATCTCAAATGGATCGAAGAACGAGTGGGCGGCGGCGGCGACTTGGAGCTCATCTTCAAAGGCGCTCCCCACCCGGACGATTCCACCACAGCCCAAGCCCGACAGAATGCTATCGGTGACCTTCAGGTCAAACGCCTCAGCGAAGACAGCTCGCTCACTGCCGCCGAAGCCACCAAACTCAAAGCGCTCCAAAAATCCGAGACTGAATACCAACGCGGGCGCATCGCGTCGTCAGCGGTGTTCTTGGACAAAATCGACAGGCTCCAACAACGCTTCGAAGAAGAGAACCTCAAAGCAGACGCACCCATTCGTCTCATCGGGCACTTCGAAAGTGGACTCAGTGTCCTGCGCAAAATCCACCAGGTGCAAAACGAAAACCAAGCCGCGTACTACCGCGTGCCACGAGAAAAGGACGTTCCTCCCGAGGCCCGAGCCGCGCGAGTTCTGATTGACGACATCCTCGGGGAACATACTTTTATCCCGGGGCAGAACGCCTCCACCATGTTGGCCCAGTACTATCTCCAGTACGAAAACGGCGCCAAGCCCGGCGAGAACCTCTCCAACCTGATGACACCAGACCGTCGCACCTTCCGCATGAGCGCTCGTGTCGATGGCTCGCCCGCACCGCGAATTATGGAAGCCTACGCCCAGATGCGGCAAATCGTCCATGACGAATTCCCGGAACTTATGGGCACCCCAGAAGGCGTCAAAAGCGGCAAGGCCCTCAGTACCTTGGTGCTAACGGGCAAACATTACCTGTTCACGAACTCATTCCGAACCTTCAGCACAACGCTCGTGACGTCCCTGAGCATCGCGCTCCTGGCCATCACCTTGCTCATCGGTCTGGTATTCCGCTCCCCCATCCTTGGCGCCATGAGCATCGTTCCCAACGTCTTGCCCATCGCCTTCCCCTTCGCCTTCATCGCCTTCCTCGGCATTCCGGTCGACGGCCCGTCGGTGGTCGTCGCCTCCGTTGTGCTCGGTGTCTGTGTCGACGACACCATCCACTTCTTCACCAAATTCAAACACGCGATCGAAGACGGGATGTCCATCGAGGATGCCCTGCGCTCTACATTCCGTCAGGTAGGCCCCGCCTTGACCTGGACCACCATCGTCTTGGTCATCGGTTTTGGCGTGCTCGGATTTGCCCAGTTCCGCCCCAACATTACGGTCGGGCGATTTGGTGCGACCATGGTGGCTCTGGCATGGGTGACGGATTTCCTCCTCACCCCGGCGCTACTCAGCTTCCTGAAGCCGACAGGACAAGAACAGGAAGAACAGGAAGAACAGCTCAATTCCGAGACCCCGGCTGTTGCCTGAGCGTCGTCGGTACCTAGCACTTCACGCCCACCTATCTACATCGATGCCATCACGCACGACTTTGACCCAGCAGCAAAGAATCCATTGAAGTTCCCGCATCTCCCGCTCGTCTTTTAGACTCAAGCATCGGGCTTTTTTCCGAACCCGTCCCAGGATCCCATGAACCTCAGAATTTCACGAAGCCTCGTCGGTGCCGTCCTGGTCGCTAGCCTGGGCCTGGCAACCCCGGCACTGGCCGCGAAGAATACATCGGGGGTGGCGCTACCCGCCGAGCCCAAGTTCCCCAAGGGCAATGCCAAAGCCTACGGACTCGCCCTCGCCAACTACCTCGACGCCATCAACAAGGGCTGGGTCGACCAATACACCAAGTCCACTATGACGCTGTACGACTCGCGAGGCGACAAGGTGGTGCGGCAAACTCGTCAGCTTTTTTTAGAGGGCAAGGACGGCAACAAGTCCATCTCCCGCTTCATGTCACCCGCCGAAATCCGCGGAGTAGCCGCGCTCACCCACGAGCACCCCCAGGCCACCGACGACACATGGCTCTACCTGCCGGCAAGTCGGCGCATCCGGCGCATCTCGGGGGCGAACCGGACGGCTAGTTTTCAGGGTACTGAGTTCAGCTACGAAGATCTCTCCACCATGGAGCCCGAGCGATACCACTGGAAGTTCCTGAAGAACGCAGACATCACAACCAGCGCCGGCAAGTTTAAGGTGTACCAACTCGAAGCCATCCCGAGCCAAAAAGACACCGGCTACAAACGCCTGGTGCTCAACGTCAATCGGAACCACTGGCGCGTCGAGCGGATCGATTTTCAAGATCTGAACGGACGAAAACTGAAGACGCTCACGTTCAGTAAACACAAGCTCCTGCACGGCCGCTACTGGCGGGCTCTTCATATGGACATGAGGAACCACCAGACCCAGAAGCGCACCACCATTCACATGAAGTCGCTGTTCTTGAATCTGTCGCTCTACAAAAAGAAAGGCGGCAGCGCCCGCAGTAACCTCAAGGACGCGCAGTTCACGCGCCGGGCTCTCGAAGGCGGCTGATAGCCCCGTTCGATTCGCCCTAGGCTTTTCATGATGGCTCGCTTTCACAGCTTCTTGGCCCTAGCGATGAGCCTGGCGGGCATCGCTTCCTTGTCTGCCGCAGCGGTACCCCTCCCGCCCGCTGTAAAGCCGAACGCCGGCAGCAGTGTCGGTAGCCCGCCTGCGCCCGAGGACGGCGGACCAGGCACGCCGGAGAACGGCCAAACGGAAATGCCCGCCGAGGGCGATCAAGGTTCCGAGGCAGCAGGGGATAGCGCCGCCGCGCCCAGCGCTGGCTCCGACACCGCGGCTGGCAACCCGACGACTGACGACACTTCGCCCGACGACTCTGCAGGGGCGGACGAGCCCGACGAGTCGGCAAGTGACGATCACCTCGACGACCTCGATGATCTCGACGAATTGGACGAGCTCGAAGACTCTGGCGGCAGCGTCACCATCAAAGGCTTCTTGGCCAATGAGTTCCGCTACTACCTGCCCGACCGCGACGGCCCCCAGAACGACGAACGCGCCATCAGCGAACTGCAGCTGGAGTTCGGCGCAGATCTGGGCGGCGGCGTGCGGGCATTGCTGAGGCCGTGGTTTCTGGTCGACGCCGTGGACACGGACTTGCTCCGCTACGAACCTCTCGAGGCCTATCTCCAGATCGACGGCGAATCGTGGGATCTGCGCGGCGGTCAATTCATCGAGAGCTGGGGCATCACCGATACCTTCAACCCGCTCGACGTGCTCAATCGCCGAGACTCCGCCGTCGACATGCTGAACGCCACCGGGCGGGGCGAGCTGGGCCTCCGCGCCCGAGTCCACATGAGCGGCGGCGAGACCATCGGCGAGGGCACCCTGAGCCTGTATGTACTGCCCTATTGGCGCCCAACGGATTTTCCGACCAGAGACAGTCGCTTTGCCGTGGCCTTTCCCGCGCCCATCATCGGACCGCTTTTCCTGGACGACGCCGCCGCCACCCGGCCCGATCTAGAGAACGCGACCTTCACGGCTCTACGGCTTGAGCACACGCTCAACACCAGCACGGTCAACGCCGATCTCCAGTACATCGTCGCCCGGGGGCCCGGGCGGTTTCCGAGCATTGCGCCAGATTTTACACCGCCATTTCGCTTGGTCCCCGAGTACTACGGCGAGCTGACCGTGGGCGCTGGGTTTCGGGCAGTCCCCGGAGGCGAGGCTCTCGCCCCCTACACGATCAAAGCCGAAGTCTCCTACAAACACAGTTACGAGCTGGATACCCCCGTCACGGCTTTGCCGGAATCGTACCTGCAGTACGTAGCCGGCGTGGACCGCCTGCTGCCTGCCGTGTTCTCCCAGCGCGATCAGCTCACGCTCACCGTAGAGTATATGGGCGAGACCGGCGCCGACGATCAGATGTCAGCCTTTCGTCCCTTCGCGTCCGACGTGGCCATGCGCATCGCCTGGGACGCTGGCGACCTCGCGCGCACCGCCGTCGATGTACGAGCCATCGTGGACGTGCACGAAGCCGAAGTCATCGGAGAGGCCATCGTGAAACGCCAGTTGCGCTTTCTGCACGAAAACCTCCACGCAGAAGTCGGCGGCCGCTGGATCCGCCCCGCCGGCGACAGCTTCTGGAATTTCTTCCCGAAGAGCAGCAGCCTAAGCGGGAAGTTGATTCTCGATTTCTAGCGAGTCCGGTGTACCAGCGGGTCAACGAGCGCTGCGTGACCTGCCCCAGTCGGGGCAAGGGCAGGTCACTCCACTCCTTAGCTTCGCCGCTGGCTCTACCGGAGTTGTTTCTTGAGGTCCTCGCTCCTTAGGAGCCGCGGCGTCCTCAGCGCGATGCGCCTGCGGTTTCTTGCAGCGTGAGGCCCCAGCCTCACTCGCACGGCATCGGGGTATCGACTTTCAACCGGTCAAATGACAGCGCGTAGGGTTAGGCGCGCGGTGGCCGAAAGAATCGAAACTACGCCGACGAAGCGCGAACGACCGAGGTTGGGGCGCCGGGCGTAACCCCTCAGCTCCGAAGGAGCGAGGACCTAAAGAAAAACTCCGCCTAGTCATGGTTGACGACGGGAGCGAAGCCGCCCGCCCTCAGGCCCAACGGGCCGAGGACCTCAGAGAAAACTCCGGCAGAGCCAGCAGTCCGTTCTGCTGGACTTGACCCGATTTGGTGGACACCGAAAAACGCGCGATAGTGTGGATGGAGTGTCCTGTGAGTAGACGAAAAATAAGAAGAACATTTACGGACGAGTTCAAGGCGAAGACCGTCAGACAATGCCAAACCGGGAGCCGAAGCATCGGTCAGGTCGCGAAAGACTTGGACCTCTCCGAGAACTCGGTTCGACGGTGGGTAGCCCAAGCTGAGGTGGATGCCGGCAACGGCGATCCCGGCGCCCTGACAAGCGAGGAAAAAACGGAGCTAACCGCGCTCCGTCGTGAGGTGCGCGAGCTGAAAGAAGATCGCGAAATACTAAAAGCGGCGGCCATCTTCTTCGCGAAAGAGAAGCAGTGAAGTTCGAGTTCATTGTTGAGAAGATGGCTGTGTTTTCGATTCGAGCAATGTGTCGAGCGCTTAGAGTTTCGTCGAGTGGCTACTACGCATGGCGTGGTCGGCCCAAGTCATCCCGAGATGTCGATAACGAGAAGCTCGTCGCCGAGATTGAGCTTGCTCACAGGCGGAGTCGCGGGACCTACGGAAGCCCTCGCATCACCGTCGAACTCAACGAACGAGGGCATTGCGTTTCTAAGAAGCGAGTCGCACAGCAAATGCGAAAGCACTCTATACGAGGCTCAAAGCGTCGTCGCTTTCGCGCGACAACCGACTCCAATCATGGCTTTCGAGTCGCACCGAACCTGCTCAAACGAGACTTTGAGCGGAGCGAGCCAAACGAAGCCTGGGTTGCTGACGTTACGGCGCTCTGGACCGCTAGCGGTTGGCTTTACCTGGCCATGGTGGTCGACTTGTTTAGCCGAACAGCTGTGGGCTGGTCGACCAGCCCTAACAACGACTCCGCGTTGGCCCTCGCCGCGCTCGACGACGCAGTCGTGACCCGGAAGCCAGGCGAGGGACTGATTCACCACACCGATCGTGGGAGCCCGTACGCGAGCCGAGATTATCGCGACCGACTTGAACACTACGGAATGATTCCGAGCATGAGTCGAACGGGCGATTGCTGGGACAATGCTGTCGCGGAGAGCTTCTTTGCGACCCTGAAGGGCGAAGAACTCGACCACCATTGGTTCGAATCACACGCAGCGGCTCGCGCCGCTATCGATGACTACATCAACAATTTCTACAACCCCTTGCGTCGCCACTCGACGCTCGGTTACATCAGCCCGGACGAGTTCGAGTTGCGAGCTCAGCTGTCAGCATTGGCAGCATAAACAAACCGTCCACTAAATCAGGTCAACTCCA
>JABSRN010000172.1 GCA_013214025.1 Polyangiaceae bacterium
CACCGCTCCCGGCCAACTAACGGGGGGCCACTGGAGGTGTGCAGGCGAGTCCGGACTCCGCCGATAGGGCGGATATGGCGGCTCGTGGATGTGAGACCGGTTCGCCCTGTCACCCTGCCTTCCACCCACGGCCCGTTGGATCGCGGCTTGACTCGCGTCCCGGGGCTGGTGACGGCGTATTCGGAGCCGCGTGACAGCGAAGCTTTGCTCGGAGCTACACGCCGAGTACTACGGTGCGGTCTCGGGGACGGCCCGGGCATGTATCACCGTGTCTCCCATTTTCTCCCGACCCAGGTTGGCTGCGCTGATGCCGGCTCTGTTAGCGGCCGTTATTGTGAAGCGATCACCAACGGGGAACCTCTGGTGTGGGATACCCGTCACTTGACTCTCGCGGGGTCGCGACGGCTGGTCGTGAAACTCGCGGCGATGCTTCACGGACTGGGTGTACCCGACCGACAGCCGTAGACTCAGGCGGACGTCACGTCGAAACTCCACCACGTGACTCGCGTTGGAGTGCGCAGCGTATTGGTGAGACATCCCAGCAACCGGCTGTGCAGGAGCTCGCGGGCATGGTGCTGGGGAAAGCCGTGCGGCTACGAGCTCGCTCTGGCGTTGGCTCTTGTCGTCGGATACCGCCCCAGGGAAGTGGCGAACAATAGGGGGGTGTAGTAATTAGTCATCATGTCCGTCTTTTACGCCGCGGCGAATCTTCCGAAGTCCCTGGGGCCGCGCGCTGTCCGCCCCATCACGGCTGTGCTGCGGTTCGTGCAAAAGATCGCAGTGAAGGTGGCGAACAGCGGTGCCAAGGCGACACCGTATTCGTCGACTCACGACTTACTGAAGGCGCGCTGGTTCGCGAATTACATCACCCCCAACAGTCGGGTACTGGACATCGGCTGCGGGAGCGGTCGCCGCCTGATGGACGTCGGCATGTTCGTAGAGATCGAGGGCGTCGGGGTGGAGCTGACGCAGCGAACGCCACTGACCCCCTTGGTGCCGGAAGTCAGCGTGCCGGTGCTGGAACAGTTCAATGGAGAGACCCTTCGATACGACGACGGCGCCTTCGATGTCTCGATGATCTGTTACGTCCTGCATCACCTGTCGCCCGCCCATGCCACGCGATTATTGGGGGAGGCCATCCGGTGCTCGCAGCAGCGACTGCTCATTCTCGAAGACAGTTGCGTCGAGTTCGGGCTCCCGTATCGCGTGAGGAATTGGTGCCATGCGACGGAGGCGAACCTCGGCTACGCTGTGAGCTCTGAGAACTTCGTGCAGAACATGCAGCATGTGTTCCGCACCCACGGCGAGTGAACTGAATTTTTTAGCGCCCTAGACGGCGTGGCCTCTGTTGACTGTGTTCCGTTATCGCCGATATCGGAGCACGAGCACCACACGTTGTTCGTCCTAGAACTATCCGGTTCCGCGAATATCGATACTGAGCAGGGTTAGTTCCGCTCAATCCACCGCGCCTGGGCGCGAAACGGGGAGAAGTAGCAGGGGTGATGAGTCTCGCGACCTTGAGGGGTCGGCAGTGTCGTGTTGACGACGGCAGCCAGCCCAATCGAGCCCTGCTCAACCGAGCCCTGCTCAACCGAAGTCAGCCCGCCGAACGGTGGTGGGAGCGCGCCGATGGGTGGCTCAATGAAGAGGCGGGAGATACTCCCATTCGGACGGGCGTTCATTGCCTGTGCTTGAATTGTATTTTTCCGCCCACGTTAGATGCCGGGTGATGTCCGTGAGAGAATTGCGGTGTTTTTCGCTATATTCGTTCATGCTTGGAGCGAAGCGCCATCGGAAGCTCCGCGCGGGTCGTCGCAACCACGTCGGCTGATCTGAAAACTTCAGCTGCGATGGAGTACACCATAGGTCGCGGGTTAAGATCCGCAGGCGCAGAACTGAACAGAGCAACATGAAGAGAGTCGTCATCACGGGCATGGGGGTAGTCTCCAGTCTTGGCAACAACAAACAAGAAGTACTAGCCAGCCTGCAGAACGGCACTTCCGGCATTGAGTTCATGCCCGAGTATCGGGATCTGGAGTTGCACTGTCAGATCGCCGGCACGGTCGATATTGATACGAAGGCTCGGGTCAAGCACAAGGTCCGGCGATTTATGGGCGAGGCCGCGGCCTACAGCTACATAGCCATGGAGGAGGCCATCGAGGATGCGGGGCTCGAAGAGCACGACGTGAGTTCGCCGCGTACAGGTCTCATCGTTGGTTCGGCGAGCGGCGCACCGTCCAAAGCCATAGAAGCGAGTGAACTGTTCAAGGTAAAGGGGCTGCGGAAACTGGGGCCCTACCGAATCACCCAGACCATGAATAGCTCGGTGTCGGCATGTCTCACCACGCCATTCAGGATCCAGGGCATCAGTTATTCGATGTCGTCGGCATGCGCCACTAGCTCCCATTGCATCGGATCGGCGCTGGACCAAATTCAGATGGGCAGGGCCGATGTCATGTTCGCGGGCGGTGGCGAAGAAGTGAATTGGCGTCTCAGCTGCTTGTTCGACGCCATGCATGCGCTGTCTACGGGCTACAACGATACGCCCCAAGAAGCGTCGCGACCCTACGACAAGACTCGCGATGGCTTCGTCGGATCGGGTGGCGGTGGTATCTTGGTTCTTGAGGAACTGGAGCACGCCAAGGCCCGAGGGGCGAACATCTACGCAGAGCTCGTGGCATACGGCGCGACGTCGGATGGCTACTCGATGGTGTCTCCGTCCGGGGACGGCGCTGCTCGCTGTATGAAACAAGCGCTTGGGGCATTGGACGGCCCGGTAAACTACATCAACGCTCACGCCACCAGCACGCCGGTGGGCGATGTGATCGAACTCGGCGCGATACGCACGGCCTTCGGGGCTGAGATTCCACCGATCAGTTCCACGAAATCCCTCAGTGGTCATGCGTTAGGCGCCGCTGGCGTTCACGAGGCGATCTACTCCCTGATGATGCAGCGACACGGTTTCATTGCCGCGTCTGCCAACATTAGCGAGCTAGATCCCGAGGCCGTTGGCATGCCGATCGTGACTGAAACTCAAGAGACAACAGACATGCAGCGTGTCATGACCAACAGCTTTGGATTCGGCGGGACGAACGTCTCGTTGGTGTTTCAGAAATTCGAAGGATGAATTACCGACGAGCGAATATGTCTCTACCAGACCGCATGTTGGATGATGAGGCAACCGTATGAGCGAACTTGAACTGAATTCCCGCGGGGAGTACGTGCGCGCGCTCAAAGAAGTGTTGCCCGAGGAAGCATTCAGTCTTCAGCCCAGGCGTCTCTTCTGGATCCCGTTTCATCTGATGCTGATCGCCGCGGGTGTCTCGCTGATTTTGCACGATACCTCGTGGCTAAAAAACGTCTCGTGGCTTCAGCTGGAGTTGCCGATTCTTGCGCAAGTTGCCCTAGGCATGATGATCGGTCACAGCTACGGATGTTTGCTCTACCTGGGTCACGAAATCTTACATGGCTCGGTAATCGGCAATCGGAAGCTTCAAACGGTTGTCGGCGGTTTTTGCATGTTGCCCTACTGCATCTCTCCTGGACTCTGGCGGAAGTGGCACAATCAGTTTCACCACGGCAGGACCACCGTGCCCGGCGACGATCCTGATTATTTCGGCGACGTACTGATGATTCGACGCAATCGTCCTGCGCGTTGGATCGCGGCGCTCGCGCCTGGCTCGGGCTACATTCGGAGTTGGTTCTTTCTTGGCTATTGGTTCTCCTTCCAAGCCATGTTGGTCCTCTTCATCCACAGTATTTACTACAAGTACTGGAGCCGATCGGAGCGGGTCGTGCAGTACGCGTACTTCGGGGGGGCGATGGCCGGTTGGCTCTCCCTGGCAGTGTACTTTGGCCCGCTCCAGTTTTTGTATTTGTACGCCATCCCCATGGTGATCGCTAATCTGGTTCAGATGGTCTACGTCGCCACCAACCACCTAAAGTGTGATGAGACGCCTAAGATCAATGACCCATTGGTGAACTCGCTCAGTGTGCAAGTGCCCGGCTGGGTGGATTGGATCCAATTGAATTTCAGCTATCACGTGGAGCATCACGTCTTTCCCAAGATGAGCCCGCGCTTTGCGCCGCTGGTGCACGACGAGTTGGTTCGACTCTACGGAACGCGCGCTCGGCGGATCCCCTTGGGCACCGCGTTGCGGCAACTGTACGGCAGTCCGGCCGTCCACTACGGACCGAATGGTCTCGTGGACATGCGAACGGGGGAGGTTCACTCCACTCTCGGACGCAATGGTGAGCCTCCCCGGGTAGTCGATCACGTAAAGGTTCCGGTCCGCCCTCCGCGTCGCGAACCGAAGCCCGCCACCGTCTGAGTTTGACCGTCCGAATCCGAGGCCCGGCTTGTCCCGCGGTCAAGCCACGGGCTCGCCGACCCCAACAGATTCGCAGATCTCGGCCACCCAGCGCTGCAGCTGCACCGGGCCTGCATACCCGGCGTCTCGGTCGAGCTCTTTGCCCTTGAAAAAGACCATGAACATGGGCACGCCGTACACACGTAGCTTGGATACTAAGTCCGGTGATCGATCGGCATCGATGGTGACGATCTTGAGCGTATCTTGCGTCGTGCCCGCGAGCGCACAGAGACTGGCCTCCGCGAATTTGCAGGGAGGGCACCATTCTGACGACACTTCCACCACGACCGGCAGCGTAGCGCGCAAGACCTCGGACTCGAAGCTCGCTTCGGTCACAGTGAGAAGGAGGAGGCTCGCTTCGTTTGACTGCGGCATCGCCAGCACAACTTAGCAACCGGTAGTCCCTAAGGTGAACTTATGGGCGTAATCGTTGACCGTCGCCCAATTGGTGCGGATGGCTTGATATATTTACTGGTCCGCCGGAATCACGGTGGCGAGGCTCACCTCAAGCAAGTAGTCGAAAGCTATACTGGGATCGGACGCGGAATGCCGGATCAAGTAACGGCCAGCCGCCAGCGTTACGGTTTGATCGGGACACTCTTGGGTGACGACTGTCGCGCTCACATCTCCTCCGACGTTCTCGACCGAGAGACGGGACTCGGGCACACCGGTGCACCAGTTGAAGTTGTGTTTGAGTACCTCGACGGTTACTTCCGACTCGACCGGTACATTGAACTCGAAGAGATCGGGGTTGCATGCCTGTCCGCTGCCGCCCAAGCTGCCGTAAACGCGCCACGGTCCGTCACCGACGAGGCGGTTCGCGTTGGACGGCACACGGTTGGGCTCGGTCTCGTAGACGGTTTGCTGGTTGTTGAGATCATCCAGGCTGTTGATTTCTGATTGGCACGTCGAGCTGCAGCCGTCGCCGTCCTCATCGAGGGGCGGGAAGTTCGAGTTTGGATCGCAGCCTTCGCCTGCTACCCGTTCGCCGTCCCCGCATACCACGCGGACCGCTTGCACGCTGCCGGCGGCGCCAGTGCTCAGTCCGTCGACGCTGAGAATATAGTTCCCGGTCAGATCCGCGTTGATGACCATGCGCTCAAAATCGCCAGTGTCACAGGTATCGCTAGCTCCTTGGCAAGATGTGGCGTTGCAGTCGGACAGCCAATAGAGGACAGGATCCTGACTTCCTTGGGCCGGGGCGGTGATGTGCCAAGTTTCTCCGGCTTCGAGGTGGAGTGCGAAGAAGGCGTCAACGCCGTCTGCCGAGCTGCCGACCCCGCAGCTCGTGAGATCCGAGAAATTGTCCCCCATGCCGGCGGTGTTGATGGACAACGAGCTGGTGCTTGAGCTGAGCTGCATCAAGCCAGCTGTCGGCTCGCAGCTGTCCGAGGGGGAGCCTGTGGGACCATTGCCACCGCTGCCACCGGTTGCGTTGGTCTCGCCGCCTCCAGATGCGGTGCCGCTCTGACGGTCGCTGCCGTCAGGAGTTGTCGTGGTGCTCCCGCCTTGTCCGACCCCAGCATCAGCGGGGTTCCCGGGGGGGGCTTCGAGTTTGCCCTCGAGTTCGGAGCTGAAGATGCAGCCGCCCAGCCAGAGGGAGAGCAGGATGGGCGCGGAGTAGCGGGAAGTACGCATTCAGGGGTCGGTCGTGCGCCTGGGCTTCCAGGAGCTAAAGGTCGGCTATGACTCTACCGCGTCTCGCCGGGGCGGGAGGCTAATGTTGGGACTCGCCCGGTACCGCGAGGGGGGGGCCGGGGATCGATACTGGGCTGAGGGTACTGCTACTGGAATTCGGAGTTCCCGAATGTTCAAGAGGCGGGTTCGCAGCGTCGGCGCTTCGAACACCGGATCGAAGGCGCACCGATCCCCCGAGGCTAAGCGACTCAGGTGCTCGTCCGTCGAGGGTTCGGTATCAGTCATTGGTGGGGTTTGGAGTCTTAGACCCTGGTTGCGTAGACGCTGACGTGCTCCAGCATCCGCTCAGCAATCACACTGGACACATTGGCATTGTCCACACCCACAAGCCGCGGCAGCGAAGCCAGCGAAGCCAGCGAAGCCAAGCGTGGTCATGGTAATTCCTAGGGCCAATACGATCTTGTTCATCTTCTTTAGGGGGTTCATCTTGTCTCTTTCCGGCGGCGGTCAATCGGCACGCTCACCAGACCTAGGCAGCAGAAACCCCAAGCGTGACCCCCAGACAAAAAAACTTCACCTCCGGCGATTTTGCCGACGAATGCCCGGTTTCGTAGCGACCGGATCCATTCGGAGTGGGGTCAGTCGGTCACAGCGGCCGGCCCCAGCGCCCCGCGATAGCGGCGTGGCAGTAGTCTCACTCCTGGGTGAAGCAGAGGCGAAAATCGTCGATCAGAGGATCGCAGGTTTCGGAGGTTGGCCTTCCGGTGTCGTCACAAGTCACGGTCGCGAAAGCTACACATTGCATGGCGAGATCCCACTGGTAGGAGCAATCAACGGTCGCTATCGGGGGGTTGAGGTTGCCCTCGCAATCCAGCTCGCACTCTTCCGCAGTCGGGGTGCGCTCGCAGCCTGCATCGCTCATCGAGCCGCAGCCCTCCTCGCACAGGACGTCTTTCCCAAGTCGAGGTCCAGCATCTACAGGAGTGGCTGCGTCCGCTGAAGCGGCGGCGCCACCCGAACCGCCAATGCTGGTGCTGCCGCCGTAGCTGCCGGAGTCTTCTTCGGAGTTACCGGTACCGCCGGTACCCGAGCCGCTACTAGAGTCGGGACTGGCATCAGTCGACGCCCCGCTTCCCCCGCTGCCCGTCGGGCTGCTGGCGCCGCTGTCGGTTTCCGGGTTTCCCGAACCGGATTCCTCAGAATCCTCCCCGCCGCAGCCCAATACGGCGACGGAAGCGATAAGCGCGAAGCGCGGGAAGAGTCGTGCGATGCGCGCCATGGGTTCTCCTGATTGTGGGGAGCACACTACGCCTTATGAGTTCAGTAGGCGAGGGCATTGAGCGCCGCTGGTCACACCGGTGGTCAATACTTTCGATTCAGCTCACAAAGTTTTATCCCACCCCATTTCGGCTGATGTTGGCCGACCGGAGGTCCGCTTGTCGCTGTTTGCTTGGGCCGGCTTCCGGACGCGTGCTCCGGAAAAAGTCTAAACGAAGGATTTGGGCTAAGTACCAAGGCCGAACACCTAGTTTGAATAAATGTTCGTCTGGTCAGACCGTGTCTTGTTCGGTGTTGCCCCAGGCCGTTCTCGCGCTGCCTGTTCGTGTCCGCGCCGGTCTGGGGGCAGTGCCCTCCACTTGGCTGTAGACCGTGCCGTCCGGGACAACTTGCAGGGGGCGAGTGGCGCGCCATCAGCTGGTTTCCGACAGGGGCGCGTCAGTCAGCCGACGATTGGACAGCGCGAAGGGCGCGGGCCACAACATGAATATGACCGATGACGCTCACGCCCGACCCACATCCGAGGTCGAAGGGCCGTTGTACGACCCAGAGGTTCCGACGCCGACTCATGGAGAGCGGGCTCGAAGCATGGTGTCCCAACTCGGCACCGGCACCCTGTGCACCATCGCCGAGCAGCCAGCGGGATTTCCCTACGGATCGCTCGTTACCGCGGCCTTTTTAGGTTCTGAACCGGTGTTCCTGCTGAGTGAGCTAGCGGAGCATACGAAGAATCTGAAGCTGGACTGTCGCGCTTCATTGCTGATGGCTGAGACGGCAGCCAGCGATCCCTTGGCGAACGGTCGCGTTACCCTCCTCGGCTCGTGCGAGCGCGTAGCGGACGACGATACAAAACCCACCCGCGAGGCGTTTCTTAAAGCGCATCCAGCGGCAGCCTATTACGTAGACTTTCGCGACTTCGGCTTTTGGAATCTTCACGTAGAAAGCATTCGGTATATCGGCGGATATGGGCGCATGTCCTGGGTGAGCCAAGAGGACTGGACGTTGGCTACAGTGGATCCTCTCGCGGATCGGGCGGCGGGCATCATTAGCCACATGAATGCGGATCATGCGGAAACCATGGTCACGATGTGTCGAGCCTTCAGCCGAGCGACGGATACGATATCCGCCACGATGACGGGCGTGGATCGCTACGGATTTGAAATGTCGGCGACCACGGCGGCGGGCCCGCGGCCGATTCGCCTCGCGTTTCCGGAGGCTGTCGCATCGTCTGACGAGACCCGCAAGGCCATCGTGGCGATGTATCGGCGAGCCCAAGAAAAGATAGGCAAGTAGCCCCGGCGGCGCGGCTCGGTGGGTCGAATCGGGGGGGCGAACGCTCCTCTGCATGATTTGTATCCGCCGATGAAACGCGCGAGCTGATTGATGTCGCCCCTGTTTCGACCGAACACCTTTTCCAAGGAGTTCAAGATGTCGAAATCAATCAATTTGCAGCCAAAGAAGTCGGGCCAGCGGCGTCGGTTCACAGCTGAACAGAAGCGTGTCCTGCTCGACGAAGCCACCAAGCCGGGCAATTCGGTAACGGAAGTAGGGCGTCGCTATGGCGTTTCGCCGCGCATACTGTTTCAGTGGAAACGAGCCATGGACGACGCAACGAACAAGAGCCTGAAATCGAATGAACGAGTGGTGCCCGAGAGCGAGGTGAAGAAGCTCAAGGCGCGCGCCTCGAATCAAGAAAAATCGCCGCGATGGCCTCGCTGGGCGCCGGGGTCGCTCACGAAATCAAGAACCCACTAACGGGCGTGATCGGAATCACCCAGGTGCTAAAAGGGCAGGCGGAGCGGCGTCCGGATTCCGAGAGGGAGAGTCGGCTGCTAGAAAAAGTGGAGTCGGAGGCGTTACGGATTCGCGACATCGTCCAAGAGATGTTGTCGTTGTCCCAGGAGCAACAGCCCGAAGGTTTCACCGCCGTGAAACTCGCCGAAGTAGTGGAGACCGTACTCGAGTCCCGGGTGGAATTGATCGAAGCCGCCAAGATAAAGGTTCAAGCGCAGCTTGAGCCCGGTTTGACTCCCGTGATGGGAAACGCCGGACAGTTGGAGAACGCGATTGCGCAGTTGGTCGACAATGCCGTCAACGCCATGCGCGGCGACATCCGGAGCTTGAACATATCCATCGAGTCTCTCGATGGGGAGCTCCTGAAATTGTCAGTCGCGGATACGGGCCGAGGGACTGGTCTGGAGCTGTGTCTGAAGCCCACCGATGATTCGCCCGAGCCGAACATCGACCGCGAAGAGCTCGCCTTGCGGATAGGACAGTTGGCGAGGCGGAGGGAACGTCTCGCGCACCTGGCGACGGTGGGCGAGATGGGGGCGGGAATTATTCACGAGTGCCGGAATATTCTGACGGGGGTACTGGATCTGTCTCAGGTGGGCGGCGCTCGGTCTGACCATCCGGCGACTGTGCGGCTGTTGGGCATGATCGAGGAGGAGGCGCGGCGCGCCACAAGGATATTGGCTAGCTATTTGGGCTATGCGCGAGCGAAAAACGAGAACGCGGTGCCCGCCCAACTCGCTGAGTGTTTCACCTTCGTGGACGGCTTGGTCTCCAACCAGCTTCGCCTGACTCAATGTCAGCTCGCTGTTCAGATCCCGCGCGGTCTGCCCCCGCTGATGTTTCGCGCTGGCCAGCTGCAACAGGTGTTGGTGAATCTGGTGTTCAACGCCGCTCATGCGACGGGCCGGGGCGGTTGGGTGACACTTCGTGCCGACGCCGTGGACGAGGAATACGTGAAAATTGAGGTGGAGGGTTCCGGGACCGGGGTCCCTGAAGCACTACGAGAGCGAATCTTTGAGGCATTTTTTTCGACCAAGCCCGAGGGGGAAGGGACCGGATTGGGCCTTTCCATCAGTCGCCGAATCGTGGAAGCGCACGGTGGCACGCTGACGGTCCGGGGAGCAGTCCTTTGTACGCGGGGCGGCGGCGCCGAGTCGGCCCGCACGGATTCCTCCTTCGCTGTTCTTGAAGATCGCCGCTGGCGGCCAGCGCAAGCTCAGACGCCGGGAAACCGTACTGCAAGGGCAGACGACGCCGGGTACAATTGTTCGCGTAAACGGCGAAAATACGTAGTCGATGAGCAGGGGCGCTTTAGTGCACGGGTCAAGCTCACTGAGGGGCGCAACGAAATCGAAGTTGTGGCGCGTGACGTGCTGGGTCGCACAAAGAAGGAATCGTCGGCGCCGATCATCGTTGATACCCGACCGCCGGCCGTGGCGGGCGAAGTTGTCTGGTAGTCAGGGGTGCGCTTACAGAAGTGCGGGTGCGGTGGTACCCAAGAGCCGCGGGCGGAATCGCACTCACAGGGATGCGCCGACAAGCTGTGCGGAACATGCCAGGACGACTCACGTATCGACAGATCCACGCGTCCGAGACTCATGGTATGTATAGCAATCGAGCCACCGGCTCATGACAACACCTGTACGGGGGACCCATGCCTAACTCTTCGCTTATCGAAAAAGTCGACTACATTATTGCCCTCGACGAGAAACCGGTTCTCCGGAACTTGCTCATCACCCAGTGTTACGCGGACCTCGCCCACGGAATGGCTGGCGTTCTCGGGCAAGACAACGCGAACTGGTGCAACTTCGCCACCTGGGCGTCGAAAACAGCCGGGCGATTCATTCGTCAAGACGAGATACCGGACGTGTTTCGCGACATTCTGGGTAACTCGAAGTCGTTACGTGCGCGGCTATCGGTTCGGGTGGACGATCTGGGCAACGTGATCAAGCGCCGTAAGAGTCAGCAAGATAAAGTCATCGGCGTGCTGGGTCTTGTGGACCGAATTGCCCTAGACGTCTCAGCGCAAATCGCAGGCGGAAACCTACGCGTGTTCTCCGAGCTAGCGCCGGTCTTCGCGCAGTTCATCGACGCTTACGAAGGCGTTGAGGAGCCAAAGCGCAAAGCGCTCAAGGCGATCCAGAAAAAGCTCAAGGACGGACCCAGTAGTCAGGGCGGGCAGACGCTACTGAAGGAGGCCTTGAGTAGCTATTACAACGCCCTCGTCGAGAAGGAGCCCAAAGAGAAGGCGGAGCTGATGTTGCTCGCCAATGGCCTAACCGGTCTGCATGAACAAATTCGACTCCAGGAGTTCATCGCGGGCTCGTTGAATGCGCCCATCGATGATGCGGTGGGTGCGAGTATCGTGGATATGGCGGCGATCTTACCCGACCGAATTGAGCCCGGGGTGTTCCGAGCGATGCGTTTCTTCGCCCGACCGGTCATCGGCGAGATTCGCAGTCTGTGGCTCGATTTTTCAACGGACGAATTGATGACGCTGTCGATTGGCAATGATCGATTGCGGCTGGGCAAGGATCTGAAGCCCCCGCCAGCAGGCCCCCTCTTCCCCCCCCAACTCTTGGATATCACCAACGTCAATTTGGGAATGGCTCTGGATCAATACCAGGCGCTCACCGACGGTAGCGATGACAGCGGAGCTGAGGATTGGACCCGGCTGGGCGACAGGATGCGCTTCATCTACGAGTTGTTCCGCTCCAGGCAGCAAGTTTCGGCGTTGTTTGAACCGCCCTTCGCGCCGATTCAACACCGCGCGATCTTGGACGGTGTGGTACCAGAGGGCCCGCTCTAGTGCGGGATTTAGATACACGGTCGGGCAATCGAGTCATTCGCTCACCTTGCGTGAGTGTCACTCGAATTTTGAGCCTAAGATCGTAGCTGCCACATGTTTTTCATGGTCGCGATTCCCATCAACTGATGTGAATCGCCCACTAGCCGATGTCCTTCTGGCTGGTGGAAACCCCGCCGGACACTATGAACGCCATCAGATCCGCGCTGTCGGCTTCGATCGGTGTGACTCGATCTCGTTCGACCAGAATCAGGTTGCCAGCGAAGTTGTAGGATTGGGGGAGGTAGACGGCGACGTGTTTGCTCGAAAACGGCACGTCCTCCCGCGTCAGAAAACCCACCACGTGAATACCCTTTTCGGGGTCCAGCGCGACCATCACGGGGCTCTGGAAACTCTTGTGTTTTCCGAGCACGGCATTGACCAGATCTTTGATGGAGCCGTAGAGCAAACGCAGCAACGGGACCTTTCGCATGCTGCGTTCGGCTTCGCTGAGCACAGCTGAGCCGAAGACACTGGATGCAAAGGCGCCGGTTCCGGTGACGCCTGCGCAGAGCAGGATCACTACGAAGAGAGGCATACTGACGGGGACCAGGGTGTCTAGCGCTGCAATGACGAGAAACACCACGTACACGGTCACAACAATCGGGGCGACCACGAGGCACCCCTGAAGGAAGTAGCGCAGCATCAGTCGTGCCAACTCCGGCAAAGTGGGCGGTTGATCCGCATCATGGGGTTGGATCGGGCTCGGAGGCAGAGAACTCATGCCGCTAGCCTAGCGGCAGCCAGCCCATCAGGCATACGAAAGCGCTCGAATCGCGACTCTAGCCCCGCTCAATCCCGGCGAAGGAGACGATGTGTCCGATCCGGGTCGGCGACTAGCGGTTGCGTCTGGAGTCGTTGCGGGTGTTGATGTTCGGCTCCCCGCCTATCGACAGATCAGTGATCTGACAATCTCCGTCATCGTCGATGGTGACGTCAGCCACTCGCCAGAAACTGATCTCGCGGTCCTCGAGAGCCACCGGACCGAAGGTCTCGCGGGGTTGGGTCTCGGAATCTTTGCAGTAGATGGTGACCGTAACGCTGGGCACGCCGTTTCGGTGGTCCCAGTTGTGGACCCCGATGCGGTATGTGCCCGGTGCCGGACGGAAAATATTAACGTTTTCGGGGCCAAAGCCCTCGGTATTATCGAGGTCGAGGTGAGGATTGTCTTCCCGCAGGTTGGTTCCCCAGTTCAGTACTGAGCCGCCTGCACAGTTGCTCCAATAGCACTCGTTGTTGCTTTCGTTCCAGTCCGTTGCCAAGGGATTGAGTAAGTGCAAATCCATGTCGCTGTTGCCCACGTCCCAGAACATTTCGACCCGGAGACCGTTAATATTGGTAGCGGCCACCACGCTATGGCACGTCGCGCTCATGCCGGTGTCGTCGGTGGCCGTGACTTGTAGCTCGTATTCTCCCGCCACGTCAGTCGTGAGTTCAGTGCTGGCGGTATTCGTAGGTTCTGGACCCTCGGTCACGGAGCCCGGCGGGACGGATATCAGTTGCCAGTTCCATTCGACGATGGTTCCGTCGTCCACCGCGCTGGCGGTGATGTGGGAGAGTTCCAGGGGCGCGACGGTCAGCCGAGCAGGGCAGGTCACCGTCGGTGCGCTCGGCTCGGCAATTACCGACACTGCGCAACTTGCGCTGAGACCGTCTGCGTTTGTCACGACGTAGCTTAGGGAGTAGTCGCCCGCCTTGTCGGGGCTAAAGCTTGTGATTGCGGTATCAGTGGGAGTCGGAACCGCGGAACTTAATTCCGGTGCGCCGTCGACGGACCACGAGTGAGACGCGATGTCGTTCGGCTCAACAGCAGTAACGGCCAACTCGATGGCTTGTCGGCTGGGGCCTCGGAATGGTTCGGTCGGACATTCCAGGACGGGCGCGCCGGCTACGGCGACGACGACACTGCAGGAGGCTTCGAGCCCGTCCAAATTGACGACTACCAGTTGCACAACGTAGATGCCCTTGGCGTCGGGCCCAAAGATGAGCGTGTCTGTGTCGGCGTCCGTCAGCCGGGGTTGGGAGCCAACGGGCGCTTCGATAACCTCCCAGCGGAGGCTGCTGGCGCCGCTGTCGGTAAGCGCACTTCCGGAAAGCACGACAGGAATATTGATGCGCGTCTGGACTTCGCCTTCGGAGCAAATCGCTACGGGTGGCGTGTCGACGGTATGCACGAGCGACACGCACTTGTCGGAGTTGCCTTCACTGTTGGTTGCGGAAAACTCGATCTCGTAGTGTCCGCCGATGTCGGGGGTTAGCTGTGCCGTGTTGGGTTCGGTGAGCAGCGTGAGTTGCGCCTGGCTGCCGTCCGGGAATCCAGAGAGACGGAAGCCCCCCTCAGTGATCGGCGTGGTCGATTCGATGAACGCTTTGAGCGCCACGGGACGGCTCGGCACGGTATCCAAATGCTCGGGAACACAGAGGGTATCGATAGGGCTGGTGAAGTTACTGGCGTCCGGGGATTTGGCGCCTGCGTCGCCTGCGTCGCGGCCAACAACTGGCCTCAACTCCTGGGGGGTACTGCGTGAGCCGCATGCCGTGAACGCGGCGGAACAGAGCAGGGCGGCGAGTATGGTACAGCGGACGCGGGATCGTGAAGGCATGCGAAGCGGGGAGTCCTTTACAATACAGCGCACTTTCGATCGCGGGGCAAACTCGGAGCTGCGGCGGAGCTGCCGACTCCCAACCGGCGGGGAGCGATCTGGTGGACGAGCGGGCGGAGGACCCCCGATTTACCCTGAGATTGAGCGTTGAATGCGCGTTTTATTCGACGGGCGCGAGGATGCTGCTTAGAAATTTAGTCCCGAATGTGCCGTAGGCGTCGTTCGCGATATCATCGTAGATGCCCACTACCCCGGGAGAATCTTCCTCAAGCATCAGGCTTATGTCCGGTGGGCGCCACCGCGAGTACTTAAATTGCAGAATTTCGTCCTGCCCGGGGATCCGAAAACGGGTCCGATAGACGATCCCAGCACCGACGAACACGCTGCGCGGATTGTGCAACACGAAGCCTCCGGAGAGGTCGACTCGATGGTGGATGAACAGCGTGGGGACTTCGACCGGGCCAGTTTCCGCAGCTTCATCGGCTCGGGGCCCGTGTTCAAAGTGTAAGATCTCGGGACGGAACGCGGCGTTGAGTTTTGTCGTGATCAGTTCGGCGAGCTTGGTCTCTTGGATGATGGATCGCTTGTCGTCGAAGTATTGCGAAGGAACGGCTTCCGGCCCCATGAAGTACGCGCTCAACTTCACCTGCGCATCCGCTTGCCGGAAGCTATCACCTTGTTCGTAACGGAAGCGGATGGCAACATCCGGGCCGTGTTCCGCCGAATAATCAACCAGCCGTTTGATGAACGGAATGAGCTTCTTGTTCCACAGGGATGCGATTTTTTCGAAATCGGTGATGGTGGCCTGCATGATCTGTTTGCGAGCCGCCAGTAGCTCTTGGCGTACGGGTTCATGATTGGGGTGGTCGACCTCGAAGCGATCGAGTCCCGCGAGGGTGCCGGTCACCTTTCCGGCGTTCAGCGCACGAAGAAGCGTGGTCCGTAGGGCGCGTTCCATATCACCGGCGATTTCGGAGCTTGGATGCGCGCTGATGTACTTCTCGACTGCGTGAACGCCAGCCGTCACAGCTACGGCCAATTCCGCCTGGGGCAGCAGGACACGAGTCACCTGGGGCCGGGAACCGCCTCGTTTGAGGTAGGCCTTGTAACTTTGGACCGTGTCGGCGTCTCCTGCGGCTTGAAAGATGCGGGCCTCGCTCAAATGGTTTCGGGCGTAGCCGAGAGGAGCTATCAGGATCCCTGCCACCAGCAGTGCGAGGACCGGCCAGATTTTGCCCCACAATGGTTCGGAGAATGTGAGTGGTTGCATTTCCTGAAAGGGGCTGGAGTATTCGCTTTCCACCAGCGGGCTGATACGAGCCAATTCTCTGCGGCGTTCGGACGCGACAGCCTTCTTGTACAGGCCTTGACTGTCGAGGATCGCTTTGCTCTTGGATGCGTGCAGGCTTGGCTCAACGTCGAAGTGGTGGCTGTAGCCGTTGGCGAACTCGAGCTTGAGCCCACCGTCAGTGGGGGATATCTGTTGCAGACTATCCATTGGGTAGTAGCGAATACTGGCTGTTCGCGCGTCGAAGAGGCCGGCAGGAAATAGGTATGTGCCGGGGGCAAATGGCAATCGTGCGGGCCTGCCCTGCCGCCGAATTGATGCCAAAGCGATACCCAGTCCGACAGCTTCCACACAAGCGATGGCGGCGATTTCGCGCTCCGATAGCAACGCAAACGCGCTCTCCAACTTTCCGGAGCCGGGGATCAGCAGGCCTCCGGCTCCTAGGGCGATGGCCCCGCCCAGAACCTGCAAGGCTCGCTCCGTCTTCGTCTGTAGCGGAGAGCCCAGTAGTAGGGGCACTCCTTCACCTTGGATGGAGTCGATGAGGCGATCCTGAATAGGTCGCGAGAGATTGAAAAATTCCACAGATTGCATGGTGCAGCTATGTTCGACGACAGAAGCACGGATCGTCAGTGGATGACAACAGCCGTTGAGCGCGTAGTTGGCTGCCTTCAGCCCCCCGGCTGAGACTCCGTTCCATTCGTGCGCGTTTTTGCGTCGAGTGTGCCGAAACAACGGGGCAGGTTGCCTGAAAGTTCTAGTTCCAGCGATCTCTTTTGAGAGAGATTTTTCCACCGCCAATAATCGCGATGACAATTGCGCCGAAGAAGTACAGGCTCTGAAGTTCCAATTGCCATTCGCCGTGTTTCCCGAGTGCGAACAGAGCATCTGGGTGCGCGAGCCCGACAGCTATCCCCATGTTGAACGCGAACACGGCTGATGCAGGTCGAGTGAACACGCCGAGCAGCATCAAGGTGGGGGCGAGCACTTCGCCTACGTACACACCGTGGCTGAGGAATTCCGGGAGCCCTCGCGAGACGAGCAATTTTTCAATTCCAGGGATGCCGGCGTGGAGCTTGTGCACACCGTGAAAAAGCATATTGCCGGCAATCGCAGCTCGAAGAATGAACTTCGCCCAGTCGCTTCGGTCGAATCTCGCCATGCCAGGGGTATTCGCGGAAGCGCACGGCGACAGCAAGGGTCTTCGCCCGCGCCGGTGATTTTCAGGCCCCGCGCGTTGCCTGGTCGTTCAACGAGGGCCGTCGCCGTCGGATGATGCGTATTGGGCCGGTACTTGGAGAATCGGGAACTTATGTAGCGGCTCGAAGCTGTGCGCCACTGCCGGGGGAGTGCTGGAAAGCTGCGTGTCGGCGTCGGCTGTGGTATTTATGTACAGAGATGGTGGGAACATGCGCGAAACACGGCCTCGCAGCGGGGGACGATGGCAGCTGTATGCTGTGCCGTCGCGAGGCGGCCGGGCTCGCTGGCGTCGGAGGTGTCGACGGAGGCTCGCAGCGGCCGCCGCCGACGCGGGCGCCGGATTCCCAGCTCGGTTTCGGGATGACGCAGCCCGTACGGGACGCTCCCAGTGCCGTCGAGGCCCTTGAGGGAACCCTCCACGTAAATCCCGATGGGCGAGTTTCTGGGGCCGGCAACCGGGCCGCTATGGATGCTGTGCCAGCCGGAGGGGGTGGCGCCCCGGATGTACGGCGCGACGCGCGGCCCGGGCATCGAGGCGACGCCGACGGCGGGGGCGGTGGATTCCTACCAGCCTATCGGGAGGCTCGACGGCCCCCCACGGCCTTACTTCGATTGTTGCCGGTATTCGCCATGGGAGGAGCCTTGATGGCTTTGTTGGCACTCCGCCCCGAGCGGGCGCCGCTCCGTCAGGTAGATCATGCGCCTGAGGGGGCTTTGGTGATGCGCACTGGAATGACGGGCGCAGCGCGCACGCCCCAGAAAACCGAGTTGAGTGACGAGGGTGAGGAAGGACAGGGGCAGGGATCCAACCGAGGCCTCACGCGCTTTGCGCTCAGCCCCTCGCCGACCTCCGCCGAGCCGCCGTCGACGGACCGCCAAACGGATGCGGGCGCGCCCGAGGATAAGGAGGATAAGAAGGCGTTGTCCGATGCGCGCGAGGATGTGGAAGTGCTGCTGTACTACGGCACATGGTGCCGAGTTTGCGACGCTGCGATATCGTACATGGACGAGAAACAGATCCCATACTCCAGTTTGGACATCGCCGATCCCCTCGCAAAAGAGCAACTCACACAGCTCAATTCTCGGGGCGGGGTTCCCACCTTCGACATCGACGGGGTGGTGCTGGCTGGTTTCAGTCCGGCTAGATTCGAGGCCGCCATGGACGCAGCCGCGAAGAAACGCCTCGATTAGGCTCTCGTTGCCGCGCACTTGCCGGTCGCTGCCCGGAGTGCCATGAATCCGAGGATGTTTGGGCGACCCCTTGTAGTCAGTGGCTGGGCGATCGGGCTGGGCTGTGCGCTGGGGATCGCCGCCTGTGTGGCTCAGCCGAGCCGCACGCCCCTGGGCGGCGCGGAGGATTGGGCCCTGAGCACGACCCCCGCGGCAGACAAGCGCGCAAGATCGGTGTCCCCCTCTGAGGACAAGCCGGAGCCCGAAGCAAAAGAGCCCCGGGTGGCGAAGAAGGAAAAGAAGAACGAGGAGTCAGACGCCGGCGAAGCAAAGCTTGCGCTGGGAGGCGACGCGGGAGCTCCCGAGCGGCCCTTCGCTCAATGGGTGGGCCGATACGAAGGAAAGGATACGGCGACCACCCGCTTCGGCGGCAACCCCGAGAAGGTGGAACACGACCCCAACGCGGTGCTTCGTGTTGATGACGCCGATGGCTACAAAATTGTCATTGTTGATTCTAACACCGGGGGCGACATCTGCTCCATGTCCGCGACTCCCGATGGAGCCGTGCTAAAGATTGATGATGACGCCGAGTGTTTCAGTTCAGGGCCAGCGGTTGGTTCAGTGGTCTCGGGTACGGCCGCACGTCGAGGCGACGAGATCATCTTCGACATGGCAATTATCATCCGGGTGGACTCGCTGGAAGGGGCCCTCGAAGGCTCGCTGGATTACCACTTCGAAGGCGAGTCCTCGTCGTGAGCCCTGCGGTTCATAGCGGAACCGGCGGGATTTGATCATGTCAGGCCGCATCTCCTTGGAGGTTCTGACGTCGTCTGGACGCGTAGGGGCGTTTGACCGCGCGTTGCACGACGCTGGCTCGGCTCCTCTATGTCGCGGCTCTGTCAGTACGGTTCAAATCAACGTGGGTCGAGTCTGCAACCAAGCCTGTTTGCACTGTCACGTCGAGGCAGGGCCCCAGCGTACTGAGCTCATGTCGCAGGCCGTGGCCGACCGGGTGCTGGAACTATTAAGCGCGTCCCCGCAAGTGGAGACGGTGGACATAACCGGCGGCGCACCGGAACTCTGCCCGGAGTTCCGGCGACTGGTTGTGGAGTCGCGTCGGCTGGGACTCCAGGTGATCGATCGGTCGAACTTGACGATTCTGTTCGAAGCCGGTCAAGAGACCTTGGCGGCATTCTTAGCCGAGCAGCGCGTGCATATCGTCGCGAGTTTGCCCTGCTACAGCGAGTCGGGAGTGGACGCGCAGCGAGGGCACGGCGTGTTTGAGCCTTCCATTCGGGCGCTGCAGCTGCTGAACAGCTTGGGCTACGGTATCGACGGGAGTGGGTTGACTCTCGACTTGGTTTACAACCCCGGTGGTGCGTTTCTGCCGCCAGCTCAGGCAGAGCTCGAAGAGCAATACAGGAACGAGCTCAAGCAGAACTTCGGGATCGGTTTTTCTTCACTACTAACTCTGGCGAATATGCCGATCAAACGCTTCGCCCACGCCTTAGAGCGTGACCATCAGATGGCAGACTACATGGCGCTGCTTGAGCAAAGCTTCAACCCAGCGACGATTCCGGGTTTGATGTGCAGCTCTCAAATCAGCATCGGCTACGACGGTTTATTCTACGACTGCGATTTTAACCAGATGTTGGATCTCAACATCCGTCCTCGGAGCATTTTTGACGTCTCCAGCTATGATGAGCTAGCCGGCGCTGAAGTGATGACGGCGAGTCACTGTTACGGCTGTACGGCTGGTTCAGGATCCAGCTGTGGTGGCGCCTTGCTGGATTGATTCGGCGGAGCTTGGGCGGTGCGCAGCTAATGCCCCTGCGCAGCTAATGCCTCAAGGCGCCGCGACGAGCTGGCGATACCAGCGTTTCCAGCGCCGAGGAGAGGGCCGTGCACAGCCCGTTGGAACTTTGCTTTGAAACGGTCCGTGGACCAAATGTGGACGGCGATGCGGGGGCAGGCTAATCTGAGCAATCAGCATGGCGTGCATCGACCCGGGTCGCATTCAGGAAGTTCGTGAGCTATTCGGCTATTTCGACGCCGATAGAAATGGCTATCTAGATCCTGACGAGTTCGAGCGTTTCCTCGCCGCCCTGGCAGAGGGCGAAGCGACGGAGACGCCGACAAAGGTGAGCTTCGACCACGTCGATACGAACAAGAACGGACGGATCGAGTTCTCCGAGTTCTTGGACTGGTGGCTCGGCCGCCATAAATAGAACCGGCGGCGGCGGACGGCTAGCGCCCGTACATCAGGCCGATCAGCTTGTCGAGGTGTCCCGCCTGCTTGGGGGCGTAGGGGAACCATGGGAATTCGGTCTTCCGGCGTCGAGTTTCGATCAAGAGTGATTGTGGGACGGCGAATTGTCGTAAGCCCTCCGGACCGCCGTGACGGAAGCCCAGCCCGCTGGCTTTCACGCCACCGAAGTTCAGGTTCTGCACGCCGGCCGACAGGACACACTCGTTGACACAGGTATTGCCGACCTCCAGCATTTTAGCGACCTCGATCCCTCGAGCGATATTTCGAGTCCACACGCTGGAGTTGAGACCGTACTGGCAATCGTTCGCGAGTTCGATAGCTTCGTGAGAGTCCTTGACGACCTGAATCGCCAGCACAGGACCGAAGGTTTCCTCCTTCATGATCTCCATGCTGTGATCGACGTTGGTTACGACAGTGGGAGCGAAGTAGACGCCGGCTCCTTCGCCGGTGCGCTTGCCGCCGATCAGGACGGTCGCGCCCTTTTCGAGGGCGTCCTTGAGCTGGCTTTCGACAATGTTCACCTGATTGGCGCTTGTGAACGGTCCGTAGTCGATCTCGGCATCGATTCCGTTTGCGCCGACGCGAATTTCTCGGAAGTTTTCCACTACCTTGTCGATGAATTCGGCGGCCACGGCGGCTTCGACGTAGACGCGTTCCACGGACATGCAGACTTGGCCGCCCATCAGTAGGCTGCCAAAGGTCGCCCCGGCCGCTGCGCGATCTAGATCGGCATCTTCCAAGACAATCATCGGATCTTTTCCGCCGAGCTCAAGCAAGACCGGCGTCAACCGCTGACTCGCTCGTGCCATGACTCGACGTCCCGTCTGAGGGGAGCCGGTCACGCAAATCATGTCGACATGGTCGACCAGTGCTTGACCCGCGGCACCCTCGCCGATGGCTACCTGCAACACGCTGGGGGGCAGAACGCGATTCATCAGCTCTATGGTGCGCTTGACGGCTAGGGGCGTGAGCTCCGAAGGCTTGATAACGACGGAGTTGCCGGCCAACAGAGCGGGGACGGCGTCGCCAAGGGAGAGTGTGAGCGGGGCGTTCCAGGGGCTGATCACTCCAACGACTCCATGGGGCTTGTAGACGATGCGCCCCTTTTTGCCGAACAGAGGTGCGGTGCCGACTTTGCGTGTCTTCAGCCAGCCGGGGGCCTTGGACGCGATGTGCCCGATGTCCATGCATACGGATAGCAATTCACCCACGACGTCGGCACGGGCCTTGCCGGTTTCTCGCTCAAGCAGAGAGAAAATTTCGGTGCGACCTTTGGCGACCTCGTTGCGAGCTCGCTTGATGTACTTCACGCGCTCTTTGACGCTGAGCTGACTCCAGTCTTGTCCCGCGCGTCGAGCGTTTTCCACCATCTCGGTGACACGTTCCGGGGAATTGACCGGCAATTCTTCGATTACCGAGCCGCTGACTTTGTCGAGAACCTTCAGGGTATCTACAACTGGCGGGCGGCTCTCGTCGATGTTGGTAACGCTAGCGGTCATGGTGAGGGTTCCTTCGGAGTCTGTAGAGGGGGGGATAGGGGAGGAGTGTCAAAGCTCGGCGGGAGCTGTGGGACTAGTGAGTGGTTTTGGATTGGGACGCCAACTGGGCCAGACACCAATCGCGCCCCTCTTGAAAGGTAGCGACCACTAGACTGGCTTGGGGAGAGCTTTCTACATCGTTTCGCATCCACATGATGCCGGTGAGTAGGCCCCGGAGTAGGGCTGATTCGGTCACAATGGCGACCGATGGGTTTTGATAGGGCTCGGGGCCGATGGTTTGTACGATCCAGTTGTGCATATATTCGCGGCCTTCGCGGCCGAGGGTAACGGACACCTCAGGAGAGTTGACCAGCATGGCGAAGCCCTCTTTCCGTGACATGGCGTCAGCAATGCCGTGGCAAAGCTCTTTGACGTTGGCCATGCTCAAATCCCCCGCCCGGATCTGAATGACGAGCAACGGCCATTCCGTGTCGTCAAACTCAATCCGCTGCGGGGACGAATCAGCCATAGCTCTCGGTCGATTGGGCGGGGGCTTCGGTCGCGGGGGAGTCTAGCGGCTGAGCCGTGCGTGCGAATCCGCGCCGCAGCATCACAGTGAGGAACGTCACATAACACGCGGTGAAGAAACAACCGGAGAGGAGGATGCCTTGGATCGGAGTGCCTTCCGGTAGATCCGGGTTGCCCATGAGGTAGAGCGTCGTACTGAGCATGAACACGTACACGGCGGAGTCGCTCATCAAGCTCCACATGGGCTGGTGCGGAAGACGGTAGGCGCCTTTTGGCCGGGTACCAGCAGGAATGGTCCAGCGGTCCACGAGCTGATTGAGGCCCACCGACGTAAAGCCCGTAAACGCCCAACCCGCGTAGTTGCTCAGCGGGACGTCAAAGTGCATGCCCGGAGGATCGTAGTGATAGAGGCTGCCGAGCGCCCAGTAGTCGCCGAGATGCGTCACCGGATCCACCACGATGTCCATCCACGTGACGAGCAGTGTCGCGACGAGAGTCAACTTGAGAGACAGCGCTGTCTCCCGACTTTCTACGCGCTGGATGCCGCGGGAGGTTCGTTCCAGTGGTGAGAGGCAGGTGAGCGCCAAGGAAAAGCCGAAGTAGGTGAGGCAGGTGAAGCTCAATGAGGCGAAGAGCGGCACGCCGGCGATCCAGAATTCGTCTTGGAATCTATCGGCATGGTAAATATACATGCCGAAGGGGAAACCCGTACGGATGCTGCTCGCTTCTACAGCCCAACCGACGAAGGTGCCGAGTACGAACCAAACGCCGGCTCGCAGATAACCGCGTTCCGCAGGAGCGACGATCCAGAACGCGATTATCAGCAGCACCACGTAGGGGCGCTCAGTGAACATGGCGGATACGTAGTTCATGGGCTGTTTTCCTCGTTCATGGGCTGTCTTGCTTGCGTCTTAGCGGGCGGCTCGTCGAACGGTGCCGGGCAATCCGCAAGTCGGAGAGACGATCGGGATGAAGCTGAGCTTAGGATTCGTGGTTTTTAGGGACCAGCTGTACTCGCGTAGCAGGGTCGAGATGACAATTTTCGCTTCCATTAGGCCAAAGGCACGTCCGATGCACAGGCGCGGGCCGCCGCCGAAGCCCACCAGCGCGCATGGGGTGCTGCGGTGTTCCATGCGCGGTTCCAGAAAGCGGTCCGGATCGAACTCGTCCGCTTTGGGGAAGACGGAGTCCATACGATGGGTTGCCCAAGGCGAATAGATGACCTTGTCTCCGGGCTTGAGCTGGTAACCCTGGAACTCAATCGGCTTCAAGACACCCCGGAGGTTCAGGCTGATGGGGGGGTAGAGTCTTTCGATCTCGCGGAGTACCGCGTCGAGGTATTCGAATTCACCGAGATGGTCCAAGGTAAGTTCGTCATCTCCGACGACTCGAATTTGCTCTTCGATGAGTCGCGTTAGCGAGGCGGTCTCCCGGGTAATGCAAGGGAGAAAACTGGATAGGTAACTGCTCGTGGTATCGTGGCCCGCGAACATCAGAATGATCGCCTGCTGTACCAGCTCGTCCACGCTGAGGGTGTCGCCGTCTTCGTCCTTGGCGGAGATCAGTAGGCCCAAGCAGTCTTCTTGCTCGTCGTTGTTCGCTTTCCGTCGGGTGATTAGATCCTTCAGGTAAGTTTCGAGCTCGATGCGTGCGCGGATGCCGCGACCGTAGGTCGTCAGTGGGGAGTCGATACGCGGGAAGGCGCTGGAGCCTTTCGCCATGACCTCGTTGAGGTGAGCCAGGCGTTTCATGTCGCCCTTACCGCCGGTGCCGAGAATCAGCCGAGACATGACCTCGAAGGTGAGGTGACGGAAGCGATCATGCATGGAGCCTTCGCCTTCGCTGGCCCAATTGCTGATGTGCCGTTCGCTGCACTCCTTCATCACATCGAAGTACTTGCGCACCCCGCGGTTGTGGAAGGCGGGGGTCATTAACTTCCGGTTCCGGCGGGCGACGTCGCCGTCTTGGAATAGCAGTCCGTCGCCGAGTACGGCGGTCACGATCTCGTAACCTTCGGCATAGGAGAAGTACTCTCGCTGCTTGGTCATGATCATGCGGTTGGCTTCGGGGCCCATGAGCCCGATCATGCGCTGACCAAATAGTTCGATCTGGAAGACCTCACCGTACTCGCGATAGGCGTCGTACAAATACTTCCCCGGGTTGGACAGAAAGCCTCGCGGGTTGCCCACCCACGGGATTGCCCGGACGGTGGGGATTGGTTTGCTCTTCGTTTCTACGGGGGTTGCCTGGGTCATCGACGGGGACTTTCAGCTGGGGCTGGTGGGTGATTCGGTTTCGCGAGGGCGAAGCGGAGGGTGAACTAGGTTGTCGGGCAGCCCCAATACTTTCTTGGCCACGGCGATCGCATCGCGTCGGTGGGCCTCGTATTGTTTGGCGTCCATGGGATTGAACTGACGGCTGCCTGCAAAGGCAGGCATCGCTGCAACGAAAAACACGGTGGCGCCGGCCAAGGTGCTGGCGATGTGGAGAGGATCGCGACTCAGAGGCTTCAGCAGGCCCTGTTTCTCGCCGCGCTCCAGGACGTCTTCAATGAATTCGAAGAAGGGACCGGCGAACAGACTGCCCAAGCCTGCCTCACGGCTGTCGGCGTCGCTTTCCGCGTCGGCCGCGACGCGAAGAATCAGGCGGGCGAAGGTCGGCCGCTCACCGATGAAATCCATCCAGACATCGAGGGCCTCGAGCATTCGGGCGGGCAAGTCCGCCGCGCCGGCGTGGCTCAGGCTCAGGGCCTCCTGGATCCGAATAAAAAGGTCCGTGGTGAGCCGCTTGAGGGTCTTCTCGTAGAGCTCCTGCTTGTCCTTGAAGTGGTAAAAAATCGCGGCGCGTTTGATGCCACAAGCCGTGGCGACGTCCTCAAGTCGGGCTCGGTCAAAGCCATGTCGGGCGAAGTGCGTTTCAGCAGCGTCCAGGATGGCTGTTCGGGTGTCGGCGGCCTTGGAGCGTTTGCGAGTCGTTGAGGGCATAGAATTTACTTGCGAGTAAGCAAGTCCCACAGTATCTACCAACTCGCAAGTAAAAAAAGGGGCTGCCACACCCCAGGCCTAGGGAGCTATCGACACATGAGCGCAGAAAAACAGACCATTTTGATCACAGGCTGCTCGTCCGGTATCGGCTTTCAGATCGCTACTATCGCGGCTGAACACGGTCACACGATCGTAGCGACGGCCCCGACCGAGGCTCTGCTGGCGGATGTGCCCGAAACTGCTGCGATGAAGCTCGTGTTGGACGTGACCGACGCCGCCAGCATCGCCGCCGCAGTCAAAGCGGCGGAGGAGCAGCTGGGTTCGCTCACTTCCTTGGTCAACAACGCTGGCTATTGCCAGACGGGCCCGGTGGAGCTCATCGATGATGCCCGCTTGCGGAAGCAGTTTGATGTCAACGTGTTCGGCGCGATGGCAGTTGCCCGGGCAGTGATCCCGAGCCTTCGACGTGGCGGTGGGGGTCGTATCGTGAACTTGTCCAGTATGTTTGGTCAAGTCACCGTGCCGTACCACGGCGTCTACTGTGCCTCGAAGTACGCCATCGAGGCTCTCTCGGATGCGTTGCGCATGGAGCTCAAAGAGTTCGGTATCGACGTCGTGTTGATCGAGCCCGGCTGGATCAAGACGCCGTTCTTGAAGACTGCCAACAGTTTGATTCCCGACGAGTGGCAGCAAGAAGGGGTGTACGCGACCAAGTTCAAACGCTTCCTCGAGCGCTCGGTCGAAATGGACGAAAAGGGTGGCAAGGTCGCTGACGCGCTAATGGGCACGCCGGAGCAGGTGGCAGGAATCGTCGTGCGCGCCTTAGAAGCCAAGCGACCGAGCGAGCGTTACCCCGTGACGGCGATGGCCAAGCTGCTTCCGCTGATGCAGAAGATGATGCCGACCGGTCTCTGGGATACCATGCAAAATAAGAGCCTCGGCGCCTAGGACCCATGCATTCTTAATCTGTCGGCTGTTTGGAGGGCGCCTCGGTCGAGCGCGCGCTCTTCAGTCAGCTTGATTGAAGAGCTTCCGAGTGCAAACCGCACTCGCGCTGGGTCGCTAGTTCCCACCACCAGCGGGCCGCGCGTTCGTGTTCGCCAGGGCGGCTCGCTCGCGTGCAGGGCTCGCAGCCGATGGAGATGAAGCCTTGGTCGTGCAGTTCGTTGTAGGGCACGTCATTGTCTCGGATGTATTCCCAAACCTCCTGGCTCGTCCAGTTCGCTAGCGGATTGCACTTGATGAGTTGCCCGGCTTGGTTGTGGTGACTCTCGTCGAGGCCAATGACGTCGATATCTCCACGGGTCGCGGGGCTCTGGTCCTTGCGTTGCCCGGTGACCCAGGCTCGCTGTGGGGCGAGGGCTCGCTTGAGCGGCTCGAGCTTTCGCACGCCGCAGCACTCGGGATGCCCGTCTTCATAAAAGCTGAATAAGCCCTTCTTGCGAACGAAGGCCTGGAGGGGCTCGGTCAGCGGGGCCATCATTCTGATGTCAATTCCGTAGTGTTCCCGCACGCGGTCGATGAATCGATAAGTTTCAGGATGCAGTCGACCGGTATCGAGACAAAATACGCTGAACGGCAAGCCGCTCTTTGCCGCCATATCGATCAGCACAACATCTTCAGCCCCGCTGAAGGCGATGGCGCAGTCGGTACCATATCGCCTTAGCGCCCATTCGATGATCTTGTTGGGAGATTTGGGCTGGTACTCATCCGCCAAGTCGCTCAGCTGTTCGGGGCTCAACTTGCCGGCATCGATGGGGCGCTTGCCCACCGCACGGCTTTCCGGAAACTCGGCCTTGATGAATCGGATGACACTCTTGAAAACGGTCTCGGCCCCGTCTCTTTCGACGATAAAAAGCGGAGCAATACTGACATCGAGACGCTCCGACAGCTTCATTCCGGCGGAATCCGGCTCGCCTTCGACGGCGAAAACGACGTTGTCTACTTTGTCCCAGAGGCCTCGCTGCTTGAGCATCTCCTCGGCTTGAACGCATTTTTTGCAGGGCTCTCCGCTTGCGAGCTGCTTTTTCACCATCGTAATAGTCATTGGGGAATCCTCGTAGCGCCCGAGCTGGCGACTGAGCGCGGGATAACAAAGCTTTTCGCTGCCGTCATGATTCCGGAACACCGATGGTTGGTTCACCGGATGTTCCGAGCCCCTGCTGGTGCTTCACGACCTGCGCTTCCAGAGGCGAATGGGCGTTCGCATAACTCACATTCCGGCCCAGGGCGACCACTCGGTCGTGCAATTCGGGTAGGAGCTCGTCGTATATCCAGATGTTAACCAGGGAGCTGGGGAAGGGGATCACGGCGCTCAATGTGTCCGTCGGAGTGTGAATCAACAGTGTGGATTTCCAAGCCGTGGCGACTACTTCCACCTTGACGATACGCGCCAAGGCGACGGCTCGCGTCGATATGGTCCGTCCCAGAAAGCTTCTGCCATGGCTGATGGTTCGGGCTCCCAGTTTGAACTGACGTCGCCCGAACAGGGGATAGGCCGCCAGAAGTAGCAACAAAGCGCTGGAGATGAGGGCGAATAGGCCCATGCTCAGCTCCTCGGTGGCAGCCCAGTTGCCCTGGCGGGCGTGCTCGGTGCCTAGGCTTAGCAATGCCTGCAGAGTGTGGAGAGTGGCGAGTAATACGGGGAAGGCCACTAGGCAGGTGGCGAAGCACAGTCCCAGGCTGCCCTCGGATTGCTGCCAGATTAGTTCCACCGCCAGTTCCTCCTCCGAGCGGTCACCGGGCGAGCTTCGCGGCTTACTGAGCGGAAGTTGGGCGGCCTCCCACTCAAGTCTGTCCCATACGAACAGGAACCCTGCGCTGCAAAATGGGCAGTTGAGATAACCCTTACCACGCACCTCTGGGCTTAACTCCAGTGGGGCTCCACAGGACGGACAGGGTTTCTCGTCGGGCACGGTCGCGCTGCCGTCGGCTTTCGAATGCGTGAGTGAGTAATTAATGAAGCGCTCCAGCCAGCGTGCTTCCCGTGGCCCCCCGCATCGCAAGGACAGTTCCGTTGCTGTGCCGTTCTTCGCGGACACCGGGCGCAGCCGCACGGATGAATTGACTCGGTGGGCGCGAGAGTCAGTCTGGACGGTGTACTCGTTTTTTCCGAATTGTCGTTCTTCCAGCTGATGGTATAGCAGTGCACGTTTCGGGCTCAGCTCGAGGTGCTGTTCCGAGCGATATCGACGGAACAGCAATATGGCGAGCAGCGCGCCGATCGTGAGCGCCGCGCCGGCGGCTAACCAGAGGGCTGCACCGTTGAAGCGCAATTCGGCCTCCGTGAGTAGCCGTAGACTGATCACGGCGCAGGCTGCGTAGCCGCCAAAAAGTGTCCATCGGTTGAGGAAGCTGCCAGCTGGGATCGTGAAATGGTACCGACCGAGCCGCTGCTTGATCAGGATGTGCGCCTTGGGCCCTTCGATGGTCTGAACGACTTCTTCGGTGCCGAAGGCGGCTCCGCAGTAGGCACAGCGCAACCAGCCTCGCCGGGCGATTGGCGGCGATACCCGGTTGTCCGCCCCGCAGGTGGGACAGCGACTTCGCTGATCCTCCCCGAGGGGGTGCACGTTGGCTTCGTCAGGCACAGGATCTGGTTATGGGGGGGAGAGCCCGAATGGGCAACCCGGCGCTGATTTGGTAATCGTTGGAAGTACGGACCGCACGGCATATTCGGTCGGCCTCGGTAGGCGCCCGTTCGTTTGGGGGGAGGCCGTGCACCGGGGCGAACGGCCATTTTGTCGGAGTTATTTGGGTGAAATCGCCCGCAATGTCTGGGGGCGGCGACTGGCTGTAAATTTTCTAGTGCTTCTGCGACCCGGGGCACTAGGGTCCGGCCATGACCGACGCACGCCGACGATTGAACGGATCCATTGGACTTCTGGCCGGGGCGTTGCTCGTGGCTCCTCTCAGTGGTTGCGCCTCTTCCGCCCGGGATGCAGAAGTGGCCCAAGGTGTTGCCTACGAGTCCGGCGTCTCGGAGTACGACGACTTGTTCGAAGACTTTGCGAAGGCGCAGTCTGTGAGCTCTGAGGTGTCCCGACGGTTGAAGTCTACGCAGAAGAATCTCGCGGATGAGCTGGGCCTGGAGAAGGGTGCCGATGTCGACGAGATCATCGCGATGGTGGATGGCAAGGCCTCCGAGCTGCGTTCACGTGGCGTGATGCTGTACGCCGAAGACGCCGGCCGCCGGACGACGCTGTCTACTTCGGGGGACGCCAGCAAGGCGGATCAAAAATTCGCGGCCTCCGTGGAAGAGGCGCTGTCAGGCCTCGCTGAGCTATCCGCCGAGATCGAGAGAGCGAAGCACTCGACCAAGAAGTTTTCGTCCCGTCAGAAGGCGCTCCAGGGGGGACTCGGTGCGGCGTTCCGTACCAGTGGTGCTGTGGCGCGTCACAAGGCGAAACGAAACCTGGAGGCGGTGGCTTTGCTGACGGCTGAACTCAAGGTGTCGTTGTCCGAGGGCTTGGACAAGCTCGAGCGATTCGCCGAGGGCTTGCAGGTAGCGATTCAGGCGGAGAGTAGCATGCAGGCGGAACCCGCTGCCGTGGCGGAGCAGCCCTACGAGGTGGAGCAGCCTGCCGAGGAGCCGCCGGCGCAGACTGGCGGAAACGGAAACTCCGGCGGCAGGTGGGTAGCTCCAGCGGACGTCACCCTAGATTCGGACTGACGGTTGACATGTGGTCAGCGCCCCAGCAGCCGGGTGACGATTGCGCGAAGGCATCCGAGAATGATCTGGCCTAGGAGCGACCGTGCTTGAGCTCCACAGCTTGTGGTCGCGGAGCCGAGGGGCGCTGGCGCTGGCTCTGGCTCTAGGCAGTGTCTGCTCGGGTTGTGCGTCAGTTCTGCCCCCATCACCGCCGGCGACCCGGGGAGCGGCGCCCGGAACGTCCGCTGCCGGCGCTGATGGGCCCATACTGCCCGAAGGCCACTTTGATGGCGCGTTATTGGACAGCACGCTATCGGATGGTGCGGAGATGTGGCGCGCCGCGGCCGCTGACGATCCGATCGACCTCGGACGTCTAGCAGACCGCGAAGGGGCCACCCGGCTGATCGCATGCGTGCAGGCGGGTGGCGGCAAGGGCCGAGTGGCATTGAGGGCGCTGCCGCACACAGCTGACGTCCGCTCCGCCGTGGGCGAACTTTGTAGTCTGTTGGAGCACGCGGCGGGGCGGGATCAGCTGCTGGTGCTGGCGTCGCTACACCAAGTCTTGTCCGGAGGGATCGATGGGATCGATTCTGATACGGCCGCGTTATGCCGCGGCGTCCTAGCCCGAGTGAAGCCAGGATTGCCGGTGCCTGCGGACCGGGATCGCGTCGCCAGTGCCCTCGATTCGCTTTCCCCTCGGTCGGCTGTGACTGAAGCTGCGTCTGTAGCCCGCCCTCGGGAGTGACACGCTCCGCCGCGCTGGCGGGCATGTTATCGTGGCTTCGTGGAACATCAGGGACCGGCGGCCGCTGCCTCAAATCCGTACTCTTCCGAAGCGTACTTCCAGCAGCTATTACAGAAGGCCATCGCCGCCGGTGCGCGCGATATCCATTTAAAAGTCGGACAGCCTCCGGGCGCGCGAGTCCGTGGTGAGATGCTTTATTTTCGGGTCGACACCATCCGTCCTGATCATACGGAGGCCATATCCCGGCATGTGATTCATGACTCCGCGACCTTGGCGGATTTGGTCGCCCTAAGGGAGCACGACACGTCCTACGACGTAGACGGCTTGGGTCGCTTTCGGGTGAACGTGTATCGCCAGCGGGGCAGTCTCGCGATTGTCATGCGGCACATCCCTCACGAGGTGCCGACGCTAGAGCAGCTGGGCGCGCCAAAAGCGTGCATCGATCTAGCGAAGAAAGAGCGCGGGCTCGTTCTTTGTGTAGGGGCCGCCGGCAATGGCAAGAGCAGCACCCTGGCGGCCATGGTCGCTTACATGAACGCGAATCTGCCCCGACACATTGTCACCATCGAGGATCCTATCGAATTCTCTCACATCGACGATAAGTCCAGCATTAGCCAGCGAGAGATTGGTATCGACACGGTCAGTTTTGCTTCGGCCCTTCGGGCGTCCTTGCGTCAAGATCCCGACGTCATCCAGGTCGGCGAGATCCGCGATGGAGAGACCATGGAGACGGCGCTCAAGGCTGCCGAGACGGGCCACTTGGTGTTGTCGACGCTTCATACATCTGACGTGCGCCGAACGATGAATCGCATCATCTCCCTATCCGAGGGGGATGCTGATGAACTTCGAGGGCGCTTGGGAGACGCGCTTCAGGGCATCATCGCCCAGCGCCTGCTCCAGCGTGCCGACGGCAATGGCATGGTGCTCGCCGCGGAAGTGATGGTGGCCAGCGGCTCGATACGGGAAACCATCAAACGGCCCCAGGGCAACCCTCCGATGAAGGAGCTGCTCGAGCAGGGCGTGCACCCCTACGGTATGCAAACCTTCGAGATGGACGTGAAACGCTTGGTCCGCGAAGGGGTGGTCACCAAAGAGGTCGCCCGCGCCTCGCTAGGGAGTTGAGAAGGGCTCCTGAAAGCCCCCAGCAGGAGCGTCGAAAGCCGGGGCACGACCCAGGCCACCAGAATTCGGCCCGGCTCTCCGGTATCGCGCGATTTGCTGCGTCTGCAGCCCCCAAAAAACGCCGAAGTCACGGGGTTTCCTGGTTTTTCTGGTTTTTCTTGGTTAGGCGTCCCCACGCGGGGTGCCACAGCTTCGGCCCGTCGCCTTTTGAGGAATGTCCCCGCCGTGTTAGATGCTCCCGCATGAACGCTGTTCGTCACGATTGGTCGGTAAAAGAAGCCCGAGCCCTTCACGATTTGCCTCTCTTTGAGCTGGTCGACAAGGCACGGGCACTGCATCGGGAGCACCATCCGGAACAGGAAGTTCAGCTTTGCAGTCTGCTGAGCGTCAAGACCGGCGGCTGTCCCGAAAACTGTTCCTACTGCCCGCAGTCGTCTCACTACGACACCGCCGTCAAGGGCGAGCGCATGATGAAGGTCGACGAGGTGCTCGAGGCCGCGCGCACGGCCAAGGACCACGGAGCGACCCGCTTCTGCATGGGGGCGGCCTGGCGCGAGGTGAAGGACGGCGAAGCTTTCGATCGCGTCATCGCGATGGTTCGTGGCGTCAAAGAACTCAAGATGGAAGCCTGCGTCACCCTGGGCATGCTCAGTGGAGACCAAGCGCTGCGTCTGAAAGAGGCGGGTCTCGACGCCTACAACCACAACATCGATACCTCCGCCGGATATTACAAGTCGATCATCACGACCCGCGAGCAATCGGCGCGCTTCAAGACTCTTCAGAACGTTCGTGATGCCGGGATAACCGTCTGTTGCGGCGGCATCATTGGCATGGGGGAGAGCATCGACGACCGCTGCGCAATGCTCGTGTCCTTGGCCACGTTAGAGCAACATCCAGAAAGCGTTCCTATCAACGCCTTGGTGCGCGTGCCGGGGACACCCATGGAGAACCTGCCGCCGATTGATTCCATGGAGTTTGTTCGCATGATTTCCCTGGCGCGGATTCTCATGCCCAACGCGAAAGTCCGACTGAGCGCGGGTCGTACTGAACTCAGTCGGGAGGCGCAGCTCTTGTGTCTCTACGCTGGCGCCAACAGCATCTTCTACGGCGATACCTTGTTGACGACACCGAATCCGGATCTGTCTGAGGACCAGCGTCTGATCGAGTCCGCGGGACTGAAGGTTCAGGCACCAGGGCGCTAGTCGAGACTAGCGCCCTCGAAGAACTCAGCGTTTACGCGCGGCGCGTCGAGAGCGCAGACGTAGCCACGCGAGTAGGCCCAGTCCGAGGCTCGCGGAGCCAACGGGTACGCCGCCGCCAGAGTCCGTGGAGCGTGGCGTCGCTGGCAGGGAGGCGACACTGCAGCCGCCCTCTTCCATTTTCTCTTGGCAGTAAGGCGAAAAGCCGTTGAATGGCACAAATTCGCTGCAGCTCTCATTGGCGCCCGGCGGGTAAACGGCGCAAATTCCCGCTTGATCGTCCTCAGATATGGTGCGGAAGTTCGTGCCGCCGGGACTGTAGTTCTCGTACATGGTGGCGTCGCGAACTCGGGAGTGGGACAGACCGAGAAAGTGTCCGATCTCGTGAACGATGACGGACTGCAGATCGTTGATGACCCGGCCTTCGACCTGGAACTCCGTGTCCGCCGTGTTGATCTCGATGTCAGCATCGAGGATTTCGCCTGTTTCAGGGTCGAAGCTGATAGTGGTCAGAGCGAGCGTGATGCCGGGATCTTCGAACGGCCAGTCTTCGTCGATGTAAAGAAGCGTGTTGGCGTTGGGCTCAGGGGAGTTGACCCGGGCGCTCCCACAATAGAGTGGCGTGAGTTCGGGGATTACCGACAGGCTCGGCGTGGCGCCTGCGCAGTCGGCGGACTCCCACTCGGCGAAGGCTTCGTCCACGTACACCAAACTTTGTTCGAAGGTGATGCCCTGGCTCAGCGAGCCGTCCTTGTGCACTCCCAGGGAGACGCAACCGTTCGCCCAGTACAGGGGCTCGCCACTGATGTTGCAACCTTCCGCTGTATACTCGCAGGTGTCCGTATCGCTGGCGATACAGGTGGTCGTGCGGCAATAGGCCGATGCGAAGCCGGGCTCGAAGAGGACCGCGGCAAAAACCGCCCAGCCGAGGTAGCGTCGCGAAGTCTGCACCGGTTCAGCGTTTGGTGGGATCCGCGAGGATTCGTTCGAGCTGGAGCAGGCTATTGCCAGGCAGTTGTTGGACGGCAGCGTCATCGAAACGCCGCAGCTCGGGGAGGACGGGGCTGGCGTGCAAGCGCAGCAGATCCTGCGAGTCTGCGAGCAGCGGGTAGTGACCCTGGGACATGGCGGTGACGTAGAGATCCGAGCGACGGCTGGGGGCTAGAAACATCACGCTGGCTTTCCCGCGGATCAGCGCTGCCTCACCGTGGACCAGTTGCCCGATCTCTCCGACACGGCCTCCGAGGGTACGGACGACGACCTCGGTCTCGCTCGTTTGCCCGCCGTTGACGGTCTGTTCGACGCGCACGGTGGTGAAGGTAACAATGCGTCTGTGACCGCCAATTTCTTCCCACTGGGCGGTGCTGCCTAGGGGCGTGCCGACGATGCTGTGGGAGCTCCGGTGCAGCAATTCGGTTACGCTCACGGCGCGCGAGACGGTCGCCTGGGCGATTCCGGGAGCGGCCGACGCGCCGGCCACCAGCCCGAGGCTTCGCAGGAAATCTCTTCGGTCAAGCATGAAGCAAGGCTAGCACACGATTTGGTATCGGCCTTGCATTCCTCTGGCTCGGTCGGGCGGGCAGGGGAGAAATAGCGAAGGGGTGGTTGGTCTGCTAGATCCCAGAGGGTCCCCCATGGTCGTTAGTCGAGAATCCCAACCGCCTCTCCTGGAGCGATTGTCGCGCACGCTCGTTCCTGAACTAAAGAGCTACCTGGTCCAGCATCAGGCCAAAGTGATGGCCATGGTAGAGCCGGGCGACGAAACTTCCGGCGTTCCCGCTGGCGCGCATTACACTCGATGTGTCGACGGTTTGTTGACGTCGGTATTCGCGGCTGCCGAGTGCGCGCTGCGCTCGAATTCGACACACAAGCCCATCTGTTTGGCGGCGGTCGGCAGCTATGGCCGTGGCGTCATGTCGCTGTACAGCGACCTCGACGTTCGCTTGCTGTGTTCCGGGAACATCGACGACGCGGCGGAGGCCGCCGAAGCCATCCTGTATCCACTATGGGATGCGGGCCTCAACATCGGTCATCAGGTAGTCGAGCTAGAAAGTCTGCTTGAGTTGGCACGCAAAGACTTGCCGACAGCCACCACTTTGCTCGATTGGCGCAAGCTAGCTGGGCCAACAGAACTAAACGGCGCGTTACAGCGCCGGGTGTTCGAGGGCGTTTTTGACCGCAGTGGCCTTAGAGATTTCTTGGACAAACTGGTCGAGAGTTCGTCGAAACGAGCGGCACGTTTCGGCGACTCAGTCTTCTTGTTGGAGCCGGATATCAAGAACGGCGCGGGCGGCCTGCGCGATCTGGACATCGCTCACTGGGCGGCACGAGCCCGCTGGCAGTCTTCTTCCTGGTCGGGTCTGGTTCGTCTGGGGGTGCTCGTCAAAGGCGAGGGGGCGGAGCTAGCTGCCGCTCAGAGCTTCCTATGGCGCGTGCGCAATCAACTGCATGTGAAGGCCCAGCGTCTGAGTGACCGGCTCGGCTTCGAGCAACAAGAGATGCTGGCCGAAGCGCTTCACTACGGCACAAGTGGCGCGGCTGTGGAGTCGCTGATGAGCGACTACTACCGGCACGCAAGAACCGTCATTCGCGGGCGAGATATGTTGCTGGAGCGCGCCATGCCCCCGGCGCAACGGCCCCCAACAGAGAAGCTACTGGGTAACGGCCTGAAAATCGTCAACGGCGCGATGTCCTTGGTTGACCCTCGAGACATGGCAAACGATCCCGCGCTCGCGATGCGCGTGTATTACGAGGCCGTGCGTCGGCAGCTGCCGGTGTACAAGTTCGCCAGGCAGGTCATCGTTCGGTCGACTGGCTCCGCGGACTTTTGCAAGGCCTTGCGGGCTAGCGAAGAGGCGGCGACCATGTTTCGGCGGCTCGTGCGAGAGCCTCAGCAAACGAAGTTGCGCTTGGGTTCCGTTCTTCACGAGCTTCACGATGTGGGCCTGCTGCTCGCCATGGTGCCGGAATTTGAGCCGGTGGTAGGCCGGGTGCACCACGATATTTACCACGTATACACCGTGGACGTTCATTCGATCCGCGCCGTGGATCGGCTGCGGGCGCTGACCCGCGGTGAACTAGCCGAAGAATTTCCGCTGGCGTCACGATTGGCCGCGGAGATAGCGCGTCCCACGGTGCTGTTCTTCGCCACCTTCCTGCACGATGTCGGCAAGGCCCTCGGCGGGAAGAACCACTCCGAGAACGGCGCCATCATGGCCCAAGAGATCGTCGCTCGCTTGGGTTTGAGCGAAGCGGATGTGACCGAGGTGGTTCACCTCATCAGCGAACACCTCCGCATGTATCACGTTGCGACACGACGGGACATCGATGACCCCCGCACTATCGAGGACATGTGCGAAGCGGTGCATGGCCGGGAAGGTCTGCGCGAGCTGTACCTGCTGACGGTATCCGATGTTTCGACCACCAGCCCGACGGCGATGACCAGCTGGAAGTCGCGGATGCTGGAGGAGCTCTACATCGCGACCCAACGAGTCTTGGAGGTAGGGGCCGAGAAACGCGATGGAAAACGCGTGCGCAGGGTCATCGAGTCCGTGCAAGCCCTCTGGGGAGACGCACCCGATCGAGAGTACCTGGACCATTTTCTAATCGCCTTGCCCGAGCGATATTTGTACGCGAACTCTCCGGGGTCGATTGTCAAGCAGGCGCAGTTTGTCGCGGACAGCCGAGGCGAGCCCGTGAAACTGATGGTCTTGGGCAGCCGTGAGCCCTACGTTGAGATCGCCGTACTCACCGAAGACCGCTTCGGAGCCCTGGCGCATATTGCTGCCAGTTTTTCGGCATCCCGGCTGCGAGTGATTGGCGCTCAGATCTATTCTTGGAACGAGATGGACGGTCACGGCCGTGTACTGGACATTTTCTGGGTCAGCTGCGGACTGGAGGTGGATTCGACCCTGCGCGCGGTTCCCAGTGTAGAGGAGAACCTCGGTCGTCTATTGCGAGGGGAACTCACCCCGGAACAACTGCTCGGGATGGGCGGGCGCGCGAGTTCCGACCCTCGACGAGATGGCCCCGAGATCCGGTCGAAGTTGAACATCGACAACCGTTGCGCCTCGCGCCATACGGTCATCGAAGTCATTACCCGCAATAGCTCGAACTTGCTGTTTCGGCTCGCCGACACATTGAACAACGCCGGCGTGCGAATCGACTTGGCTAAAATCAATACCGAGGGAGACCGCGTGGCGGACGTCTTCTACGTCACCGATACCGATGGCGCGAAGCTGGTGGATCCTGCGGCGCTCAGCGAAATCAAGCTGGCGGTGTACGAAACGCTAAAGCTAATCGATCAGGGCGATTCAGGCGCGGGCTAGCCGGGGAGCGACCGGCTTTCGACGGGGCAGGGGCTTCTGTCTCCTGGTTGTGCCCGGCTGAGACGCGACTGCGACCCGGCGGCAGCACCCACTGGGTACCGGGTCTTCAACCAGCGCGGAATATTCGGGCAGCAGTTTTCCTCAACACTGCCCGACAGTGTTGAGAATTGTCACCACGGGCTGAAGTCACGATACTGTCCCTCATGATGCAACGACCTTGGCGCAGAAATTCCTCCAATCACGTGTGCCGGGCAATCGTCGTATTCGTTGCCGTCGCTTTACTGGGCGGTTGCGGAGGCGCGCAAACTAGCACCCAGGCTCCGTCGGACCCGCCCCCCACGTTGGACGCCGACGACACCGCGGCTCCATCCTCGAGCGCGGTGGCCAAGGCGATGGAGGCGATCAAAAACGAAGACTTTGCTGCCGCCCAGCAAGCGTTGGCAGCGATCGCCACGGGGCCTACAGACGATGCCCAGGCTCACTACTATCTCGGAGTCGCTCTCGAAGGCCTGGGGAAGGGGAGCGAGGCTGAGGCCCAATACGCGTACGCCCTGGCGGCCGATCCGAAACTAACGGAGGCAGCTTTGAATCTATCGGCGGTACTGTTGGACGCGTCCAAAGCAAAAGAAGCTCTGGAGGTGATCGACGCCGCCCTGGGGGATTCACCGGACTCGCCTATGCTGTTGGCGAACAAAGCCTTGGCGCTGTCGATGGGGTCCGACACGAAACTCACTCTGCAAGCCTACGAAGCGGCGGTAGCCGTGGCTCCCGGCAATCACTCCCTGCACTTCGAGTACGCCACCATGTTGGCTCGGGACGGCAACAAGACGGCCGCACTGACGGAGCTGGACGTGGCGACGGAGTCCGATGACATCGCCGTGCTCGCGTCATCGGCGGACGCCTACGGTAAGTTAAAAGCCTTCGGCAAATGCATCGCCGCGCTGAACCGTGCTCTGGCGCAAAAGTCGGGCAACACCGGTCTCAGTTCGGAGCAATGGGCGCAACTTCATCTGCAGCGGGGCATGTGTGAACACGGCGCCAAAGATGACGATTCAGCAGCCAAGGATTACCGAGCGGCCATCCAACTGAACGCGAAGTTGGCGGCGGCCCACTACTACCTGGGCCTGCACCTAGCTAAGAGCGGGGACAAGTCAGCCGCGAAAAAGTCGTTGGAGCAGGCGGTGGCCTTAGACGCGAGCGGCCGAGTGGGCGCCGCTGCAGCCAAGGTAATGAAGCGGCTGTAGCCCGGTCTCACCCAGCGTCGCCAGCCGGGCGATGATATCCAGCGGTGCCGTGCCCTACCGTCGGCGCTGGGAGCTGCCGTCGACGGTGGCGAGGATCTAGAGCAGACGCTCCAGCAGGCGATCCAGGTCGTCCAAGCTCGCATAATCGATTTTGATTTCGCCCTTTCCGTCGCGGTCCTTCACTGTGCAGGGGGCGCCCAATGAACGCGCTAGGCGGAGTTCTAGATCGCGGACACCTACGCTTTTTTTCTTCGGGGCAGGGGGAGTGATGTCGCCCGTATCTCGAGACGAACGGACGAGTGCTTCGGTCTGTCGCACGCTCAAGCGCTTTTTGAGCACGACGGCGGCTGCGCGAAGAATGCTCTTCTCGTCACCGGCTCCCAGCAGGGCGCGGGCATGGCCTTCGCTCAGTTCGCCGTCGACCACTGACTCACGGATCGAGGCGGGAAGTTTGAGTAGCCGCAGGGCGTTGGAAATAGTGGAGCGGTCCTTGCCGATCGCTTTCGCGAGGGAGTCAATGGTGTGTCCATGCTGGTGGACAAGCGCGTCGAGGGCTTCGGCGAATTCGATCGCGTTCAGATCTTCGCGCTGAACGTTTTCGATCAGAGAGACCTCGAAAGCTTGGGCGTCGGAAAAGTCTTTGACGATGACGAGAGGCTCGAGCAGTCCCGCCTTTTGGCACGCGCGCCAGCGTCGTTCGCCGGCCACAATCTCATACTTGTCGGACCCGCTGACTTTACGGACCACGATGGGTTCAATCAGTCCGTGTTCCTTGATGGATGCGGCGAGTTCTTCGAGCCGCTCGGGATCGAAATGTTTTCGTGGCTGTCCTTTTTTGGGAACGAGCTTTTCCAGTGCGCAAGGGAAGACCGTACGGTCGCCCGAGCTGGATGCTGGCTGGGCGGGTGCCGCCGGCGCGGCTGGGGTGGCGGCCGCCGCCGGGAGCAGCGCGTCGAGGCCGCGCCCTAGACCTCGTCGGGGCTTGGGTGGTGGGCTCAAGAGGTGCCCTCAAGAAACTCGCGGGCTAAGGAGAGGTAGCTCTGGCTGCCCTTGCACTGCACGTCATACAGGATGGCGGGCATGCCGTGGGACGGGGCTTCGCTCAAACGAATGTTGCGGGGGATGACCGCGTCGAAGACTCGAAAGTGACGCTTCACCTGGTCTGCCACTTGATGGGCGAGTCGGTTCCGGGGATCCCACATGGTGAGCACCAGGCCCTCGACGGTCAGTCCAGGGTTCAAGCTGCTTTTGACGCGATCGATAGTGGCCATCAAGTAAGTGATGCCTTCCAACGCGTAGTACTCGGCTTGAAGTGGAACGATGACGCGGTTGGCTGCCCCCAATACGTTGAGCGTCAGTACGCCGAGGGACGGCGGGGAGTCGATGACGATGAATTCGTACTCCTTGAGGGCGTCGGAGCGCAGGACACGTCGGAGGTGTTTTCCACGATCCTCATCGTCGAAGAGTTCGTACTCCACCGCGGTCAGATCTTGGGACGACGGCGCGATGCGTAGCTTAGGCATCGCAGTTTCGTAAATCACCTCGGTGATGTCGGCACCGCCGATGAGTGCGTCGTAGATGGTTCGCTCCGCGGTGTTCGGTGCGATGCCCACGCCGCTCGAAGCGTTCGCCTGGGGATCGAGATCCACTAGTAGCGTATTGCGTTCTGCCGCGGCCAGGCTCGCTGCCAGATTCACGGCAGTGGTGGTCTTTCCCACTCCGCCTTTCTGGTTCGCGATGGCGATGATGTCGGGTCCAGATGTCATGGCTACGGGGGACACTCTCTTATCGAAATTATCCGAAGAACACTCGTTTTGTTGGCGGTAATCCGAGGCCGGCATACATTGTGTGCAGATGTAGGTGTAAGTAGGTTTTTGTGAGTCAAGGTAAGTCAACAACAAGGTCCGCGCTCAGGCGCCAGCTCGAGACAGCGATGTCTGGGGTAGCTCTGCCGGCCACTCCGGCTGCCGAGCGGATTCTGTTGGAGCAGTTCTGGCAGCGGGATTCCGTTCCCGCCACCCGTCGAGTCTCCCCGACCCCACGCCCCACCCACCTGAGTCTCGTCCCGAACCCTTAGGAAAAGTCCAATGAGCACATCCCGTTATCGAAGTTTTGAAGATTTTACCCGTGACGAAATTCGTCCCAATTTACGGGCGGGCTGGTCGTTGGACAACATCAACGACCCCAGCGCTCGGGAGATCGAGTTCGGAATGGACCCATTCGAAGCTGCCTTGCTCGAGGCTGAGCAAGAGGAGGAGGACGAGTAGGACTCCCTTCCAGAGGCCAGGGAGTCCCTCCGGCCCCAAGAAACTACATCCCTCTCCGGGATACCCTGACCCCGCGGGCTGCCTCCTGCGGGGTCTTTTTTATGCGGGGTATGGGGAACTTGACACCCGGCTCGGGCGCGGGCACGAGCGTCCCCACAAATGCAGGTAACTCTAGAGAAACTAAGCCCCGTCCTTGTTGAACTGAACGTCGAAATCGATGCGAAACGCGTCGGGGTCGAGGTCAAGCAGGCCTATGCCGCCTTGTCGCGCACCGCCAAGGTCAAAGGCTTTCGCCCCGGCAAAGCGCCGCGCAAGCTTCTGACCCAGTTGTACGGTCCGCGCATCGCCGCTGACGTCGCCCAAAAGTTGGTGGACTCGACGTACCCCGAGGTGATTGCCGAGCAAAAGCTGCAGCCTGTCAGTCAACCGGCGGTAGAGCCCGGAGCCTTGAAAGAGACGCAGGTGTTTTCCTACAAGGCCCGTGTCGAGATCATCCCGGAAATCGAGAAGGTCGAGTACGAGGGCTTCGAAGTAACGAAGCCCAAGAGCGAGGTCGAAGAGAAGGCCGTCGACGAGGAACTCGAGAATTTGCGTAAAGCCAACTCGTGGCTCGAGCCTGCCAAAGAGAAGCGACCCGTAGAGGCCGGTGACGCCGTCGTGGTGGACGTCGATGTGTCCGTGGACGGTGAAAGTATCGAGGGCGCCGGCGGCGAAGGATTGAACTTCGAGCTCGGTGAAGGGAACCTCATCCCCGAGGTCGAAGAGGCCCTAATGGGAACGAAGGTCGGTGATGTCGCTGAGGCTCTCGCCGAGATGCCTGCCGGTCACCCCAACCCGAAGCTCAAAGGCAAGAAGGCCACGTTCAAGTTGACCCTCAAGGAGTTCAAGGTGCGTGTGCTGCCGAAGCTGGACGACGAGTTCGCGAAGGACTTGGGCGAGCACGAGACGCTGGACGAGGTCAAAAAGAGCGTTCGGGAGCAGCTGGAGAAGCGGGCGACCGAGGCCGCGGAAAATGCGGTCGCCGAAGCCCTCGTCGAGGCGCTGGCCAAGGCCAACCCCATCGATGTACCGAGCAGCTTGGTGGCCCGGCAGTCTCAGCAGACAGAGCAGGAGGTCATGGGTCAGGCCATGCGCGCCGGCCAGTCGGGCGGCTTGCCCCCGGAATTGAAGGGCAAGATCAAGGAAGACAGCGAGCGCAAGGTGCGTGCGGGCCTTCTAATGGCCGAGATCGCCAAACAAGAGGAGATCAAGATCGGCGAGCCGGAAATCGAGGAAGGCCTGAAGGAACTGGCCGAACAGACCGGCAGGAACATCGCCAAGCTGCGGGCGGAGTACAAATCCGCTCAGGCCCGCGAGACCTTGGTCGGGATGATTCTTGAAAATAAGGTACTAGACATCATCGAATCCAAGTCCAAGATTACCGAAGAATGAAATCTCACTCACGTTATGGCGCGAGTGGGCGGTAGTGTTGAGAAGAACCAAGCAATTTCTATCAGCGGCATTGTTGTTAGAAATCGCGGGGTGTGGGATTTGTGGTGATGTGTGAGCCGCCTCGGCCACTCTGGAGGATTGATGAGCAAACGACCGGAAACGCGTGCCCAAGCGATGCAGCTGCTCGAGCGAACGAGCGCGAACGTAATCTACCCACACGTGGTGGAGACGACCCATCGCGGGGAGCGTACTTGGGATATTTTTAGTCGGCTCTTGAAAGACAGAATCGTCTTTCTCGGGAGCCAGGTGGACGATGATGTCGCGAACATCATCATCGCCCAGTTCTTGTTCTTGGAGAGCGAGGAGCCCGACAAGGACATTCAGCTGTACGTGAACTCGCCGGGTGGCGTGGTGTCGTCAGGCTTGGCGATTTACGACACGATGAGATACGTGCGGCCCAAGGTCAGCACTATCTGTATCGGTCAGGCAGCGAGCATGGGTGCCGTGTTGCTGGGTGCCGGTGAGAAAGGGCGACGCTATGCGTTGCCCCACGCTCGCGTCATGATCCACCAGCCTCTCGGTGGCGCTCGAGGTCAGGCAACGGACATCGAGATCCAGGCGAAAGAGATCCGTCTGTTGAAGGACGTGATCACCGACATTCTCGTCGAGAGCACGACCCAGACCCGGGACAAGCTCGCCGCGGACATTGAGCGCGACTTTTACATGAGCGCAATCGAGGCAAAGGAGTACGGGCTTGTCGACGAGGTGTTCCTGCCAAAAAAGGACGACGCGGAAGAAAAAAAGTAGGCGCGAGAAAATAAACTCAGATTTTTTCTGAGTCTAATTATCCGCCCAACGCGCGCCGCTTGGACGTTCATGCCGCCGAACCGGGTCCGAATCGACCCGTGTTTGGCGGTATTCGGTTTGTGTTGGGGCTCGTTTCCGTGTCCTCCAGGGAGCCGGCAGGGGCGTGCTGACGCCGTTCAGAGAACCCAGGTGGGCTGGTAGGAGGCCAATACTCCCGGATTCGTTGGGAGTTTTCGTGATCCGCTTTTGGTGTGTCGCGAGATGGCCTACCGGTACGGCCCCCGCGGGCGACATGTGTGTAACTTGTGGACGCGATTTGCCGGCGGGGTAGGGCGTTTTGCGTTGGCGGTTAGCTTGCTCCGGGGCGTTCCGCGCCTTAGACTTCGTAGGTCAGAAAAGCGATTCGCACTACCCGAAGTGACCTTAGGGAAGTGTGTGAACCAGACGTTGGATCGACTAGCAAACCGCGATTCGCAGGCACCTGGGCCGGCGCGTCAATGTTTTAGACACTAAGTAGAAAAGAGCGACCGTGGAGCGGCGAAGAGACGACTCAAACGGAAATCTATCCTGTTCCTTCTGTGGCAAGTCCCAGAAGGAAGTCAAAAAGTTGATCGCGGGGCCCACCGTGTACATCTGCGACGAATGCATTGCGCTCTGCAATGACATCATCGCCGAAGAGATCGAGAAAGACGAACCCTCGTCCGGATCCGATCCGATTCCGAAGCCCCAAGAGATCAAGGCTATCCTCGACGAGTACGTCGTAGGGCAGGGACGCGCGAAGAAGAACCTCTCCGTCGCGGTGTACAATCACTACAAACGTGTCGACGGACGCGTGGGTTCTGACGAAGTGGAGCTCGCCAAGAGCAACATCCTTCTGCTTGGCCCCACCGGTAGCGGCAAGACTCTGCTCGCGCAGACTCTCGCTAAAATCCTCAAGGTGCCCTTTGCGATTGCCGATGCCACCACGCTGACGGAAGCCGGCTACGTGGGCGAAGATGTGGAGAACATCATCGTGCAGTTGCTACAGAACGCTGACCACGACGTAGAGCGCGCACAACGCGGCATCGTCTACATCGATGAGATCGATAAGATCAGTCGGAAGAGTGACAACCCGTCCATCACTCGCGACGTCTCCGGCGAAGGTGTGCAGCAGGCCTTGCTGAAGATCATCGAAGGCACCATCGCCAACGTGCCGCCGAAGGGAGGTCGTAAGCATCCGCAGCAGGACTTCTTGCAGATCGACACCACGAACATCCTGTTCATCTGTGGTGGCGCCTTTGTCGGCCTGGACGAAATCATTCAGCGCCGCACAGGGGAGTCACGGCTCGGCTTCGGCGCGGAGATCAAAAGCAAGAGCGAGATCAAGCTGGGCGAGCTGCTGGAAAAGATTCAGCCCGAGGACTTGCTCAAGTTTGGTCTGATTCCCGAGTTCATCGGCCGTTTGCCCGTATTGGCGACCCTGCATGAGCTCACCAAGGACGCGCTGGTCGATATTCTGACGACGCCGAAGAATAGTTTGGTCAAACAATTCCAGAAGCTATTCGAGCTGGACGGGGTTAAATGCACCTTCACCGAGGCTGCACTCGACGCGGTGGCGGAAAAGGCGCTGGAGCGAGAGAGTGGCGCGCGTGGCCTTCGAGCCATTCTGGAAGAGGCGATGCTCGAAATTATGTACGAAGTCCCGTCCGAAGAGGGCATCAAGGAGATCGTCGTGAACGAGGAAGTCATCAACAGCGGCGAAAGGCCACTGATCGTCTACGAGAAGGAAGAAAAGGCCGACGCCGCGGGCGCCTAGCCGGTCGGTCGCTCTCCCAGGCTTCTGGCCCTTTTTGGTTCAGAGCAGCCGTTCGACGCGGTGCAGCTATCGGCGCCTGAGGTTTTTCTGCCAAGGCGCGGTCGCTTATCCCCCCTCACAACCCCCTATACCCAGCATAATGGAGCTGATGTTTTTTAAGAACGACTCCGAGAAACCGGCCGCGACATCTAGGCGAACGCTACCCGCGCTTCCGCTTCGGGACATTGTTGTCTTCCCCCATATGGTGAGCCAGCTGTTCGTTGGCCGCGAGAAGAGCATTGCCGCGCTCGATGAGGCCATGGCCCGGGATAAAGAGGTATTCTTGGCGGCTCAGAAGAACGCCAAGACCAACGATCCGGCGCCGGACGATATCTACCAGGACGGCACCATTGGAACGATCGTGCAGCTGCTTCGGGTAGCGGACGGCACGGTCAAAGTACTGGTGGAGGGCAAGCGACGCGCTCGTATCAAACGCTTTAGCGAAACTCGCGAGTACTTCCTGGTGGAGGTCGAGACGCTGGAGGACAGCGATTCCGGCGGGGTCGAAGTCGACGCGCTCGACCGCAGTGTGCAGAGCACCTTCGAGATTTACGTAAAGCTGAACAAAAAGGTTCAGCCGGAAGTCTTGATGAGCGTTCAAAGCATCGAAGACCCTTCCAAGCTCGCTGACACCATCGCTGCCAACCTGCCGACCATCAAATTGGTGGATCGCCAAGCACTTCTTGAAATGCCCGCGCCCAAAGATCGGCTCCAGCGTCTCTACGAATTGATGCAGGCGGAGATCGAGATCCTCCAGGTGGAGAAGAAGATTCGCTCCCGCGTCAAGAAGCAGATGGAGAAGACGCAGAAGGAGTACTACCTAAACGAGCAGATCAACGCGATCCAGAAGGAGCTCGGTGGTAGCGAGAAGGACGAATTTAAGAACGAACTCAGTGAGCTAGACGAGAAGGTTAAGAGTAAACGTTTATCGGACGAAGCCCGTGAGAAGGTGGAGAAGGAGCTGAAGAAGCTCAAGATGATGCACCCGACCTCCGCCGAGGCCACCGTGGTGCGGAACTACATCGACTGGGTGTTGGCCCTGCCTTGGTACGAGAAGACCGAAGAGCGTTACAAGATCAGCGAAGCCGAAGAGATCCTCGACGAGGACCACTACGGACTCAAAAAATGCAAAGAGCGCATTGTTGAGTACCTCGCCGTGCAGTCCTTAACGAAGAAACTCAAGGGTCCCATCCTGTGCTTCGTCGGTCCCCCGGGGGTTGGCAAGACCAGCCTGGCGAAGAGCATCGCTCGGGCCACCGGACGAAAGTTTGTGCGGCTGTCCCTGGGTGGTGTTCGAGACGAAGCGGAGATTCGTGGTCACCGGCGCACGTATATCGGCGCGCTCCCGGGCAAGATCATTCAGAACATCAAGAAGGCATCCAGCAGTAACCCACTGCTCCTTCTTGACGAGATCGACAAGATGAGCACGGACTTCCGCGGCGATCCGGCATCCGCGTTGCTTGAGGTGTTGGATCCGGAGCAGAACCACTCCTTCAACGATCACTATCTCGATCTGGACTACGACTTGAGCGATGTGATGTTCATCACCACCGCCAACTCCCTGAGCGGCATCCCGATCCCATTGCAAGATCGCATGGAGATCATCCACCTCAGTGGTTACACGGAGTTTGAGAAGCTCAACATCGCTCTGAAATATCTCATTCCTCGTCAAAAAGAGGACTGCGGCTTGTCTGATGTGGATTTTGACATCACCGAGACAGCCATACGGACGGTCATTCACCACTACACCAAGGAGAGTGGCGTCCGGAACCTGGAGCGCGAGCTAGCGAGCCTGTGCCGCAAGGCCGCGCTCAAGGTCGTACGCGACGGCAAGGACCAGAGCATCCACGTACAGGGCGCTGAGGTGCCGACCTTCCTGGGCGTGCCCAAATACCGACTCGGCAAGAAGGAAGAGCAGGACGAAGTGGGCCTCACCCACGGTCTGAGCGTTTCCGACTACGGTGGCGACATCCTCGACTGCGAAGTGGGCGTCGTTCCCGGCAAAGGCAAGCTCCAGATCACCGGTCTGCTCGAGAAGGGCATGGAAGAGAGCGCCCAGGCGGCGATGAGTTACATCCGCTCCCGTGCCGGCGTGCTCCAGCTGGACACAGATTTTTACCAGAAGGTCGACGTACACGTTCACTTTCCGGATTTCGTTCGCAAGGACGGCCCCAGCGCGGGCGTGACCATGGCGACCAGCATCGCTAGTGCGCTCACTCGCATCCCGGTACGTAATGACTTGGCGATGACCGGGGAGATCACCCTGCGGGGTCGCGTGATGCCCATCGGCGGTCTCAAAGAGAAATTGCTCGCTGCCCACCGCGGGGGCATCAAGACCGTGCTGGTACCCAAGGACAACCGCAAGGATCTACGGGACGTACCGCGCCGTGTACTGCGTTCGCTCCGGGTCGTGATGATCGACCACATGGACGACGTGCTCCGCGAAGCACTGGTCCTGGACGATGCTGAGGCGATGTTCGGCGAGCGCCGCTTGCACCTTGAGTACCGAGCGGGCGAACTCATCGAAGGCAAGAGCAGCAGTGGCGACCTACCGGCCACCGCTGTGTCCACTCCGACTGCCGAAGAACAGCCCGGCGCCGGTCAGTAGCGCGGCGAGAGAGTTGTGTGTCCTAGGGGCTCGACAACCCGCGCGTTGCGGGTTACGAGTGCCGAGTTCGAGCTCTCAATGGGCCCGGGCGGGTAGCTCAGCTGGTAGAGCGCTGGCTTTACACGCCGGACGTCGCAGGTTCAAGTCCTGTCCCGCCCACTGGAAAACATGCCGGAACGGGGGATCTGGTGCGATGGGGGAAGGGGAGCGGGTACCCCTGCCGGTACTAAATGAACGGCTCCATCTTGAGTGCATTCGGGAGAACAATTCTCAAGTAGCTCGTCGACCAAACGGTCGCGCTCGGTTGTTTCCGTCGCGGCGATGCGGAGTCGAAATTTTCGCATTCGGACTTCCGTCGCCTCGAAGCCCGGGAACTGCGACGGCCGTTTGGCCTCTGCGGCAAGCATGGCGTCGCAGGTGCTTCAGGCGGACGAAGATCCCAACGAAGGGGTCGGCGAGCACCAGCGCGCTGCTGCTCGTAGGGGACGGTTGGCGGCAGTTTCTTTAGTGGTCTGGCGCGGCCCGGGCGGATGGGCCATCGAGCCGTCAATATACTCGACTGTCTCGTCAGGGGAAAATCTTGCTTCCCATAAAAAAGGTCCGCATCCCGGAGGTGCGGACCTTTTTTTAGGCGCGAGCGCCAGCGTCGAACTCGGTGTTCGACGGCGTGAGCCTAGCTCACGGGGTGCACATGGATCCGCTGAGGCGATCAGAACATGTCTCTCGCTCGTCATCGAAGTTACCGCAGACTCCGGTCGACATGCAGCAACCGGGCGACAGGGCTGTTCGGTCGCAGTCCGGGTCGTTGACGGCGCCGAGCTCCATGCCCATATCGGTGGCGCGTTCGCAGGCGCCCATCAAGATGAAGCCGCAGGTCTTGTTGTCGTTGGTGCAGCAAGTGTCCTCGACGAGGCAATCGGCATCCGAGTCACAGTTGCCGCCGAACTTACCGTCAGCGACGGGGTTGTTGGGGTCAGGCTGGATGGTGGACGACGCTGTGCCGCCCGTGCCCGAGCCACCGGCGCCTCCCGAGCCACCGGTGTCTCCCGAGCCACCGGTACCGGTACTCGTTCCGCCGGTGCCGGTTCCAGCCGTGCTGGTGCCAGACCCGCCGGCGCTCGAGTTGGAGCCGCCGGTGCTAGCGCCGGAGTCGGAGCCGCTGTTGCCGCTGGTTTCGCTGGCTTCAACGCCACAAGCGGCGACGCCAAACGCCGATAAAAGACCGGCCATCGCGAGGATGGAATTTAGTGAAAATGAACGAACCTGAGCCATCGGCTACCTCCAAAAAATTAACTACGCTAAGCGCCGCTTGAGACGGCGCGGAAGCTAACACGCCGTGCGGGCTGCGGCGGGGGGCTTGCGAAACTAAGCATGGCCAATATTTCCGGTCGGCGGTGTGGGACGTCCGGCGGCACTCGGGAATCGAACGGTGAACCGGCGAAGCGAGGTTTTTCGCCTCCATTTTGCCTGTTTTCGGCGCGACGGCTGGTTGAATCCATTGGCAGCAGAGTATTCGCAAGCGGCCTGACCTATTCACCACAAGGGCTGACGCGGCGGTAGACACCATCGCCCCTCAGCGGCGCCGATTGCGAGATATCAGTCTTGTTTCCGCGAACGGTGCTGCGGGAACGCTGGATTCGATGGGACCGCCGCGGCGTTGATACGCTGCGGCGATGGATGCCACATCTGGAGGAATAGAGGTGGCACGCAGGAGCGTTCATCGGAATATGCGAGGACTGTTGGCTCGAGGACTGATGGCGCGTGGACTGATCGGGCTTGTGCTGTTCACGGCGTGTGAAAGCTCGGCGCCGCCGGCGACGGTTCCTCCCTCTGCGCCCTCCGTTGCTGCCTCGGCTGTAGCCCTGTCGGCTTCCGCTGGTTCCGGTGCGCCGTCTTCCAGTGTGGGCTTCGCCACTGCGCAGCCCACGGCTGTGAGCGAGGCAGACGTGCGCGCTCTTGTGGATCGCTGGACGCTCAGTCAGAACCAAGGAAACTTCGACGACTACCAGAGTTTGTTCGCCGAGCGATTTACCGGCGTCAAACGTATGGCCAATCAGACGCGCCGCTACAACCGGAAGAATTGGCTGCAGGATCGCGCGCAAATGTTCGCGAGGGATTTTGTTGTCAAGGCGGCGGGCCTACGGCTTGCCGTGACGGGCGAGTCGGCAGTGGTGCAGTTCACGCAGACGTGGAGCAGTGCGAAATTTCTCGATACGGGGCCCAAGCGCTTGGTGTTGGCCCGAATGGGTGACGGGCTCAAAATAGCTAGTGAGGAAATGCTGCAGTCGACCGTGGGAGGTGCCGCGCAGGATCTGCAGCCGCCGCGTCCCAGAGAGTTCGCGATGGTGTGGGAGGACTCGCTGGTGGTGGGGAAGTTGGAGTCGTTGAATGCCGTCACTGGTCATCCGCAATATGTGTCAAACGTGGTGGCAACGCGCACGGTTGAGCTAAACGGCGTTGCCGAAGTCCGAGAGGGAGCTGGTCGGACAGAAGTTTGATCTGTACAGCGTTGAGGGGCGCGTGTGCACGGTGAGTGTCAGTGGACTGTTTGTGAAGGCAGCCGCGCAGCCACATTTTGGTCAGATTCAGACGTGGAACGGTGAGCGCGAATCGCCTGTCGTCTCTAACTCTCAAAGAGCGACGGAATTGTGGAGTCTTTCGGAAATGGCGGGGCGTTATCTGATGGCTCGTTTCGAGGCAAAGGGGGAGTCGTGCAAGGGAGCGATGTGGGGTCGGGCAGCGGAACTCACGGCGCCCAAGATCTGGAAGCGACGCAGCACGACGCCGGACGAGAATGTGGAGATCTTCGACGTGGTGCGGAAGTACCCGGAGTACCGGAAGTATCAAAAAGGATACGTGGCGGTGAGTGGCAGCCGTGGCTGGTGGGACGAGAGTGCGCACTCTCGGGTGTTCAACGTTTTCGAAGATGGCCGTGGGGCGTTCTACGCTTCCATCACGCTGACTTCGAAAATCGCTCAGGGATGCGGCGGGGACTTCTCTCCGGATCTGTTTTTGCTCTTGAAGAAACACGGAGATAGCTATCGCATCGTATCGTATCGTATCGTCGGAGATGTCGGCGCACGTAGCCAGCTACTGGCCTCGGTTTCTCATCCCGATCGAGATGCTGGCGGCCTTCGATTTGGATGGCGACGGGGTGCCTGAGTTTTCGAGTCAGCACGATCTCGTTCGTCGAACTGGGGGCATGTTTCGCGCGGTGTACAACGTGTCCCCCGGGTACTTCGACTGCCCCTGCTAGACGGGAAAAACTGCACCATCACTGAGACCGCTGAGAAGAACGGCGGCAAGTTGGACTGGGTTAACTGTGGACTCTGCGCTGACGAGGGTGGCGCCAACGACGCGGTCGACGGTGTGCGACGAGGCGGACCGCCGGCTCTGGCCGCGTGGTTCAACGAATCCGATAACTCCCTCATTATCCGACTCGGGGCTAGGAAAAACCATGTCATCACTACTTTGCATTTGTGATCAGGGCTACCGAGCCTCCGTGGAAGAACAAGACGACACTGTCGTTTGGATCAGCCACATGCTGCAAAAGGCAGACAACACCAGCACGGCGATGCTGCTGCGTGGCAGTGCCGTCAACTACGCTTACAAGGGGCAGGAGTCAGTCGCCGTAAAGTTCGGCGACTGGACCCAAGCGCACCCCGCTAACCTGCCGCGGGATCTCGCGGCTTATATCGCCGACGGCGGGGCATTGTTCGTGTTGAGCGAAGATGTCGCCAGCCACGGCCTGTCTGCCGGCGATCTCATTGATGGCGCCAAACCTGTGGCGCGCAGTGCTATCGCCAAGCTAGTGGGCGAGTACGATTTGGTCTCGCCCTGGTAAGGGCGCGCCGCCCCCGGCGGTGTGCGTCACGCGGCTCGTTAGTCGGGGGACCCCTGAAGTGGTCCCGTCATAGCGGACACCCTGGGAGGGGGTTACTCTCCCGTGTGGAGTCCAAAATTGACCAAGCCGAAAAAGAAAAAGTCTAAGAAACCGAGGAGCCGGTATACGGCCCAATTCAAAGCTGAGGCGGTGC
>JABSRN010000173.1 GCA_013214025.1 Polyangiaceae bacterium
GAAGCCCCCCCCCCCGGAGAAGACTATGGGCAGTACACAGCGAGTATTTGTGGTCGGCGTAGGGATGACCGATTTTGTTCGGTGCGACAAGGATGCCAAGGAGCTAGCCCAGGCCGCCACTCGGGATGCCCTCCAGGACGCCAATATCGAGTACTCCGAGATGGAGCAGGCCTTCGTTGGCTACATCAACGGAATGAGCACGTTGGGGCAGCAGGCTCTTTACAGCGTCGGGATGAGCGGTATCCCGGTCTACAACGTCAACAACAACTGCTCCACCGGATCCACCGCGCTCTACCTCGCGTTCAACGCAATTCGGCACGGTCAGAACCAGGTTGTGCTCGCGCTCGGCTTCGAGAAGATGCAGAAGGGCCCGCTTGAGAAGCAGCTGCCCGGTCTCGAAGAGATCGCCAAAGACACCGAGAGCAAGAAGAAGGCGCCTATTGCGGCACGCATCTTCGGCGGTGCTGGACTGTCTCACATGGAGAAGTACGGCACGAAGCCCGAGACTTTCGCCAAGATCGCCGTGAAGAACCACCTGCACTCCGTCAACAACCCGCGCTCCCAGTACCAAGAAGCCTGTACCCTCGAAGAAGTCATGGCCTCCCGTGTCGTCTTCGGGCCGCTGACCTTGCTTCAGTGCTGCCCTACCAGTGATGGCGCGGCAGCCGCCGTCGTGGTTTCCGAAGAGTACTTGAAGAAACACCCTCACCCGGGCGCCATCGAAATTTTGGCTATGGCACTGACTACTGACAAAGCCGGCGACTATGACCGCGGCCCCATCGGCCATATTGGCGCGGGCATGGCCGAGCGCGCGTCGGCGCAAATCTACGAAGCTGCCGGGCGTGGCCCCAAGGATGTACAAGTCATCGAAATGCACGATTGCTTCAGCACGGCTGAGCTCATGACCTACGAAGCCATTGGACTCTGTGCCGACGGCGAGGGCGAAAAGCTCGTGGAAGACCAATCGTGCACCTACGGAGGCACTTGGGTAGTCAACGCTTCGGGCGGCCTGCTGAGCAAGGGGCACCCCATCGGAGCCACCGGCCTAGCCCAATGCGCCGAACTGGTCTGGCAGCTGCGTGGCAAAGCCGACAAACGACAGGTCGACTCCGTAGAGACGGCCCTACAACACAACCTCGGCCTGGGCGGTGCATGCGTCATGGCCATGTACACGCGCCCCTAGGCGCACCGAGAAGAAACTAAGACGGTTGGCGAATCACATCCCGCCGTCGGATAGATCGATTCCACACTCCACCGCGCAGGCAGCTCTAGCGCAGAAAAATAACGGGAATCCATGTACCAACGCAGGGTGGGCAGGACCGTTCACTCCCGCGAGGGCGGAACAGGGGGTACCGCACGCCAGAGTCTCCGCTTGCGTGAGGTCCAGGCAACCGCGCTCCAGGTCGCATAGGAGCAGCGTCGAACAAGCCTCTTGCGCCATACAGGGGATCGAGTCCTCAGCACATGCCTCCGCGCCCCCGATAATCTGATCGGTCAGACACACAGTGCATGCATCGCCCGCGTCGCTCACATCGCCGGCCTCCATCGTCAGCAGCTGTGCCTCGAATTCCTGTTCGCCAGCAGTGGTGTCGTCGCAGGCGTTTAGCGCAACGGCGACCCCTGCAAACAAGCAGATGCCGCGACAGTAGACTCTAAAACTCATAGCTCACCTCAGCGAAGGCGATAAATTGTTGCACGGGGTTGAGTTCCGCGCTCGGGCTTTCGGGGAACCCGCGTTCGACGGCACCAATCGTGTAGGGACCGTGGTCGGTCATCGCGTAGTCCGCGCTGACTCGATACGACATGGGACCCATCCAGCCACTGAGAGTTGCCTTCAGGCTCAGTTGCTCATCGGCCTCTGGAATCGGTACAAAATCACGACTGTGCGCACCATTCGCGAGGCGGGACCCCTGGTAGGACGCGGCCAGCCCGACAGTCGGCCAATCATCAGCCACGAAGTACGCCACTCGCGCATTGCCGCTAAGGGACGGCGCTACCGTTAGCTTCCGATTGCCGTCGGCTCGAACTTCTTCACTGTGCGCGTAGGTCAGACTGAAGCTGGTGGATAGCTGACGATCTAGTGCACTTCCTCGATACCCGAGGTTGAAGCCGTAGCTCCGGATCGTCCCCACATTGCGCAGCTGGTCGATTTCGTAAGGAACGTAGTCGTCTACCCCCGCTCCGTATCTAGCAATGCGCTCTGCCCTCGTCAGAACATGAAGCTCAGTCATGTCAGTCCACTGAGAACCGAACACCCCGAACAGTGCCCGATGGGCGGCGTGGGCTTGCTCGAATGTGATCTCGCCTGACTGAACGATTTCTGGCCGCAGGTCGTCGGGAGGGAGCCGCTCCTCTACGTCCGCGTCTGTCGCTAACCGTCCCGGCGCACGAAAGGCTTTTGCGTACATGATTTTTGCGACGCCGCCTTCCCACACGCCGAGGGAAACAGCGGCTCGCGGCGACACCACGGGATCGTAACGTTCGCCCTCGTCGACTCGGGCACTGACGTTGAAAGCCAGATCATCCGTCGCGTTCCAGAGTTGCTGAACGTAGGCACCGAAGGCCACATCGGTCCTGCTGAAGGTCGCCAGGCTGGCGGTATAGCGATCGCCCGTCGACTCCTGAAGCCGGTCCGTCCGCGAGCCTACATAGCGGACACGTTCGTCGACACCGAATGATGTCAGCCAGCTTTCGTCTTCGAACCAATCGATACTGGTTCGAAGCTCCAGCCCAGCCCAGCGGGATACATTGAGAATCTCGTATTCGCAGACATCCCCCACATCCGGCGCACAGATGAACGAATCTCTCATGGTGACGTGGCGACGTGAGAACGCATCCACATAAACCCGGGATATCAAGTCTACACCGTGGGGCAACACGAGGCGATGCCGCAGGTCAAACCACATGGACTTGTCCAATTGATGGGAGCCTTCCTCGTCGAAAAGGTAGGGACCCATAGGGTTGCCGAAGTCTGCATGCTTGGCCTGACCGTAGAGCTGGAAGTTACCTAGATCCATCGCCAGCACGATCGCCGGTACCTGGGCGTAGTTCCCATCGTGCAAGGTCCCGCCCCAGATGCCGGGTTGACTGTTGTCACGGGAGGTACGAGTCGTCGCTCCTGCGGTCTCCGGGGCGTTCTGGAGACCCACGCTAAACTCTGGCCCCCGCCGCTCGTAGTGCTCGGCAGCTAGCAACAGCTGACCCTCTTCGCCGAACATCTTGAAGTCTTGCCCTACGGCGGCGCCGACGCGATAGGACCGCATGCTGCTCGCCCCTGCCAACAGATAGCCACCGTCGACTTCACCACCGCGTTTGAGAATGACGTTGACGACGCCGAGCATCGCGTTGTTCCCGTACAGCACCGACCCGGGGCCAACCGTCACTTCGATGTGATCGACCACCTCCAGTGGAATGCCTGCGCCTCGATCAAAACGGGCCGTCCCTCGGGACACTTCATTGATGGCGTGCCCATCAATCATGAGCAAGAAATGGTTTCCGCTGTCTCCCGTTAGCATGACCCCGCGGGAGCCCAACTCGGCTTCTCCGCCGAAGTCGTTGGGACCCGCAGTCGATACGCCAATGGCGATAAAATCGATGGCTTCGGCCACCGTACGCAAGCCGTAAATGCGAAGTTGTTCGGCAGTGATGCTGGTAGATATTCCTGGGGCTGTCCGCGAACTCTCTGGTGTTCGAGATGCGGTGGTGATGACTTCTTCGCTCAGCAGGGCGTCCAGCTCATTGTCTGCATTCGCGTCGAGGACGAAAGACAAGACCCCGAAAGTCAGCGTCGTGGTCAGTAGCCGATTCATCGGAATACCTTCATCAGCTTGATCAAGCGAGGCGCTAGCTGCACCTGCTGTTTATGTGCCTGGGGCAGGTTCAGGTACAGCTTCGGGCGGCCCGAGACGAGCCCGATGCCAAGGACTATCCCCTTACCGCGGCCAGTTCCGACGTCACGGTCAACACACTGAGCCCAGAGAGGGCCGCACTAATTGCAACGGTGTCATGTTCAAAATTTCCAGCGAAATACGCCATGGCGATTTTCCGGTTTCGAATGAGAGCGGCGAGAGGCTTGGGCCCCTGATAGGTGTGAAACTCCACGCTCGACGGCACACCGGCGAATTTTGAGCGTTTCTCAAGCGAGGCCTGGATCCGACGGGCTAAGCGTTGCCCCTGAGCATCGGTATCCTTTTGCACGATCAAAACCACTGCCTTAGCGGACACTCGCTTTGGCATGTTGCGATCGTAGGCCGCCACTTTGGCCGCCAGCTTGATCTGCAAATCCGGGGGAACTTCCCGACGGTCCGCCAGCGCCACCAGCGAGAACAGGACGACCAGCGCGACTAGGGAAAGCGCCCGCGAAATTTTTCGACCTCGCACTGCCGTGATGGCGATTCGGATCTTCAAGCGGAGATTCTCCCCGACGACGGCGCGGACATATAAGTTAACTGTATCCCGAAACCAGCGGAGGAGCAGCCGTTCTGCGTTGAGCGCCTGCTCGGACGACTGCTTCCGGAGGCGCCCGAGCTCACACATCGCAGAAACCGCTCGCTCAAACGCAAAACGACGCGAGCACCTCAGGCGCCCGCGTCGTCATTACATTAGCTCGAATCACCGCTCAATAGCGGCTCCGACTCATGCCGACATCAGCCGCCGTCGGCGCCAGTGTCAGCCCCAGTGTCAGCCCCAGTGTCGGCGCCGGCGTCAGTGCCGGTGCTGGCCATTGGCCCCGTGCATGCAACGAAATCAGCGGCGCAGTTCGTATCAATACAGTCGCCACACGCGGGGCCGGTCTGGTCGGCCATGCAGATCGTCATGCAGGCGCCCGCGCCACAGAGATTACGGTTGCTGTAGCAGACCGAACACTCAGCTGTCATGCCAGTCGCATCCTCTAGGCAGGGGCAAGTGGTGTCCTTCAGCAGACACGACATTCCGCAGGTGGATTCGTCTGCGGCAGTGTCCGAGGCCATCATGGCGAGATCCCCAGCGCCTTGACACATGTCGGCGAACGGACCCGTCATCAACACGCCGGGGGTCGCCATGCCGCCAGAATCTGTCCCACCGCCACCGGTTGCCGCACCTGCAGTACCGCCGCTACCAGTCGTCCCACCGGTGCCACTGTCAGAGTCTCCGGTGGAAACAGGATCGTCGTCATCGCCGCAGGCGAGTGCGCAGGCTCCAGCAAGCAACATAGCTCCGATGTTCAGCGTTCCTCTGCGAATATTCAAAGCCATTAAATCGTTCCCTCTTGTCCAGTCCAGGCCCAACAGTCAGGAGCCTGTGGTATCTGCTGTAAAATCAGCATCAACCCAAGAAAAGCACGTCCTAGGGGGCAAACGCAAAGCCTTTGCAGTCCTGCTGCGTGTCGCTTCCGCAAAGGATTCCGCCCTGTCGTAACCCGCCGCCCGGCCGCGGGCAGTTCCACACTCACCCTGACAAGGCGTCCGCCGAAGCCCGTTGACAATGTGTCGGTGGACCCCGCGCTCTGACCCACACCGCGCACAGCCTGCGTCTACGTGCCGAGTCGCTTCACGAAGTACAAAACTACTCTCGACCTAGCCCGATCCCTTGGGCAACCCTGCGCCGGAAGCGTCATTCGACGCGCTAAGTTCCCGGGGCGCGAAGCCGGCGCCAATTGCGAGCGTCAGCGAATATTCAGATGCCGGGCAAAACCAGAACGAGTTCCAGCTCCCCTTCAGTCACCGTGAGACAGAATACGGCGAAGCGACGCTATCTTCCCGGCCTGAACCGCTGGGCACACGAATGCTCTCCACCATGCGGCGGATTTCGTCGGGGGGCGGCGCGGTGAAGCGAGACACGCTCGCGGCCACGAAGAAATTGAGCAACATGCCCAAAGTCCCGATGCCCTCAGGGGATATCCCCCACAACCAGTGCTCAGCATCGCTTAGATCCGGCTTGATGAACTTGAAATAGACAATGTAGCTCGCGGTGAAGACCAAGCCGGCCAACATACCGCTAACAGCACCTTCGCGATTCATCCGAGTCGAAAAAATCCCCATCACGATGGCTGGAAAAAACGACGCTGCGGCCAATCCAAATGCGAAGGCAACAACCTCAGCCACAAAGCCAGGGGGGTTGATTCCAAAGTAGCCAGCGATGCAGACCGCCACGCCCGCGGCGATGCGGGCGGCAATGAGCTCGTTCTTTTCACTGATGTTGGGTCTAAATTCTTTCTTCAAGAGGTCATGAGCCACCGATGTGGAGATCACGAGCAGAAGGCCGGCCGCCGTAGACAGAGCGGCAGCCAGCCCGCCAGCTGCCACCAATCCGATCACCCAATTCGGCAGATTGGCGATCTCCGGGTTTGCCAGAACCATGATGTCCCGATCAATGAAGAGTTCATTCAGCCGGGCATCGCCGACATACTGAATAATACCATCACCATTCTTGTCGTTGAACTTGATAAGCCCCGTAGCCTCCCAGGTTTTGAACCACTCCGGAACCGAGGCGTACGACCGATTAGAAACGGTCGTCAACAGATTGGTACGCGCGAACGCTGCCACCGCGGGCGCCGATGTGTACAACAAGGCGATAAAAAACAATGCCCAGCCTGCTGAGCTACGGGCGGCGGACACCTTGGGGACCGTGTAGAAGCGCACGATGACATGAGGCAAGCCAGCAGTCCCGACCATCAACGCGGCAGTAATGAAGAATACGTCGAGCGTAGACTTGCTACCGGACGTGTAGGCCGCAAACCCAAGTTGCTCGCTCAGACCGTCCAATCGATCCAATACGAAGGTCCCGGAGCCATCGGCTAAGATCGAGCCAAAGCCCAACTGTGGAATTGGATTACCGGTAACCATGATGGAGATAAAAATGGCCGGTACCAGGTAGGCAAATATGAGCACGCAATACTGGGCAACCTGGGTGTACGTAATGCCCTTCATGCCCCCTAGAACGGCATAAAAAAACACGATCCCCATGCCGATCATCACGCCACTGTTGATGCCAACGTTTAAGAACCGGCTGAAGACGATACCGACTCCGCGCATTTGTCCGGCGACGTAAGTGAAGGACACGAACAGCGCGCACATCACTGCGACTAAGCGAGCGGTCCGCGAGTAATAGCGGTCGCCGACGAAATCCGGAACGGTGAACTTGCCAAACTTCCGCAAATACGGGGCGAGCAAGAGTGCCAGCAATACATAGCCGCCCGTCCAACCCATCAGATAGACGGAGCCGTCACGCCCCATGAAGCTGATCAGTCCCGCCATGGAGATGAAACTAGCGGCGCTCATCCAGTCGGCGGCCGTGGCCATGCCGTTGAGTAAGGGGTGCACGTTGCCGCCGGCGACGTAGAACTCTTCGGTGGAGCCCGCCCGAGATCGAATCGCAATCCCGATGTAGAGAGCGAAGGACAAGCCAACAAGGCATAGTGTCCAGTTCTGGACACTCACTAGCTCTCATCCCGTTCGTCGACGCCGTAAGCTCGGTCGAGCCGATTCATCAGCTGGACGTAGACCACGATCAACGCGACGAAGATGTAGATGCTCCCCTGTTGAGCAAACCAGAAACCTAGATGAAAGCCACCGATACGAATCGTATCGAGCTCATCAACAAATACAATTCCGCAGCCATAGGAGGCCAGAAACCAAATGCTGAGCAATATGCCCAAGTAGCGTAAATTGGTACGCCAATAGGCCGCCAAATTTGTCTTGTTCCCCATTTGCTCTTTGTAGTCGACCCTAGGCTGCGCCGATAGAGCACAGCTCCAGAGCTGAAACTGGTGACTCGGACATCCCCCTGCGTCTGTGGTTGGCGCCCACCGGGCTAGGCGGAACGGACCTCCCTCATCGTGAGTTGACGATGCCTCACCGGCATGAGACAGGGCCGTATGCAAGCCGCCCCCGACCTTTCTGAGAAAACCGTCCTCATCACCGGAGCCAACTCCGGCATCGGCAAAGCCACTGCGGCAGCGCTGGCTAGTTTCGGCGCCACGGTGATTCTTGCCTCAAGGGACCTTGCCAAAGGTCAGGCTGCGGCGGACGAAGCATCCACATCTGGCAAGGGACAAATCATCTGTAAGCAGCTCGATCTGGCGTCATTCAGCAGCATTCGGCGCTTCGCCACCGAGGTGCTAGCGGAACACGAACAGGTGCACGTGATGATCAACAACGCTGGCCTGATGCTGAGCGATCGCCGAGAAACCGAAGAAGGCTTCGAACAAACCCTCGGCATCAACCACATCGGTCATTTCTTGCTCACCGATTTGTTGCTCGAGCGCATCAAGGCGAGCGCACCCGCCCGCATCATCAACGTATCCTCCAGCGGGCACGCCCAAGCCGGCGGCATGGACTTCGACGACCCCATGAGCGAGAAGAACTACGACGGCTTCAAGGTCTACGCCCGTTCCAAACTGGCAAACGTGCTCTTCACTCAGGAACTGGCTGAGCGACTGGCTGGCACCGGAGTGACCGTGAACTCGCTTCACCCAGGTGTGGTGGCGACGGGATTTTCGAAAGATGGCGACGCCCACGGCTTCTTGGCGACCTTCTTCAAGTGGTTCGCTCCATTTCTTCGCTCCCCCGAAAACGGCGCGGCTACGTCAATATTCCTCGCTTCGAGTCCGCAGGTAACGGACATCACCGGGCAGTACTTTGCTGATTGCAAAGCGAAGCGAGTCGCCAAAGGAGCCCGAGATGTTTCCGCACAGAAGCGACTGTGGGAGCTGACGGAGTCTTGGGTCTCGAACGCCAGCACCAACTAGCCGCACGCTTCAGCACGAGACCGAGGACCACTCGCACGGCCCTCGATGATCCCGCCGTCCACTGTCATAGCCACAATCTGACCGACGTCTGCGAACACAGCGACGAATGGCGATGTCCATGTAGCGTCATGCCAAATATTCGTCCAGGCAGCGCCTGGTTCTGCGGTCTGTTGCCAAATTCGACCTTGGCTGGTCGCCCAGGCGTTGGCGTCGATATCCACGGCGACCGCTGACAATAGCGGCTGTTTCTCTGCGGTGGAGACCGCGACGCCCTGGCTGCTGATGCGCAGCGCATGACCGTCCATTCCGACCGCGACCGCCAACGCGATCTCCGGCTGAGTCGCACACGCCAGGAACGCACCTCCCGAGTGATGGGCGATGGGCGAAAGCTGACGAGCTTGTGGGGAATAGCGGCTGGCAAATCCGATTCCATCATCCGAACGACCCACGATCAACCAACTATCGGCATCCAAACGAGCCAGGCCCGCCACTACAGCCACACCGGGCAGCTCGACCGCCGGGAGCCACTGGTTGTCCGAGGTGGCGTGCAGGCTCGGAGGCATGCCCGGGCGTGTACCCACCAACAGTTTCTCCTTGTCACCGCTGGCATGAGTGAATCGCAAAGAAAGGTCGCCGCCAGCCACAGACTGATGAAGCCCTTCGTGAGCGTAGTGCGCAAGAGCTGCACCGTCTCCGCCGATCAACCAGAGGCCCGCGTCGACTCGTTGAACGAAGTGCAATGCTTCTGGAGCGGGAAGCCCCGTATTGGAGGCGCGTAGCCAGCGTGCACCGTTCCAGTATTCCAAGCCGGCTTCGGTGACGGCCATCGCCGTCCCGTCGCCTTCCCAGGCGACTCCGCGAATCAGACGTGAGTCCCCTCCCTTGTGGCGCACATGCCAATTCCAGACGTCTTCTTCTTTCGCGGCCTCGTCCCGCCCGATGACACTGGCGACTTGCGCCTTCGTCGCACGAAGGCCACGGCGATCCGCCGACCAGCTCATCATCAATGCCCGTCGCAGCAGCATGCCATTGGGTGGGCGCTTAGTGGGATCCGGATCCGTGGCTAGCCGAATCACCGAATCGATTTCGCGACAAACCTTCTCCCGCCGCCGAAGCTCCGGCGCCAGCGCCTCACAGTCCAGCACGCTCCGGCGCTCGCTGCGCTCAGCGACTGCGAGCCCTTCGATGCTGCTCTTCGCCGGCAACAGTGCTTCCCCCGTTAAGCCGTGAAAGATGATGCAAGCGATGCTAAAAATATCCGTCGTGGTACCCAATTTTGAATCGTCGCGGCGAACCAACTCCGGCGCGACGTACCCGGGGGTTCCTTCGGGAAGTTTTAGAAAGGTGCCAACGTTGCCTTGAGGACGCGCGGCGCCAAAATCGGCAATCTTGAAAACTTCATCTTCACCAAAGCCGCAGCAGAGGACATTTCTAGGAGAAACGTTACGGTGGATTACCTCCACGCCATGTACCCCATCAATGCCCTTGGTCAGGCAGCTAATCATATGCGCCGCCCGGTCTGGAGCGAATGCGTACCCGGTCTTCGAAATGCTATGAGCCACCCGGTCCAGCAGCGTAGTGCCCTCTGCCCCACCGTTCACATACTCGAGAGCCAACCAAGGCAACTCCAACTCGGTCCCCGCAAACACCCCCCGGATGCTTCCGGTCTCGAACAATCGAACGACAAAGGGTGTAGGCGGCGCCGATTCGTTCAAACGAGTGAGCGCGACACTTTCCTTTTTGACCATCAACAGCCCTGTACTGTTGCTTTCTCGAACCAGTTCTGGCCGCATCACCTTCACAATGACCGTGCCCGTTCCGCTGAACGTTTCGCGAGTTGCGAGAAAACACACCGAAGCTACACCACCGCCGAGGCTACGGCGAATGCTGTACTTGATCTGTCCGTCGGAAGTCCGAAAAATGGCGCCTGGCAGGCACGTGAGCTCCGCGTCTACGGCGGATACCATCATGATCGGCCACCTGACAGCCGCGCTCGAGCCGCCAGATAGAGTGATGGTGAAACAGCGAGCATCCCTCGATGATGTCAGCGCCCGATGCGGACGACAAGCGGTTCGCTGGGTTAGCTAGATTCAGGCGAACATTGGACTCGTCCCCACACACGCCACGCTCCGGGTTGTCTCCGGACTCGCGGGCCCGCGCCGCCGCAGCTACCGGCGGTCTGAGCAGCAGCCTACTAAATCATTTCCGACTGGAGGAGACGTCAACAGCCCGGCGGAACGACTAAGCTACAGGACTAGGCAACACGATTCTTCCATCACGGCCACTAATTTCCTATCCGCCTCCCCGTCGTCGAACTCGATGGCACCGGTGCCGGACAACTTTCTACGGTCGTTCCCTGAGACCCTCCCAGATCTGGGCGCCCAGGAAACTCCCAAGGCGAGCCTTGAGCTCCCCCCTAGCTGCCGAATACCAGCTCCGCGTAACGCTTCATGCCCTCCAGGGACTCCTTGGAGCGACGCCAGGGAGCCGACACCATGCGGTCGATTCCGAGTTCTTCAAACTGTTTGATCTCATCTCGGTTCTTTACCGCGCCATTGATGATGTACGTAAACTTCTTGGGGTCGCGCCCCTGCTCGTCCAAGTACTGACGAAGCTCCGTCAGCGGCTTCACGACGCTTTCCGGCGTGTGACCCAGCCCGATCCAGCCATCCCCGTACTTGGCGGCTCGCTTGAGCGCCCCGCTGCTCTCGCCGCCCACATGAATCGGCGGCGGAGATTGAATGGGCTTGGGCTCGAACATGACCGGCTCGAATTCGTAGAAGCGACCCTTGTGTTCGATCACTTTTTCCGTCCAGAGCCGACGGCAGATCTCAATAGCTTCGTTCAGGCGAGGCCCTCGGGTTTTTGGATCGAACCCGGCGACCTCCCACTCCCGCCGTAGCCAGCCGGCACCGACGCCTATCTCCAACCGACCCTTGGAGAGGTTGTCCAGGGTCGTGACCGCCCGGGCCGTCACGAAGGGATGACGCAATCCGAATAGGTAGATGTTCGTGCCCAAGCGAATTTTGCTCGTTTTAGCAGCTAGATACGCCAAAGTGACAAATGGGTCGTAGGTCTCCGAATGCGCCGGCACCGGGGGGTGGTCCTTGCCCGGAAACGGCGAGCCACTCATATCCACGGGAAACACGAGATGCTCTGGCAGCCAGAGGGACTCGAAATTCAATCGTTCCGCCTCGACGGCGATATCTTCGTAGAATCCACGGTGAACCAGCCCGACGGTGATGCCAAATTTCATTAACGTCTGCCTACTGTGTGGCGCGACGGGCGCCTAGCTCTACGCGCTTGGGTCAAATAGCAGGGCTTTTCGCCGCAGTTCGGGCGCTTCGCACCGCTGTCGGAGCCGTTCGGCGCGTCGGATCGCGATTCGTTAAACGGTGACGGGAGCCCTCTGTCGGCCCCAGAAATCGAGGATTTTCCGGGGCCGACACCCGGCAGTCGCCCATCCAGACTTGTGCAGTTCGAGTTCCCTCGGACGCTGGTTCATAACTTCAAGTGTGAACTCGAACTTACTCATCAACGCGATTGTTCGGCAGACCACGGGGCTCATCGCCCAAGTCGCGACAGTAGGCGGCGGGCCTCCCTCCCTCGCCCATACTGCCAATCAGGTGTTTGTCGTTCTGGCCGCCGAGCTCAAGCAGCAAGGAGTCGGCAATAGGATACACCACGCTCAATGAGTTGCTCGAGATGGTGCCCATGAGCCCCAAGCATCTGGATGCGGCTCTCGTTTGCCTGCACGCGGACGGGCGAGTCAGCGCCACGACCAGCGCCAGCGAGACACACTACTCCTGCCACTAGCGGCTAGATGAGGCCGATCTCCCGGAGCCGTTGCTGAAGAAACTCATCGGCGCTCAGCGACACGGGATAGCGGTCGGGATTCTTGGGGGTGATGCACCCCGGCAGGGTCTCAATCAAGAAGTCCGAGTTCGGATGAAGGAAGAACGGCAAGGCATAGCGAGACTGTACGCGCCGCTCTTTCACGGGGTTGACGACCCGGTGTGTGGTCGACACCAATTCGTGATTGGTCAGGCGCTGTAGCATGTCGCCGACGTTGCACAGAATCAACTCTGACCCGCTCGGCGCTTCCAACCACTGTCCAGACTTCGTCAATACCTCCAACCCCGGTTGCGGCGTCCCGATGAGCAATGTGATCAAGTTGATGTCTTCGTGCGGAGCCGCACGCACGGCTCCGCCGGTGTCTCCCGAGAGCGGCGGGTAATGCAGCGCACGCACCAAACTGTTCCCACTATTCGTCTTGTCGGAAAAATACCCTGGTTCGAGACCGAGGCCTTGAGCCACAGCGCACAGCACACAGTCACCGATGCCATCCAGCACCGAATAAATTTCGAGCATAGTATCGCGAAAGCCCGTCACCTCATGAGGCCAGATGTTGTCGCTTGTGCTTGTGCGTGCCTCTTCGGGTAGCTCCCGCCCGACGTGATAGAACTCTTTCAAATCGGGCGTGCTCGCGTCCTTGGCCGTCTCGACTCCGAAGGGCGTATAGCCTCGCGCCCCTCCCCCATTGGCGACGAAGTACTCCCGTTTCGCTTCCAGGGGCAGAGCGAAAAATTCACTCACCACACGGAAGGCGTCGGCACGAAGCTGTACGCTGAGGCCATGGTTCACCAGCGCGACGAATCCGATGTCCGCAAAACTGCGAGACAGCTCCGCCGCGAATTCAGCGGACTCACGATGAGCAAAATCAAGGCACGGAATTTGTGTAGCTGTCATGGACGGCCGGCAGCCTATCACTCTAGAACGGAGGCCGCGGTGCCGACTCAGAGGCCCAGCTGGCCCCTAGGGACTCAACGCGCTCAGAGGCTCAGAGGGCTCCAGCTCGTCACCGGACCAGGTCCGTATGCCCGGTCCCGACAAGCCGAGACTGCTGACCGCATGTACGACAAGAAAGGACACGAACGACGACGTCAGTGCGAAATTTGGCGCTGACACGTACGACGATAAATTGAGAATTTCATGTGGAGTCAATTTGATGCTCAACATCGAGCCTTCCGCGATGGGCCGCCACAGCTGGGCACGCGGGACGGCTCCGCTCACCCGCCGAGTCAACCAATGACTACGCGCTACGCCTAGCAGCCAATCAGGGTGCCGCGTCGGCGCAACAGCGGAAGCCAACATCGTCGTTCTGGAACACCGGCTGATACAGAACGAAGTCGAAGCCACATTGGGTACCGCCCTTGGGCGAGCGGAAGTTGCCGCCGCGGGCCCGGAAGTACGGGGTGCATACGCTGAGGTCGCAGATTTCCGTGGCACCGCAATCGCTATCGACCGTACAGGCGTCGATGCATTCGCCGCCGTTGCAACTGGCTCCTCCAGACGTACAGTCAGCGGCGTCAGTGCATAACGCGAAGGTTCGAGAACTCGTCCACTCAGAAGCGTTGCCGCTCATGTCGTAGAGCACGTTGGTGGTGTCGGTCGGCGTGGAGATGCATTGATTGGTTACGCCAGAATTGTTCGCCGTGGCCCACAATGCTGGTGGGTTGAGACCGTCTTGGTCGTTGCACGCCGTCATCTCGTAGGTATTCGGCGTAGTGTCGTAGGACCACGCGTCCCCGCTCTCGCCCGAGAAACACGCGGTTTCCCACTCAGATTCTGTGCAGAGCCGCATGGGGTTACCCGCGCTGTCCTCGATCGCCTCGCAGGCAGCCTGCGCTCCTGCGTAGTTAACGCTGGTCCACGGAACGACACCGGTGGTGGAACAAGAGCGGGCATCCTCAAATCCGGAATCAATCGCTGTCGCATCCGGGTGGGAGGCCTCGTAGGCGTAAATCCAAACGCCCAGGCCGTCGATTTCGACCATGTCGTCTGCGTAACCCAGGCACAAATCTACACCGCTGTTGCAGTACTTAATCGGCGAGCCTTCCAGGTAATCGGGGGTACCGTTGTCGTCGTAATCCGCGTGGCGCTCGTCGATCTGACCGTCACAGTTGTTGTCGATGCCGTCGCACAACTCATCGACCGCTGCGGCCGTGTTCTCGGTCGTGTTGCACTGCACGCCGTCAAAGGTCGCGTTGCAGGTGTACGTCGTGATTCCGGCACAAGCGCCCTCACCCACCGTACAGCTGGCGCCCAACTGACCATAGGTCTCGTCGATCTGGGTGTTGCAGTTGTTGTCGAAACCGTCGCAATCGTCTTCGATGAGGTAGTCACCGGGCTGGAGTAGGTGGATGCCGTTGGCCCCCGGAGCCGCCAGCACGCCGCCGATGATGCAGAGGTCATCAGAGTCGCAAGAGTCGCACAGCGAGGTGCACGCCGTTTCGTAGTTGCACTCCCAACCGTCCACTCCGTTGCATACCGGGACCACCAGGGAGCATTCGCTCGTAGTGGTACAGGGCACCGGCGGGGCTGAAACGCCTTCGTCGATTTCCCCGTCGCAGTCGTTGTCTAGGCCGTCACAGACCTCCAACGTCGTCGGGTAAACGTCGCAGGTGTACTCGCAGTACTGGTCAGCGCTCGCGCCTTCGGATACGAGATCCCTGTAGCCCGGCTCGCATTCCTCAACCTGACAATAGCCAGCGAGACAGCTGTATACTTGGACGTGACGGTCCGGCGTATCGAGTGCCGCGCAGTCCCGACCGCACGAACCGCAGTGGTTCACGTCCGTACTGGTGTCGGTATCCTCGTCCACCGATCCATCACAGTCGTCGTCGAAGTTGGCGGTCGAACAAGTATCGTTGCTGACCCGGCTGTCGCCGCCCTCGCATGCGAGGTTGCCCGAGGCGTCACACTGAATGGTGCCGTCGTCGCTAGCGCAGGAGCTACCGACTTCGCAATTGCCGGCCCCATGCGGGCAACAGGCATCATTGAGCGTGGCATCTGTCAGATTGTCGTCGACGATTCCGTTACAGTCGTTGTCGACGTCGTCGCAGGTTTCAGCATTCACGGCTCCCTCCGGACAGGCGTACTCGCAACCGTCTGGGAAGTGCCCTGGACCATCTACGAAGGGGGCCACCTCGGAGTAACCGGTAGAACAGGTGATGACCACACAGTTGCCCGCCACACAATCGATGGCATCCGTATTGTTTTGGAAGTTACTGCACTGAAAGCCGCAGCTCCCGCAATTGTCGACGTCGTTCTGGAAGTCCACGCCATCGTCCACAAGGCCGTTACAATCGTCATCGAGGAAGTTGCAGTTCGGACCGTCGGTAGAGGCGTACAGGCTGTAACTACAGAGATCATTATCGTTTTCGCATGACGTAATACCGCCAAAGGCGCACACGCCGTAGCAACCGTTGGAGACCGGCGACTCATCGAAAGTGCAGTCCTCTCCGGCATCGGTGACGCAGTTCGCCGGAGTCGGGCAGCCTTCGTAGCAGAGCTGGGTGATGACGTTGTCGGAGCTTCCGTCGCAATCGTTATCCTCGCCGTCACACACTTCGGTGCCGGTCGCCGTGCAGCTGTACTCGCAGCCAGGCTGCCCCGGCTCGACATCGTAGTAGCCAGGGTCGCAGTCGATGACCGCCGTACACACCCCACTTTCGCAGCTCACTCGGCTGGCGTTGGGGAAGTTGATGTCATCGTCCGCGCAGACTCCGTCGCAGATACCGCAGTTATTTTCATCGATCAGGAAGTTGATGTTGTCGTCGATCAGGCCGTTGCAGTCGTTGTCCTTGCCATCGCAGGTTGTCTCGTTGCCGGCGTTGGCGAAGCCGCAGCCGGGGTTACCCTGGGTGCAGCTCGAGAGTCCACCGGCGCCGACGTCATCGGAACACTCTCCGTAGCAGCCGTTACCGCTACCGACTGCCGAGACCGGGTGTATGCCGTCCGGGCCCACCGAAGCGGGGCAATCTGTGCAGCTGACCGAACCGAGATCTTCGTCGTATTCACCGTCGCAGTCATTGTCGAAACCGTCGCAAATCTCGGTCCCGCCGTTCGTCTCAGTGCAGGCGTATTCACAGCCGTTCGCGTTATTGCCGTCGACATTGGCGAAGCCGGCCGCGCAATGCCCGCCGCCCGGTATGATGTAACAGAGGCCCGCACTGCACTCGATGTCTGTCGCCGTCTGGGACGCCGCATTGTTCAGCTCACACGCGAGCCCACAGACGCCGCAGTTGGCGATATCTGTGTCGAGAAGCACGCCATCGTCGATGATGCCGTTGCAGTCATCGTCCAAGCCGTCACAGTCGTCGTCCGTCACGCTAGCTTGAGTGTAGGTGCACTCGGGCGTTCCGCTAGTCCCACAGGTGGTGGAGCCGGTTCCGGCACAGACGCCATAGCAGCCGTCGATCGCAGTAGAGACACGGTGCAGCCCGCAGGTGTCACCCGCCACGCAGGCCTCCGGCGAGGGACAACCATCGGTACAGCTTTGCCCGAGATCCGTGACGAATTCGTCCACTTCCCCGTCGCAGTCGTTGTCGACGTCGTCGCAGACCTCGTCTGTGGGCGGCCACTCCGGACACGTGTATTCACAGCCGGGCTGACCGTCCAGGTTGGCGAAGCCGGCAATGCAGCCATTAACGACCTCTTCGCATGTCGAGTTTACGCAGGAGGCCACCGCCGTATTTGAGAATTGGTCGGCACAGACGTTGCCGCAAGTATTGCAGTTCAGCGGATCGCTCGCGAAGATAGTCGTTTCATCTACGTCTCCGTCGCAATCGTTGTCGGCGTCGTCGCAGCTCTCGGTAGAATCGTAGTTTCCGTAGGTACAGAAGAGCGCACCGGCCTGGCACTGGTAGGTACCGTCGGTACAAACGCCCGGACAGAAGCCATTCACTGCGGGTGCGGTCGGACAATCCTCGCCGTTGCAGGTGGTGCCGACAGCCGGCAGGGTGCCGTCGTCGATGTCACCGTTGCAGTCCTGATCCACGCCGTCGCAGATCTCGCTCTGTATCGGCCACACCGGACACTCGTACTCACAACGGTCGAAGGGCTCGTTGTTGATGTCGGCGAAACCTGTGGGGCAGGTGAACTGACAATCGCCGGCGATGCACTCGTCGCCCTGGGCGCATTTGATATTGCAACCACCGCAGTTGAGGACGTCCGTCAGTTTGTCGACGCCATCGTCGTCGATGCCGTTGCAGTTGTTGTCCAGATCGTCGCAAACTTCCGGCAGCGGGCGAATACCACCCAAGCAAATCATGCCCTGGGCGCCGGAACAGGACGTCTTTCCGGGGGTGCACTCTCCCTGCAGCTCTCCGTCGCCCACCACACTCACTGTGCAGTCCTGGTTTACACAGGTCACGGTGCAGTCTTCATCCGTGACGACCTCTTCGTCGATGTCGCCGTCGCAGTCGTCGTCTACCCCGTCACAAGTGGTGTCGACATCAGACGTGGCCGTACATGCGTATTGACAGTCCCAGCCAGTGAAGCCGTCGTAGCAATCGTAGCCGCACTCTCCAGCGATACATGTCGGGTCGCCCTCATCAGGGTCACGACATGGCACATTGCAGCCTCCACAGTGGAGTACGTCCGTATCCGTATCCGTGTCTTCATCGATCTCGCCATCGCAATCGTTGTCCTGGCCGTCACAGACGTCGTTTCCGGTGATCTGACACTCACAACCATCCGTGGAATCGTTGTTTAGATCGACGAGGCCTTCCAAGCAGGAATCCACTTGACAGACCCCACCGACACACACCGCTAGGGCGTCGTCTAGGTCGCACGGTCGCCCGCACTGGCCACAGTGATTGACGTCCGTATCGGTGTCGATGGCAGTGCAGTCGACCCCACCGCTGCTGGAACCGCCCTGGCCGGAATCCGTATTCGGCGTGCCGGTATCTACGTCTGGGAACGGAAATATCCCCATCCCGCCAGCCCCCGTTGATGCCCCTGAATCCGTCTCGACGTTGGCGGTAGCACTCTCGCACTCTTCGTCGAAGCAGAAGGCCTCAGTAGTACACGCGTTGCTTCCCACGATTGCCGTGGCAATCATGGCGATCGTGGCACCAAAGCGTGAAAGCGGGCTCGAGGGAGTTCGTTTCATTTTAGCTAGCTCGTTCATGTCGTGATTTCGCGTCGTGACGTCGGAGGGCATCATGCGGCCCGCCGCGTGCGGCGACGGACGATGACGCCGGCGAGTAGCAATAGACTCGCGTAGAGTCCCCCGCCTGGCCTTAGAGGCGCTGTCGTACGACAGGCGCAGCC